>NZ_UWOK01000001.1:0-720786 GCF_900573985.1 Campylobacter showae | reverse complement strand
GTAAAATTTGACGATCTCGTCCGAGATTTGATCAAATTCCTCTACCGAGCCGAATTTCGCGTAGGTCTTGATCTCCTCGCCGTCGCCGGCTTTTGCGACTAAATTTTTGATAGATAAAACTGGCTTTATGACGGAGTTTTTGACGAATTTGACGTATCGAATCGTAAAAATAGCGCCCGCGGCCAAAAATGCAACGCAGATTAATAAAAATATTAAATTTTCTTTTACGAATTTACCCATAGAATAGCTTGAAACCACGGCCAAACCGATCCCGGGAACTCTTTGGATATAATAAATCTCGCTATTTAGCGAGCTTAAATTTGCAAATTTTACTTCGTCGCTGTCTAGATAATCAACGTCCACGTCGTAAAGATCAAAGATGTTTTTGCGCTCTAAAACTAGCTCGGGGTTTTGGTGAAACACGATTCTGCCGCTTTTGTCTATCGCGAACGAATTTACGCCGATCCTCTCGTATCCGCGCGCAAACTCCTCGTAAATCGCCGTAAAGCGTATGAGCGTAGCCACCATTTTGCCGTTTTTCATCTTTTTTGCGACGAGTCTCGTCGGTACGTCGCTTTTGTCAAACATAAACTCTGATCTTAAAATTTTATCCTCAGGCTCGTTTTCCCAAGGCTTTGATAGGAAAAAGGCGGAGTACGTGTCGCGCAATTTTTCATCGCTGACAAACTCTATCTCGCCGCGTTCGTTTACGACGAAAAAGGCCATGTATTCATTATTGTTTTTTACGGCAAAGTCGAAAATAACGTTTGCGTCAAATTCAGGCGCGTCGATGTAGATCTCGATGAGCCTTAGCTCGTTATTTATGATTGAGGCGCGCTCTTTGAGGAAAATTTTAAAGTTAGAATTCGCAGCGTAAATATCCTCTTTTACGCCTTCAAATTTTAAATTTAACCCAAAGCTAGCGGCGCATATCAGAAATACGGCGGTAGCAAAAAGCACCACGTATATCCTGCCTAAAACGGCGCGTGCGAGAGGAAATTTAGAGGCGGATGAATTAGCCAAAAGAAAAACCTTAAATTAATTTAATATAAACGGCTTATTGTAGCTGAATTTTGCTTGTTTTAAGATAATAAACGTAGAAGTTTTGGCGAGAGGATGAGAGAATCGAACTCCCCGCGAAGCGGTCAACCGCCCCGCCATCGGATTTGAAGTCCGCGAGCGCCACCAGATCGCTTTATCCTCCGCGTCGTTGGATGATGAGCGCGATTATAACTAAATTTATATAAATTTTAGTTTGATTTCTATAGTATTTGGAGAAAATTTTATGGGTCGGCGATGAAAAAGCTATTTGCGCGATTTTTTTTAAAAAACATCCTCATTTTTTCGCCGATTTTTTTCCTCGGCGGTTGTCTTGAGCTCTTTACGACCGTGACGCCGCTAACGGGCATAAACGTCTACGACGCCTACCAGATCAGCAAAGATGAGCGCGGTATCTATTCGATAACGAAAGATAAATTTATAAAAACGAAAATCCAGACTAAAATTTTAGCCTCAAGCGGGCTTAGTAACCTAAACGTGGACGTAGAGAGCTTTTACGGCGACGTGTATCTCATCGGCGTGGTGCCCGATGACGAGCACAAAACTAAACTCGTAGAGCTAGCCAAAAACACCGACGGCGTGAGTAAAATTTACACCTATATTCGCTTTCCTAGCGACGGCGGCGAATGCGAGAGTAACCTCGCCATAATGCTAAAACTAAAAAATAGCTTTTTTAAAGATAGCATAATCAGCGGCACAAGCGTAAGAGTAAGCGTAGTGCAATGCAACGTCGTATTTACGGGTATCATCACCGATATAGAGCAAGAAAAACACGCGATCTGGTATGCCAAGCACATCGACGGCGTGAGAGACGTGTATTCGTTTTTGAAGGTTTTAAAGGAGTAGTTTTTATATATTTTAGCGGCTTGCCTCTTGCTGCGCTTCGCTTATAACTCTCACTCGAGCACTTCTTTGCAGATTTTTGCTTAGCTTTTATACTCAAATTTGAAGTCAAATTTAACCAAATTTGTAAATTTTACGCACCAAAACCCGCATCTTGACGGCACTAAATTTAGTTTTTAAATTTGGCGCATTGTTTCAAGCTATCTTGCTTTTATGTTAAGAGGAAAGGGGCTTGAATTACGCTCTGCTAGCAGTTGCGAGGCAAAGCCGAAGCAAAAGAGCTCCCTTCCCCATTAACAATCCCCCAACCCCTACGACGTGAGAAGTTGTTACACTGCGTGCAGGTCTAAATTTGGCGCTATCGCGCCGCACGTTTTAAATTTACGTTTTAAAGATATGGGTCTCGGTGGGCAAAATTTGTAAATTTAGCAAGATATGATACAAGTATTCCAGACAGAATAGGCGTAGTTTAACTTTAAAATTTTAACCCGCGAGGGCGCGTATATGAAATACGTAACCGAAGCGGGTTTAAAATTTTAAAGCTTGAAATCCGTCGTTTATGGGGAATTTTTAACGCGGTAAAAGGTTTTGATTAGTGTCGGCAGCAGCACCAGCGCCCCCAGCAACATCATTATCATAACAAGATCAGTCAAAAGTCCGAAATATATCGTCGGGATAAAGTTGCTAGTTACCATTATGCTAAAGCCCAGAATGATCGCAAACGAGGTGTAGTACATCGCGTAGCCGATACTTGCGTGCGAGGCCTTGATCGACTCGGCGACGTTTTTGCTGCGAAGCTCGATTTTTAGACGGTGGATGTAGTGGATGATGTCGTCCACGCCGATGCCTATGCTGATAGCTGCTATCGTAATGCTCATGATATCAAGCGGGATACCCATCACGCCCATGACGCCAAACACCGCGCAAAGCGGGATCAAGTTTGACGCGATAGCGATGGCGGCGAGCTTAATGCTTTTAAAAATAATGCAAAAAACGATAAAAAGCGACAAGATGACAAAACCGAAAGAATCGACCTGTGAGGCGATGAGGCTTTGAAGGAGGTTATTATAAAGCACCATCGCGCCGCTAACTTGCACGCTTGCGTTGTCGTTTGCGATCAAATTTGCGATGTCGGTTCTAAGCTCGCGCAAAAACTCGTCCCTGCGTAGCGCGTCGTCGCTATCAAGGGTTCGCGCCGTAAAGCGAAGCTCGTTATCTTTTATGCTTACATAGGGGCTTAGGATGATGTCTTTGTATTTTTGCGGGATCTGTTCGTATAGGATCGAGAGCATGAGGCCGTCGGCGGGCTTTTGCGTGATACGCTCGACGACCTTTACGACGGTGTTTAGGCTGCTGGCGTGCCCTACGAAGCGCTTGTTTTCTAGATAGTTATGCACCTTTTTCGCGACGTCGATTTTATGCTGATTAAACCAATACTTATCCTCGTTCGCGCTAGCGGCGAATTCGTCGTCAAATTCGTCTTTAGGCTCGTTTTTAGCCGCGCTTTGCTCAAATTTAGGCTTGTTAAATTTGATCAATATATCGACCGGCACCGTGCCGCCTAGCTTCGTATCGATTACCTGCATGCCTTTGTGGATTTCGGTCGTATCTTTAAAATAGCTTATAAAGCTGTTTTCGACTTTTAGCTTTGAGATACCGTAAAGCCCGAAAATAAGCACCGCAATGCTAATCGCGTAAACGGCGCGGCTGTGATTTAGCGCAAATGCGGCGCAGTGCTTGGTAAAGCTAAATTTATCCTCAAACGTCCTAACGGGAGCAAGCTTTGGCATCAGCGCCGTCGCAGACCCAAATAACAAAAACGCGAGCGCTAGCGAGATAGAGATCGACGCGCTCATCATGATTCCAAGCATTATGATAGGCTTGATATCCGAAAGCGCAAGTGACAAAAAGCCGATAACGGTCGTAAATATCGCAAAAAACGACGGGCTGGCCTTATCGCGCAGCGTGAGATAGACTAGCTGACGGTTGTTAAGATGCGGCTTTGTGATGCAAAACTCGCGGTAGCTCACGATCAGGTGAATAACGACCGAGATCGTGATGATGAGCTGAAGTGCGATGTAGTTTGAGCTGATGACGGTAATCTCCCAGCCGAAAAACCCAAACAGCCCGCTCGCCCAAATAACGCTAATCACGCAGATAAAAATCGGCATAACGATGTAGCGAATCTGCCTAAAAAACAGCCAAAGACAAAAGACCAAAAGCAGAGTCACGCTGATGCCGTAGGTCGCAAGATCCGAGCGCACGAAGCTCACCATATCGTCGGCGATCATATTTGCCCCGCCTAAAAACAGGCTCTCGCCTCCGCCGAATTTCGCTATCGTCTCGCGGATCTGCTCGATCGCGGCGTGTTCTTTTATACGAGCTTCGTCGCGGTGAGCTTTAAACTGCGCATTTACGGCGCTTAGGCGCTGTTTTTGCTCGCTTGTGATGTTGCCCTCAAGTTTGGCGTTTAGCAGAGCATTTCGCTCGTTTAGTATGCTTTGATATTTCTCGTCGGTCTTTAAATTTAACACGATCGCCGTAGTTTTTAGGTCGCGACTAACGAGGTTGTTCGTATATAGCGGACTATCTGCAAACTCGCGGCGCACTAGAGTTTTGTTTATATCGGCATCGGCAAGGCTTGGTACGTGCTTAACTAGCTCGCCAAGATCGTTAGTTCCGCTTTGAAGCAGCGGGATATTTAGTACCGAAATAACGCTTGATACGAGCTCGTTTTTTTCTAGTTCGCGGCTTAAATTTTCTATCTTTTTAAGCGTGGAAGGCGCGAGCAAATCGTTTTTTGGCGTGTAGGCTATAACTAGGTAGTTTGGGCTAACGTAGCGTTTAGAAACGTCTCTAAAGACGGCCAGATCTTTATCGTTTTCAAGTAGCAGCGTCTCTGTAGACGCATCCACCTCGAGCTTGGCGCTAAAATATCCAAAAACCAGCGTCGCGGCTAGTACGCCCGCGATAACGCTTTTTGGAAAGTCGACGATAAATTTAAAAATCCGCTTCATCAACGCCTTATTGCGGAGCTTGGACGGAGTTTAGCTTGCTAAGCAAATTTTCAAAACTCTCGTTTTCCATCAGGCTGTCAAACTGACTGCGGTAGGTCTGGATGATACTAACGCCTAAAATTTCAACGTCGTAGATGAGCCAGCCGCGCTCTTTGGCGTTGTAAAATTTATACGTAAAGCCGTAGTTTTTGCCGTCCTCGCCGACCAGATCGGCATTTAGAAAGTAGCGATTTTCATTCGGTTTGGTTACGTCTTTAAAATTTATAGTTTGGTTTTTGTAGCTTAAAAGCTTATCGACGTAGCTTGATTTTAATCTCTCTTCAAAAGCTTTGTTAAATTTGACCTTTTGCCCGGCGCTTAGGTTGTTGTAGCGCTTGCTTAGGGCGATCTTTGACATCTGTTCGTAGTCGAAATACGGGTCAAAAACGGCGAAAATTTTGCTTATTTTCTCGTCTTTGCTCAAATTTGCGTTTTTTAGCACCTCGATAGCGTCTTGCGTCGCTTTTTGCATCGTAGGTTTTATCTGCTCCTCGCTGATCGCAAAGAGGCTAACCGCGCTAAAAAACGCAAGCAGAATGATTTTTAAAAACTTCATTTTATTCCTTTATTAAATGATTTCGGCGCTGTTCGTATGCGTCGCGTAGAAACGGATACAGATCGATCGCGTCTTTTTTAAGATTGTCGTAAGCATCTGGATGTAAAGACAAAAGGTTGCCCTGACGGAAAGTTTTTATCGCAAAGGAGTCTAGCGCCGGTTTTACGTAACTGACGGGATCGAGATAATAATCGCCGACTAGACCGACGATATCGCGTAAATTTGAGGGTCCGATAAACGGCAAAACCACGTGAAAGCCGCTACCAACGCCCCAGTATCCAAGCGTCTGGCCGAAGTCCTCGTCATGGCGTTGCAGATTGTAGTATTTCGCGCCGTCGGTTAGCCCGCCAAAGCCAATGATAGTGTTTGCCAAAAATCTCAGCGTCTCTTCGCCCGCCTCGCTAAATTTAAACTGCAAGAGGTTGTTTACGAAGCGAACGGGATATAAAAGGTTGTCAAAAAAGTTCCCCACCGCAGTTCTAGCAGCCTCGGGCACTACGTAGTTATAACCTTTTATCGCAGGATGGATGGCGTTTACGTACATAAAATCGTTAAATCCCGTCATCATTCTATTATAGCCGCTAAGCGGATCGAAAATCTCGCTAGGCTGGGTAAATTCGTCGTCAAATTCGCCCTTTTCCTGCGTTTGTTCGGCAAAAACGCAACTAAAAAAAAGCAAAAAAGAGAGTAAAAATTTTCTCATCGAATCTCCGAATTTCAAGTCTGCAAAGGCAGTAACCTGAGATTTTATCTCAATGTAGCTTTTAAATTTATAAATTTCAAAATGCCCGGTATTACGAAGTTTGTTTAAGTTATTTTTCATATATATTTAAATATACTTTCTAGCAAATTATTTTTTTATATTGATAGAATTTGGGGGATTTTCATGAAAGCAGACGTTAGTTTAGAGCTATTTTTAGATAGCGGCGTATCGGTGCTGGCTAAACATATAGAGCTTTTAAAGGCCGTCGAACACACCAAAAGCATAACAAAAGCGGCCGAGTACGTCGGCATCTCGTACAAAAACGCATGGGACAGCCTTGACGCTCTAAATAACCGCTCGGACGAACCGCTAATCGCAAGAGCCGAAGGCAACAAGAAAAACAGCGGCTCGGAGCTCACGCCCTACGGCAAAAAGATGATCGCGCTATACGACGCGATGCTGGAAAGCCAAAAGATATTTTTAGAAAAAGTTTGTTCAAATATAAACGTCGATACGAACGAAATTTTAAATTTACAGCGCATGAGTATGAGTCTAAGCGCGCGAAACCAACTAAGCTGCGAGATCACGGACGTAAAAACGGGCGCGGTAAATTCGCAAATCAGTGCCAAACTCTCAAACGGCGAAATTTTACGCGCTAACGTCACGGTCGAGTCTGAAAAAAATCTAAATTTAAAGGTCGGCAAAAAGGTCGTATTTATCTTTAAAGCTCCAAGCGTAATGCTCGCAAAAGAGGAAAATCTAAAACTAAGCGCGGCAAATTTACTAAAAGGACGCGTTATCGAGGCTAAAATCGGCTCCGTAAACGCCGAAATCGTACTAGAAATCAGCAATCATCAGACGATAACCTCTATCATCACCAAAGAAAGCGCGATGCAAATGCGCATCGGTGTGGGCGACGAGCTCACCGCTATAATCAAAGCAAGTCAAATCATAGTAGGAGTATAAAAAATGAAAAAAACATTTTTTTCGTTAGTCTTCGCGGCTCTCGCCGCTTTTAACCTAAACGCAGGCAAGATCAACGTATTTGCCGCAGCAAACGTCACTTACGCGTTTGACGAGCTAAAGGCTGAGTTTGCCAAATCAAATCCCGACACCAATGTAACCGTCACTCTAGGAGCTAGCGGCGCGCTATCTACCCAGGTCAAAAACGGCGCTCCTGCCGACGTTTTCATGGCTGCAAATATGAAATTCGTAGAGGATCTATACGACACTAAATTTGCCGTAACCGAGCCTGTAGTTTATGCTCAGGGCGCGCTTGCTCTATTTACGATCAGAGATATCGACCTAGCCAAAGGCATAAACGCGGTAGAAGGCCTAAAAGCCATCGCGATCGCAAATCCTGAAACCGCTCCGTACGGCAAGGCTAGCATCGAGGCTCTAAAAAAAGCGGGCATCTACGATAAAGTCGAGAAAAACATCGTCCTAGCAAAATCTATCGGCGAGGCTCTAAGCCAAGCTCTAAGCGCTGCTGACGTCGGATTTATCGCGGCTTCTGCAATGCACAATGAAAAAATGGCCGAGTATAAAGAGGGCAAAAACTTTATCCTCATCGATCCTGCACTCTACACACCGATCGATCAAGGCATGGTTATCCTAAAACACGGCGAAAACAATCCTGAAGCCAAGGCTTTCTACGACTTCATCAGAAGCGACCGCGCGAAGGAAATCTTTAGAAAATTCGGATACGTCGTCCCGTGATAAAGGCTAAAATTTCGGCGATAGAGCAAAATGACGGCGTTAGCGTTTTTGAGTTTAGCGCCGAAAATTTAAGCCTAAAAATGCTCTCTTTGGAAAATCTACAAAATTTAAAAATCGGCGACGAAGTTCGGCTAGGCTTTAAAAGCTCGGACGTATTCGTCGCTACCTCCCCGCTTTTAAACTGCTCGGTCTCAAACGAGATAAAAGCCGAGATTTCAAACATCCAAAAAGGACAAATCACGAGCTCGCTGCATCTAAACGCGGGCGAGTTTGAGTTTGAAAGCATCATCACGACGGCATCGCTAAGGCGGCTAAATTTAACGCTCGGCGATCAAATTTACGCCTACATCAAGGCAACCTCGCTCTACATCGCATGATAGAACTAAACTGCATAAAAAGCCTAAACGGCGCAAACGGGAAATTTGATCTAGACGTAAATTTGAACGTAAAAAAAGGCGAATTCGTAGCTCTATACGGCAAAAGCGGCAGCGGCAAAACGACGCTTTTGCGCCTGATCGCGGGCTTTGAAACGCCTGATAGCGGAACGATAAAAGCAGGCGGACGGACGCTTTTTGACGGTAAAAACTTCACTCCGCCGCAAAGCCGAAATATCGGATTTTTATTTCAAGACTACGCGCTTTTTCCGAATATGAACGTGATGAAAAATCTGCTTTTTGCAAATAACGACGTAAATTTAGCGCGCAAGCTGCTGGGTCTTGTCGAGATGAGCTCGCTAGAAAACGCCGCCATCTCGCAGCTCTCCGGCGGCCAAAAGCAGCGCGCCGCCCTAGCCCGCGCTCTCATGCGAAAGCCAGAAATTTTACTCCTCGACGAGCCGCTCTCCGCGCTTGATAACGCCATGCGCGAAAAGCTGCAAGACTACCTTGCTAAGGTGCACGCCGAGTTTGATATGACGACGATTTTGGTTAGCCACGACGTCGCGGAGATCTACAAACTCGCGTCCAAAGTCTTCGTGCTAGAGGGCGGTAAAATCGCGCAAGAAGGCAGCCCTGGCGAGATATTTTTGCGCCACAGCGGCTCGCAGAAATTTAGCCTGCCGGCAAAAATTTTAGAGATCTCAAAGCGCGACGCCATCTACGTAGCCGTCGTTTCCGTCGGTCAGCAGCTTTGCGAAGTAGCGCTAAGCGCCGCAGAAGCTGCAAATTTAAAAGCGGGTGACGAAGCGTCGATAAGCGCCAAGGCGTTTGGGTTAAATTTGCAAAAAAGCGGTAGCGAAAACGACAAATTTGGCGAGCGAAACGATCAAATTTACCCGCAAAGCGAGCCGAAATGAATATAGATTTTACGCCCTTTTACCTCTCGCTAAAGCTTGCTTTTATCTCGACTGCGATCTTGTTTTTTCTCGTGTTGCCGGTTGCGTTTTGGCTCAGCCGCGCGAGTTTTAAATTTAAACCCGTGCTAGAAGCCGTGATCTCGCTACCTCTCGTGCTGCCGCCTTCAGTGCTGGGTTTTTATATGCTGGTTTTTCTCTCGCCTTATAATTTTTTAGGCAAATTTTTTGAGGAAACCTTTGATATACGCTTGGTTTTTAACTTCTCAGGCCTCATCATCGCTAGCTGCATTTACTCGCTGCCATTTATGTTTCAGCCGCTTCAGGCTGGCTTTGCGAGCCTGCCAAAGAGCCTTTTTGAGGCGAGCTACTCGCTAGGCAAAGGCAAATGGGAGACGCTTTTTAGAGTCGCCTTGCCAAACATCAAACCCTCGCTTCTAACCGCTCTCATAGTAAGTTTCGCGCATACTTTGGGCGAGTTTGGCGTCGTGCTGATGATAGGCGGTAGCGTCGGAGATAAGACAAAAGTCGCCAGCATCGCCATCTACGAGGCCGTCGAGCTCATGGACTATACTAAGGCGCACGTTTATTCGGCGATTATGCTGTTTATAAGCTTTACGGTGCTATTTTTAGTCTATTTTTTCAACAATTCACACGCAAAGAGGACGCAATGAAAGATATAAATGCAAATTCGGTCAAATTTGACGAGCTAACGAGCGGCAAAAACTGCATCGTTTTTACCTATCCCAAAATGGGCGAGAGCGGGAAGTTTTTACCAGAAAATTTAAAGGATTTAAAGGGATTAACCGGCTGCACGCTTCAGTGCAAAGCCTATCAAGAAAACCTTGCAAAGCTCGAGTCTTTAGGCTTTATGCTAATAGCCGTCGGTTCTCAAAGCATAGAAAAGATGAACGAGTTTAAACAAAGCGTAGACGCAAATTTTATCTTTTTGAGCGACGAAAACTTCGAGCTAGAATCCCCGCTAAATTTACAAACCTTTACCACGAACGACGGTAAGAAATTTTACCGCCGCCAAACGCTGATCATCAAAAACGGCGAAGTCGTAAAAAGATTTAACGACGTAGCCGAGCCCGCAAACGACGCGGCAAACGTACTGGCAGCGATAGAGCGGCTTTAAATTTCCGTCAAATTTACGCAAGACGGCGAGCGACTTTAGGGCTCAAATTTGGAAGCAAATTTAATCCAAGCAAATTTGAGCCGTTATGGACTCAAATTTAAAATTCTCGCAAAACAGCAAGTAAATTTTAAATTCCCGTCAAACGTAAATTTAACCCAACCCAAAATCATTTTTTTATATAATTACGCAAAAAATTAGGCGGTATATGAATCTTTTTTCCATAGAATTTGGCTTGTGCTTTTTTATTTTTTGGCCGATTTATTATTTTTTAAACATGCGCCCGCACCTACAAAAAATCGTTTTACTCGCCTTTTCTTACCTGTTTTTGGCCTCGTTCGGGCTTAAGTTTTTAATCATAAATTTTATCTTTAGCACCGCGATTTTTCTTTTCGCAAGGGCGGCTCAGAGCAAAGACTCTGCTATTCCTTTTGCCGCGGGCATTATTTTCGTGCTTTGTGCGCTTGCGTTTTTTAAATACGGCGGCTATTTTACGATCAAATTTGGCGTCATGAGGCTTGAAACCATCGCGCTTCCGCTTGGCATTTCGTTTTATTCGTTTATGAGCATTTTGCTGCTAAAAGCCGTGCGAGAGGGCGAACTAGAGGCGCCTAGCTACCTTGATACGCTGATTTTTCTTAGCTTTTTTGCCGCGATTATTTCGGGTCCGATTTTGCGGCCAAAGCCCTTTTTCGAGACGCTAAATTCGCCCAAGGTTTTTCGCGCTAGCCCCGCCATATTCGCGCTTTTGTGCTCCGCGCTTTTTAAAAAAATCATCGTCGCAAACCATCTTTTCGAGATAGTTAATCCCGTTTTCGCCGCGCCCACCCTACCCGCCTCGCAGCTTCTTGGCGCGCTTTTTGGCTACAGCGTGCTGCTTTACGCCGATTTTAGCGGCTACGTGGACTTCGTGACGGCGCTAGGGCTCATGTGTGGCTTTGTTTTACCGCAAAACTTCAACCGCCCTTTTACGGCGCGAAATTTAAAAATTTTCTGGCAAAATTGGCACATCAGCCTCATGAATTTTTTTAAAGAGTGCGTCTATTTCCCGCTGGGAGGTAGTCACGGCACGGCGGTACAGACGCAGCTAAACGTGATGCTAGTTTTTGCGATCTCTGGCATCTGGCACGGAGCGGGGCTTAGCTTTTTGCTCTGGGGGCTCATCCACGGCCTTGGCGTCGTGTTTTTAAATCTAACCAGCGAGCGCAAATGGCTAAACTCGGCGATGCTGGGGCGATATTTTACGTTTATTTTCGTGAGTATGGTTTGGGTGTTTTTCACGATGGATTTTGAGGGGGCGGTGCGCTACATCGGAGCTATTTTTAGAAACTCCGGCGGCGAGCTTCTTGCGATTTGTGCGCTATTTGCGGGCGTTTTTGTGTTCGTATTTTTATACGCCGCGCTTGATGTTTATCCGCTGTTGGTCAAATTTTTTGAAAATATAAACGTTATTTTTTCAGCCGTTTTTTTGGCGATTTTTGGGATAATTATTTACTTTTTGATGCCGCCTGGTATGCCTAACTTTATATATCAAGGATTTTAATGAGAGCGTTTTTTGGGGTATTTATCGCGTTTTTTACGCTGATTGCGCTATTTTTGAGACCGCTGTCAAACTACTACGAAGCCAAATACCAAAAGGATTTTTTCATCACGGACGAGCGAGCGATGGCGCTGAGCGATAAATTTATAAGCGCGGCAGAGGACGGCTTGCAGAGCGCAAAATCTGCTATCGATAAACTTATGGGTATTTTTTCGGGCGATAAAAAACAGGTCGCAACTAGCCCTAAAATGGAGCAAAATTTAACCGCCTCGCAAATCGAACCGGCAAATTTAAACACTCAAAATACGCAAAATTTAACGCCTAGTATCGGCACGGTAAAAGATGTAAATTTGACTGCGCAAACAGCTCAATTACCAGCTAAAACCGCTTTAAATTTAGATAAAAACAGCTCGCTAGCCTCAAATTTAACGCCGAGCGCTCCGAGCAAAACAAATAAATCCGCGACTTTTGATATCGAGCTAAATGAAAATTTAGGTGTTATTTTGATAGGCGACTCCATAATGCAAGGCTTTGGCTGGGGCTTTGAAAATGCGCTAAAAACGAGCAAAATCTCAATCAAAAATATGGCAAGAGCAAGCACGGGGCTAACAAATAAGAAATTTTACAACTGGAGCGAGGAGCTAAATGCGGCGCTAGCAAGCCTAGAAAATCGCCCGCAAAATCTGCTGATATTCGCGCTTTTTGGCGCAAACGACGCTTATAGCTACACGTTTGACGAGCAGGCGCTGGACTTTGGCACCGACGCATGGCGCGAGGCGTATGAGGGCAGGATCGCCGAGATCTACGAGATCGCGGGAGAGCACGGCGCACAGGTCGTGTGGCTGGGGGTTCCGTGCATGAAGAGCGAGAAATTTGACAAAAAAATGAAGGCGCTAAACCTGATCTACAAGGACTCGGCGCAAAAGTACGGCGCGCGCTACATCGATATCAGCGGCGCAATCTGCGATAACGGCAAGTATCTAAAAGAAGGTGCCGACAAAAAGCCGCTGCGCAAGGACGACGGCATGCACATCAGCATGAACGGCGCTAAAAAGATCGCCGTCTACGTCGTGGATAAGCTACTAAACGGGCAGAGCGATAATTTTTAGCTAAATTTGAGTTTGAATAAATTTGCGCGGTCGGAAATTCTTAAAATTTGGAGTTTGTGGAATCTATAAATTTGAAGTCTCGCCGAATTTTGCGTCTTAAATTTGAGCAAATTTACCAAGCCGTTCGCAAAATAAATACCAGCGCGCCTAAACTAGCTTACGCCGACTTTTACCGTACAGCGCAGCCAAATGCTCGCTCGTATAAAAGTGAGTATCGCGCGAAATATGCGCGGCCGTCTTTTTACACTAGACGATTATCCCATCCCCAGTGCCATCTACGTTTTGCTGCGGCTGACCTAGATAGCGTGACCGATTGCCAAACGGCAGTTTGGCACAAAACTTTGGCGCAAAATCATCAAATTTGCTAGAGCGTATACACAAACCGCGTTTGCGCCTTCGCGTAGTCTGCCGTGCGTGCGCTTTCTTTGCCGACGTAGATTTATCGGTTCGTTTTTATTTTCGTTGCCTCGGCGAATTTAAATTTACCTCAAATTTGAGTAGCAAAATTCGAATTTAAAATCTAGCCGGCGCCAAAACCGCGTAAAGCTCGCGCCGATTGAGTTAAATTTTAAATTTACGTAACTGCTAAATTTAGTAAATCCATTTCACGACGTCGCTTAGTTCGCGGCGGTATCTTTTTGGTTGCGGCTTGACGCGGTATCCAAACGGCACCATGAGGCACACGCGCTGCTTGCTCGTGTCAAGGCCTAAAATTTTATTTAACGCCGCTGCATCAAAGCCCTCGATAGGGCAGCTATCGATGCCCAGGCTCGCCGCCGCGGTCATCATATTTGCCGCCGCGATGTAGCACTGTTTGCTCGACCAGTGAAAAACTAGCTCGTCATCGCGATGAAAGCGTCCCTCTAAAAAATCGCCGTAAAATTTCTTCCTCGCGGCGATCATCTCGGGCGCCTTATCTCCGCGGCGGTCGATCATTTTTTCCACGTATTCGCCTACGCTTTTTACCTCGGCGACTTTAGCTAGTATGACTACTAAATGCGAGCAAGAGGTGATTTGCACTTGATTCCACGAGGCTTCGCGGATCTTTTGCCTGAGCTGCTCATTTTGCACGACGACGAAGTCCCACTGCTCAAGCCCGACCGAGCTAGGACTTAGCCTACCCGCCTCCAAAATAAAGTCAAATTCGCCCGCGCTGATTTTCTTGTTTTCGTCAAAAACTTTGCACGCATGACGAAATTTCATCGATTCTAAAAAATTCATTTTCGCTCCTTTTGTTTTTATAGTTACACCAAATTATATAAAATTTGACCGAATTTAAGCTTAAAGAGGATTTGGGATAGAGGCAAACTCGCCCGCGCGAAACGGACGAATTTGCCTTGGTTTGGACTAAATTTACTCGCCCAGAGGATTATTTAGCTCTACGACATTTACTTTGCCGTCTTTATGAGTTAGAGCGTAGATGCTGCCGCCCTTTATCGCCAGTCCGGAGATGTCGCCGATTTGCGGCATCGCGTAGGCATCCGTTATCTTTGCGTCGGCAAGGTCGATCACGAGCAGGGTGTTGTAGTTTTTGGAGTAGGCCAAAAACTTACCACCCGCGATATCGCCGGCCGTGACATAGTAGTCTTTTAGGTCGCGTTTATCTTTTAGCGCAAGGCCCGAAGTCACGATAGTTTCGCCGCTTAGCATCTTATCTTTGCTATCGACTTTTATGAGGATCAAGTTCTTAGCGCGCTCGTTTGGCACCGTGATCATATACATATAGGTGCTCTGTGGGTCTTTTGCGAGCGTTAGGACGTATTGTTTTTTCGCTCTTATCGTTAAAAGCGCCGGGCGGTCAAATTTCCACGCAGACTCGAGTCCGCCGCTACTCTCTCTAAAGTATCTCCACTCGTGATACGCGTCCACATTTTGGGCAGGTTTAACGGCAAATGTTGTTTTGTTAAAGCCCGTAGTCACCAGCATATCGCTGACAAAGGTCGATGCGACGGCCTTTTTGATATTTCGGCCGTTTGGCTTGTCGATGATGGCGTGAGCGATCTCTTTAAAATTCGCATCCGTAAAATAAACGCCGCCTTCGGTGTTTGAGATACCAAAAGTATCGTTTTTAGCGTTATACGCAAGTCCGCTCGTTACGCCTTTGCCAAAAATCCCCTTCGTCTCAAAAGGAAGCGGGAAGCTGTTTTTCACGCTAAGCGCAGGTTTTACGTCAACAAACGCGCCGGCGCTTGGATCAGAGTTAAATTTGACGCTTATCTCTTTAGGCTCACCCGCTATAAACGGATCCTCAACGACGTTTGCGCCGACAAATGAAAACGGCTTTTCAAACCTTTTCCAAACGCCTGAAGTCCAAGTATTATTTAGACTGATGCGCTCAGGATCTCCCTTGCCGCTATATGGCGGGATCCCTGCTGAGATGAGCGCTTGAACGGCATTTGATAGGATCACAAATAGGCTTAATGCGATCACAAATTTTGAATACGCGCTAAGAGGCTTGATCCTAGTGTCAGAGCGCGAGATATCGTACGAGACGACCTTGTCTTTAGCAAAAAGCATCATCAGCCCCATCGCTACGACCACAACCCAGTACACCAAAATGCCCCACGTATAGGTGTGTGCGCCGAATATATCGCCGCCAAAGCCCATACCTACGTCTCTATACAAGCTAAAACTAGCGTGCCTAAGCGTCATAAAAATACCGTACGCAGCGCCAAAAAGCACGGCGGCTATATAGCGCACCTTTAGCCCATAGCGCAGTATCAAGATACCCGCGACGCCGACCACGACCATGCCGATACGCTCCCACCAGCAAAGCGTGCAAGGCCCCTCGCCGATGACGTAGCCAAGATAAATATTTGCGATACCGACGGGGATAGCAAGCACGAGCAAGACCGCGCTAGCCATGATAAAATCGAAATTTTTCTCGTTAAAAAAACTCATCTAGCCCTCCTAATACGCCGCGTAAGGCAGCAGAGACGTCCAGCTGGCGATGAAAAACATGATAAAGCAAATCGCCGTCCCCACGGCAAATGCGCCAAACGCTAAGCCCTCTTTTTCAGGCTTTTCCAGGCTATAAAAACGGCTATAGCCAGAAAGAGAAACGATAAAATTCCATTTTATCTCCTTTGTATCATCAAGATTAGATTGTAATTTGAATTTAATTTTTTTATATTTTTGCTTAAAACAGGGAATATTTTTGATAATACGTTGCAGATTGTTTTAAAATTTGGAGAAATATTTTGGAAATTTAACGGATTTGGTTTGCGGGTAAATACGAAAATTTACGGATATTTGGAAGTGGGATTGGCTTCAAATTTGTTATTTTATTTTACTGTGATTTTTTATTTTAGTTAAATTTTATTTTTAAGGATTTTAGCTTTTTTGTATTTTAGACAATTCAAATTTGACTAAATTTATAAGCTTGGGAGCTTTGTCGGTTTATATAAATAAATTTGGCGGGCTTACCGTTTTAAACTTGATATTTCAAAATTTGACCAAATTTAAACCCGTCAAATTTGATTAAAATTGCGAGTTTAAATTTAGACTTGGTTACCGTAAATTTATGCCGTATTCGCCGCGCTTTTTAGCTATGCCCACGACCGCGCTACTTTCGTAGCCGGCCTCTTTTAGACGAGAAAGAGCTAAATTTGCCTCGCTTTGCGGTACCGCTAGTAGCAACCCACCCGAAGTCTGCGCGTCGTAGAGCAATATATCTGCCTCGCCGCCAACGAATTTACTCGCAAATTCGCGGTTTTTGTAGCTTCCCTCAGGGATGATGCCCATATCGGCAAACTCGCGCGCGGTCGCTATCACGGGCACGTTACCGGGGTAAATTTCAAAGCTGATTTTATCGCTTAGCATTTCGCTTAAATGTCCTAAAAAGCCAAATCCCGTGACATCGGTCGCTGCCGTTACGCTGATGCCTTTTAGCGCGTCCACGGCATAGAAATTTAGCTGTAGCATCGTCTCGACGGCCTGCTCGATTTGGGTTAAATTTAGCAGATCGGCTTTGATCGCCGTGCTTAAAATGCCAGTTCCTAGCGGCTTTGTGAGTATGAGCGCGTCGCCCTCTCGCGCGGTGTTGTTTGACCAAAAGGAGCCTGGCGAAACAACACCCGTGACGCTAAGTCCGTAATACATCTGCTGCGTCTCTATCGTGTGTCCGCCGACGATCACGCCGCCGCACTCGGCGACTTTGTCCTGTCCACCGCGTAAAATTTCGCCCAAAATTTCGCCGCTTAGGTTGCAGCTGTCAAAACCGACGATATTTAGCGCGTTTAGTACCTTGCCGCCCATCGCAAACACGTCACTTAGGCTGTTTGCAGCCGCGATCTGGCCGAATACAAACGGATCGTCCGCCACCGGCGTGATAAAGTCTAGCGTCTGCACGAGCGCGATGTCGTCTGTGATCTTAAAGACGCTCGCGTCCTCGTTAGTACCGATGTTTGAGAGCAAATTTGGGTGAGCTAAATTTAAATCGCCGATAGTTTTGTTTAGACCCGACGGGTCAAGCTTGGCCGCTCAACCCGCCGCTCGGACGAATTTCGTGAGACGTTTGTCGTTATAAATCATAGTTTGATTTGCTCGTGCGTAGTTAAAATTTGCATTACTTCGTAGGCGTTTGACATCTCGCCGACGCTTAGGTCGCTTACGAGCTTATACGCTTCTAGGCAGCTGCCGCAGCTTAAAATTTTAACGCCCGCAGCCTCTAAATCCTTAAGCGGTTTAAAGCTCGCATGCGCGCGGTTCGTCGTCATTTTGATGGCGTTATTTACACAGATTACGTATTCGGGTTTATTTTTTACCTGCAAAAGCGCGCCTAAAAATTTAGCCAGCAAATTAACGCCTACGTCGCCGCTACCGGCACGCTCTTCATTTAAATAAAGGGCTGTTTTTTTAGCCTTTGGCGTGATTTCGCAGACGAATTCGTCAAAATTTGCTAACTCAAGCTTTGATTCGCCCTTAACGGCGGTGATTTTTGTTTCGGCGCCGTTTTGCTCTACGCTAAATTCGACGTTTTGATTTTTTAAAAAACGGCTAATGTTTTCTTTTGGAGCGATAGAATTTACTAAAATCTCAAGCTTTTCGCCGACTTTTAGGCTCTCGAGCGCATTTTTAGTCCTGATAACGGGCTCAGGGCAAGCCAAATTTCTACAATCGATTTGCATGATTTTTCCTTAAATTTATTACTCTTCAACCTGAAGTCTGAGGGGAATTTTATCTAAAAGATTTTAAATTTCGTATAAAAGGCGGCTTGCAAGCTCGCCTCTGAAGCAAAAAAGGAGAAAAATTTCTCCTTTTTTATTATTTTAATTTTGGATAAGTTTTTTCGTATTCAGATACGGGGATTTTATTTTTGGAGATGAGCTCTTGGTACCAGTAGTGGTGAAGTACGTAAACCTCTTCTTCTTCTTTATAGCCCGTTATCATCGACCAGATAGCGCCGTGGATAGCGATGGCCGCCATGTAGATGTGCACTAGGAAAAATACTGCACACACGATGCCAAGCACGTTATGAATTAGTGCAGAAGCTCTTAAAATTTCGATCTGCGATACGCCAAGCCAGCTCGCAACGTCTGGAGCCCTAAAGTCAAGGAAAAACATCGCAGCACCGGTTAGTATCATCACGATACCGCCAGGGATAGCCACCCAGTACCACGCCTTTTGGCCGGCGTTAAATTTGCCCGCAGGTACTGGACGTTTAACCTTTGAGAGATATCCGCCGACGATCAGCATCCATCTGATATCATAAACCGCAGGTAGCATCCTCACTGTCCAAGCTATCAGCATCGGAGGCACCGAAACGGCAAATAAAATCGTAGCTAATCCGTGGATGTCTTTGCAAAATCTAACAAACGCGCCGCCGCCAAGCTCTGCGCCCCACATCATGATGACACCCGTCGGTATAAGCACTATCCATGCGATCGCCGCAGCACCGTGAGATACGCGCTCGATGATGCTAAACGCAAAGACTTTGTTGCCCGCGTGGCTAAAATGCTTTGGCCCGATAATCAAAAAATGCAAAGCAAATGCACCAATCACGGCTAAAATCAGCGACAAAACGGCTATAGCAAAGTAGTCGTTACCCTGAATAAAAGTAAAAATCGGTCCCAAACCGTCTTCGTAAGGCTTGATGTTTTCGATTCTACCAGCAGCCCAGATATTGCTCTGGTACTGGTTCGTGCTAGGACTCGCCTCGATAGCGAAGGCCCAACAGGCGAAAACCGAAAGCAAACTAAAAATTCTCGTCATGCTATCTCCCTTTGGTTTTGTTTTCCGCCTTAAAAAGCTCGTCGTGGTCGGCATCCAGCCAAAGGCTAAATTTTGCGGATTTTCGTAAAATTATATCAAAAAATAACGTAATGCAAGCTTAGCGTCAAAACAACGCATTTTTAGGCGGTTGCGGCACTTTTTTATCAAAATCGGTGTCAAATTTATAATCCGATATATTAATTCATTTATATAAGCTAGATTTTATTTATATTAAATTTAACTTGGTTTGGGATTAAATTTGCAGCAAATTTGACGGGCGATAAACCAAATTTCAAAATTTAAAGCCGAAAAGCTACGAGTTTAGCGCACGCGCATATCAGGCTGAAACCTGAAGTAAAATTTGATTTAAATTTACAGCCACAAACGGTGCTCTCAAACGTCAAATTTATACCCTAAAGGGCGCAGTTTCAAGCGCCAAATTTAGTTTCGCCTCTCATACTCTTCAAAGCCAAATTCCCGCACGGTAACAAGCTCGCCGTTTTCTTTTAAAAGCAGCAAATCAGGCAGCTTTATACCGTTAAAGGTCGTGTTTTTCACGATCGTGTAGTGGATCTGATCCTCAAATATCACCTTATCGCCCACGCTTAGCGGCGCGTTAAATTTATACTCGGACTCTCCGGCGTCAAGCCCCACGATATCGCCGGCCAGACAGGTGTTTCCGCCGAAACGGTAGCTAAATTTACCGCCCTTGCTCTCGCCTCGCACGGCCGGTCGGTACGGCATCAGCACGGTGTCTGGCATATGCGCCTCGGCCGAGACGTCTAGGATCGCTATGGTTTTTTCGTTTTGTACAAAATCAAGCACCGAAGCAGCCAAAAATCCCGTCTGCCAGCCCACCGCTTCGCCAGGCTCTATATAGACCTCGACGCCGTATTTTGCGCGGAAGTTTTTGATCAAATTTATGAGCAGATCCACATCGTAGCCCTCTTTGGTTACGTGATGTCCGCCGCCGAAATTTACCCATTTCATACGCGGGATAAACTCGCCGAATTTCTCCTCAAACGCCATCAGCACGGTCTCCAGACTCTGCGCGCTCTCCTCGCAAAGCGCGTGAAAATGCAGTCCCGCGATACCATCAAGCGCGTCAGCGTCAAAATTTGCGCGCGTGATACCTAGGCGGCTATACCTGCCGCACGGGTTATAAGCGTCAGTCGGCGCGACGGAGAGCTCGGGATTTACGCGAAGCCCACAGGTAACGCCCGCAGCTAGGGCTTTTTGCTTAAATTTCGCCCACTGCGCAAAGGAGTTAAAGACCACGTGTTTTGAGAGCGCTAGCACCTCATCTATGTCCTCGTCTTTAAAAGCGGGAGAATACGTGTGTATCTCGCCTCGAGCGTATTTTGCGGCAAATTTAGCTTCGTGCAGGCCGCTGCACGTCGCACCGTCTAGATACTCGCCGACAAGCCCCATCACGCCGCTAAATGCAAAGCCTTTTAGGGCGACTAGCACCTTCGCGCCGCTTTCATCCTTGACGCGTTTTAAAATTTCTAGATTCCCACGCACCTTGGCCTCTTCGCAGACGTAGGCGGGCGTTTTTATTTTGCTTAATATTTCGTTCATTACGGCTCTTTCGTTTAAAATTTGGCGTAAGTATATCTAAATATTTTTTTAAGTAAAATCAAGAAAAAAATTTAATTTCAAAGGCGAATTTATGGTAGAAATCGAGTTTTTGGGCCCAATCAAAATGGAAAATTTAAAGCTAGAAGCAACAAATTTAAGCGAAGTAAAAGAAAAACTAGGCGAATACGCGCAGCTTAAAGAGTGGCTAAAAATCTGCGCCGTCGCCGTAAATGACGAGATCGCGAGCTCTCTAGACGCGCCGCTAAAAGACGGGGATAAAATTTCCATTTTACCGCCGGTTTGCGGAGGTTAAGATGCAGATTTTTGAAGGAAGCCTAGACGCTAAAGCGATCACAAATGCCTGGTACGACGAGTTTAAAGACAAAAACTGCGGCGCGCTCATCACGTTTACGGGCGTCGTGCGCGAGGAAGGCGGCATAAGCGCTCTTAGCTTTGATATCTACGAGCCGATCCTGCGCAAATGGCTAGCGGGCTGGGAGCAAAAGGCGAAGGATCTGGGCGCATACGTGCTTTTTGCACATTCTCGCGGAGACGTGCCGGTGCACGAGAGCTCCTACGTCGCAGGCGTGGTAAGCCCGCAAAGAAAGGTCGCCTTGCGGCTAATAAACGAGTTCGTAGAGGACTTTAAGGCTAATGCACCGATCTGGAAATACGACGTCGTGGAAGGCGAACGCATCTACGCAAAAGAGCGCAGTCAGGCGATAAAAGGTGCAGGACTTTTAGGCTAAATTTACTTTGCTCGGCTTTGATATACGCGCTGAGCAAATTTGACTGCTTTTTAGATAAAAGCTTTATTTCTTGCGGGCTAGACCATGATGTTTTAGCTCGCTTTTTATATAAATCAAATATTTGAAAATTCGACATTTCGTCTTTCGATCGCCCAGACCCGCACCGCGAAAACCTAAATTCGGTTTTTAAACTTGAAGTAGTTAAATTTGTAAATTTAGTAAGCTATGTGATAAATATTCCAGACAGAATAGGCGTAGTTTAAATAGTTTTTGATTAGGCGTGACGGGAGCATACATGTAGTATGTGACCGAGCGCCTTAATCAAAAACTACTTTTAAAATCTGTTCGTTTATGGGGAATCAAGCAGCTTTTTTGTGAAAAAATCCCACATAAACCGCAAAAACAAACCCTATCGCCACCGCCCACGGAGCCGCAGCCGTTATGGCGCTCGGAGAGCTAGCGAGCAAGAAGTTATGCGCTACGGCCGCGCCCGCCGCCATACCGATAACAAAGATTACCGAGCTTAGATTGCCGGTACCCATTTGTACGAGATGCTTACCCGGGCAGCCTTCGCTCAGGCTAAAGCAAAGCCCGGCCAGCGTCATGCTAAGGAAGTTCCAAAGCACGTCGTTGTGCGCGATAGGCTGGCCTTCGAAGCCAAATTTATACTGCCCAAGCGCTAAATTTACGATGCTAGCAAAAACGACGATACTGATAATGCCCATAAACATCGAGAAATCCCCTTTAAAAAGCCTACCAAACGCCCCTACGCTGCAAAATTTGCTTTTATGCATTAGCGCGCCCACGACTACGCTAAAACCAAGCGAGATCAGGATCGGAGCGTGCATGGAGCCAGGGCCCTTTGCAGAGGTAAAAAGCGCGCCGTTTTCGCCGAGCTTTAGTCCAAACGCAAGCGCAGCAAGCAGCAAAATACCCATAACCGTCGGCAAAACGCCTATCGCGGCCTGAGTTTTAGTCTCGTGCGTGAGGCCGTAGCCGAGCTTTTTGAAAAATACGCCCGCACACACGCCCGCAAAAATACCGACAACTCCAGCAACCGCCGTCATATCGCCGCCGCCGAGACGCAAAAACGCCCTCCACGGGCAACCCAAAAACACGAGGCAGCCAATCATCGCGAAAAATCCGAGAAAAAAACGCACGAAAGGCGACGAGCCCGTAGTCGCACTAAACTCCTTCGTCCAAAGCACGCTAGCTAAAAAGCCGCCCAAAATGAGCCCGATGATCTCGGGGCGCACGTACTGCACGACGCCGGCGCGGTGAAAGCCCAGCGCGCCCGCCGTATCGCGCAAAAAGCAAGCCGCGCAAATGCCCATGTTGCCTGGGTTGCCAAAATACACGAGCAGTGCACCCAGAGCGCCGAGCGCCGCACCTGAAACGATAAACCATTTTGAATTTGAAAAATTCATGAAGTGTCCTTTGAAAAGGTAAAATCGACCCGATTTCTTAAGCGTTATTTTACTGATATTAAAATAAAAAATTAATAAAATTTGACGGGAGATTAATCGCGAAGTTTAAATTTCGGCCAAATTTTAAAATTTACTCGCGGAGGGACGTTTAGCTTGGCTCGTACTTACATATTTAAATTTGGCACATTTTTAAACTTCTATACTTTATTAGCATAATTTACGATTAAATTTAGTAAAATCGGCAGAAATATTCCAGACAGAATAGGCGTAGTTTAACTTTAAAATTTTAACCCGTGAGGGCGCGGACCGGTCGTCCGTAACCGAAACGGGTTTAAAATTTTAAAGCTTGAAATCCGTCATTTATGGGGAATCAAAAAAGGATGAAACATGAAAGAATTTATGAGTTATGAGGCCTCTCTTGAAATTTTACACTCTACGCTGGCTCCTTGGGACCGCGTAGAAAAGGTCACTCTCACGCAGGCACTTGATCGCCGTATCGCCGTAGATATCGCGGCGCAGGACAACTACCCGGAGCGCCCCGTCTCGGCGATGGACGGCTACGCGTTTGCGTGGAGAGAGGATTTGAGCGAGCTCGAGCTCATCACCGACCTGCCCGCAGGTAGCGATAAAGGGCTAAAAGTCGAGGGCGTAAAATGCGTCAAAACATTCACCGGCTCGCTAATGAGCGAAGGCACCGACACGCTAATCCCGGTCGAAAACGTCGAGGTCGTAGGTAGCAAGGTCGTGATCAAAAAGCCCGTGCCAAAGGGCTTTGCCGTGCGCGAAGTGGGCGAAAGCTACAAAAAAGGCGAAATCCTAATCAAAAAAGGAGCGACGATAGGCTACGCCGAGACTGCGTTGCTAGCCGAGCTTGGGATCTTTAACGTTAGCGTATTCGTGCGGCCTAGAGTCGCGGTACTGGCGACCGGAAGCGAGATAAAAGACCTCGGAGAGCCGCTAGAAAACGCCGCGCAGATCCACAGCTCAAACCACGTAGGTATCGCGGCGATGGTGCGCAAAATGGGCGGCGAACCCGTGCTGTGCGAGATAGTACGCGACCGCGCCGAACTCGTAAAAGACGCCATCGTCCGCGCGCTAAAATCAGCCGACGTGCTCGTCACCACGGGCGGCATCAGCATGGGCGACTACGACTTCGTAAAAGGCGCGCTGGGCGAAAATTTCGACATCATCATCGACGGCGCCGCGATCAAACCTGGCCGCCACATCAAGGTCGCAAAAGCGGGCGAAAAATATATATTTGCACTGCCTGGCTTTCCATACTCGGCGATGGTGATGTGCGTGCTCTACGTGCGCGTGCTGCTAAATGCGTGGTTTGGCGCTAGCGAGCCTAAAATCACGGCCATCATGGACGAGGACTACAAAAAACGCTCGCCGTTTTTGGAATTTACGGCGGTAAATTTGGTCAATCGAGACGGCAAAATTTACGTAAATTTAGACGGCAAAAAGCTTGGCAGCTCGGCGATCGTAAACAACCTCACGGGAGGCGCCGCGCTTTTAATCATCCCAAAAGAAACCGAATTTATAGCAAAGGGCGAGATAGTCGAAGTGCTGAAAATGGTTTAAATTTGAGGTCAAATTTGAGTCCGACATTTGCGGTTGCAGGTAAATTTGCAAGAGTTTAGCGAACTT
Organism: Campylobacter showae; assembly: GCF_900573985.1. NCBI lineage: Bacteria > Pseudomonadati > Campylobacterota > Epsilonproteobacteria > Campylobacterales > Campylobacteraceae > Campylobacter > Campylobacter showae. Next base: position 696,155 of record NZ_UWOK01000001.1, on the reverse strand, counting down.
ATGACGATCGCAGGTGCACAACGCCGAGCAGATGCGACTAGATGATCAAATTTATGCACCGTAAAATTAGTTCTTAGGCGGTAAATTTTCAAAATTTAGGCGAAATTTTTACCGCCTTGTTTGATCTTTTGGCATTTTGCTTGACGCCGTGGACATTAAAGATTGTTGTTCGGTGCGCCTGCGCTCAAGGATAAAAATGCAGTGAAATTTCTACCTTCTTACTTTGTGCGACGTAAAATTTATTCGGGTAAATTTTGTTAGGCTTGATGCACATCGCCCGCATCTTGATTGCATTCAGCGTTTTTTAGAGTTTAAAAATTGATAACTAAACAATAAACAAAAAGTAATTTTTGAACTAATTTTTGATATAATCGGTATCTAAAATTTAACAAAAAGCAACCACCTTGAACGAGCAAATAATATATTTTTTTAGAAAAAAGCCCTACTTTTTCTATTCGTTTTTCCCGGTTTTTGGCGCCTTATATAGCTTTATATTAGCGGTTTTGTTTTTAAAATGGTCGCCTTTTAAAACGGACATTTTTATCGTACTATTTTTTCTTAGCGCGCTTTGGTTTGCGGCATTTTATCTTAGCTACACAAAGACCCTACCTGCCTATAAATTTGAAAGAGAAAAGGAAAAATTTACGCTTTTAGAGGCTAGGGTCATTTCTGATTTTAGCCTGAGCGATAGAGAAAATATTTTTAAAAAGATAGAAGCGGTGCGGGTTTTTGTTAGAAAGATATTTTCAGACCAAAGCTTAGTTTCAGTTAAAATTTTAAGCCTGATAAACAAAACTCTATTTTTATACATCGAAAATTTAAGCATAATAAAAAGTCTAAACGCAGGGCTTAGCGCGGTGACAGGCGAATCAAAAAAAGAGCAAATCGCAAAAAGAACGCAAATATACGAGGCTAGAAACGCAACGCTTTTAGGGTATTTAGATAGCTACATCAACGAACTTGCGTCAAAAAACCAAAACGACAAAGAGATCGCGTCAATACAAAACGAACTTGAACGTATGCTGGTCGTATTAAAAAATATAAACAAAAAATAAGGATAAAACAGTGGAAAAAACGGGCCAAGAGACACTAATAGACTACATAAAAGAGGATGCGCAAGATAGCGAAAAAAGCATGCAAAATTTGATCTTTAAAGATGATTTTAGCAAAGAAGACGAGGAAAAAATTTCTCAAAAAGCGGCAGAGCTTTTAGCTTTTTTATCAGATAAGGATAGTACCCAGATAAGAGAAATTTTAGAAAGCGTCACGATCGAAGACACGCAAAGTCTAGAGAGCTCTTCGTCGCTCTTGATGGGGAAATTTGCAAAACTAGACGACATAAAAGACGAGCAAACGCAAAATTTAAGCCGCTCCATAATCGCTCTAAACGAGGAGCTAGAACAGATAAATCCGCACAAATTCGACTTTGATAAAAAAGGCGTTTTAGCATGTATTCCCTTTGTCGCAAAGCCGATAAACAGGTACTTAAAGAAATTTCAAAGCGCAAAAGAAGTGATAAAAGATACTCTTTCGCACATCGAAGACGGCGAGAAAATTTTAAGAGAAGACAACGCTCTTTTACAAGAAGAAAAACAATACTACAAACAAAAAGCCCTAAGTTTGCAACGAAAAGCCGTAGTATTTGAAAAAATAGCAAAATCCATAGAGCAAAACATCTCCAAACTAGACGCGAAAGAAAGAGAATTTTACGAAAATAACGTCTTGCTAAATTTAAATAAAAAAATCAGAAGCATATATGAAATTTTAGCCGTTACGCAGCAGGGATTTTTATCAAGCGACCTCATCATAAACACAAACTGGGAGCTAATAGATAATATCTCAAACGTAAAAGCCGTAACCAAAAGAGCCGTAGAGATCGGTATCGCGATGGCTATAACGCTACAAAATCAAAAAAATGCGCTTGAAACAACCCAAAAGACTAAAAAATTCGCAAACGATATGATTTTAGCCAACGCGCAAAAACTAAACACGCAAGCAAGCGAAATCTACAAGATGTCGGGCGATGCGACGCTGGATATAGAGACGCTAAAGCAAGCTTTTAGCCAGATAGAAGAGGCCATGGGCAAGATAAATGCCTTTAAAGCGAAGGCCGTAGAAAAAATCAAAACCGAAGTAACGGCGCTAAAAGAAGTAACGGCAAAACTCGAAAACAAAATCCAAGAGTCGCAAAAAGCGCAAGAGTTTAAAACTTCTTTTTCCATGGACTTGTGAGACTTAGATGATCGATCCTAACGTAAAGAAAAAACGAGAATTTACGATCTACTTTACCGCCTTGATCGTTATTTTACCCTTTGTTTTTCTATACCTAAAGTATGCAGACAAGGAGCCTGAAAGCTTAGCGCAAAATTTCACCGTCGCTCGCCCGCAGACGCCGGCGCAAAAGGCTAAAATTTTACAAAATAGAGACAAATCGGCATATAAAGGCGACGTAACTATATATAAAAAAGATATTATAAATAACTCTGTTCAAATTCCGTTTGAAGTACGCGATATGATAATATCTCGCGACAAAAAGAAACTCTATACTATCGGGCACGATAGAGACGGCATAAGCGTGATAGATATATCAAATTTAAACCATATAAAGCTACTCGGACTTTTTTATTTTCCTGAAGCCAAATATAAAGTGCAAGATATTCAAGCAGCCGAGTCAAACGACGGTAAAAGTCTGTACGTCGCAAGTCCAAATTTAGGCATTTTGCGTCTTGATGTTACGGATCCTAAAAATGTAAACGTAGCAACCAAGTTTGAAGCCAAAGGTTATCATAAAATAAAATTAAGCGATGACAACAAGCTAGCCTACATAAAATCCATAGACGGTATGTGCATCCTAGATATTTCATCAGACGATATTAAAAAGATAGGCGAATTTATAAGCATAGAAAGTTTTAATAATATAGAAAACGGCGATATAGCGATTTTCTCTAAAAAATATATTTTAATGTCCGATTTCGCAGGGTTTCACACGCTCGACGTGAGCGACCCGAAAAATATAAAAGAGGTCTATAAGAAAGAAGACTTTAAACCAGTTATACATTTGAGTATTTCCCCGGATAGAAAATATCTTTACTCAAATGAACTTCACAATTTTAAAATATACGACATCGAAAATATTCGAAAAATAAAATTTTTAAAAAACTACATGGTTGATAACAGAATTTATGATTTTGTTATTAACAAAGAGGGGGATTTGGCATATATAGCCAGAAGTAGAGATAGTTTACAAGACAACATCTTGCGCAGCATAGACATCTTAGATATTTCGGATAATTTTGAGCCAGAGCGCCTAAGAAGCTACTATATGCCCGAAGCAAAGAAAACAAATTTAGCCCTGCATCCCGACGAGCGCCATATGATAATATCTTTTGCCTACGATGGGATTGTAGGCGTGATTCGAAACGATGCTCAACCGGCATCAAAAGAGGCAATAAGAACGCAGATAGATATAAAAGAATTAGAGGATTCAAGCAAAAATATAGATAAATCAAAGCCTGTTTGGGATCTGCCGTTTTCACAAAACGGCTTTGGCAACATTAGCATGATAGAGGCTACGGACGACGGATATATACTGGCCGGAGAATATGACAGCGCTAGAGAACCGGATCTTTTTATGAAAGTAGATAAAAGCGGGAGAGAAATTTGGAGAAAAATGCTCGATAAAAGCTATGGCGGAATAGCAAATCTAATAGCAGCCCAGATGGAAACCTACTACATAATAGGAAACGAAGAAATAACCTACGCCGTGGATATGAATACGCATAAAATCATAAACAAATTTTCTCACACTTTAAAACAAGTGACGCCGTTAGATAACGACGAATTTATAGCGTGCGACTATAAAAATACCTTATATAGAATGGATAAAAACGAAAAAGTAATCTGGAAGAAAAAATTTGACGTTTCGCATTTACCTGATACTTTTTATCGCGAGTATAGATACAGCCGCTCCGATAAACCAGCCGACGTAAAAACCATCAAAGCACCCAAAAACGGGCTTATAAAGATACTAAAAACTAGCGATGGAAATTTTATCTTAGTGGTAGAAGGCTTTGATATTTATAAATTTAATCCTGACGGAAAGCTTATATTTGAAACCAAAATGGAAGCGAATGGATATTTTAAAGATATGATCGAAGGAGACGACGGCTCGCTCTTAATATTGCTTGCTTCTAAAGACAAAGAAGGAACAGATACTGCCGATATCATAAAGCTAAATAGCCGCGGCGAACTCATAAAAAAATCGACTATTTATAAAAGCAAAGATTCCTTTTTTGCTCCATCTATAGCCAAATACAAAGATGGCAAATACATACTTGGCGTATTGTTGGCACACAAACGGTTATTGCTCATTGAATTCGACGGCGAAAACAATATCTCAGATCAAAAATATGTAGAAAATTTTGGAAAGTATATGGAATTCCGTAAACTAATAAATATACCGGACAGAGGAGTGTTGGCCGCCGGAAAAAGAAGCTACATCAAAGAAAGACCTCTGCAATACATAAATGGAGAGCTTAAGAAATTTTCAGATTTTTATATGGAAGAAGCTTATATGCTGATGATAAATTTCTACCAAAAAATAAGCGATCAAAATTTGAAATTAGCAGACGGAGAATAGGCGCTAAATTTAACAGTCAAATTTGAACTACAATAGCGACGCATTTTCACAAAGAAAAGGCTGCAAATTTGACCTAAATTAAAACTAAAACAAGTAGAGCTGAATTTGTTATTTTTATTTGCACTGACCTAGTTTAAACGCACACCGGGTCAAATTTGGACGACGCATTAAATTTGGAGCCGTTGCGGCAGAAGTAAACAAATTTGAGTTTGGCTAAAAAGCGCCAGGCAAACTTAAAACAAACAGCCTAGCGGTAAAAAGCTTTTATGAGTGCCAAATTTAGCCTATGCGCCGATTTGCCACACTACAAAAGTGCACTAACCGTTAAATTCTGCCACGCAAGTGCTCAAATTTAAACCAAAAACATCTAAATTCGCGGCTAGCTTGCAGTTTTCGTAGTCCTCACTCAAACACCCTATAATGCGCCTCGTCGGCAAACTCCAGCATCTCCTTGTCACCTCTACTGTCGCCATAAGCGATCACGCGATCAAAGGCGTCCGTGTTGTATGCCTCGCGCACACGGCGCACCTTCTCCGCGCCGTAGCAGTTGGCGCCGTCGATCTCGCCCGTTATCACGCCGCCCTTTTTCTTGATACGAGTGCCTAGTAGCTCCAGCCCCTGCGCCTGGCACCACGGAGCTAGCCAGTCCTCGAGCGACGCCGTCACGATCACGACCTTGTCGCCGTTTGCCTTATACTCGGCGATCTTTGCCATAGCGGAAAATTTCACGATATCTTCGATGTGCGTGTTTGAGTATTTTTTGCAAATTTGAGCGAATTTATCCGCGCTCATACCCGCGAAAAAGTGCGTCATCAGCCGCCTGCGAGCGTAGTTGTTGCTGCAAATTTTTAGCTTATAGCCGATCAAAACGGGCGAAAGCCAAAAAATACCCCGAAAAAATTTCTTAAATCCCACGACGTAGGCGATAAACTCCAGCAGCGAGTCGTCGCGCGTGATCGTCCCGTCAAAGTCGAATAAAACCAGATTCATCTTCGTCTCAAATTTTAAATTTGCGCGATTATACCGCGCTAGCGTTAAGGGACGGCAAATTTAGCCAGGTTTTGCCGCGCAAATTTGCTTTCTCTTTCGCGCTCTAAATTTAGCGCCCAAATTTTCTATCAAGGCTCTTTAACACGTATTTTATGAGCTCTAGTCCCTTTGAGCGGTGAGAGATTTTTAGCTTTGTAGTGTCGTCTAGCTCGCCAAGCGTACGCGTAAAGCCTTTGGGGATAAAAAGACTATCGTAGCCAAAGCCGTTGCTGCCGCGCTCCTGGGAAATCGCAGTTCCGTGCATAAAGCCGTGCGCCGTAAAGTCGCCCAAATTTGAGCTAACCGCGATACAAGCGGTATAAAAAGCGGGCGAGCTAGTCAAATTTAGCGCCTTTAGCTCAGCTATCAGCTTTGCGCGGTTGCTAGCATCGGTTGCGTTTTTGCCTATTATCTGCCCGTACTCGTTCATATCGCTAAATCTCGCGGAGTAAATCCCGGGCCTGCCGCCAAGAGCCTCGACGCTGATGCCGCTATCGTCGCTTAGCGCGATAAACTCGTCCGACAAATTTAGCTTGCGCAGTTTAGCATGCACCGCGCGAGCTTTGATTAGCGCATTTGCGGCGAAAGTCGCGCCGTCCTCGACGATCTCAAACGGCTCGCAAATTTCGCGCAGTGCGTAAATTTCGTAATCTTTTAAAAAATCTTTTATTTCGCGCACTTTATCGGAGTTGGATGTTGCTAAAACTATTTTCAAATTTTTCCTTTTTCTAGCTTGTCTTTTTGGTTCTTTTTACATAGCTTGCTAAAATTTTGCTCGGCAGGCTACGTGCCTAGCCTACGCAAAATTTCATCTACGCAACCGTAAAAATAATCCAAAAAATACTTCGCTATGCTATTTTTTAATCCGCGCATTTTATCAAAGTTCGGCTTTAATTTACGCACTTTACAAACTCGTTTTCTAACTAGAAAATACCGTTATATAAAAATATTTTGTGATATAATTTTATATGATACTTTTTTGTAGGAGTTTTTTATGAATAAAATTTTATTGTGGATTTGTGCCGCATTAATGGTCGGTTGTTTTGGAGGACCCAAACCATTAGCGGACGGGGAAAGTCGAGTATATCATGCAGATAATCACTATAAAAGTTTTGAAGAGCCAGTAGAAATAAAGACATATGTTTTAAATGCTCCACAGCAAACTTATGTTGGAGAAGCGTTTGTCAGTATAAAAAAGATTTTAAATAGGGTAGAGGCATACGATGTCTTTAAAGCAGATAAAAATTTTGAAGTTGATTGGGTAATAAAAACCCATTTTGTTACCGATGATATATTTACGGTTCAAGGAAAGTATTTTGTCGATAACGAAGAATACTTGGTAATCTCTAATAATAAATTAAACAAGTATTATCAGTTATTGCTTGACAAAAACCTAAACGCTAAGGGAGTTTTAAGATACACACGCTCGCTAAATGCTTTAGATCCACTATATATAATTGATAAGGATATTAAATTTTCTCCTAAAGATATAAAATTTAAAAAAGAAACCTTTAGAAAAGAAGAAAAAATCAAAGATGGAATGCGTTACGAGCTTATATATACAGGATGCATAGGGGATAATATTACGATGGTATATAGGGAATATACTGCAGACGATATGGCGAGACCTGCTTTTTCTCAAAATTTAAGTTACAGCATAAAACAAAGACGGATAAGATTTCAAAGTTTATCGATTGAGATCATATCTGCAGATAATGAAAAAATAAAATTTAAAGTGTTATCTGATTCGTAAAAGCTGATGCCATACAAAAACTTTTACTGGACGTTGCCATCATGCTAATAGTAAAAATATAGCTTAGCAAATTATTTGCTCTAGGCAAATTAAGTTTTTGAGGTTTTTATTATCAAAATTCGGGTAAAATCACTCCTTTAAAAGGAAAATTTATGATAGTAAAAAGCGCATTACCTTTATCTTTTATCATCGGCAGCAGGTTTTTTGGACTCTTTATCATTTTGCCAGTTATCAGCGTCTACGCGCTCGAGCTTGAGGGGGCGACCGAGTTTTTAGTCGGCGTTCTCATCGGCGTTTACGCGATGTCGCAGATCACGTTTCAGGTGGTTTTCGGCTACGTCTCGGACCGCTTCGGGCGCAAAAACTCGATGCTAATAGGCCTGCTCGTCTTTATCGTTGGAGCTGCGATCTGCGCGGTGGCGACTGATATCTACACGATGATTTTTGGTAGATTTATCCAGGGCGCGGGCGCGATAGGAGCCGTTGCGATCGCGCTGATGAGCGATATGACCAAAGAGGAAGTGCGCGGGCACGCGATGGCGATGATGGGCGCATTTATCGGCATTAGCTTTACGCTTTCTATGATACTTTCGCCGATACTTAGCGCTAAATACGGCCTTTCAAGCCTCTTTTACCTCTCGATCGCGGTTACGGTCGTTTGTATCGTGCTTTTATACACGGCCGTGGGCGAGGAGCCTAAATTTACGCACTCGCAGGCCAAAACGCCGGCCGTAAAGCTACTCTCAAACAGAAATTTACTACTCATGAACATCAGCAACTTCATGCAAAAAATGCTGATGTCGGCGGCCTTTATCGTGATTCCGATCGCTATCGTGAAGTATTTTGGTATGGATAAAAAGGACCTCAGCGGCATCTACTCGGTCGCGACGGTGTTTGGCTTTATCGCGATGGGTATCGGCGGCGCGATCGGCGAAACGAAGCGTATCACAAAGCAAATTTTAGTTATCGGCGTCTCGCTTTTCGTCGTTTGCTACGGACTTTTCGCGCTCTCGCTCGGACACAAGCCGCTATTTTACGCTGGCGTGATTATATTTTTTATCGGCTTTAACCTGCACGAACCGATCTTGCAATCCATGGCGTCCAAATTTAGTAAAGTAAGCCAAAAAGGCGCGGTTTTGGGTATCTTTAACGCCTTTGGTTACATGGGAAGCTTTATCGGCGGTATCGGCGGCGGTACTTTGCTTAAATTTTACGGCCTTAGCGCGCTTTCCGCCGTCGTGACGGTGCTTTGCGTCGTGTGGCTGATCGCGCTAAAATGGCTAGATAACCCCAATATCTTTAAAAATATCTATCTGCCGTCTGACACGGACGCCGATCTAGCCGAGGTCGAGAAGCAAAAAGGCGTCGTGGAGTGCTACAAAAATGCGCAAAATCTCGTCGTGAAATACAACTCCAAGCTCACTAACGAGGCTGAAATAAAGCAAATTTTAGGCGTTTAGCGGACTTTGCGGACGGTAAATTTACCCAGTCCGTCCCGCGCAAAACGCCAAAACTTCGGCTCGCACGCCGTTTGATAACGTAACGACGCCTGTCATGTAAATTTAGCCGATTTTTAGCTATTTTTAAATACTATTATCAAAATCTAATTTCAAAAAAGGATAAAAATGAGCGATCTAAAAAAACAAATCGACGAGCTTTTCGAGGACAAAAAGATGTCCGTTTACGATGCGGCCAAACAACTAAACGTACGCGAATACGAAATCTTGCAGTACCGCGGCGATGATGAATTTAAGGAAGTCGGCGCAGAAAATTTGATGAAAATTTTTGAAGAAGTCAGCACTTGGGGCGAGATGCTTTTCATCAAAAATACGCCTGAATTTATCATCGAGATCAAAGTGAGTGTACCTATGCCTAAAAAAGCGAGAGGATTTTTAAATTTCACCGATAAAAGCGGCTTTTTGGGCGGCCACCTAAAAGAAGAATCAATCGCGAGCATCGGCTTTGTAAGCACTAAATTTATGGGCTTTCTCGGACACAGCCTGCACTTTTACGACGCGGATCACAACGTGATCTTTAAGCTTTTCGTAAATCGCAACGAAAAAATGAAACTAGACGAAGCGCAAGAGCAAAAATTCCTAGCGCTAAAAAACAGCTTTTGATTTTAGCTAGCTTTGCCGCGCGTAAATTTTAAGGTTTTTTTTGATGTCTAAAATTTACAAAATTTACGACGTTTTGATAATCGGAGCGGGCGCGGTAGGACTATTTTTGGCGGCGAATTTACGCGGTAAAAGCGTCGCCGTACTCGAAAAAAACGCAACTCCGGGCAAGAAAATATTAGCTAGCGGCGGCGGCAGGTGCAACGTCACAAACCGCCGCATAGACGCGTCAAACTACCTCGGCGACGCGGATTTCGTCAAAAATATCCTAAAAAACCTAGACTTCAAAGACGTTTTAAAATTTTTTGGCGAGTTAAAATTTAACGAGCAAAAGCAAAATCAGTTTTTCTGCGAAAGCGGTGCCAAAGACGTTTTGGCCGTGCTTTTAAAGCGCGCTAGACAAAGCGGAGCACAAATATTTTGCGGTGTTTGCGTAAAGGGCGCTAGAAAAATTTTGACCGATGAAAACGGAGAAATTTTGGATGCTTCTCTTGCAAAAGAAGCAAAATTTAATAGCGAAAATTTGCAAGATTGCAAATCCGAACAGACTGAAATTTTTGAAGTCGTCGCCGAAAACGGAGATAAATTTTACGCCCAAAATCTCGTCGTAGCTAGCGGCGGACTAAGCTACAAAAGCCTGGGCGCCAGCAACATCGGCTACGAAATAGCGCAAAGCTTCGGCGTCAAAGTCATCCAGCCCACACCCGCGCTCGTGGGATTTACCGTGCAAAAAGAGGAATTTTGGTTTAAAAATCTAAGCGGAGTTTGCTTTCCTGCCGAGATTAGCGTAGCTTGCGCAAATAAAAACGCCGCAAACCGCGAGCAAAAAATGCCGCGCAAATTTGCAGGCGACATACTTTTCACGCACAAAGGCATAAGCGGTCCGGCCGTGCTAAACGCTTCGCTTTTTTGGCAAAAAGGCTTGATCGCGATAAATTTTTGCCCGAATTTTAGCATCGAAACCGCTCAAAAAAGCAAAAAACAGCTCAGCACCGTCCTGCCGCTACCTAGGCGATTTACGCTCGAGTTTCTGCATGCTGCGGGGCTTAGCGACAAACCTTACTGCGAGTATCAAGCGGACGAAACGGCGAAAATCTCGCGGCTATTTGCGTACAAATTTGCGCCTGCGGGCACGTTTGGCTTCGAGCGAGCCGAAGTCACAAAAGGCGGCGTAGACACGGACGCGCTAGACGCAAACTGTGAGCATAACGGTACTAGCGGGCTTTACTTTATCGGCGAAGTCTTAAACGTGACGGGGATGCTCGGCGGGTACAACCTGCATTTTGCGTTTGCCTGTGCGGCAAATTTGGCAAAGCAGTTAAATGCCGAGTAGCGACGACTTGGCCAAATTTGAGCCGTAAATTTAGCCCGCCTCAAGATTTAATCGCTAAATTTACAACTCTTTTATCTTTGCCTCCACCTCTGCTTTTAGGCTTTTTGCATGCTTGTCGCCGTTTTTTTCTAAAATTTTATTCGCGACTTTAAGGGCTTTTTCGTAGTTTTGCAGAGCCTCCGTTTTATTGCCAAGACCCGCCAGATCTCCCGCCATCAGCGCATAATACTTGGCTTGCAGCAAATTTACGCTATCAGCGCCGAAAACCTCTTCGTAAATTCTAAACGCGACGGCGTGTTTTACGTATGCGCCGTTAAAATCGCCCATTTTATAGAGCGTATCGCCAAACCCCGCGTAGCAGCTCATCAGATCTTTTTGCATCTTCTCGCCGCCTAGCTCATAGCATCTGATCGCCGCGCCGAAATTCGCTATCGCTTCATCGTATCTCCCTAATGCCGACTGTGCGATAGCTACGCCGTGATAGGGCTTTGCTAGTGCTTTGTGCTCTTTGCCGAACCCTTTTTGTAAAATTTTTAGCGACCGTTCGTAGGCTGCGAGCGCCTTTTGCGGCTCACTCGCTAGCATAAAAAATGCGCCTGCGTTATTTAGCGCCATTATAGTGTTTTCATGCACTTCGCCGTACTCAGCCAGGCAAATTTGAGCGGCTTTTTCGCCCACTATCGACGTAGCGGTGGCATCGCGATCAGGCTTTATAAACTCATCTATGCTGCGCTGCATCGCCTCTTCGCAACTCATCCCAAACAGCCAAATCGGAAGCAGAAAAATTAAAATTTTACGCATAAAATTCCTTTAAAATTTCGCGCTATTGTAACTACTAAAAGCAAATTTTATATAAGCTTTGGATAAAATCACTAAAATTTAAAGGAGCCAAAATGTCAAATATCTTAATCATAGGCGCGGGCGGCGTGAGCCAAGTCGCGACCGTAAAATGCGCGATGAACGCGGACGTTTTTAGCAAGATCACCCTTGCAAGCCGCACAAAAAGCAAGTGCGACGCGATCGCTAAATTTATCAAAGACCGCCTAGGTGTGCAAATTGACACCGCCCAGATCGACGCGGACGATACCGATGCCGTAGTCGCGCTCATCAAAAAAACGGGCGCCGATTTGCTTTTAAATGTGGCGCTGCCCTATCAAGACTTAACTCTCATGGACGCGTGCTCTCGCGCCGGCATCCCATACATCGACACCGCAAACTACGAGCACCCGGACACCGCGAAATTTGAATACAAGCTGCAGTGGGCGAAGGACGGCGAGTTTAAAGCCGCAAACACTATGGCGCTACTGGGAAGCGGCTTTGACCCGGGCGTGACGAACGTATTTTGCGCCTATGCACAGCAAAATCTCTTTGACGAGATCCACGAGATCGACATCCTAGACTGCAACGCGGGCGATCACGGATATCCGTTTGCGACGAATTTCAACCCAGAGATAAATTTACGTGAAGTGAGCGCAAAAGGGCGCTACTGGGAGCGCGGCGAGTGGAAAGAGACCGAGCCGATGCAGATAATGTTTAAATGGGACTACCCAAAAGTCGGCGTCAAAGATAGCTACCTGCTCTATCACGAGGAGCTTGAAAGCTTAGTAAAAAACATCAAAGGACTAAAGCGGATCCGCTTTTTCATGACATTCGGACAGAGCTACCTAACTCACATGAAATGCCTAGAAAACGTCGGCATGCTACGTATCGACGAGGTTGAGCACAATGGCGTAAAGATCGTGCCGATCCAGTTTTTAAAGACGCTTTTGCCTGATCCTGCGAGCCTCGGCCCTCGCACGAAAGGCAAAACAAACATCGGTTGCGTGATACGCGGTCTAAAAGACGGCAAAGAGCGCCAGGTCTATATCTACAACGTCTGCGATCATGAGGCTTGCTACGCCGAGACGGGCGCGCAGGCGGTGAGCTACACGACTGGCGTGCCTGCGATGATCGGCTCGATGATGGTCGCAAAGGGCATCTGGAGCGGAAAAGGCGTCTTTAATATGGAGAATTTCGACGCTAAACCTTTCATGGACGAGCTAAACAAACAGGGCTTGCCGTGGGAGATAATTGAAATGAAACCCGGCGAGAGGTATGAAGTTTAAAATTTAGACTTATTAGGCTTGTCTTTTTCTACTTATACTTCGTTGAAATTCGATTTTTAATGCTCACGTATAGCATATACGCTCCGCTTAAAAATCGAATTTCGCCTTGTCTAAGCGAAAAATACTGCGCCTTATCTTTAATTGCATTCAAATTTAATTCAGCAGGCTGCTTGCCTAGATTATGCTTAAAAATATTCCACTTGCGGCTACAAGCGAAGCGAAGTAGAAATTTCGCCTCATAATCTTATATTTAAATTTATTCAGTTTTTCGGTCGCCAAAGCCAAAAACCAAATTTGACGCCGACGGACAGAGCCAAATTTTACTTTTTCTTATTTTCGCTTTTTTGCGCGTTCAGCGCCTCAAATTTCTGCTTTAAAATTTTAAAAACTTCGTGCTTTGAAAGCTCGTATTTGTCGTATATCACGGCATCGTCGTCGCCGATAGGCTGTATGAGGCCATCAGCGGCGTCGCGGTCTAGTTTGCCTCTTTTAAATCTCACGTTTAAAACGTCGATTTTGCGTTTAGCGTCTACCATGCGAACACCGATTTCTTCGATATCTTTAAAGTAAAATTTGGCATTCTTGCCGCCCTTTTGTACTAAAAATCCGTCGTCATCGATGCTTAAAAAGCTAACTTGAAATATCTTTTTCACGCAAAAAACGGCGCAGATCACGGCAACGACCATCGTAAAAACGCCCGTCCCGCCTATGCCGTAATAAAAATACCCCGCGCATCCCGCCGCAAATAGCGCGACCGCCAAAAATAGCGCGCTTACCGCCCCTTTTTTATTTTCTTTCGTCGTCATTTTTTCGCCTTAATTAAATTTTACGGCTCATTATATCTTAAGTTATCGATTTTTCGGCATTACAGAATAAAAAATAATAATAAAGTAGAGAATTCGGCGCAAGCAGATCTTTAAGCGCCGAATTTAAGGATTATTTTATTTTAGCTTCGAGTGAGATTTCTACATCCGGATAGCTTTTGCCACCATGAAAAGGCTTGGCTGAAGCCGCGTATTTTTCAAATGTCTCATTGAGTTTCAAATCAGCCAACAAATCAATGCCGATTTTAGCCTTTAGTTTACCATCTTCCACCGTATACTGCGTTTTGTAAGACTTTGAGTTTCCTTTTACGCTAACTTCGACTTCAGCTTCGCCCGCTTTTTCGTCGCCGCTTACGGATACGATTTTAGCTGTTATTGCGTTGCCGTCAAAGATCATACCGATACGTTTGTCGCGATCGGGCAACTTTGTATCGATATTTTTAGGATCGATGTTAAACTCAAAGTTTTTAGAAAATCAGCAAAATTTGCGTTTTCCGCGCTTTTAAAGCCAAGATCTTTAAACGTACCCTCGACGGCTGTTTTGTTAGCTAACTTATAACCAACGAATTTTACGCTAGGGTTGCCATCTACACTAAAAGCAAATGCCGAAGCAGCCAGCAGTGACGTGGCTAGCGCACCTGAAATGATTTTTTTCATTTCCTCTCCTCAATATTTAATATTAATAACTACTATCGTTAAAATGGGAATTATATAATCTTGCTCTTCAAAGAAAGCTTAAATTGGATATTTTTTATCCTTTTTTATTAGTAATACCGTTTTTGCAGTACTTATAAAACACATCTAAGAAATTTAAAGCGCGAAAAATACTAAATTGCCGCACTAATTTGCTCCAAATTTAAATTGATCTTTCCTAAAAAGAGATAAAAAACCGCCGCTTCTACCGCACTATACGAAGCCTACACGCCGATAATATTTCCTTTTCGGATACCGCTCGGAATCCTAAAATGTAGTCAAATTTAACTAAGCGGGGTATAATGCTAATGAAATAGCGGCTTCAAGGAGGCGAAATGGGTTTAAATTTGAGCAAATTTTACGCGTTTTTTGCCTTTTTTATCCTGATTTTTGTAGGCTGCGCGGATGAGAAGGGGAGTGCGTTTTTTAACGGCTACGTCGAGGGCGATTATATTTACGTGGCGCCTAGCGTTAGCGGACGGATCGTAAATTTGAGCGTCAAAGAGGGCGCCGCCGTTAAAGAGGGCGAGCCGCTTTTTGTGCTTGATAGCGCCGAAGCGTTAGCGAATTTAGACGCCGCAAAGGCTAACGTGAGCGCCCTAGAAGCCGAACTGGCCGACCTTAGCACTGGCAAGCGCCCCGAGGAGATCGAGCGGATAGATGCCGAGCTAAAACAAGCCAAGGCCGCGCTTTGGATCGCGGAGGCTAACTACGAGCGCGCAAAGTCGCTGCTAACTAAACACGCTGTTTCGCAAAAAGAATTTGACGCCGCAAAGGCGGAGTTTAACCGCGCAAACGCCCTAGTTAGCGAGCTAAACGCCGCGCTGAAGGTCGCAAATTTGCCCGCTAGAAGCGAACAAATAACAAGCCTAAAAGCAAAAATACAAGCGGCCAAAGCGCAAGAGCGCGCCGCGCAGTGGAGACTAGAGCAAACCGCTGTCTTGGCGCCGAGATCCGGACTCGTCGAGGATATATTTTATAAAACGGGCGAGTTCGTCCAAAGCTCGCAGCCCGTGCTATCTCTACTGCCGCCGAGCGAGGTCAAGATCAGGTTTTTCGTACCGGCAGGCGCGCTGCCTAGCCTGCGCGAGGGGCAAAAAGCGCGCATTAGCTGCGAGGGATGCGCGGATTTTACCGCTCGTATCGTAAAGATCGCGTCCGCTCCCGAGTACGCCCCGCCCGTCATCTACAACCAAACTTCGCAAAGCACGCTGGTCTATCTAGTCGAAGCCGTGCCCGAAAACAACGTAACCGCCTTGCACCCGTCGCTACCGATAAAAGCGAGGCTAGAGCCGTGAACGCGCAAAATATCTCCGCTCAAATTCGGCGTCCAAATTTAGACGAAATTTGGCTCGGGCAAAATTTAAACGCACGCGGCGGCAAAATTTACGGCATAGACAAAGCTCCGCCATCGGCTGGGAAAATTTCAAATTTGAGCGGGTCAAATTTAGCAAACGAGTTAAAAGCGAAATTTAACAGCGCAAATTTGCCCTTAAATTTGACAAACGCAGCAAATTTAATCGCAAGCCAAAGCTCAAATTTGACTCCAAATTTGAGCCCCAAACCGCAGAGCGGCGACTATGCCATCGACATTAGAGGCCTCACCAAAAAATTCGGCAAAAAGATTATCACGAACGGCGTCGACATCAGGGTCAAAAAGGGTAGCGTGTGCGGATTTTTAGGGCCAAACGGCAGCGGCAAGACGACCACGATACGCATGCTTTGCGGCCTTTTAAAGCCAGACGGCGGTAGCGGCAGCTGTCTGGGGTATGATTTCCGCAGCCAAAGCGAAGCCATACGCCTAAAAACTGGCTATATGACGCAAAAATTCGGCTGGTACGACGACCTTAGCGTGAGGGAAAATTTGGAATTTATCGCTAGGCTTTTTGCGGTCAAAAACCAAAAAGCCGCCGTAAATCAAATCCTAGACCGCCTAGACCTCGCCCCGCGTCAAAATCACCTAGCGGGCAGTTTATCGGGCGGCTGGAAACAGCGGCTGGCGCTTGCGATGTGCCTCGTACATGGCCCGGAGCTACTTTTGCTCGACGAGCCCACGGCTGGCGTAGATCCAAAGGCTAGGCGCGAATTTTGGGATATCATCCACGAGCTAGCCCAGGACGGCATCACCGTGTTAGTCTCCACGCACTACATGGACGAGGCCGAGCGCTGCCACGAGCTCATATATATCGCCTACGGCAAGATCCTAGCCCGCGGCACGCAGTCAGATATCATCGCCGGCTACGATCTAAACGTCTGGCAGCTAAGCGGAGATAGAGCGGGTGAAGCGGCGTCGCTGCTAGCCTCAAACGCCGCGCTTAGCGTTTCGGCTTTCGGCAACGGCTATCACGTAACAGCAAAAGACGTGGCCGCGCTACAAGAAGAGGTCAAAGGCCTAGAAATACCGCGAAACGAGCTAAGCCTAAGACCGATAAAAGCGAGCCTAGAGGATGTTTTCATCCACCTGCTAGAGCTTCATAAAGACGAGCGATTTTAGGAGCGGCGATGAAATTTATCTCGTTTTCGCGCACTGCGGCGATGGTCGTTAAGGAATTTCGTCAAATTTTAAGAGACCGCGCGACGCTAGCGATGATCATCGCGATGCCGCTGATGCTGATGTTGCTTTTTGGTTATGCGATAAACAACAACCCGCGCCACCTGCCCTCAGCCGTAGTGATCGCTGATAGCGGCGGCAAGCTCACCCGCTCGCTAGTTAGCGCGATGAAAAACACGGAGTTTTTCGACGTCAAACACGTCGGCGCGGACGCGGATAGAGCCGAAGCCATGATGCAAAGCGGCGAGGCGCAGTTTATTATATATTTTCCGCCAAATTTAGAACGCGACCTTATGCGAGGCCAAACGCCTAAAATTTTAATCGCCACCGACGCCACCGATCCCTCGGCAAACTCGGGCGCCGCGGCCGCGCTGCAAACGGCATTTGAGCAAGCTCTAGCTAGAGATAAGCCCGGCTACGCGCAGCCTAGGGCGGAATTTGAACTACGCGCGCACTCCCGCTACAACCCGGAGCTACTCACGCGCTATCAGATCATCCCGGGGCTCATGGGCATCTTGCTCACGCTAACGACGATCCTGCTAACGAGCATCTCGGTGACGAGGGAGTTTGAGCGCGGTACGATGGAAAATCTCCTAGCCGCTCCTTTGCGTCCGGCCGAGGTGATGATAGGCAAAATTTTACCCTACCTACTCATAGCCTATCTGCAAGTTGGCGCGCTTTTGCTTATAGCTAGACTGCTTTTCGGGTTGCCGCCTATCGGCGACTGGGCTGCGCTTTTTACGGCTTGCACCTTGCTGATGCTTGCAAATTTGGGCGTGGGATTTACATTTAGCACGCTAGCTCGCAGCCAGCTGCAAGCGATGCAGATGACTTATTTTTTCTTTTTACCTTCGATGCTGCTGTCGGGGTTTATGTTTCCTTTTTACGGGATGCCCGCGTGGGCGCGGTTTATCGGCGAGTGCTTTCCGCTGACTCATTTTTTGCGTATCATTAGAGGCGTATGGCTAAAAAGCGCCCAGCTTAGCGATTTTTACTACGATCTAGCCGCGATTTTGGCGTTTTTATGCGTTAGCACGGCCATATCGCTCGCTAGGTATAAAAGGACGCTAGATTAGCCTACTCCGGATCGTCGCTAAACTCGTTATCTCTGAAAATTTTATAAAAGTCGATAAACCAAAGCGCAAACGCTACGGCGATAAGCGTCGCAGGCAGATGGATATAAAATCCACTCCAAACGTAAGCCAAAAAGCCCCTGCAAATGCCGGCGGCGATAACTAACGCAAAGGCGATCTTGCTCAGGCGCAAAAACTCAAGCTCCTGCCCGCTGTGGCGCAGGCCGGCGATATTAAAGATAAGCATAATGCTAAAAATAATGCCGTTTAGCGCGATGACGTGCAGCATATTTGTCTCCAGCCCAAGCCCCAAAATCCCGCTCGCACCATAACCGACATAAGCCGCCGCCAGTAAAAGCTGCATCAAGTAGTAATAAATCACGAAGCTATGGCGCAAAAGCTCCTTATAGTGCCACTCTTTTAGCTTGGCTAAAATCGCGCTACCGCAGGCTATCGCGGCGAAATTTACAGCCTTGCTGCCTTCAAAAAACACGCTCGCTAACAAAAACGCGCAAACGCTAACGATCGCGATGTTTTTATAAACAAAATTTGGCACAAAGGCCGCGTCTTGCATGCCTGACTCGCGGTTTAGCGCCTCTTTGCCAAGCACCACGCTAACGCGAAAAGATACGAGCAAAATCGCGATAACGTGCAGGTGAATTTGTAAATTTAAAAACTTCTCCTCACCGCTAAGCAGATAGTAAATCTCAAAGCCAAGAATTCCGAGTAAAAATGCTAAAACACCTAACTGATCGTCGTTTCTATCAAGCCAGATCATATAAACGCAAAGCCCAGCCAGATACGCCCAAAAAAGCGCCATAAAAAAGTGCGCCGCAAACAGGCTAAAAAACGCGCTAATAAAACTCGCTGCAAAAAACGAAAACATAGCGCAGGCGTGCTTTTTAAGCCCTCCGCCAAAATTAGTCCAATCAGTTAGTCCCGTTAGCAAAAATCCCGCGTACGCAAGCGCCGCAACAAGATGCAAAAAGATAAATTTATGCCAGCTAACGAAATCTACGGGCGTAAAAAATATCGCTCCGCCTAGCACCGCGCAAACCGCGCTCGTAAGGAAAAAAATTCTCATCGGATGAGTGAAAAAGTCGTTAATCATAATAAATTTTTCCTTTAAAATTTTCGTCTATCACGCCGTTAGCGTAGGCAAAATCCCGCTGCGAAAAGGCGCGGTCAAGCTCCAGCTCGCGCTCTATCACCGCGCCCTTGCTCGCTAAAAAGCAAATTTTACTAGACATGCGTGCGGCCTCCATCCTATCGTGAGTCACAAGCACGACGCTCATGCCTTCCTCGACGCGGCGCGTGACGATGTCGATTAAAATTTCCTTCATATCGTAATCAAGCCCCGAAAACGGCTCGTCCATCAGCAGCAAATCAGGCTTTGTCACGATCGCCCGCACGAAAGCAACCCTTTGACGCATACCGCCGCTTAGCTCGTCAGGGTACTTTAGCGCGTCTTTCTCTGTTAGCCCAAGTCTAGCAAAGAGCTCTAGCACAGCCTTTTCATCGGGCTCGTCCATAACAAGCAGCACGTTTTCGAGCGCATTTTTCCACTCCAGCAGGCGATTTTCCTGAAAGAGATAGGTCGTTTTGTTAAATTTATTGATTATTTTGCCTTTGCGCGGATCGATGAGACCCGAGATCAGGCGCAGGATCGTAGTTTTACCGCAGCCGCTCGCGCCAAATAGCGTCACTACTTCGCCCGCGCCGACCTTTAGACTAAAATCACGCACGACCTTGTCGCGTAAAATTTCGTATTCTAAATTTTGAAGTTCCAGCATAGCCAACTACCTTTTCCACGGCATTAGCGTGATCTTTAGCGGCTCGATAACCAGGTACTCAAAAAGCATAATGATAGCGATAGTAAGCACGACGTAGGCCATCACCTCGGTGGTATCTAGCATCACGCGCGCGTTTGCGATCTTGGCGCCCATACCGTCGTTCGCGCCTAGCAGCTCGCCCATAATGACGATCTTTACACCCATACCTACGGCGACGCTTAGAGAGCTGATGATGTGGCTAGTTAGGTGCGGAACGTAAAGGTGGCGAATTTTTTTGCAAATGCCCAGTTTATAGGCGTCAAACATCTCCTTTAGCTCCTCGCTAACGCTCATCATGCCGACCATCGAGCTAGCAAAGGTTAGCGGCAAAACCGTGATAATGATCGTAAAGATGGTGCTCGCGTTTCCAAACCCGAACCAAAATATAGCTAAAACGATCCAAATAATAGGCGGCATAGAAAGCAGCGTCGTGATAACCGGCTTTAAAAACGCGGCAAAGCTTTTATACGCGCCGGCAACCAGTCCCAGCGTGATACCGATGGCACAGGCTGTACCGACTCCCACTAGCGAGCGCACGAGAGTGATGTTTATCTCGCTGTTTTTATAATCCGCCAAAAGCTCGTACGCCCGCACGAAAACAGCCTGCGGAGCCGGGAGTAAAAACTCGCCTCCCAGCTCGCTGCCGATCTGCCAAAGCGCGATGATAAGCGCTATCGTCGCAAGACCGCTAAATCCGCCCCAAAGGTAGTCTGCGACCTTTAAAAACGCGCCGCGGTCTTTTTTGACGTTATCGACGAGTATCATAAAAACAGGCTCTTATCAGGCATTTTGCCGCCCAAAAGCTTAGGGTTTAGCTCAAAAAGAACTTCAAAAAAGCTCATAAGCTCGTCCGTCAAATCCTTAGCCTTTGTCACGGTCAAATTTGAACGCTCAAACGCGTTTGCCAGTGCAGGCTCCGGAGCCGGCAGATACTGCGCGCCGATTTGCGCCGCGCTTTGTTTGTTTTCTAGGATCCATTTTAGAGCATTTTGCATGTCTTTATGAAATATCTCAAAAACCTCCCTGTTTGCGTTATAGTAGTCTAGATCGACGATGAGTCCGGCCTGCGGGATATATGGCTTGATGCCGAAGCTCTCGCCCCAAACCTCGGGCAGCTCAAAGCCCACGCGCACGTCCACGCCCATTTTTTTACCACGCAGTATCGCAGCCGAGCTCATCGGCTCGATCGATAGGGCCGCGTCGAAATCCTTTTGCAAAAACAGCCCTATGGCTTCTGGCGGAGTTTGGACGTAGTTGATCTCGATTTTAGAGATATCTA
Source organism: Campylobacter showae (assembly GCF_900573985.1). NCBI lineage: Bacteria > Pseudomonadati > Campylobacterota > Epsilonproteobacteria > Campylobacterales > Campylobacteraceae > Campylobacter > Campylobacter showae. The sequence continues at coordinate 674,927 of NZ_UWOK01000001.1, read as the reverse complement.
TGCCTCGTTTTTTGCAGATGGCGCGTAGCACGAGGTCTGGCATATCGTTTTTAAACGGCATGATTAGCTTTTTGCCGACTAGATCCTCGATGCTTTTGATACTAGGGTCTTTAACGAGGATGTTTTGAAGGCCGTTGGTCATGATGTTTAGTAGGCCAAAATTCATGCCCTGATTAGCCAAATTTACGCCCACGTTGCTAGGCGCCGCGGTTAGTTTCATCTCGCCGCTAGCCACGCCGGCTCGCAGCTGATCGGGGCTGTTCCAGATCCTTAGCTTTATGTCGTGGGTTTTGGTTAGCTCGCCTTGCAAGCTCGCCACGGCTAGCATGGTGCTAGGGATCGCAGGCATCCCCCACACGTCAAATCTCTCTTTAGCAAGCAAATTTGGCGCAAAAGCAGTAGCGCCTAGCGCCGCGCCAAGTCCTAAAAATCCTCGTCTGTTCATAGCTTTCTCCTTGTATTAAGATTTTAAATTTTATTTCGCTTCGCTTTGTGGATCGCCCCCAGGCGTCAAAATTGACGATCAAATTTGAATGTTAAATTTGATCGTCAAATTTTACTCACCGAGACCCGCATCGTAAAAATGCTAAATTTACTCGAGGCAAATTTGACTTTACCTCAACCAATTTTTGATAATTATACCCAAGATTTAAATCAAAAATCTTGATCTAAATTTTGTTTTTTTGCTGATTTGGGTTGTTAAATTTGAGCATTAAATTTGAATACTCAAATTTTTAAAATCCAACTTTTTGCAGCATACTAGCCCTGCGACGCGAGAAGATGCCGCGCTGCGTATAGGCTAAATTTGGCGCTACCGCACTGCAAATTTTAAATTTACATTTTCAAGATGCGGGTCTCGGCGACCCGAATTTGCAAATTTGACCTCAAATTTGAATCAAAAAAATAAGGCGAAGTATTTTTGCTCTAGACGAGGCGCTTTTAAATTTGGCGACGGGAGTTACCATATAGGTAATGACCGAGCCAAATTTAAAAGCAACGAAGTATAGAGCAAAAAGACAAGCCGCTACTCAAATTTTAAAAACTAGAGTGGAAGCTAACAAACACCACCCTCCCCGGCGCATGCACCACCGCAGGATCTAGCGCACCTACGTGCTCGCCGCTGATAAACTCGGCATAATTTTTATCAAAGATATTTGTCACGCCAAGCCTCACGCCCCAGCTGTTTTTAAACTCAAATCCGCCGTAAACGTCCATCGTCGTAAAGCTCTTTGCGGCTTCGCGCTTGTCGATGCCAAAGCCGGTGGATTTATCAAAATCACCCCTGTTTTGCTTTGCTACGTAGCGCACCGCAGTGCCGATATTGTAGCTGCCAAAGCTCGCGTAGTCTTTGTAGTCAAAGGCCAAATTTGCTTCAAACGGGCGAATTTGATAGAGCGGTCTGCCGTCGGTTTTGTTTTGTCCGTAGTTGTAAAATAACGATGTTTTTAGCCCGAAATTTCGCGCGAAGTTATACTCGCCACGCAAATTTACGCTGTAAATCCTAGCGTCGACATTGCGCGTGATGACGGCGTTTCTGTTTATTGGCGGCGTGGATGAAGCGGCATGGCGGCGATCGTAGATAACCAGATCCTGCGCGTCGTCTGCAATAAAGTGCCCGCCCACGCTAAAGCTATCCTCGCCCTGGCGCGAACTTAAGTAATCTTTATAAAATTCGCTCTTGTAAGTAAAGCCCAAATTTACGCGGTTGTGACGCTCGGGCTTTAGCAGCGGGTTGCTCACCCAGCCGTTATCCATCGGACCGTAAAGCGTGTTAAATCGCTCCATGTTGCCGGGTATGCGCTGCAAGCTCTCAAGCGCCGCGTAGTAGCTATCCAGCTCGTTTGGCGTAAAATCGTATTTTAGGCTTGCGCTTAGGCCGTCTTGTTTGACGCTACCGTCAAAATCATATCCGTAAACATTGCGAACAAGCCCCTTGACCGTCCGAAGCGGTGCGGCGGGCGCAAAATAAGGCTCGTTTAATCCCTTTAAATTCGACCTCATCCAGTCGTAGTTTAGAGCTAAACTAAGCTTGTGAAAGTCGTTAAATTTATAGCTTAACGTATCAAAAATCCTCGTTCGCTTGTTTGTCACGTCGGCAAACCTATATCCGTTAAAAACCCAGCCGCTAGGCTGCCTTACGTATCTTTTGCCTTCGTGATTATCATGCTGATAGCTGATGCCGGCTAGATTATGAAAGCCACCAAAATCCGCGTCGTATTTTAGCTCGGCGTCTACGATTTTTCTATCTATCTCGACCTTTACCGTCTGCGCCGCGCTTCTTAGGCGGTAGTTGTCGGCGTTTCTGCTCACATCGCGCAGCATCAGCTCGAAATTTAGCGTATTTGATAGATCTTCCGCGCCGATGCGAGCGTTAAATTTACCGACGTATCGCTCGGTTTTAACGGCGTCCATGAGATGGTGAGGCTGCTTGTCGTCGTCGATGTTGTCGTGTACGAGCGTAAATCTAAACTCGCTTAGCTCGCTAGGCACAAAACCCACGACTGCGCTTTGTCCCTGCCTGGCGTAGCCGTAGTTCCACTCTCTGCCGCCGCCGTCTTTGTAGCGGTTGGCTTTAGAGAAATTTGCGTTTAAAATCGTATAGAAATTTGCGCCGCGGTACTTAAAAAGTCCCGAACCGTAAAACGTCCTGCCGTAAAATCCGCCCGCGACGTGAAATTTATCCATAGAATTATCGAGCAAATCCGTCACGAAAAAATAATCATCCCTTGGCGCGCGGTCGAATTGATTTTCGGGAAACGCGCTTTGAGCGACATTTGGCGTATATGGCGGCGGAGGCGTAAAATCCTTTATTGGCTTTATGACATCGGGATTTGCGCCGTTTGCAAATAGCGCCGTCGTAGCCGCAGCCAGACTGATAGCTAATCTCATTTAGTATCCTTTATGATAATTTTGATTTTTTGTATCATAATTATATAAAAAAATATTTGAGTATTTCTTGATTTTCGTTAAGATAAAATTTATAAATTTCGCGCGGTTTTGTTTGTAGACGGCGACAAATTTGACGTTGGCAAAGTTAAATTTGATAAACGTAAATTTTAGGTACCTAGACTCATGTCAAATTTAATCTTAGTTCCGGCGCTTAAAATTTAATTATGAAAAAAGACAGCCTGAATCGATACGTCAAATTTAAAAACTTGAATTAGCATTTTCAAGATGCGGGTCTCGGTAAGTAAAATTTGAAGCCGAAATTTACAAATTTGACTCCAAATTTGAACGTAAAACGATAAGGCGAAGTATTTTTTCTTTAGACGAGGCAGAAACGACGGAAGCGAGGGAGCGGACTAGTCGTCCGTGACCGAAGCCGACCGAGTTTCCAACGAAGTATAAAGGAAAAAGACAAGCCGTTAAGGATAAAAGAAACCGAGTATCTGCGTCGCCGCCTTTTCCTCTATATACGGGATTATATAACTTGGCGAATAAAGATTCTGGCCGCTTTCGATCTCGAGATTTGTCCTTTGCTCGCCACCGTTTGCGCGGATCATCACGCTGATGTAGGCTCTATAAAGATAGTAATCCGTCCTGTCGTAAAAATCATCGTCAAACGGATCGCCAAAAAGCATGCCAAATCCCATGCTACGCCTGTATCCGTAGCCGCCCCAGCCGTAACCCATGCTCATGTACGCGCGCGGACGTTCGCGTCGCTCAAAGCGCTGCAAACTCGCAAAATCGCCCATTATCACGATATCGGCGCTCTTTTGATCCATGCTTTGCGTAAAGCCGTTTTGCAGTAGCTTGTTTCGCACGGTGTTTTCTAGCGTGTTTGCGTAGCCGCAGGAGTTTTTAAAGTAAACATAGACGCTGCGAGAGGCTTTTTTCACGTCGCCGTTTGTTATAAAAATCGGCATCGTGCTTCTAGCGTAAAGCTCGGGCGTGCGGGGCTCGCCGCAACCTACGAAAAAAATCGCAAATAGCAAAATAGAGAAAATTTTTAGTTTCATTTCGCGTCTCCTAGCTCAAATTTGACCGCCGCAAATTTAACGCGGACGGGTCAAATTTAGGATCAAATTTAAGCATATTTTACTACTAAATCTTTACGTTTGAGTAAATTTATAATACCAGCTTGATCTCGTTTTCAAGAGTGGCTTTTGGAGTGAGCCCGATGAAGCGCTTTTTGAGATTACCCTCGCCGTCAAAGACGAAGATCGCAGGCACGCCCATCACGCCGCCTACGGCCTTGCTAAAATAATCAACCGAAACTTTATCGCTAATCACGTCGTAGTCGATATGGTGCTGCTTCACCATATCGATATCTTTATCAAAGCCAAGGCTGGGTCCAAATATCCCGTAAACGCCGAATTTGTCCTTAAATTCGGAGTAAATTTCATTTACGATCGGAGCTTGCGCTACGCAGGCGCCGCAGGATGTGCCAAAGAAAAAGAGCATATAGGGCTTGCCGTCCGTTTTAAGCCGCCTGCCCTCGGGAAAATAGTGCGTATCGACGCCCTTTGGCGAGTTTAGGCTAATGTGGTGTTTATCAAAGCCGCTATTTCCGCAGCCAGCTATCATCGCCGCCGCAAAAACTAAAAGTATATATTTTTTTATCATAACTCTCCCAAATTTAAACCGTCGCAAAGGCGGTTTGACCCTTTGGCTCGCTTGCTAGCCTCTCGCATGCCTCCGCGCGCTCGCCCTCGCTCACGTAGTGGATGTTTTCCATCTTGCCGTGCCTTAGATAGACGATCTTGTCGCCAAACTGCCCAAGATCGGGGTTGTGCGTGATGAGTAGGATCGTTTTGCCTTCGCTTCGCAGCTTTTGAAATAGCTCCAAAACTACGCGTTCGTTGGCTTCGTCTAGGTTACCAGTCGGCTCGTCGGCTATCAAGATATCAGGATCGTTGATGAGAGCGCGCGCGATGCACAGACGCTGCTGCTCGCCGCCGCTAAGCTGACTCGGACGGTGATCTAGCCTATGTCCCAGTCCAACGCGCTCGAGCGCCTTTTTAGCGTCCTCTTCGTCCACGCTGCTGTGATAGTACTGCGCTATCATCACGTTTTCCACGCAGTTTAAGTATGGGATGAGGTGAAACTGCTGAAATATCAGCCCGATCTTTTCGCGGCGAAATTTGAGCGTCTCCTCGTCGCTAAGTCTGCTAGCGTCGTCTCCGCCTAGCGTGTACGTACCTGCGGTTGGCACGTCCATCAGCGAGAGGATATTTACCAGCGTACTTTTACCGCTACCGCTTGGGCCCATTATACTAACCCACTCGCCGGCGTTTACGTCAAATGTGATGCCCTCTAGCGCCCTTACTTCGCCAAATCTTTTTTCTATCCCGTTTAATCTTATCGCGTATTGCATATCATTCTCCTCTTAAAATATCGGCCATCTTGTTTTCCAGCGCTCGTTTGATCGGATAGATCGAGGCTACGCCAGCAAAAACGAGCGAGATAGCCATCGCTATCGGTATACTCATAAATCTAAAATCGATGCTCGAATCAAAAATCGCGTAGCCTAAAATTTGCGCCAAACCATAGCCTAAAATAGCACCCGCCAAAGCCGCCGCAAGCGCCGTGACGAAGGTCTCGACGCCGAACAAATTTAACACGTTTTTCTTACTAGCTCCAAGTGCTCTAAGCAGCGCGATCTCCTTTGAACGCGAAAATAAAATCGCGCTTAGAGTCGTGTTTACGCACATTGAAGTGATAAGCAAGATGACAAAGCTAACTAGCGCCATCAAAAGCTTAATTTTGTCTAAAATCAGACCCTCTGATTTTGAAATTTTAGCCACGGGTTTAACCGAAATTTGCTCGTCGCTAAGGCTCTTGCCAAGCTCGCTGATGTAGTCAAATTTGCCCGTCACTACGGCCTCGGCATAGTTTAACGCATTTGGCTCGTTTGCTATCTTTTGCGCCAGAGGCAGCGAGATGATGAGTAGCGAGTCCTCTTTGTCGCCGTCTTGCACGATGCCGCGGATCTTTACTTTTTCGCCCGCATTCGCGCCGATTTGCCTTACTTCGATCGTGTCGCCAACCTTAAATCCGCTTTGTTTGGCTAGATCGGTGCCGATTAGTGCGTTTCTCTCGTCAAAATCAAGCGTTATGCCTTGCCCCTCTTTAACCTCTAAAAACGGCTTAACCCGCGTTAGATCGCTAAATTTAACACCCATAGCGATCGCGGTCGTTGGGCCTATGTTTACCTGCGTGAAAAGATATCCGCTCTGCCCGATTAGCTTGTCGCTTGGGATTTTGGCGATCTTTTCGTTAAATTTAGCCTCGTCTATCGCGTCACTAACGGGGTCTGCCGGAGCGAAAACCACGTTTGCGCCGTAGCTTTTTAGCTCCTTGGTTACTTTTGAGTCGATATCCAGATATACGTTTACAAACGCTGCCGTCACGCACGCGCCAAGCAAGATAGAGACGATGATGACGCCGACTCTAGCCGCGCCAAAGCGCAGACTTTTAAAGATAACGTTGTAAAAAAAGCCCTTATTTGCGATCATATAGCACCTCCGCAGGCAATAGTTTGACGACGCTTCTCATCGGTACGAGCGAGCCCGCGATCGAGATAAGAAGCGCAAAAGCGATACTAAGCGGAAGCACGATCCAAGCGATGCCGATGCCATAGCCAAAGATACTGTAAGCGATTATGTAGCTAAGCGCATATCCCAAAAACGCACCCAAAATGCCCGCAAAAAACGCCACTACTAGGCTTTCGCTCGCAAAAAGGGCATAAATTTCAAAGTTGCTGGCACCTATAGCTTTTAGCAGGCCGATCTCTTTTTTACGCCTGTAAATTTCGCTGGTCATCAGCGATGTAATGCCGATAGAGGAGACCGCAAGCGCGATGATGCTAACGATACCCATTAGGCTTTGGATTTTTTTCACGATGTTACTCTCGGCGTCGCTTACTTGCATCATCGCCTTGGCCGCTACGCCCGCGTAGTTCTCCTCGATCTGATAGGCTATGGAGCTAACGTAGGCCGAGCAGTACCACATATCGTACTCGGCGCTATCTAGATTGTCTAGATTTCGCCTGGCCTTGACGGATAGATCGTTTTCTGGGATCGTCATCGCTGAAACCTCGGCTTTTGAGTACTGCCCGGGCTTGCCTAAAAGCTCCTGGGCGAGCTTTAGCGAGGTTACGATTTTATAGCTTTCTTCGCCGGCTCCTTTTAGCACGCCCGCGATTTTTACGCTACGACCGTTTAAATTTAGCTCGCCGCCGACGCTCAAATTTCGCTTCGCGGCTAAATTTTCGCCTACGAGTACGTTTTGCATATCGTCATCTTCTATCCATTTGCCATCGACCGCCCAAAAGCCAAATAGCGTTTTAACGCCCGTTTTAAACTCGGGCTCGTCGGCCACGTTTGCAAATTTATCAAACCAAGTGCCAGTGATTTGGTATTTTTCGCCGCTAGCGTCTTTTACCTCGCCGTTTAAAAACGGAGCAAACGCCACGATGTTATTTCGCCAAAAAATTTCCTTTACCTTATGCAAATCCTCTTCGTTTAGGTAGTTTTGCGATTTTAGCGGAGTGAAATTTTTACCCTCGATCTCGATAGCTAGCGCTTCGCCCTTTGGCAAGACGACGATGTTTGAGCCGTAGCCGCGTAGCTCGCTAGCGATCTGATCGCCGATTTTTAGCGTGATATTTAGCATACAAGCGATCAAAACCGTCGCCAAAAGTATGGTGATAAAGGCCATTCCTTTTTGCACCTTCGAGCCGGTGATCGAGCTTTTTATGAGCCTTAGTTGCATATTTTTCATTTTAAAGTCCCGTTTATATCGACGTATTTTTCAGGGTTGGCTTCAAATTCCGCCTGAGTTTTTTCGTTTTCAAAGAAATACGTCCTGTTGTAGTATAAATAAGATTTCGAGCCGATGTTGCTTACCTTTTTGCGGCTTACCGGATCTAGCACCGTTTTTTCGACGACTTTTGAGAAGTAGTTCGCGCCGCTTTGGATGGTGTCGAGCGTAACGGTTATAAATTTGCCGTCAAATTCAAACGGCATAGGTATCGGGTTGCAGCCGCCCTCTTTGCCGACTGACGGCAAAAAGATGCGTACGTTACACGAGATGCAGATGAGATCGCCGCCTTTTTTGACGTAGCCCATGTCACCGCATATCGCGCACGCGTCAAAGACGATGATCGGCGAAGCGCGGTCTGAAAAGCGGTTTAAGAGGAAAAACCTTATCTCCCTACCTTCGTCGTTTATGTAGGCGTAGCGGTGTAGTTCATTGTCGGCGAGTTTTTCGACGTCAAATTTAAACTCGTTATTTACGGGTTCTACGACGATAGGATCAGAGATCTCAGGCGGTTTAGATGCGTGCAGATCGTAGTAAAGCCCGAAAATCAGAGCCGTAACGACGATAGCTATGCTGCTTTTTGAGTTTGCCGCCATGAAATTTCTAGCCGCGTTGTTAAATCTAAATTTATTTGAGCCCACAACCGATTTTACGAGCGGAGTCGGGCGTTTTTTGAAATTTATAACTGCCAAAACCAAAACCGAAAAGATAAAAAAATACTGCGCAAATGTCGTATAGTAAATGCCCTTAGCCACGAGCGAGAGCGCCCACGGATATGTAGGTATCATGCCCGCCCGCATAAACTCAAGTCCCGTGTTTGAAATAGCCTGCACTATCAAAACCGCAAGTAAAAGAAGCGAAAACGTCCGTAAGACGTGCTTGCATAGGCACTCTTTTAAATTTGAAACGACGAAAAATAAAATCAGTAAAAGTAAAAACGCAAATATCATCAAAAATAGGCTGATGATAGACTGCGTGTCGAGTAGCTCGCCGGCAAATACCGGAAAATTCGCGCTAGCGTGAGCGTACGTGAGGCCGTAGCCCGCACCGAGAGCAAAAAACGTTATCATCTTTGCAGGGTTAAATTTGATAAAAATCCAAAGCGCGCTAACTAGCAAAAATACCAAAGTAGCCACGTCAAACACCATTTTCACGCCGGCGTCGTGAAGCGCGAGTCTAGCGATCTTAAAAACGACTATGCCTGTAGCAATACCCAAAACCGAGGGTAAAAACAGCGCTTTTAGGATCTTTTTGTCGTTGTTTAACGCTGCAAAAAGGACAAATCCCAGTAACGATGAGATAACTTGGACGAAATATATAGACATGATCAGCCCTAAAATTTAAGAATTTAAGTGAAATTTAGAGCGGGCTTAGCCGCTCTAAGCCCGAATTATTTAGCAGGCGCTCCGGTATATTGGAACTTATAAGTCGTAGTGAAAGGCTCAAACCATTTACCTACGCCGGTTTCTTTATCCGCATGGCGACCGAAGCCTTGTTTTTCAGGATTTTCTATATGAAATTTTAGCTCGTAGTTGCCCACGCCCGTATCCATTTTTAGGTTGGCTCCGTAGTGAGGACCGTCTTGAGCGACCATAGGCATAAACGTACCTTTTTTAACTTTGCCGTTATCTAGGTTTTTTAGCTCGTAATTAACTTTTAGATAAGGAATCCACTCGCCGGCCGCAAAACCGTTTTTGTTTCCCTCGATAGCGTGTATGTCGGCCTCTAGGTGGATGTCGGCTTTGCTAGGAGCTAGGTCGATGCCCTTTGGCTCCATGTCGATAGGCTCTAGATAAACGGCAGCTATCTCCATACCGTTGATTTCTACCGGATCGCCGATAGGAAACTCGCCTGCTAGGGCAACTGAAGCAGCAAGGCTGAATGCCAAAGCTGTTTTAACGAATTTGTTCATGTTCTCTCCTTTAATTGGTTTGTAAATTTATTTTTAAGCTTCGCGGCAACCCGCGAAAGCTAGAAACGTCAAATTTAAGCCTCTTTGGCTTGCTTGTTTTTCATTATGATCACGCCGATGATTAGCGCCGCTACCATGATAGCCTGCGGTATCAAGCTCTCGTAATACGGATAAATGCCCAGCCACTCGATAGTAGGGAAGCCTTCGATCTTAGTCGGAACGAAAATTTTACCCTCGACGAACTCCATAAGTCCCTTGCCCACAAACACGATCGACATATAAAAGATGATCGTCGAAGTGACCAAGAAAAACGGTTTGATCGGGATTTTGATAGCAAAAATTTTAAATACGTAGTAAGTAACAAGCAAGACGACTAGCCCCACTACAAATCCCAGCGCTATCATCGAGTAACCTGCGCTATCTTTAGCGTCGAAAATCAGCGCCTGATAGAAAAGCACGGTCTCCGCGCCCTCTCTAAATACGGCTAAAAATACCGTCCACCAAAGCGCCTTAGCAGAACCAGCCGATATCGACTCGCTGACGTGACTTTGGATATATTTGCTCCATTTTTTCGCGCCTGCGTTTGAAAGCAGCCAAAAACCTACGTAAAAGAGCAGTCCCACGGCGATAAGCATTACCGCGCCCTCCATCACCTCTCTTTTTTGGCCTGCAGCGCCGGCAAATATCAAATTCATAATCCACGCCATAACAAAGCTTAGCACGACCGCTACGCCAAGCGAGCTGTAAACGATACTCATGCGCTTTTCGTTGCCGGTTTTTAGCAGATACGCCACGACGGCCGCCACGATGATAAGCGCCTCAAATCCCTCGCGCAGTATGACCGTAAGCGCGTAAACAAATAGCGCCCAAGGCGAGCTGCTGCCGCTTGTTTTTTCTAGCGCAGCGTCTAAATTTGCACCTAGATTATCGGCTGCTTGCTGGAGTCTCTCGACGCTCACGCCCGCTTTCATCAGCGCGACTACTTCGCCGAAATTTCCTTCTATCTTAGTTTTTAGACCGACGTCTATCGCGCCTACTTTATTTTCCATGCCGCTACCTTCGAACTCGTCGAAGTAAATATCCTGCGCATCGCTCATAGCTTTATCTACGTCTTTTGCGGCGTAAAGTTTGATCGCATCGGCGATTTTTACCTTTATGTTGGCAACGACGGGCGCAAAATCAGTAGCCGCGTCATCCTCGGCGCTATCAGGCAAAACTACGTTGGTAGCTAGCGAGCCCGAGTCCATAGGTAGCTTGGCGACGTTTTCGTATATCAGCGCATCAAGTTCTTCCAAATTTGACTTTAGTACGTCGGCGGCTACATCGTTGTTTATCGCTATTATCGCCGAACCCATGCGTTTTTGGATGTCGCCGTCGATACCCTGACCGCCGTCTATAAATCTACGGATAGCCTCTTCTAACTTCGTGTTGCGATATAGCTCAAATTTGGCTTTGTTGTTTATCTGCTGTTTTGCTGCGTCTTTATCGCCCTTTTCGTAGGCCGCGGCCGCAGCGCTAAGAGCTGTTTTTATATCGTTATAAACCACCTGCCAGTGCGGCTCGATAGCGGTGCTGCTTGCAGGCTGCGCAGTAGTTTGGCTAGCCTCAGTAGCCTTAGCGGTCTGCGCGGCGTCTGCGTTTTTAGGATCGGAGTACTCGCCCACTAGCTTGTGACCGGTGTTTATGACGGGCAAAACCTCATCCATCTCTTTGTTTAGCTCGTCCATTATCGCTTGTATCTCTTCTACGGATTTTTTAGCGATGATGGCTTTGCGGATTTTGCCGAATTTAGACTCCATCGAGTAGGCTTTTTTCTGCCCCAAATTTACCCTGATTGCCGCTTCGATATTTTCGAAATGCCCAAAATACGCATTTTGCGTAGTGGTTTTTGCCTCGTCGATCTTGCCCTCTTTATACTGCTGCATAATGCTTACGAACGAATCTTTTATGCTCTGTATCTCAGGGCCGTAGTCGGTATCGGCTGCATTTAGCATAAAAGGGATAAAAAGCGCGAGTATAAATTTTAAAAATTTGCTCATAAAAAACTCCGATAAAATATGTTTTATGCGGCTATTTTACCATTTCAAAACTTTAGCGAAAATAAAAACGGATATCAAGTATCAATCTTATCAACAAGCTATATTTTTTGATTATCAGATTGATCCGACTTTGAAATTTGAGTAAATTTAAGAGGTAAAATTTGAAAGAAAATTCGGGAGCGAGTCGCCCCCGAATTTGAGTTAGATAGTAGTGCCCGCTTGTCTTAGCATAACGCGTTTGCGATATACGTTTGACACGTCTGCGGCATCGCCTACTAGTAGCGCGTTCGTAGCGCAAACGGCGGCGCACATAGGGACTTTGCCCTCTGAGATGCGGTTTTGACCGTACATATGAAGCTCCTCGTGAGAGTTCGTCTCCTCAGGGCCTCCTGCACACATCGTGCACTTATCCATAGCGCCCTTGATGCCGAATGCTCCGTCTCTAGGAAACTGCGGCGCGCCGAACGGACACGCATATAGGCAGTATCCGCAGCCGATGCATTTGTTTTTATCGTGGAGCACGATACCGTCGGCTCTGATGTAAAAACAATCCACCGGGCACACCTGCTCGCAAGGAGCGTCGGTGCAGTGTTGGCAGGCTATCGTAGTCGATACTTCCTTGCCCTCTATACCGTCGTTTAGCGTGATGACCTTGCGGCGGTAGAGCCCCACCGGGAGCTCGTGAGCCGAAGAGCAAGCGACCTGGCATCCAAAGCAGCTGATACATCTGTTTGTATCTACGAAAAATTTCATTCTTGCCATCTCTTACTCCTTAGACTCTATTTTCGCCGTATTCGTGGAAGAAGGTGTTAAAGCCCTCTCCGTCCGCTTTTTCTATCCTGCAAAGTCCGGCGTTAAATTCCGAAATTTGAGTAACCGGGTCAAAGCCGTAGTTTGTTACGGTATTAAAGCTCTCGCCGATCGTATAAGGCTTAGTGCCCTCAGGATAGCGGTCTTCTAAGCTCACGCCTTGCATAACGCCCGCGAAGTTATACGGCATACAAATTCTATCCGGCGTAACCATCTGAGTATGATAGCAGCGAACCTTGATCTTAGTGCCTTGCGGAGAGTGGATCCACATCATATCGCGATCTTGGATACCGTATTTTAGAGCAAGCTCAGGGTGGACGTTAGCAAACATCTCAGGCGTGATTGCCGCTAGATATTTACTCGTTCGCTCGATCATACCAGCGCCGCTTAGATTTACTAGGCGCAATGTGCTAAATACGATAGGGAATTCCTTACTCCAGTCTTTTGCTTGCTGCTCGGATTTATATTTCGTTTCGACGCGGAAGTTTCTAGCCTGATCGTCGAAAGTCGGGTATTTTTGCACCAAATCCCAGCGCGGAGAGTGGATAGGCTCGCGGTGTTTAGGGATTGGATCTAGGAATTCCCAAACGATCATTCTAGCCCTTGCGTTACCAAACGGCACTACGCCTTTTTCGCGGCATTTTTCTAAGATAAGTCCGCTATGGTCCGTACTCCAAGTAGCTCCCATCAGCCTTTTTTCTTCTTCGGTTAAGGTTATGCCTAGGACTTTTTCGATATTTTCTTTAGTAATTTGCGGATAGCCGCCTTTTACGTCCGATCCTACCAAAGTCGTATCCTCGCTGGCTAGCTGACTAACGCCGTTATGCTCTAAGCCGAAACGATTTCTAAATCCGCAACCGCCCTCTGCGTAAGACTTGCTCATATCATAAAGTATCGGAGTGCCAGGGTGTTTTTCGTCCCATGCCGGCCAAGGCTTACCGTAGTATTCGCCTTTTACGTCGCCGCCGATACCCATTAGCGTATCAGGGTCGAAATTTTGCCAGTTAGCCTGATGTCTTCTAAACATTTCGGCCGTTCTACCGGTGTAGCCGATAGATTTACCCATGCGAGCTATCTCGTTTGTAGCGTCGTCAGGCCATACGAAGTCGTCTTTAACTTGTTTTGGCTCGTGATTAACGGTCGCCATCTTCATGCCTTTTACGTACTCGTCATAAAAGCCGAATTTTTTAGCAAATAAGAACATAACGTCTTGGTCGGCCTTGCTCTCGTAAAGTGGCTCAACGACTTTCGTTCTCCATTGACCGGAGCGGTTAGTCGAGCTTATATGACCTTCATTTTCAAACGCAGTAGCTACCGGAAGTACGTAAATTCCGTCTTTTCTATCTGAAAGGATAGCAACCTCGTTTACGAACGGCTCCGCAACTACTAGCATATCTAGCTTGTCGACGGCTTGCTGAATTTTTGTAAGGTGAGCCATAGAGGTGATACCGGTTCCTTGAACCCAAAGAACGCGAAGCTTACCGCTTGTATAAGTTTTTTCCTCTTTTAGGACGCCTTGCCACCATTTTGATAGCGACCAACCTTTTTCATTTCTCCAGTTTCTATCTTCCGGATTTTGCGGATCGTGATAAAAATACTCTTCAAATACGGTATTTTTTACCGGAGCGCCGCCTTGTTTCGGCTCTTTTGTCGAAACCGCAAATCGCTTAATAAACTCGTCGTAATCAACGCCCCAGCCTTTGCAGTAGTATTTCCACGAGGCGTCTCCTAGTCCGTAATACATAGGAAGAGTGTCTGAAAGGTTACCCATATCGGTAGAGCCCTGAACGTTATCGTGACCGCGGATGATATTACAGCCGCCGCCAGGTTTACCCATATTGCCTAGGATTAGTTGAAGGATAGGTAAAATTCTGGTATTTGACGTTCCTACCGAGTGCTGAGTGATACCTAGAGCCCAGATAACCGTTCCCGGTTTCGTATGCGCCATTATATTAGCAGCCTCTATGAGTCTATCTACCGGTACACCGGTAACGTCCGAAGTAAGCTCAGGAGTCCAGTGTTCGGCCTCTTTTCTAACCTCTTCGATACCATAGGTTCTGTTTTCTAAAAATTCTTTATCTTCCCAGCCGTTTTTAAGGATAATGTGAATAAGTCCATAAATAAGAGCCACGTCCGTTCCTGAACGCTGACGCAAGTAAAGATCCGCGTGCGCAGCCGTTTTAGTAAAATTCGGATCCGCTACGATTAATTTTGCGTTGTTTCTATCTTTGGCTTGCAACATATGCTTCATTCCGCCGACCGGATTTGCTACAGCCGAATTCGCACCGATACAAAAGATCGCTTTTGAATTTGCCGTCATATCTCCGAAGTGATTCGTCATCGCGCCATAACCCCAAGTATTCGCCACACCGGCGACTGTTGCGCTATGTCAAATGCGTGCTACGTGATCGTTGCTGTTTGTACCCCAAAACGCCGCAAATTTGCGAAAATAATAACTTTGCTCGTTGTTAAATTTAGCCGAACCCAAGAAAACTACGCTATCAGGACCGTCTTCTTTACGGATTTGTAACATCTTGTCGCCGATTTCGTTTACGGCCTGTTCCCAGCTGATGCGCTCCCATTTTCCGTTTACTTTTTTCATCGGAAATTTGATGCGTTGTTTTGATTTCGTAAGGTCGATCTGATCGATTCCCTTAGAGCAGTGCGAACCCTGAGAGATCGGGTGATACATAGCCATATCTTGGCGTACCCATACTCCGTCTTTTACCTCGGCTTCTATACCGCAACCCGCCGAACAAATAGAACAAATCGTTCTAACCTTTTTTGAACCTTCGTAAGGATTTTTTATCTCCTCGTTGGTTGCCTTTCTAAACGTCTCGTTTTCGCCAAATGCCATCGTGCTACCGGCACCAAGAGCGGCAAGTTTCAAAAACGAGCGTCTTCCTATGCGTGAATCACTCATGGTTTTCTCCCTTAGTAAGCGATCTTATAGTAGTATTCCCACTCTTTGCTTTTTTTGTAAAGCACCTCTTTTTTGCTCGACTTGCCGACAACTACGCCGTTGTCGTCAGGAGCAAGCTCGTCGCTAGTCGGTTTTGCGATAGCTGCAGCGGCCAATACAGTCCCGCCTACCGCGCCGACCTTCAGAGATTTTTTGAGGAAATCTCGTCTTGATCCTTGCATGTTTTCTCCTTATTAATCTCAAATTTGAAATTTTTGAGATGTTTTTAGAAAGATATTGTTCAAATTTTGCATATTTCCTAGGCGTAGTGCGCCTTACAGGCGCGTATTTTAGGGCACTTGCATATTTTAAAATATCACTGTGCAAATTTAGCATATTTTGAGAATAAATGGAGTAAAAATATTAGATTAATTATGAAACTTAATAAATAGTTAAGGAAATCTAAAATTTAGCTTAAGTTTTAATACTACATATCAAGTTATAAAAGTATATTTTATGAAAATTTAGGGCTTTTGAGCTAAATTTATCAAATTTAGCTCAAATTTGCGTTAGGGATTATTTTTGTAGGTCGCTTAAATTTACTATAAAAGGCACTGATCGAACGCCGGCGGCGGAGTATTTTTGTCTTAAGTTATCCATCGTTTTTACGTCAGCATCGCTAACAGCACCGTCTGCTACCTTATAGTCGTCCGCAAAATATTTTCGTAAAATTTTGATCTTGTCGCTATCGGTTTTCGCGCTTGCTGTGTCTTTATAGATCAAAAAGCTCTTTTGCAAAGACGATACGTCGTGAACCGGAGTTAAGATTAGCTTTACGTTGCTTTCTTTTAGCGTCGCTTCGATCTTTTCAAGCTCTAGGCGGCAGTATGGACACTCGGGATCTGAAAACATCACGATAGTCGGCTTTTTAGAGTCGTTTCCTAGAGTGATGATATTTTCTTTTTGCTCGTTTTTATAGACTTTTGAGATGTTTTTCGCCGCTATTTCCTTTTTTATCTCTTGCAGGTAGGCTTTTTGCGCCTTTAGGTCGATGATGTCCGGGAAAAGTAGGTCGCCTTTAGTAAAGATAACCTCGTCTTGGCTGACTTGACCGTTGCTTAAATTTACCACGACCGCTTCGATTCCGTCGGTTAACGGTTTGCGCTCAGTTACATTTACTTTCACGCCCTCGCCGACCATCTGCGAGTAAAAACCGACTACTTGCTCGTTTGACGCAGCAAACATCGCAGAGGCCGCCATTAGCGACAAAACTATTTTTTTCATTTCATTCCTTTTTAAAAATTTGCGCGGATTATATTAGCTTTTTATAAATAGATAAAAAATCACGCTTTTAAAACTCTGTCCGTGCCGTTTTTTACGATATTCGGATCCAGATCGAGTTGCTCTAGATAGGCGATTACGTATTTTCTACTCAAATTTAACGCCTCTTTCGCATTCGTTACGTTTACGAATCCTTGCGCGGCGATGATGGCTTTTAGCTTGGCAAGCGCCTCGTTTAGGGCTTTTGACGTTACGAAAAGATTATGCGCGAGCCTCACCGCGCGCCCGATGCCCGTTAGCTTTTTTAGCGCGTTATCGCCGCTAACGCGGTCGATCTCAAGCTCGTCGTAGATGTTATAGGGCGCCAAGGGAGCTAAATTTCCGCTTTGCAAGATTTCGTAAATTTTCTCCTCGAGCCTGATTTTTAGCTTGCTCATATCCACGCCCGTTTTGGTATAGACGCCGTCGTTTTTAGCGATCATGCCAGCACTTTCTAGCTCGTCAAGCGCCTTTTGAGCGATGTTTTCGCTAGCCCACGAGAGCTTTAGGCTGATACTTGTAGCCGAAAATATCGCAAATTCGTTCTTTTCTATCATAAATTTGACCGCGCTTTTTATCCTATCGACCGCGCTTAGATCGTAGATATTTAGCGCCTTTTCATCGACGAACACGTTTGGCGTTTGTTTTGCTATCGCTACGGCTTCCTCGTGATTTAGCCCGAAGCGCTGATAGGCCGAGATGATGCCAAAGCCGTTTTTATGCGTATCTTTTAGCATCGCAAATGCGCTTACGAAGCCCTTTTTAAGCAACGCGTTTAAAAACGAAATTTTGCTTGATTTTTTCATCGGTTCGCTCACGGCGTTTAGCACCCTGCCGCCGCCTATGACGCGACCGTTTGCGATGAGCACGAAGGGTTCGTCAAATTTCAAAAACATATCCCTTTCAAATTTAAACGTCGCAAATATTCCGCCCTCTTTTTCGCTGAAGACCAGCGCTTTTGCGGGCGCGGCCTTTGCCCCGACGCAAAACGTCACGCTCTGCCCATGCGTTAGCTCTCGGGCGAAAACGATCGCGTCTATCTCGCGAAATCCCCTAAAAAAACCCTTTTTACTGAGCAATTGTCCTTTTTTTAGATCATTTAGCTCGATTCCCGTCAAATTTAGCGCCACGCGACTGCTAACTCCGGCACGGTCGACGAAGGTATCGTGGCTCTGCACGCTTCGCACCTGCACCTCTTTGCCCGCGTCATAGTTAAACAGCTTTTCGTTTTTCGTCACGCTGCCCTCTATCACGGTGCCGGTGACTACGTTTCCGATACCCTTTAGGCTAAAAACGCGGTCGATGTAGTATCTAAAAACGCCCTCTTGCTCGCGGTTAGCCGCCTTTAGCGTGAAAAGATAATTTCGCAGCTCGTCTATACTCGCGCTATCCTTGATACTAACCGGGAAAATCTCTAAAATTTGTAGATTTTTGTAATGTTGCGCGGCGGCGTAAATTTCGCTTTTTCGCTGCTCGATTAGCTCTGCGCTAGCTAGGTCGCATTTGGTTAGTGCGACGATAAGCGAGCGAACTCCAAGGATATTTAAAACCTCCAAATGCTCCAAAGACTGCGGCATAAGCCCGTCGTTTGCCGCCACGACGAATAGGCACGCGTCAAATCCGTACGCGCCGCTGATCATCGTTTTGATCAAATTTTCATGCCCCGGCACGTCGATAAATGCGATATTTTCGCCGTTTTTGCTCAAATTTGAAAAGCTAAGATCGATCGTGATCCCGCGCTTTTGCTCCTCCTCGAGTCTGTCGCCCTCAAAGCCGTTTAGTTCCTTTATCAGCGCCGTTTTGCCGTGGTCGATGTGACCGGCCGTTCCTATTATTAAGCTCATTTTTCATCCGTTTCGTTGATTTTTTCTATCAAATTTTGCACGTCCGCGTCTAGTACGCTGCGAAGATCGAGCAGAAATTTGCCCTCCTCGATGCGGCCGATCACGAGATTTTTCCTAAATTTAGCCTCGTTTTCGTTCGCGTTTCCTTTGACAGCTAGCGCGAGGCTAGGTATGCGTTTGTTTGGCATAGTGCCGCCTCCTACGAAGGTCGTCGTGCGCACGATTTCAAGCGGAGTTTTTAGCTGTGAGTTTATGAAATTTGCCGTGTTTTCCAGCTCTTCCACGCTTTTATAGAGCTGTTTTACCGTCGTGATAAGCTCAAATTCGCGGTTTGCGTAGGCTTTGACGCTCTCGGCCAGCAGCGAGATGATCACCTTATCCACGCGCAGCATTCTTAGCAGCTGATTTTTCTTTAGTTTTGCTATTAGTTCGCGTTTACCTAGGATTATGCCGCACTGCACGGAGCCAAAGAGCTTATCGCCGCTAAAGCTAACGAGCGAGGCGTCTTTTAGATTTTTTAGATTCGGCTCGTTGCGCTCGAGACCGTAAGGCAGCTCGCCGTAAAATCCGCCGCCAAGATCAAAATAATCAATGAGATTTCGCTCTCTTGCCAGCGCGCTAAGATCCGGCATCGCCGTATCCTCGCTAAAGCCCACGATGTCGAAATTTGAGCGATGCACTTTTAAAATCAGCTTCGAGTTTTCGTTTATCGCTTCCTCGTAGTCGCGCAGATTGGTTTTATTCGTCGTGCCCACTTCGCGTAGGATCGCGCCCGAGTTTGCCATGACTTCTGGCACGCGAAAGCTCCCGCCGATCTCGACTAGCTCGCCTCTGCTGATGATGGCTTCGCCGCCTTTTGAGAAGGTATTTAGCACCAAAAATACCGCACTTGCGTTGTTGTTCACGACTATGGCGTCCTCAAATCCGAAAAGCTCCGCCAGCAGCCCGCCCACGTAGTCGTAGCGGTTTGAACGGCCGCCCTTTTCGACGCTGTATTCTAAATTTGAATACCCCGTGATAACGGGCTGGGCTCGGCGTAAAATTTCGGGATCGATCGCGCTGCGGCCGAGATTGGTGTGGATGACGACGCCGGTTGCGTTTATCAGGCTACGCAGGCTCAAATTTGATGCTTTTTCGTATCTTGCGAGCGTGTTTTGGACGATGGCGCCAAGCTCCGGGCAGTTCCCGCCGCCTAAAATTTGAGCGCGAAGGCTCTCTAACTCGGCCCTAGCGACTTTGGTTAGCAAGCTCGTGTCAAGCCCGAAAAATCGCTCATTTTTTATAAATTTATCTATCTGCGGAAGTTTTCGTAGTTCGTTCAAATTAGCTCCTAGTAAATTTGTGTTACCGAGCGCGATTTTAGCATAAATTTGGATAAATCTAATCTTATTAAAAAAAATAAATATAAAAATTCAGAGCCTATTAATGCCTTTAGTATTAAAATGCGCTTAATTTTGATAACGCGTAGCGCGGGGAGAAAATCATGAAAGAATTCGGTTTTTACAACGATTTTGACGAGAATTTGATGCTAAACGAGCAGATCGAGATAAACGGCGAAGGCGAGTATCTCGTCTCAAATTCGCCTAAACTAAAATCAAGCGTCGTAGCGCCGGAGATAAATTTTTATCTAAAAAATACCGCAGACTCGGTACTGGATAAGGCTAAAAACACGCTTTTGCTTTATGAGGCTAGAGCCAGCGCCTTTGACCTAGCGCGCGACATCGACTACGAAAAACCCGTCGGCAAAAACGTCGTGATCGTTAGCAACGGCGGACGCGAAAATTTGGCGAATTTGCTTAAGGTTAAAGGCTTTAAAACCATCGAGCTGACGCATTTTGAGATCAAATTTATCTACGGAGCCGCAGGCGAGCTAAGCGTGCTAGTTTTGCGTCCCGACGGCGAGTTTGAGGTGGACTGCGACTTTTTCCTAGTAGAAAACGCACGCGAATACATGCTAAAGCAAAGCGGCTGCTACGAGATCGCAGGCAAAAGCGACGAGGAAATCGCCTCGCTGCTAGATGCGCAAAGCCCGAAATTTAAATTTAAAAGCCACGTCCACTACGACTCCACGATCTGCCAGTACCACGAACGCAGACACGAGATCTGCGGCAGGTGCGTCGAGGCCTGCCCTACGGTAGCGATCCTAAAAGAAGACGAAACCAAGCACCTAGTTTTTTCGCACATCGACTGCGTAAACTGCGGCGGCTGCGTGAGCGTATGCCCTAGCGGCGCGCTTGATTACTCCGATATGCCGCGAAATTCGTTTGCCCAGATAGCCAAACTATACCGCGGCAAGATCGCGCTAATCGTGCCTGCAAAGGCGAATTTAGAAAATTTAAGCGTAAATCTACCCGCAAACGTGCTGCCTTTTGCCGTGAGCGGCGAGAGATTTTTGAGCGAGACGCATCTGCTTACATTGCTTCAAGAAAGCGGCGCGCAGGTCGTGATCTACGAGCAAAATATCGGCAAAGGCACCAAAGACGCGGTGGATATCGTAAATCAAATTTACGAGCTTAAATTTAACGAAAAAGCCGTCCTAGTCGCGCAGAACGAAGACAAGCTAAAAAGCGCCCTATCTCAGGCTAAATTTATCGAGGGCTCTCAGCACTCCATCACCGAGTACGCCATGCCAAAGCGCGAAATTTTCGCCAAGCGCCTAGAGTGGCTTGTGGACGGGCAAAATTTAGGCTCCGTTAGCACCACCGAGCTCATCAGATACGGCCGCGTCGAGATAAATCAAGACACCTGCACGCTGTGCCTAAGCTGCGTGGGAGCGTGCAACGTCGCTGCACTAGTCGCAGACAAGAAAACAAACTCCATCGTCTTTAACCCGAGCGTCTGCACCGCGTGCGGATACTGCGAGCTTAGCTGTGCGGAAAAAGACACGATATTTTTGCGCCCCGGCAAGATCGACCTGGAGCCTAGTTTCTTTACCTTTAGCGAGCTAGCCAGAGACGAACTTTTCGCCTGTATCGAGTGCGGCAAGGAGTTTGCGACCAAAAAGGCCGTCGAGAAGATCGCCTCGATCATGGCGCCTAGATTTAACGGCGACAAAGCCAAGCTAAAGACGCTTTATTGCTGCTCGGACTGCAAAGCCAAAGTGATGATAAAAGCGCAAATGGATCAAATGAAAGAAGAGGTTTTAAATGGATAATAACTTAACCAAGGCGCGCGCGTATTTTTACGAGTTTTTGGCCTATCCGCTATTTTTTCACGAGCACGGCGGTAAATTTGACCGCTGGCGCGAACAGCTAGCCTACCTAGCGACTAGTCCAGTTACGCCCCAGAGCGAAGCCGCGTTTGCAAATTTAGCCAAATTCGACTTTGAGAAATTCGCCAGAGAGCAAAACGACGTGCTTTTTGACTTTTCTTACTCAAACATCCCGCTAAACGCCTCCTTTTACGAGGACGGGCGCGACGACGGCGCGGCTAGGCTGCGCGTGATCGAGTGTCTGAAGCTAAGCCCGTACCGCAGAGACAAAGAGGCCTGCAAAGACAGCGAGGACTACGTCGGATTTATATTTTTAGCCACGGCGACCTTTTTGCGCGACGAAGTAGCGGGCGCGGCAAATATCAGCAGCAAGCTATTTACGGACGTTACGAACAAATTTATCGACGAATTTATCAAATTTTTATCCGCTCACAAAAACGCCGACTTTTTCGCCTCTTACGCGGTTATCTTGCGCGATTTTATCGATCTTGAGCGCGCGGTGCTAGGCGTGGAGGCTCCTGCGGCGCCGATCGGCGACAGCGCGGCGGTAGCCTCGATGAAAAAAGAGCCGTTTCAAAGCAAGATGCCTACGGCCAAAACCAAACTCCGCTGGGAGGAGTTCTCGCCCGTCATCTCGCAAGAGTTCGACGACTGAGGCTTGCGCGCTTAAATTTGCTTGCTAGGGCATGCCTGAGCGGGCAAATTTGACTTGCCCGAGTCGCCCGAGCGGCCGTTTTTACGTCAAATTTGCGCTTTAAATTTAGCTAGAAAAACCCGTCCGTTTTCGGTGTGATTTTTAGCATCTTTAACCCGCCCCAAATTTACTCCCGCATTTTTCAAATTTCCCTTCCAATTTCACTCAAATTTAACCGTCCTTTGGCTAAGATTTCGTAAATTTAGTCATGAGCAAAAGGATCAAATTTGCAAAACTTTTTTAAATTTATATTCACACTCGCCGCCTTTGCCGCCGTCCTCTTTTATCTTTCGTTTTTGGGAGTTAAATTTGATAAATTTGGATCAGGCTCTATGCCGACGGGTTTTACCGTCACGCCTGATACTAAAATAGACCCGAACTCCGAGCTAGCTAAATACGTAACGCAAGAGGAGATAGAGGCGTTTGGATTTGGAGTTAGAGATATCGTTTGCGATAAAGAGAAAAACGCTACGCTCGTGCCTTTAAGAGCCGCTCTTGATAGAAAAGATACCGATTTCGTAGTTAAATTTATAAAAGACAACAACCTAACCGCCGACGTAGAGATGAGGGATAAAAGAACCCCGCTGATGAAGCTGCTTTAGAAACGACGTAGATACCTTTAATGCCTTGCTAAATTTAGGAGCCGACATAAGGGCTAAAGATAGATTCGGCTTGTCTCCTATGGCTTACGCCATTATGCTAAACTCCGTTGATACGGCCAAGATATTACTAGAAAAAGGGGTTAAATTTGAAGAGGTGGAGTATGTGGCGTATTTTATATTAAACTCAAAAGAGGGCTACGGATGGATGTCATCGCTAATAATAGACGGTAACGACATAACCATAAACTATACGATAGACCCGGATCATCCTGGACGATACCCTGATACTGACATAAATAATCCAGCCTGCGTCAAAACTTGTGATGGCGAGAAGGTAGAGCCGTTAAAGAAGTAGCTTTCGTTAATCTCAAAGCGAAGCTTCTAGGCGAGCTTGGAAATTTCGCCTGAAAACTTACTTATTTTTTCACACTCGCTAGCCATTAAAATTCTGATATTTTTTAGAATTTTGTTGATGGAAATTCTAGAAGTCCCGATTAAATTTGCTATTTTAGTAGCCTCTATATCCTCTGCAAAATACTTGAGAATTTCTCTAAATTTCTTCTGCGAAATTCGGGAACGGACTATATACTTATTTTTCATCGACAGGATCATAGTTCTTGTGCTTGCACTCTCTTTGAGAAAAACTCCTTTGAAGGTTTTTAACTTATCTTGAGCCTAAATTTATTCATCTATTTTCCTTTTTGGTTTTATTAATATCTTTGAAAATCAATACTGCCGGACGCACCGCACGAAGCGGCGAACAGAAATGTCTTCCCAGTAGCCGTCATCACCCTCAAAAACCACGACCCACGCGGTCGACGAGATGTTGGAGTTTTCAGTAGAACTCCAGTAAGCTTCATCTCCGTATTCGTCTTTTCCTATGTATTTAAAGGACTCATTTATAACCATACTATCGTCCTCGATGCTTAAAAGCTCTAATCTGTTTGGCAATCTCCAGTCTAAGTATCCTGCGAAATTTAAATTTTCGCAGTAGCGTTCCGCTTCGTCCCAATCGCCTTCAAATATATCAGCTCCGTCTTGCCACATCAGCCTATATATGCTATCTATCACGACTTTCTTGCTGTCGTCGCGGTACATCGCCTCATTACTTGGCGGTGTGATGCGAGCGGCGGGCACTGCTTCGGATTTGACTAAGCTCGGAGTTTCTACCTTAGAGTCGTTATGTAAATTTGCCGAGTTATTATTGGACGGAATATTTTGACTAACTTGCAAAATTTGAGCGTCTCTCACGCATCGCACGAAATTTTGCTTATCTAGCTCGCTCCAGTTATCCCCGCCTCGTTTAAAAACAACTATCCACGCACGGTTTTTATCGCCTTCAAATTTATCCCCGCTCCAATAAGACGCACCGACTCCGGCTATGTATTTAAACTCTCTTTTTATAGCCGGTTCATATCTGCTTTTATCGGCTATGCTTAAAATTTCAGCCTTACTCGGTAGTCTCCAGCCGGCATATCCCGCAAAATTTAGATTCTCGCAGTAGTCTTTAGCCTGCTAAAACGTAGCCTCCGCTATCTTTGCGCCGTCTTGCCACATTAGATTTCCAAGCTTTTTATCAGAGCATACGACGACCTCTTTAGCGTCGTCTCTTTGGCACCGCGGCGTTATCTCCGCCGCGTTTAAAAGAGCGCAAAATGCTGCTAGAAAGATAAATTTTTTCATATTTTCTCCTTATTTTAAATTTCTCACGCAGCGCGCGAAGTAAATTTAGCGCTAGACGCATTTATCGGCACCGCAAAGGCTCAAGTCCAAACGGCGCTTAAGCTAGAAATTTACGATTCGCTCTATGCCAAAAGCTTTGCCGTGCGTCCGTTTTTTCGCACTTCTTTGAAAAATATCCGCAACGCCTTTTGCTCCTTTGCGCCGATTTCGTAACTGATAAATTTGAGATACCATTTGATATCGTCCGCGCTGATGTCTCTGGTTTGGGCGTATTTGGCGAGGATGTAGTTTGGGATTTTGACATTTGCTCGCAAAAACTCGCGCGCCAGCCGCTCATACGCGCCGCGCCCATTCACGCAGGAAAATCGCCCGAAAACAAACGGCAAGCCCGTCCGCTCGCGCCACGCCCGCCCAAGGTCATAAAACACCTCCTCGCCCTCCCGCAGATACGCCTTTAGCGCGCGGTCGCCGATGAGCACCTCGCCCTCAAGCCCTAGCACTCCAGCTAGCGCGTTTGAGCTCGCAGACGCGGGGTCGGGACGCGCGGCGGTGCCCTTTCGCACGAGCACGCTTTTGACGTCGCCCCTAGCCACGATACCCAGGCTCACCTTTTTGTAGCGCTTTTTGCGGCTTTCGATGCTTGAGATCACGGCGGCGTCGATCCTGCGGCAGCGCAGATCGCGGTTTAGTTTGCTTGGCACGCCCTTTTTAAATTCGATGATTTTTTTATCCTGCGAGCTTAGGCGCGAGCGCTTTAAAAATACGTGAAAAGGAAGCAAATTTAGATAATCAATCTTGCCAAAAATCATAAAAACTCCGAATTTATAAGGATTTGCGCCGTTTTAAAACGAGCTAAATTTAAAGCCGAATCCTAATGCGTAAAAATTTCATAAAACCAAAATCATCGTCCGCATCATAAAGATACGGCTTGTGGGCCTCGTGACGATAGCGCAAATTTAACCAAATCGCGCCGCAAAATACGCCCGCAACGAAACAAAGCACCAAAAAGGCGACGATGAAAAACCGTCAAAACGCGCCAAACCAACCGCTCACTCAAACCAAAGTAGACATTTTACGCGGTTAAATTTGAAAAAGCGGCGACTCCGCGCAGGAAATCGCCGCTAGCGAGGCAAATTTAGCTCAAGGCCGAGCTGTTTTGCTTCGTTAAATTTGATATTCGTGCTCTTCAAGCTCGTCGTTTAAGAGCATCGTAAATCTCGCCGCATGCGCCTCTATCGCGCTATCTGGCACGCCCGGCTCCACTCCGCAGCTAGCGAAAATCCGCCCGTAAACGAGCTCGCAAAAGTCCGCGCAGCACTGAAGCGGCAGTAAAATCTCGTTTAGAGTAAATTTGATCGCGCCGTGTTTAGAGTATTCGCCTAGCCCGCCGCCCGCGCTAACGGCGATTTGTAGCTGTTTGCCCGCGATCTTCGCACCCTCGCCGTAGGCAAAGCCGCGGCTAAGCACGTAGTCGATGTAGGCCTTTAGCATGGAGGGCACGTTAAAGCCCATCATCGGAAACAAAAATACGATGCGATCGGCGCGCGAAAACGCCTCTTGTTCTGCTGCGACGTCGATTTTAAGGGCATCGGTGCCGTAAAGTCCCTCTAGGTGGCGAACCTCGGCGCCCGCGCTTTTAGCGGCGTTTACCAGCGCCTTGTTTAGGCGAGAGGCGGCGAAATTTGGGTGGGATAAAACTACTAGCGTTTTAATTTTGACTCCTTTTTTGATAAATTTTAGATCGTTTGCGCTTTTGGGGCGTTAAATTTAAGCTGATTAAATTTGCTGATTTTTAAACCTCGCCCCAAAACGCAAAAGTCTTATTTTTGAGAAATTATATCATCAAAAGCCTAAAAACGGGTTAAGGCGGGCGGCTAAATTTTAACTAGTAAGACGCTAGAAGGTACGGTAGTAAATTCCCACCCAAATTTATCTGCAAAACCTGCACCGCAAAAATGCTAATTTAGTTGTAAAAACCCCAGCCGTCAAATTTGCCCTCACTTAAAAATATCAAGGTTCAAATTTAGCTCGTCTATGATAGATAAAAGCTCTGAAATTTCCTTTTTTATCTGATTTACGTCATAAAGGCTCGGCGGTAGCGAAAAGATAGTTGTTCCAAATTTATTTTTCGCTCCGTTTAAAAATAGGTAAAATTTATCGTCCATAAACGCCGCGCTCACCCCCATTTTCCCCGCGAATTTTTCCTTTAGCTCTCGCAGGCGCTCCATAAACGCGGGCGTCAAAAGATACCTCGCCTCAACCTTATCGTCCGCAAAGACCCGAAATTCTTTACTAAAAAACACGTCATCCATCTGTTCTTTTTCGCCTATAAATTTAGTATTTAACGTGCGGCTCGCGACTATCGTTTGACTGCTAAATTTCTTGTAAAACTCGCAGACCAAAACCGAGCCGCTAAAGGCCTGCATATCTTTCATCGTTGACCAAGCAAAAAATATTAGAGAGATTAGGTTAAGTCCGGGCGAGTCGCCTAGTTTTAGTTTGGCATCCCTGGGTATGCTTATAGCTTCGCTAAGATTAAATTTGACGCCGTTATACGTTCCGCTAATTAGGTCTTCGGCACGAAATCTGTCGCGTGAATAAATATTGATTTTTCTAAATTCTTGTTTGCTTATGCCTGCTTGGGGATCGTATTTAAAGATTGTATTTACGTCTTTTATTGCAATGCGAATGAACGTATTTTTAAAAAAACTCGTATAATCTTTTTCCGCATCCAGCGCATAGCATGCGGATATGTTAATAGCAAGAATGATAAACGGCAAATAGACGGCTGCAAATAAATCTCCAGCTCCGCTGCTGTCGAATATATACATAACGATCTCACCTCCTATCAAAAGCACGCCGAAGGTAAAGAAGAGTCCAAGAATTACACTTTTAATATATCGCCTTTTGCATTCGCTTTGCTTTTTTGCGGTTGCCTCTATGGCTTCGTTTATGTTCAAATTTTGCCTCTTTTTATTTTACGTTTGGAGCGAATTTTAGCGAAATTTACGCCGTAAAGATGCGGGTTTGGGCGGGCGAGCAACTAAATTTAAAGAAAAATCGGTCAAATTTAGCCGAAAATAAAAGAATTTAAGCCGAATCAAATCGGCTTAAAGATTTGAGTTTAGCGTAGATATTTGACGTTGGCTTTGGCGCGGAGTTTGTTGAAGTATTCGCCGATGACGCGGTCTTGCTCGAGTTTATAAAGCGCATTCATCGCTTCGTCTCTGACCTCGTCAAATTCAGGCATCGTTTGCCCCTTTTTAGACGCTACGTAAAACATCTCAAAGCCCTCGGGAGTCTGGAAAATCTGCGTGAAAGTGCCGTCCGGGGTCTGCTGAAATATCGTTCGTAGTTGAGGCGGGATCTGCTCGCTTTTTAGATCCAGCACGTCCATGTGCACGCTGTGGTTGGTGTTCATCGGGGAGCTGTGTCTGGCGGCCTCTAAAAGCTGCATCGAAGGCGCCACGTATCTAGTCACGCTCACGTCGGTAAAGTGCGCGAAAAGGTCGCGATTTTGCTCAAAATACGCTCTCGCGGCGTTTTCTGAAATGTTGATTTTAGCGTCGGCAAATATGCTTTGATATAGCTTTTCTTGTTTTATGGTCTTTGCGACGTCGTCTTTAAACTGCGCGTAGTCGCCGCCCTTTGATAGCACGGCCGAGCGCAGATCTGAGGCGCTCATGCCGCTCTCGCTTGCGATCTTTTGCAGCCTTTGATTTAGCTCGTAGTCGCTGGCTTCGATTTTTAGGTTTTTGATCTGCGCAGTTTCTAGTCTATCGCGGATCAGTAAATTTAGCGCATTTGCTTCGCTTGTTTGCAGCTGCGCGGCGGCTTTGCGTACTTCGTTTACGGTGATGGGTTCGTTTTCGATGATGACGGCTATGCCGTTTGAGATCTGGCTCGCGTTAGCCATACAAAAACTGAGAAAAAACGCGGCGAATGAGATCTTTTTTAACATATAAAACCTTTGTTTAAGTCTAAAGTAAATATAATTTGAGCATTATAACATTTTAAATTTAAGCGCAAGCTATAAAGGTAAAATTTAATGCAAAATTCACAAATAGTAACTAGATTTGCCCCCTCTCCGACCGGATATTTGCACATCGGCGGGCTTAGGACGGCGCTTTATAACTACTTATACGCTAGAGCAAACGGCGGGAAATTTCTGCTGCGCATCGAAGATACCGATCTAAAACGCAACTCCGAAGAAGCGACGCAAGCGATAAAAGAGGCCTTTGCATGGTGCGGACTGGATCACGACGGAGAGGTGACGTATCAGTCGCGTAGATTTGGCGTTTATAAAGAGTATGTACAAAAGCTGTTAGCCGAGGGCAAAGCCTACAAATGCTACATGAGCAAGGACGAGCTAGACGCTCTGCGCGCCGAGCAAGAAGCGAGAAAAGAGAGGCCTAAATACGACAATCGCTACCGCGAATTTACAGGCACTCCGCCTGCGGGAGTGGAGCCCGTCATCCGTATCAAAGCGCCTCTAAGCGGCGAGATCATGATCGACGACGGTATAAAAGGCGAGGTCAAATTTAGAGTCGAGGATATCCTGGATGATTTTATCATCGCGCGTAGTGACGGCACACCGACCTATAACTTCACGGTCGTGATAGACGATGCGCTGATGGGCGTAACCGACGTCATCCGCGGCGACGATCACCTCTCAAATACCCCGAAACAAATCGTACTCTACGATGCACTGGGATTTAAAGCGCCGAAATTTTACCACGTCGCGATGATAAACGGCGAGGACGGTAGCAAACTGAGCAAACGCCACGGCGCGACCGACGTGATGGAGTATAAGCGCATGGGTTATCTGCCTGAAGCTCTTTTAAATTTCCTCGTGCGCCTAGGTTGGAGCCACGGAAACGACGAAATTTTCGGCATGGACGATATGCTAAAGTATTTCGATCCGCACGATATAAACAAGAGCTCAAGCACCTATAACGCAAGCAAGCTAGAGTGGCTAAATGCCCACTATATCAAGACTCTGCCGTACGAGAGACTAGCACGTGAGATGCTTAGCTTTGAGATAGATTTTAAAGCGATGCCAAAGGGCGAAGTGCTGTTAAATTCATTGCGCGAACGCTCAAAAACGCTAGTTGAGATGAGCCAGAGCGCAAGAACGATAATAAACGCTCCAAGCGCATACGACGAGAAAGCCTACGCTAAATTTATCACGCCCGAAAGCAAGGAAAATTTGGCTAAATTTGCCGAAATTTTAGGCGAAAATTTAGACGCCAAAGGCTACGAGGAGATGACGGGTAAATTTTTAGAAGCAAACGGCTTAAAGCTAAAAGACCTAGCTCAGGCGCTTCGCGTCGCACTAACGGGAAATAGCGTAAGTCCGGGGATATTTGAGGTGCTCGAAGTTTTGGGCGCGGACGAGACGAAAAAACGAATAAAAAATATTTTAAAGGAGAATAAATGACACACGTAACTAACGAAGAGGCGCTCGCGTATCACGAGGGCGGCAAGATAGAGATAAAAGTAAAAACCCCATGCGCGACGGCTAGAGACCTATCTATGGCCTATACGCCGGGCGTCGCGGTGCCTTGTAAAGAGATCGAGGCCGACAACGAACTGGCCTACAAATACACCAACAAAGCAAATTTAGTAGCCGTCATCACCGACGGTACGGCCGTGCTCGGTCTAGGCGATATCGGCGCAGTAGCTGGCAAGCCCGTGATGGAGGGCAAGGCGGTTTTGTTTAAAAAATTTGCAAACGTAGATGCATTCGACATCGAGCTAGACGAACACGATCCAGATAAGATAGTTGAAATTTGCAAAGCGCTCTCTCCAACTTTCGGCGGTATAAATTTAGAAGATATCCGCGCTCCGAAGTGCTTTGAGATCGAGCGCAAACTACAAGAAGCAGTCGATATCCCGGTCATGCACGACGATCAGCACGGCACGGCGATGATAACAAGCGCAGGCATAATAAACGCGATGGAGATTTCTGGCAAAGATATCTCTAAAATCAAAATCGTAGTTAGCGGCGCGGGCGCGGCTGGCATCGCATGCGCGAAGATGTATAAAGCGCTTGGCGCAAAACACATCGTGATGGTAGATAGCAAAGGCGTGATCCACAAAGGCCGCACCGACCTAACTCCGGAAAAGCTAGAATTCGCCCTAGAAACCGCCGATAGAACGCTAGCGGACGCTATGAAGGGCGCGGATATGTTCCTAGGCCTATCAAAACCCGGCGTCGTGACGAAGGAAATGGTCGCCTCTATGAACGACGAGCCGATTATTTTCGCGCTTGCTAACCCGACTCCGGAAATCTTCCCCGAAGACGTCGCTAGCGTGCGAAACGACGTGATGATGGGAACCGGCCGCAGCGACTATCCAAACCAGGTAAATAACGTACTTGGCTTTCCGTTTATATTCCGCGGCGCGCTAGACGTCAGAGCCAAAAAAATCACCGAAAATATGAAAATGGCTGCGGCGCGTGCGCTTGCAAATTTGGCTAAAGAGCCGGTACCTGCGGAGGTTTGCGAGGCGTTTGGCGTAAAAGAGCTAAAATTCGGCAAAGACTACATCATACCAAAACCGTTTGACAAACGCGTCCTAACGGCGGTAGCTCCTGCCGTAGCGCAGGCTGCGGTCGATGACGGCGTAGCTAGAGTAAAGGATTTTGACGTCAAAGCCTATACCGAAAAGCTAGCGAAGGGTCTGTAAATGAAAAACGTCAGGCTCATCTCACACCCGCTCATCGAGCACAAACTAGCGATTTTAAGGGATAAAAACACCGAGCCGTTTCAGTTTAGGATGCTCGTGGACGAGATCAGCCACCTGATGATATTTGAGGCGACTAGAGATCTGGCGCTGCGCGACGTGAGCGTGCAGACTCCGGTCGCCCAGGCCCAGGCCAAAAAGCTCGCGACAAAGGTGATGATTTGCCCGATTTTGCGAGCAGCGCTGGGTATGCTTGATAGCGTATTTACGATCATTCCCGATGCTAGCGTTGGCTTTTTGGGCTTTCAGCGAAACGAAAAGACCGCGGAGGCGGAGTTTTTCTACGCTAAACTGCCTCGCGACGCCAAAAACCGCCTAGCCATCATCATCGATCCGATGTTTGCCACCGGCGGTACGGCTATCGACGCGGTTAAATTTTTACGCGAGAACGGCATCAAACAGATCAAATTTATCTCCATCATCGCCGCTCCAGAGGGACTAAAGCGATTTAGCGAAGTTTACCCGGACGTCGAGGTCTATACGGCTGCGATCGACGAGCGACTAAACGAGAAAAACTACATCGTGCCGGGTCTTGGCGACGCGGGCGATAGGGTGTTTAATACGCTTTAAATTTGACAAACCGGACGGCAAATTTAGCTTTTTGTGCCGTAAATTTGACCGAATTTGACTGTGATTTATGGGGTCAAATTCGGCTTTTAGCCTGCTAAATTTGATGCAAACGTCTGATAGCTGAGTAAATTTACTCTCGTCTTTACGGCGCGTAATTACCAAATTTGGATTTTGTCTGTACAAATTTGACGTCAAATTTACCGCCGAAGCAAGCGCTTCAAATTTATTCCAAAGGTCTTTTTTTGAACAAACAACTCATTAGAAACGTCATCTTGCCGCTAGCCGTTTTGCTGCTCGCGGCACTATTTAAATTTATCATCCCGGATAACTCGACCGCTCCGAAACAAAATCAGCCGCAAAGCGAATTTAGAGGCGGCAGCGCAGAGAAAAATATAGCCGCCGCGCCGAGTGTAAACGTCGTAAAAGACGGCATTTATACCTCAAAAGACGAGGTTGCGGCGTATATTTATAGATTCGGCGGGTTGCCGCAAAACTTCATCACCAAAAAAGAGGCGATCGCGCTCGGATGGGACGCTAAAAGTGGCAATCTGTGGCAGGTCACGGACAAAAAAAGCATCGGCGGCGACCGCTTTTCAAACAGAGAAAAAAAGCTGCCCGAGGCTAGCGGGCGCAAGTGGTTTGAGTGCGATGTCGGATACCGCGGAGGGCGACGCGGAGCAGAGCGTATCGTCTTTTCTAGCGACGGGTTGATCTACTACACGCCCGATCATTACGAGAACTTTTATCTACTTTATGAGCGGAGGCGGCAGTGAAAATCATAACTCTAAACGGCGCGAAAATGCGCGAGAAAACGGCGGCCTTTGAGTATCTGGCGCGAAAATTCGGCCTGGGTCCCGAGATAAAAAACCTCGACGCGCTTTACGACGCGCTCGGCGAGATAAACGAACCTACGCAGATAAATCTAAAAAATCGTGCCGCACTTGCCTCGCTAGGGGGTTATGCAGACGATCTGATCGCCGTTTTTACCGATCTAGCGGAGGAAAACGAGCAGGTAAAATTTGAGATTTTATCTTGATTTGGTTGCTACTCGTGATATGCGGTAAAATTTAAATTTTTACCGATACCGGATGTGTGGCAAATTTACTCGCATTTTTATATAAATAGTCGATAAAATTTGATTCCAAACTCATTTTTGTCCCTTAAGTAAAATCGCCAAAAAATCAGCCGAATTTTATCGTCCAAAATTCGGCTTCAAATCCAAAAATTAAAGCTAAATTTTTGATAACTAACGCGACTTTAAAAGTCATATCTAACGCCACCGCACACATTACCTTATTTGTTTGATAAAGAGATTTTGCCACGAAGGGTTGGTTGCGTGGATCTTATGCTCGGATGCTCTGCTGAGCCGACCCACAGCCAATACCAAACCATTACGCGGTGCGATAAAAATAGCCAAAGAGGGAAAACTGTCGCCTAATGCTGATAAAATCATCTAGCGCCGAGCTTCGTCGCACCTTGTGTGTGCAGAAATACTGCATGCATACAGAAAGCTCTTTAGGCAAGCGCGTGACGCTACACGGTTTAACAGTTAAGAAATCGGTATTTCAGCTGGCTATATTGGCATAGCAGGCGCGCAAATGACCATGATGCAAAAAAGCGTGACAAAGTACAGAGAAAATCAAAAAGCGAGGCTAAATTTAAAAATACGCCTTGGTTTAGACAAAAAGTCGCTAATTTTTATAGACCAAAATAGAAAGTCGGTGCTTTTTTCCGAGTAATGAGCTGGCAATGCGCAAAGCTTTTTTGGGAGCGAAATTTACACTTGGTAACCCAAGCCTGCATAACATCGTAGCGTAGCGAATTTTAAAATATATATATATATCCGACGAATTCGATTTTAAATTTACATTATTTTCAACCACGAAAAACTTATCCGCATTACTCGCCTAAAATCCAAAATACATTTCAAAAATCGACTATTTATGCCAATTTGAATATCGCAAGCAAAGACACAAGATTTGCGGTTTAAATGCGCAAATTTAAAAGATGCTATCGCAAGCACGGCAAACAAATGTAGTAATTTTAGCGGAAGGAAACAAAACTTACGGACAAGTTTTAAAATAACGCAAAAGACAAATGCCGCAGCTACTGATAAAATCACTCGTCAAAAAGCTTTGAGTAAAATTTTATCGCCATAGTAATAAATTTAAAGTTAGATCGCCTTGCTTGCGGCCGATTAAAAGCCACGAGCAAGGCAGCCCGCGCCGCAAATTTAGCGGCGAGAGAGGTAGTTAGTATCGTAGTTGTTGTCGATAAAGTCTTGGTTTTCCATCATCGCGATGTGAAAATCGCGCGTGGTCTTGATACCGCCGATGATGAGCTGATCGAGCGCGACCTTCATCTTGTGGATGGCTCTGTTTCTATCGGTGTCCCAGACGATGAGCTTGCCGATCATACTGTCGTAGTACGGCGGGATCGAGTAGTCCTGATAGATGTGGCTATCCATGCGCACGTTTCGGCCGCCCGGACAGACGTATTTTGTTATCTTGCCTGGACTTGGCGTAAATGTGTTTGGATCCTCGGCCGTAATGCGGCACTCGATGGCGTGACCTTTTAGCGTGATGCTTTCTTGCGGCGGTAGCGCCTCGCCCTGGGCTACTTTTATCATCAGTTCGATGATGTCTAGGCCGCTAACCATCTCGCTCACGCAGTGCTCGACTTGCAGGCGCGTATTCATCTCGATGAAGTAGAAATTTAGATCCTTATCGACCAAAAACTCAAACGTTCCCGCTCCCTCGTAGTCGATCGCTTTTGCCGCGCGGATCGCCGTTTCGTGCAGTCTAGCGCGAATGTCGTCGTCTAGTAGGATCGCAGGACTCTCCTCGATCAGCTTTTGGTGGCGGCGCTGCATAGAGCAGTCGCGCTCGCCGATGTGCAGGACGTTACCGTGGCTGTCGCCGATGACCTGAACCTCGATGTGGCGCGGGTTTAGGATGTATTTTTCCATATACATCGTTCCGTCGCCAAACGCGCTCATCGCCTCGCTCTCGGCCGACCAAAACGCCTTTTCGATGTCCTCTTCGCGCTCGACCACGCGCATACCGCGTCCGCCGCCGCCGGCTGCGGCTTTTAGGATGACCGGATAGCCGATTTTTTTAGCTAGCTCTTTGGCCGCCTTAGTATCTGCTACGGCGCCGTCAGAGCCCGGGATCACCGGTACGCCCGCTCGCTGCATCATCTGCTTTGCTTTGCTTTTGTCGCTCATGAGCGCCATCGCGGCTACGCTAGGGCCGATAAATTTTAGCTTGTGATGCGAGCAAATTTCGACGAAATTTTGATTTTCGCTGAGAAATCCGTAGCCCGGAAATATCGCGTCGGCTTCGCTGATCTCGGCTGCGCTGATTATGGCCGGGATATTTAGGTAGCTGTCGCTTGAGCGCTCCTTGCCGATACAGATCGCCACGTCGGCGTATTTGACGTAGAGCGCGTCTTTATCGGCCGTGGAGTAGACCACGACGGCTTCTTTGCCCATTTCCTTTATCGTTCGCAAGGCTCGCAGCGCTATTTCGCCGCGATTTGCGATTAAAATTCTTTTTATTTCCATCAAATTTTCTCCACGCCAAATAGCGGCAAGCCAAACTCGACCGGCTGACCGTCTGATACGAGCAGCTCGGTGATCTGGCAGTCAAATTCGGCCTCGATCTCGTTCATTATCTTCATAGCTTCTATGATACCCACGACGTCGCCTTTTCTCACGCGCTGGCCTACTTTAACAAACGGTGCCGCGCCCGGGCTCGGAGCTGTGTAGAAAGTACCGACCATAGGCGATTTTATGCTGTCTTTTGGAGAATTAGCAGGAGCTTTGACCTCTGAGCTTACCACGACGTTTACCGGAGTCGGAGCTGGAGCTGGAGCTTGGACGACAGGCTTTGGCAGCTCGCAGCAGTCGGCGAATTTTTCAAGCTCGACCTCAAAATCCCCGCTTTTTATCTTTATGCGGTTCATGTCCATCTCGTTAAAAAACTCGATCAGCTCTTTTATGTCTTCTTTTTTCATAGAAATTTCTCCTAAATAGTTAAAGTTCAAAACTTCTTATTGTAGCAAAAAAATAATGAATTTATGCTCGCAAAGCCGTATTTTGTTTTTACGCTCGGGCCAAATTCGGAGTCTTCGTCGCTTTACGCGTTTAAAATAGCCAATTTATTTTTTAGCTCGCTCGAGAAAATTTATAAATCCAAAAAGCGCCAAGCTAAGCACTACCAAAATCACGCTTAAAATTAGCGCGCGGCCGTTTTCGCCGTCGTAAACCGCGTTATAGATCGCTAGCGAAACGGTGTCGGTTTTGCCTACGATGTTGCCGCCTAGCATCAGCGTGATGCCAACCTCGCCAAGGCCGCGAGCCAGAGCCAAAACAAGCGCCGAAACGACGCTTTTAAAGACGTTTGGGATGAGGATAAAAACGGCAATCTCAAAGCGATTTTTGCCTAGGCTTTGACCCGCTTCGATTAGGCTTTTAGGCAGGCTTTCAAGCGCGCTTTGAACAGGCTTTACAAACAGCGGCAAACCCGCCAAAAACGAAGCTATGACGAGAGCCGAAAAGCTAAAAACGATCTGTAAATTTAGCGCCTTGCCGATCACGCCGTTTCGCCCCAAGATATAAAGCAGCAAAAATCCCGTAGCAATCGGCGGGAAAATGAGCGGAAACATCACGGCTGCTTCTAAAACGGCTTTAAATTTGCCGAGGTAAAACGCCAAAAAATAAGCCGCGCCAAGTCCCAAAAATAGAAGCAGCACAAAGGTTACGGCAAGCGTTTTGGCGCTTAAAAGCAGCGGGTGAATAAGCCAGGCGAGTTCGTGCAAATTTTTCCTTTTTTCGTTAAATTTTGCTTTTAGTTTGAGTTAAATTTAGCGAGTAAATTTTAGCGTTTAAATCAAATTTGACGCAAATTTTACGTCAAATTTGAAGACAAATTTAACCGAGCTAAAAGCCTTCAATTTAAATTATTTTAGCCCGAATTTAGCGAAAATTTTCTTCGAGCGAGGAGTTTTTATCTCGTCTATAAATTTAGCGCACGCCTCGTTACCCTCGCACGCGGCAAGCTTTGCCGCCGAGATAAAAACGGGGCTATAAAGCGCCTCGTCGATGTAGATCGCGCTGCCAAACTCGCCCTCTCTAGCCACAGCCTCGGTCGAGTTGATAAAGCCAGCGTCCACTTCGCCGTTCGTGACGTAGGCGACTACTTGCGGTACGCCCGCGACCGGTAGCATCTTAGGCGCTAGATCGGCCTCTAGTCCCGAGTTTTTCAAAAACTCCGTCGTCCTCACGCCGTAGATCGCTTTTTTGGCATCGGGCATCGCGATTTTGGCGAGATTTTTTAGCTCAGATACGTCTTTTATCTGCTTGCCTTTTGGCGTGACTAGCACCAAAGCACCCTTGCCGATGCGCTCGTAGCCCTTTATATCTAGATCCGTTTTCTTTAAAAATGCCTCATCGCCCACGATCGCGGCCATCTTGCCCTCTTTTGCCTGGATAGTTATCTGGCCCAAATTTGCAAACGCGCCCTCGATCTGCACGCCGTCTTTTTTGAGATTTTCTATCACTTCGCTGACCGGTTTTTTATATCCGCCGCCAGCACCCACGAGCAAACTTTCACCGCAAAAGGCAACCGCAGCCGCGATAGAAATAAGTAGTAATTTTTTCATAAAATTCTCCTTTGAAATAAAATTTGGTAATTTTATGAAATATATCATTATACATTGATAAATTTTGCTGTTTTCGGAGCTTTTTTAAAGAAGTATAAATAAGGATATTTTATATCGGCTCTAGTCCGTTTTTTGTCAGGCGGTACATTACGCTTGCTACGTCGCTTATAAATTCTTTGTCGTGAGAGACGATTATCTGCGTGACGTCGAGGGATTTTAAGATAGCGGCTATCCTTCTTTGCATATCCGCATCAAGCGCGGTCGTAGGCTCGTCAAGTAGTAAAATTTTAGGCTCGGCCACCAGTATCCCAGCTAGTGCGACGAGCTTTTTCTCGCCTCCTGAGAGGTCAAAAACGATCTCGTCTTTTAGATGCCAAATTTCAAGCTCGCGTAAAATTTCCTCTGCTTTTGCGCGAGAGCCGTCCTCGTCCTCGCCGCGGCTAAGTAGCGAAAACATCACGTCGTCAAGCACGCTAGGACAGATAAAGCAATCGTTGCTTTCCTGAAAAAGATAGCCCACGTCGCGGCGAAACGGCTTGTACTCGTCTAAATTTGAAATTTTATGGTGAAAAAGCTCTATATGCCCGCCGCAAGGCGCTTTAAGCCCCGCCATTATCTCTAGCAAAGTGCTTTTACCGCAGCCGTTTGGGCCTATTAGTGCGATTTTGTCTTTGTGCGTCGCGTTTAAATTTAGATTTTCAAAAAGCGTTCTTTCACCTATTTTTGCGCAGACGTTTTTTAGGCTTATCGTGCAGCTCATATCGTGACTCCTAAACTAAAAATATAACAGCACGCCGTTAAAGCGATTATAACGGCGTCTTTCGCGCCTATTTTGAGGCTTTTATCTCCATAAAGCTTGCCGTCAAACCCCTTGCAAACGAAGGTCTTTTCAAGGACGCTCGCCTTATAAAACGCCTCCAAAAAGAGCATAGCGACTAAATTTGCGTAAATTTTATAGGTAAAAAGCGAGGCTTTAGGCTCAAATCCCCGAACTTTTAGAGTCTTTTTTAGCCTTGTAAATATCGTTTTAAGATCAGCCGTAAATTTGGCGCTAAAATAAAAAATCGCCGTTAGCTTGTCGCCTAAATTTAGCGACGAAACGGCAAGCGCGATACTAAAATAATCACTCCTATAAAAGGCCAGCCGTCCAAAAAGTATGATCAAATTCGACCTTACGAATATCAGCTTTGCAAGCGCGTACTCTCCGTAAAGTACGAGGCTTAAGACGACTAAGATTATAAAAATATTTAGTTTTAAAACGGATTTTAAAATTTCAAAAAGATTTTTAAAATTTAAAATCGCTAAAAATATCACGGGCGCGATGAAAACGGCGTCCGTAGCGCTTGAAAGCGAGACTTTGAAACTAAAAAAAGTAAAGCAAACGAGCAAAACGGATAGGTTCATTTGCCTCTTTTTACCAGATAAATTCCGCCAAAAAACAGCCCGATTCCCAAAAACGCAAGGATAAATTTAAGCGCGTAAGCCCCAAAATCCTCCTCGCTTTCGTCAAATTTAACATTTGAGGCATCGCTTGATGCGTTACTTTCGGTGCTTTTTAGCTCGGCTTTGTTTGCGGTAAATTTGATCCTTTTTTCGTGCGCTAGTCCGCCGTCGATCAAGATTTCAAATTCATCTGCGGGGATTTTAGCTCTGGCAAAGCCGTTTTCATCAGTTTGCGCGCCTCCTATCTGGGCACCGTCTTTTATAAAAGATACTGGGCAGTTTTTACAAGGAGAATTTCCGTAAAAATAGCTTTTTATCTCGATAAATTCGCCCTCTTGCTTTGCAAAGCCTTTTAGGGAGTGCGCGTTTAGGAAGCTTGCAAAAAGCATAATCAAAAATATTTTTAGCAAATCAAAAGATCCTTTTTAACCCTATAAATAAAAGAAAGCGCAAAAAGCGAGATGATCCCCTCAAGCGCCATTAGGGCTAAATTTGAAGTAAAAACAAGTGCGGCCACGGGCGCAAACTCTTTGCCATTTAAAACAAGCGTCAAGGAGAGCAAAACCGAAGAGCAAAGTATAGGCAAAAACCCTATCAAAAACCAGAAAAACGATCTATATCGCTTAAAAGAAAGCTTTAAAAGATATGGGCTAAGAAGCGCCGGAGAAGCAATGATGAGCAAATTTACGCCAAGCGCGCTCAGGCCGCCGTAACCAAAAAGCAAGGCCTGAAAAAATAGCGCGATAAAAATAGCCAAAACAGCATTTGCACCCAAAAACGCCCCCGCAAGGCCGCTTAGCACGAGATGTATCGAGGTAACGCCGATGGGCAAGTGGATAAAGGACGCCATAAAAAACATCGCGCTGACGGCCGCTACTTTTGGTATCTCGCTCGTTTTTAGCTTGTAAATCAAGCTTGAGACCAAAACGACGCAAACTGCCGAACAAGGCACGATGATTTCAGGCTTTAAAACGCCTTCGCTTATGTGCATTATTTATACTCTTTGGTTTGCACCCAGATGACGGCTCCAAGCTCCACTGGATACTCTTTGCCCTCGTGTTTGATCTTTTGATCGTCGTCTATCAGCGCGGCAAATCCCCACCAGCCCTCAAGCGGCATCGCAAAACTAAATTCGCCCTGCTCGTTAGTGTTTACGACCTGAGTTACGTGCGCATCGGACGGAGCTTTTAGCCCTTTGGTATTATAGTACTCTACCTCGACGGTTACGTTTTTAGCGGGTTTTCCTTTATAATAAACCACGCCTGAAAATAAATTTCCCTTATAAAGCCCGTACGGTCGCGTTAGCGGCACTATCTCGGCTTTTAGCCCAGCCGGTTTATCCCAGCCCTCGCCGTAGCCATATGCATCTACGACGGTTTTTGTTATATGCCTTATAAATTTATCCTCCGCAGGCTCGAAATAGGGCTTTGGATCCATATAAAACTGATAGATGCCAGGCTCTTTTACGTCGTAGCTAGCCGTAAAGTAGCTAAATTTATCCTCTTTTAGCTCTTTTAGGCCTTTTATCGCCTCTTTTTTACCGTTTACGAAAACGCCCGCCTCGTTTGGAAGGACCAGGTTCATCATATCGCCCTCAAAAGGATGGGTAAATTTGTAAGTAATCTGCAAATTCGCCCCTTTTTCGTCGTCTACGGTCGAATTTGACGGTACGACCATACCAAAATGCGCATAAGCGCTAACGCCTAAAAGCATAAGCGCCAAAGACTTGATTTTCATTTTTGCTCCTTTTAAAGGTATTTGTTAAATGAAATTGTACCCCCGCAAAGCTTATTATTTATTAAATTTTTGAGATAAATCATATTTAAAGTATAAGAAAAATATTTTGGTATTATTTATAACTGCACAAAATAATAAATAGGCTTTTTAAATTTATTCGGCAAAATTTAGTGCCGATATAAGCGCCGGTAGGTTTCGATGAAAACCGCGTTCTTGTAGGCAAAACGTAGCAAAGTAGCATTTAGATATGATACCGTTGCGGCTAAAATCCGCTTAGTTTACCTCGAGCCAAAATAATTAATAACAATCTAAGCCCAAAAAAGACAAAATACAATTTAAATATTTTATATATAAAGGAGTAGAGATGAAAAGAATTTTAGTTTTACTTGTAGTTTTATTTTCTATTGGATTTTCCAAAGATCTTGCTGAATTGGGAAAAGAAGCTTACAATAAAGGCGACTACCAAAAAGCAGCCCAGCTTTATCAAAAAGCTTGTGATGGAGGAGAGGCTAAGGGTTGTAATAATTTAGGGGTTTTATACAAAAACGGTCAAGGTGTAAATCAAGATTACCAAAAAGCAGCCCAGCTTTATCAAAAAGCTTGTGATAGTGGAGATGCTGGGGGTTGTAATAATTTAGGGGTTTTATATCACAACGGTCAAGGTGTAAAACAAAATTACCAAAAAACTGCTGAGCTTTATCAAAAAGCTTGTGATAGTGGAGATGCTGGGGGTTGCTATAATTTAGGGGTTTTATATCACAACGGTCAAGGTGTAAAACAAAATTACCAAAAAACTGCTGAGCTTTATCAAAAAGCTTGTGATGGGGGAGAGGCTAAGGGTTGCTATAATTTAGGGGTTTTATATCACAACGGTCAAGGTGTAAAACAAAATTACCAAAAAACTGCTGAGCTTTATCAAAAAGCTTGTGATGGGGGAGAGGCTAAGGGTTGCTCTAACTTAGGGGTTTTATACAAAAAAGGTCAAGGCGTAAAACAAGATTACCAAAAAGCAGCCCAGCTTTATCAAAAAGCTTGTGATAGTGGAGAGGCTGGGGGTTGCGTTAACTTAGGGTTTTTATACCAAAACGGTCAAGGTATAAAACAAGATTACCAAAAAGCAGCCCAGCTATATCAAAAAGCTTGTGATAGTGGAGAGGCTGGGGGTTGCTCTAACTTAGGGATTTTGTATGCAAATGGTCAAGGCGTAAAACAAGATTACCAAAAAGCAGCCCAGCTATATCAAAAAGCTTGTGATAGTGGAGAGGCTGGGGGTTGCTCTAACTTAGGGATTTTGTATGCAAATGGTCAAGGCGTAAAACAAGATTTTCCCACTGCAAAGCAATATTTTGGTAGGGCTTGTGATTTAGGACTTCAGTTAGGATGTGATAATTACAGAAAGCTAAACGAAAAAGGCTACTAGCGTTAGATCCGCGGTCAGTTTCTTGCCGATTAACGGGGACGCTAATCATGATTTCTCTTACTTTACCAAACTGTATTTGTAGTTTTTTAAGGCACAATTACTAAAATATCGAAGTAGACGTTAAGATATCTTACAAGCAGCGGCGCAAGTCGTATCTATCCGCTTAATTTTCTAAGCCGCATTTTCGAGACGAATTTCTATCTCCAAAATGCGGCAAATTTAAAAAAAAATCAAATTTGAACCCGTCGCGAGCTAAGTAAATTTAGCTCGCTCTAGGCAAATTTAAGCTTTTAATCCAAAAGATTAAAACGCCCAACTAAATTTGGCGTTTACGCCGTTTGATTTTACATTGCTGCCGTATGCTCCAACGTAGCTAAGGCCGACTCTAAAATTTCTGGTAAATGCAGCCTCGATACCAAGCTCGGTAGTGGCTAGATCTTTTAGCTTTTCACCCTCTAGTTTAGTTGCGCCAAGGCCTGTAACGTTCATATGAGCGCTCGGAGTTTTATCGCCTAGGAAGCGGTTGTAGGCTACATCGGCTTTTGCGACTAGGCCTACGCCGTCCATGGTAAATGCGATACTAGGTTTTACGCCCACGCTTGCTACTTGCAAATCTCT
This sequence comes from Campylobacter showae, assembly GCF_900573985.1. NCBI lineage: Bacteria > Pseudomonadati > Campylobacterota > Epsilonproteobacteria > Campylobacterales > Campylobacteraceae > Campylobacter > Campylobacter showae. The sequence goes on along the minus strand of NZ_UWOK01000001.1, from coordinate 631,947 downwards.
ATCCTCGTTTCTGATCTGTACCAAAGAATTTGCTACATCGTCGTTTTTAAAGCGGATATAGGTTAGCCCCGCATAAGGCTCTAAACTAAAGCCGTTTTCATAGCTTAGCCCCGTATAGGCGATCTGGGCAAATGCGCTGATAGCGGACGCGTCAGCATCTTTATACTCGTAAGCCAAAGGAGCGTATGAGTTAACGACTCTTTTTTCTTGATCAAATTTCGAGTAGATAGCGCCTAGGCTAATTTTGATAGGATCAAGTCCTATATCGCCGTAGATACCCGCATGCGCGTCTTTGCTTTTTACCGCTTTGCTATCGCCTAGCTTGTGATTTGTTTTGCCAAGGCCTACGAATACGCCTGCTTTTGAGCTATCTCCCACTAGAAAATCGACGCCAACTAAATTCGTAAATGCGTTCGTGCCTAGTCTGCCGCCGGCGTTATTGTCAGAAGTCACCCTGCTTGCGCTGCTAAGCAACCAAAGCTCGACTCCCGTGTCGATATCGGCTCTTTTAGCGCCGTTTTTGTTTTTAACAGAATTTGCTAACATAAACGAGTCTACGGCGGAGTTGTTTTGCGCTTTAAAGTCTAGATCGTTTGAAAAAGCGCCAAAGTATGCGGCCGCCGTGTTACGATCCGCTCCGAGCATAGACGAATAAATAGCGCTACTAGGATTTGCCTCGACCAATCTAGCAAACGACTTCTCGGCGCTAGTAGAGGCTACCTCCTCCATGCTTTTGCCTTTTTGCAAAGAAAGAGCTAAATTTGAGCCGCCAACAGTTTCTTTAGCGGTTTTAAAGAACGCATAGCTATCCTCGACCTTAGCTAAATTTACCCCCGCGAAGTTTCCGCTTGCGTTTATGGTTTTCTTTAGAGTCGGATTTGCCGCCAAATTTGCAAGCTCGGCGTTTGATAGCAATGCAGCCTTTAATAAAGAGCCCTCTTTAAATGTTAAATTTAGATTATGAGCGCCGTCGTTAACTACAAATGCGCCGCCCGCGTTTATAACGGCATTAACTTGCGTAGCGTCGCTTGCCCTGGTCGTGCTCACGAAACCGCCCGCGCTTGGAGTTTGGTAAGTAAGAGCGTTTAAAACTTCAAATTCGCCGCCGTTATGGACGTTTATGCTTCTTGAAGAAGAGATTGATTGATTTAGAGCCGAGATTTTACCGCCGTATATATTTACAGCTCCGGTAAAGCTATTGTCTCCGGCAAGAGTCAAAGCGCCGTCTCCTCTTTTAGTTAGCGAGCCTTCATAGCCCTCCGCCGCTCTTGCGACCCTAGCCTGCTCTCTTGCGATTTCAAAGGTCATCTCGGCTTTTTCTTCCGCGCTCAAATTTGACTTGGCGTTAAGAGCCGCTTTTCTAGCCGCCCAAGCCGCAGCATCGCTATCGTCCTCGGTTTTTCTAAATTTGATGGCGACATCTGAAATGTTATTTGTCCAGATATCGTCTTGATCCATCGCGACGTCGAAGTTTCCTAAAAACTGTCCAGGACCGAACATCGCCTTGCCAAGATCGAGTATGCCCCAACCCCAGACGTTACTAGGTACGCCCTCGCCGTCGCTACCCCAACGCTCTAGCATACCGCCTGCGCCGTGGCCGGCTCTTAGCGTCCTTTGTCTAGCCGTAGTTAGCATCGTTTCTCTAACCTGAGGGATACTCATATACGGATAGCGCTGCATTATGACGCCCAAAGCCCCGCTAACGTGCGGAGCGGCCATAGAAGTACCGCCAGATGATTTATATATAGCCTTGCCGTATGTCGCATTGTCGGTAAGCTCAACGTACGCAGAATAAATCTCCTCGGCCGGCGCAGCGATCGTCCACCACTTCGAGTGGCCGGCAAGGTTAAATTCCTGAATGTCCGAGGACGCCTTATATCCTCTTATATATTCGCTAGAATCATTAGGGTAGCCGTCCGCACCCGTTTGGCCAGTAACGTTAACCCAATAATCCTCGGCATCCGGCCTAAAATAAGGCAATGCCGCACGCGTGAAAGACTCAGCCATCAAGCTTCTGTTTCCGGCCGTAAATACCTGAATAACCCCTCTTTTTACCGCCACTTCGTAGGCTGCATCCAAAAAGCTTTTTTCGCCGCTAGTTACGAACTGATAATAAGCCTTTTTGGCCTCGTTCATATCTTTTAAATTTATATGGTCTTTTGCCGCGGTAGTTTGATTGGCTACGGCCACGTCGTAAAATTCCACGTCGTATTCAGGCACGGCCCTCCAGTCGTAAGTAGGCTTATATCCGAGTGCGCCCGCAAAAGAGGAATTTACGCGCCTATTAGAACCCCAGCTGTTATTTATCACCTTTGCGCCCGCATCAGCCAAGGCATTGTAACCTTTTAAGAAATAGTTGTAGTCTTGGTTTGGTCCATACGTCATATTATCGTTGCCGCCGGTATTTGCAGAGTATAGTTGTGCGCCAAACGCCACGCCGTGCATGCCGCTACCGTCTCTACTAGCCGCCATCGTACCGCCCACGTGGGTGCCGTGAGCGTCGTTTACGCCCCTTACCCAACTACCGTCGTCGTTAAAAGCTTCACCCTTTTTAAACACGCCGTTGTCGTTTTTATTAAAATTTCGCTTACCGTCTTTTACTGGCTGATTTTTATCTATCGGGCCGTTTCCTAGCGCGGCATCGGGATATCTCATGCCGTTTTTGCTATAGTTACCGATAGTTTTTACGATATGAATCCTACCATCTTGAAACTCCGGGTGGCTCAAAAGTACGCCCGAGTCCATGACGCCGATCTTTGTTCCGCTACCGTTAAAGCCTAGCGCATAAGCCGTAGAGGCGTTCATAGAGACTAGTCCCCAGTCTTTTTTATACTCCGCACTCTCCCAGCTAGAAGTATTTCCTGAAACGCCGGCCTCGGTGTAAGCATAAGCTCCGCTTGCGGCTAATAGCAAGCAGGTGAGCGCCGAAAGAGGCAAATTTGAGCCCTTGTTACTGCGTAAATTTGCAAATTTACGCGACGTGTTTGAATGCATTATTTTCCTTTCGTTGAAGAGAATTTAAAATATGTTATTATACTAAGCTTTAATTTAAAGATTAATTATAAAAAATAAGAAAATTTACTAGCAAAATATTCAAATTTGATAAAATTTAGCGCAAAACGGCGCTCAAATTTTACGTAAATTTAAATTATGTTATAATCGCTTAAATTTAAAATAAAGGTAAAAAATGGGGCTAAAATCTGACGCCTGGATACGCAAAATGTCGCACGAAAAGGCGATGATAGTGCCGTTTGCCGAGGAACAAGTCGGACGCGGCGTGGTTAGCTACGGAGTGTCTAGCTACGGCTACGATATCAGGGTCGGCGACGAGTTTAAAATCTTTACGAACATCGGCGGCACCGTGGTCGATCCAAAAAATTTCGATGAAAAAAACGTGGTGGATTTTAAGGGCGACGTGTGCATCGTGCCGCCAAACTCGTTCGCTCTAGCGCGCACGATCGAGTACTTTAACATGCCAGATAACGTGCTAGCCATCTGCCTGGGCAAAAGCACCTACGCTCGCTGCGGCATCATCGTAAACGTCACGCCTTTTGAGCCGGGATTTAAAGGGCACATCACGATAGAAATTTCAAATACGACGCCACTACCGGCTAAAATTTACGCAAACGAAGGCATCGCGCAGGTGCTGTTTATCGAGGGCGACGAGCCGTGCGAAGTGACGTATGCGGACAAAAAGGGCAAATATCAGGCGCAGGAGGGCATAACCCTGCCTAGGATTTTGAGATAAAAGCAAAAATACCGCACCTAAACAAATTTAACGAACTAAATTTTGAATCAAATTTAAGGCACGGTTTTTGCTCCGGCTGAATAAAATTTAAATAAACGGCGAATCGTTTCAGCTAGATGAGGCAAATTAAAAATTTGCGAAGGAGCGTATGCAAAATACGCGGCCAAGCGAATTTAAATTTACGACGTACGGCAAAAAACCAAGCCGCGAAAGGCAAAAATAAATGTTTAACGGAAAATCCATCCTCATCACCGGCGGCACCGGGTCATTCGGCAAAAAATACACCGAAATTTTACTCTCCAAATTTAAACCAAAAAGGCTAGTCATCTACTCTCGCGACGAGCTCAAACAGTACGAGATGGCGCAGGTTTTTAAAGACCCCGCGATGCGATTTTTCATCGGCGACGTGCGCGACGAAAAGCGCCTCATGACCGCGATGAACGGCATCGACTACGTGATACACGCAGCGGCCATGAAGCACGTGCCAATCGCGGAATACAACCCGATGGAGTGCATAAAAACCAACATAGGCGGCGCACAAAACGTCATCGACGCGGCGCTAGAATGCGGCGTGAGCAAGGTTATCGCGCTCTCGACCGACAAGGCGTGCAACCCCGTAAATTTATACGGCGCGACCAAGCTTGCCAGCGATAAACTTTTTGTCGCGGCAAACAACATCGCGGGCAGCAAAAAAACGCGATTTAGCGTCGTTCGCTACGGCAACGTCGTGGGATCGCGCGGCTCGGTCGTGCCGCTGTTTAAGAAGCTAATCGCAGAAGGCGCAAAAGAGCTGCCGATCACGCATGCTGATATGACGCGGTTTTGGATCACGCTTGAACAAGGCGTAAATTTCGTACTTAAAAACTTCGAGCGCATGAAAGGCGGCGAAATTTTCATCCCCAAAATCCCGTCGATGACGATGATAGAGCTTGCTCGCTCCATGGCGCCACGTCTTGGCGTAAAAATAATCGGCATCCGCCCTGGCGAAAAGATGCACGAGGTCATGGTCGGCAAGGACGACGCACACCTAACCTACGAGTTTGACGACCACTACGTGATCAGTCCGTCGATCAAATTTACGAGCAAAGACGACGACTTTAGCACAAACGCGCTAGGCGAAAAAGGGCATCTCGTGGAGGAAAATTTCGAGTACAGCTCGGATAAAAATAAAATTTGGCTAGATAAAGACGGGCTTTTGGAGATGATCGAGGCTAGTAAATAAATTTGACTGAAATTTGAGTTAAGCGTATAAAATTTATAAAAAACGGGGCGAAGTATTTTTGCGTTTAGACGAGGCGGAAATGAGCCGAGCGAGGGCGCATACATATAGTATGTAACCGAGCTTCGGCGAAATTTCTAACGAAGTATAAACCAAAAAGACGAGCCTCCAAAAAGACAAGCCGAAAAGGATAAAAATGATACCCTACAGCAGACAACAAATCACCGACTCCGACATCGCTGCCGTCGTGAGCGCACTAAAAGACGATATCCTAACGGGCGGCGACAAGGTCGGCGAATTTGAGCAGGCGATCGCAAAATACGTCGGCGTAAAGCACGTCGTAACGATGAACTCGGCAACGAGCACACTTCACGTCGCATATCTGGCGCTTGGCGTGAGAGAGGGCGACGAGGTCGTAACTACGCCCATCACGTTTGCTGCGACGGCAAACGCAGCATTGATGGCTGGAGCAGAGGTTAAATTTGCGCCCGTTAAATTTGATGGAAATATCGACGAAAACGAGCTTGAAAGCCTCATCACGCCCAAAACCAAAGTCATAACGGCGGTTGATTTCGGCGGCAATCCCGTAAATTTGGGCGCTATCCTAAAACTAGCCAAGCAGCGCGGTATAAAGGTGCTTGACGATGCGTCGCACGCACTGGGCAGCTCGCAAGGCGGCGTAAAAGTCGGCGCAAAAGCGGATGTTAGTATTTTTAGCTTTCACCCCGTTAAGCCACTAACGACGTTTGAGGGCGGCGCGCTAGCAACCAACGACGACGAGATCGCGCGCCTAGCACGCCTTTACCGCTCGCACGGCATAGCTAAAAAACGTCTCTGGGACAGCGATCAGAGCTTGCTTGGCTACAACTACCGCCTACCCGACGTCGCCTGCGCGCTAGGACTAAATCAGCTAGAAAGGCTAGACGAAACCATCGGGGCGCGCGAGAAAATCGCTAAATTTTACGACGAAAAATTTGAGAAAAATCCATATTTTAGTACCATCAAGTTACCTGACGACGTCGTTAGTTCGCGCCACCTCTACCCTATCTTGCTATTTCGCCAGTTTTGGTGCGCCAAAGAGGACATCTTTGCCGCCCTTCACGCGCGCGGCATCGGCGTGCAGGTACACTACAAGCCGACTTATAAATTTAGCTTTTACCGCGAGCGCTACGGCGATATTTCGGTGCCTAGCGCTGAGGATTTTTACGCCGCCGAGCTTAGTATCCCGTGCCATCAGTGCATGGGCCTAGAGGACGCAAATTTTGTCGCAGATACGCTTTTTGAAGTTTTAAAGAGCTTTGACATGCCGCAAGGCTGCAGGGTTTAGGGCGGTAAATTTGATGAGAGACAACCAAAACCGCGCCCTTTGTGTCATCCCGGCTCGCGGCGGCAGCAAGCGCATACCGCGCAAAAACGTTAAAGATTTTCTAGGCAAGCCGCTGATAGCCTACAGCATTGAAGCGGCGCTAAATTCGGGCGTTTTCGAGCGCGTCATAGTGAGCACCGACGATGCTGAGATAGCGGACGTCGCCATCAAATTTGGCGCGCAAGTTCCGTTTATAAGAGACGCCGCGCTGAGCGACGACTACGCCACCAGTAGCGACGCCGTAGCGGACGCGGCGAGAAGGCTAGGCGGCGGATACTCTCATGTCTGTTGCCTTTACGCGACCGCGCCGCTTATCACGGGAGAAATTTTACGCGAGGCATACGGCAAATTTGAGGAAGCGGAGTGCGAGTTTTTATTTTCCTCGACCGAGTTTAGCTTCCCTATCCAGCGCGCGATTAGGCTTGGTGATGACGGCGCCGTAAATATGTTTTACCCGCAGTTTGCGCTCACTCGCTCGCAGGATTTAGAGCGAGCTTATCACGACGCAGGCGCGTTTTATTTCGGTAGGCGCGAGGCGTGGCTGGAGAAAAAACCGATCTTTGCGCCGCACTCAAGGGCGTTTTTGCTTCCGCGAAATTTAGTCTGCGACATCGACACGCCGGAGGATTTCGAGTTTGCGCAGAAGCTTTACCGGATAAATTACGACTGAGGACAAATGCAAAAAGATTACCTAAAAGCCAAAATATCGGTAGCTAGAACGCTCATGCAGATCTTTGCGGTTGCGGGGATCTTGCACATATTTTATCTAGCGGCTAACTACCGCGGGCTAAACGAGATTCAGATCCTATTTTTCGCCTCTGCCGGCGCAGTTTACCTCATCGCCGCCGTGTGTTTGACGCTTAGAATTTTAAATTTGGCGGAAAAACTTGATGAATTTTGACAAAATCTCAAATCTAAAAACCCTCATCCGCGCCGATAGCAGCTCGAAAATCGGGCACGGACACATTAGGCGCGATCTTATCTTGGCGCAAAAATTTAAAGACGTTAGCTTTGCTTGCATCGACCTACCGGGCAGCCTCGCAGGCGAGATACCCTACCCCATTTTCACGCTAAAAAGCATGGACGTAAGCGAGCTGGTAAATTTGATAAAAGAGCATAAATTTGAGCTGCTTGTGATCGATCATTACGGCATTAGCGCGGCGGACGAAAAGCTAATCAAAGAGCAAACGAACGTCCAAATTTTAAGCTTTGACGACAACTACAAAGAGCATTTTTGCGACCACTTGCTAAACGTAAATATCTACGCCCAGCCCCAAAAATACGCAAATCTAGTGCCGGAAGGCTGCGAGCTGATATTTTCGCCGCTAGTTAGGAGCGAGTTTTATGGCGAAGCAAAAATCAAACGCGAGAAAAAATTTAACTACCTCATCGCGCTAGGCGGCACTGACTCGCTAAATTTGACCGCCAAAATCGCCTCAAATTTGCTCGCTAAAAACAAAAAAGTAGCCGCCATCACGACGAGCGCAAACGTAAATTTAGCAAATTTGCAAATTTTAGCGGATAGCGAGCCAAATTTTAGCCTTTTTATAAACTCAAACGAGGTGGCGCGACTGATGAACGAGAGCGAAATTTTAGTGATTTCGGCTAGCTCGCTCGTAAATGAAGCGCTGGTTTTAGGCGCTAAATTTAAAGCCGTGCGCGTCGCGGATAATCAAAACGAGATGGCACAGTGGCTAACGGCAAACGGGCGCGAGATCTACGAGGCGGACGAGATATGCTTGAGCTTATAAATTTCACTGATCTAACTGACGAGCAAATTTTGATGATTTTGCGCTGGCGAAACGACGAGCGCGTCGCAAAATATATGAAAAACAAAAGCGTGAGCGAGCAAGAGCACAGAAAATTTATCGCAAATCTGAAAAACGACGAAACGAAAAGGTATTTTTTGGTAAAAGAGGATAGCGACTACATCGGCGTGATCGATTTTGTGGATATCGCGGCGAATTCTTGCGAATTTGGCATTTACGCAAATCCGGGGCTAAAAGGCAAAGGCAAAATCCTAATGCAAACCATCATAGAATACGCCGCCAAAACGCTTAAGGTCGGCGAGCTAAAATCGTGCGCCTACAACGAAAACGAAAAAGCGATCGCGCTATACCACAAATTCGGCTTTGAAATTTACGGGCGCGACGAGCAAATGAGCTATATGTCGTTATCTTTACGCAAACTTGATATAATGGCTAAAAGTTAGGAAAATTTATGAAAATAGCAAATTTCGACACGAACAAAAAGGTCTTTATCATCGCCGAACTCTCGGCAAATCACTCAGGCAGCTTGCAAACGGCGCTTGACACGATAAAAGCCGCCAAGCGCGCGGGCGCGGACGCCATAAAACTGCAAACATACACGCCTGATAGCCTCACGCTAGATTCGCGCGGCGAGGACTTCATGATAAAAGGCGGGCTGTGGGACGGGGCAAATTTGTATGAACTATACCGGCAAGCTCTGACACCGCGAGAGTGGCACGAGCAGCTTTTTAATGCGGCGCGGGACAAAGGGCTAGTCTGCTTTTCAAGCCCGTTTTGCAACGATGATGCGGACTTTTTAGAGAAATTTAACCCGCCCGCTTACAAGATAGCAAGCTTTGAGGTTACGGACTATGATTTCGTGAGATACGTCGCGCTCAAAGGTAAACCGATCATCATCTCCACGGGCATCGCGACCGAGCAAGAGATCGCCGACGTCGTGCAAATTTGCAAAGATGCGGGAAACGAACAGATCGCGCTTTTAAAATGCACGTCTAGCTACCCTGCTCCGCTTGATGGGATGAACCTGCGCACGATCGCCGATATGAAACGAAAATTTGGCGTCGAGGTCGGCTTTTCAGATCATACGCTAGGCATCGTAGCGCCCGTGGTCGCCGTGAGTCTGGGCGCTCGGATAGTCGAAAAGCACTTTATCCTAGATAAAAGCGTTCGCAGCGTCGATGAAGCTTTTAGCTTGGACGAGCGGGAGTTTGGCGAGATGGTAAAAGCCGTGCGAGACGCCGAAGCGCTGCTTGGCAAAGTAAACTACGAGCTAGATGATAAAGCCGTGCAAAATCGCCGCTTTTCCCGCTCGCTTTACGCTTGCGCGGATATCAAAGAGGGCGAAATCTTTAGCGAAAAAAACATAAAAAGCGTGCGTCCGGGATACGGCTTGCACCCTAAATTTTCGCCGGAGCTACTGGGTAAAAAAGCAAAAAGAGAGATAAAATTTAGCGAGAGAATCACAAAGGAGGATATATAATGGCTAAGAAAAAAGAGGACGAGTACCTAAAACTAAATAGCTTACAAAAAAAAGGCGCTCGCGAAAATCAAACAAGCGACAAATGCGATAAAAATATCGATGAAACCGTCACAAATATCGCAAATCCTATTTTCAAAAAAAATCTTCAAGCGCTTTTTCAACAGGACGAAATTTTAGCCGCGCGCCTTTGGGGCATGAAAGAGACCGAAAAATACGATGTTTTTATAGGAAAAGATCCGATAGATATAAACATCATCGACAATAAAACCCTAAAATACGTCTACGAAAGTCCGGCTAAAGACGTTCTGCACTCTTTAGAGCTGATCGAAAAAGAGTATAAAAGATATCCTATCATGTACTTTTACGGTCTTGGCAACGGTATTTTTTATAAAGCCTTGCTAAAAAACGAAACGCATCAAAAAGTCATAGTCGTAGAGCCCGAGATAGAGATTATTTATATAGCATTAAATTTAATCGACTTATCCGAGGAGCTGATTAGCAAAAGGCTGGTTTTATTTTTCTCAGAATTCGCAACATACTCGCAGTTTTATTTTACAATCTCAAAAGAGATTTTTTCATCTTACGCTAAAACTTATAATCTGCATATCCATACGCCATTTTATCAAACTTTTCATGAAGATATAGTGAGAATAAATAAAGACTTCACTAGAGCCGTATCTCAAATAGTGGTAGCTCACGGCAATAGCATAGACGATACCCTAATAGGCATAAAACACCACATAGAGCATATTCCGGAGATGGTTACAAACTATTGCTATACGGATTTAGTCAGAAAAAGACACGGGCTCATGGATACGGCAATCATAGTATCTACCGGCCCGAGCCTAGATAAACAGCTTGAGGCGCTTAAAAAATTCGCTCCGTATTTTACGGTTATCAGCCTTGACGCATCGTATCCTATTTTGTTAAAGCACGGCATAAAACCAGACTACGTAACATCAATCGAGCGCGTAGAAGCTACGTCCAGCTTTTTTAAAAACAAAAACAAAAAAATAGACGAAGATATTTATTTTATAGTAGCGTCGCTAACGCATAAAAAAACGGTAGATAATATTTTACCGCGCCGCCTAGCTCTTACGATGAGACCGCAACAAAGCGAAATAGTATTTAATATGCCAAAATACGGCTATCTCGGCATCGGCCACTCTACGGCAAACCAGGCTTATCAGTTAGCTTACGCTCTCGGACATAAAAATATTATTTTAATAGGTCAAGATTTAGCCTTTGCCCCGGACGGCAAATCTCACGCCAGCGGGCATGCATTTGCTCAGGCTGACGAATACCTATACGTAGAAGCTTACGGCGGAGAAGGTGAAGTAAGAACGACCTATATATGGGATAAATTTAAAAATCAGTTTGAAAAAGATATAGAGCAGGCTAAAAACGAGCAAATCACTACCTATAACTGCACGGAAGGCGGTGCTAGAATACAAGGAAGTATCGAAAAACCGTTTTTGGAAACTGCAGAAGAGCTTAGTAAAGATAAAAAAGTAAAAAAACTACCGCACATAGAAAAAAACAGCGAAAAAACAGCAAACAAAGACCTGCTCAAAGCCTACAAATTTATCGTAAAAAAAGTACAAACTCAAAATAAAGCAAAACAAAGAATAGAAAAAACATTCCTAGAACTAGTTCCCAAAATCGATAAGATAATGAAGATCAAAGATGAAGGCAAAGTAGACGAAAGTCTATTTGATCCACTAGTAAAAATTATCGACAAAATAGATAAGCTAAAAAATTACATTAGCGGACAAAATCTAAAAAAATATATAGAAAACGTCTTGCAAATCGCCGTATATCATCAAGAACTAGAGCTAGCCAAAATTTCGGTCGCACCCAGCGATACTAAAATGGAAAAAGTAAACAAGCTGCTCGAGTGGGCCGAGATGCACAAATACTGGATGTTTTCGGCTGCAGGCGGCATAAATGCAGATATGGAAGTAACCAAAAAAGCGTCCGAAAATTTAGTCAAAGAGCTAAAGAAGCGAGGACTAATAGAAACAAGCGAAATCGGAGAGGTAAAAGAGGAGTTTAAGCTAAGCATTTAAATTTCGATTTTTCTTTATTTTTAGCCTTTATTTGATAAAATCACGCAAATTTAGCTAAATCGGACGAAAGATTGTTTTCAAATATTTATACGTATAGGTTTTTTATCGTAAATTCGGTCAAAAACGAGTTTATAACCAAATTTGCAAAAAGTAAACTGGGCGTAGCGTGGGCGATACTGCATCCGCTAGCCCAGGTGCTCATCTACGCGACCATACTCTCCTCAGTACTCTCGGCCAAGCTGCCCGGCATCGATAACAAATACGCATACGCGATCTATCTAATGAGCGGGATGCTTTGCTGGATGCTTTTTAGCGAGATTTTTTCGCGCTGCATCGGAATTTTTACCGATAACGCCAACATAATCAAAAAAATGTCTTTTCCCAAAATCGTCCTTCCGGCTACCGTAGTTTTAAGCTCAGTGATAAATAATCTCATTTTATTCGCCGCAATAGCAGTCGTATTTGCTTTTTTGGGACATTTTGCCGGCGTAAATTTGATCTTTTTGCCGATTTTATCCGTCATTACTATGATGTTAGCCGTAGGTTTTGGGCTGTTTTTCGGCGTGATAAACGTCTTTATGCGCGACGTAGGCCAGATCATCGCTATCGTCTTGCAGTTTTTATTTTGGCTAACGCCCATCGTTTATATGACGAGCATTTTACCGTCAAATTTGCAAGAGCTTATCTACATAAATCCGCTTGTGGGCGTCGTTAGCGGCTATCACGATATTTTGATCTACGATAAGACGCCGGATTTTTCGCTTTTGATTTATCCGATTATTATCGGCGCGGCAAGCCTTGGAGCTGCGTTTTTCGTTTATAAACGAGCCGAAGAAGAGATGGCGGACGTTTTATGATTTTATCGGTTCAAAATATCTGTAAAACTTACTTGGATTACGAGAGCAACTTTAAGCGATTTGCCTCGTGGTTTAGCAAAAATAAAGAAGAAAAAAACGTAAAAACCGTGCTAAAAGACGTAAGCTTTGACGTGGGAGCCGGCGAGGTAGTCGGGCTAATCGGTCAAAACGGAGCGGGCAAGAGCACACTTTTAAAAATCATATCGCACACGCTAAAGCCCTCAAGCGGCCGCGTAACGAGCGGGGCTAAAATTTCGTCCATATTAGAGCTAGGCATGGGCTTTCACGGCGATCTAACCGGCAGGCAGAATGCCTACCAGTCCTGCTCTCTCATGGGATACTCGAAAGAGCAAATCGACGAAATAATAGCCTATATCGAAGACTTTGCCGAGATAGGCGAGTATTTTGATTATCCAGTGCGAATTTACAGCAGCGGCATGCAGATGCGCCTTGCTTTTTCGGTCGTCACGGCAAACCGCCCAGATATACTCATCATCGACGAAGCGCTATCGGTAGGCGATGTGTATTTCCAGCATAAAAGCTTTGATAAGATAAAAGAATTTAAAAGCCTAGGCACTACGCTCATCATAGTTTCGCACGATAGCGGTGCGATAAAATCGATCTGCGACCGAGTAATCTTGCTAGAAAAAGGGCAAATTTTAAAAGACGGCGAGCCTGAAGCCGTACTTGATTATTACAACGCCCTAATCTCAAAAAAACAAGACGTACAAATCTCGCAAGTAGCCCTAGAAAACGGCAAAATCGCAACCGTATCCGGCAACAAAAAAGCCTGCATAAAAAACGTTGAAATTTTAGACGCCGCAGGCAAAAAGATACAAAATTTAGAAGTCGGCAAAAAAATCAAACTAAAAGTAACGGTGCAAGCAAACGAAAATTTGCTCTCGCTAGTACTGGGCTATCAGATCAAAAATCGCTTCTCGCAGGTCGTCTACGGCACAAACACTTACCACCTAAAGCAAGCTTTAAAAAATCTCAAAAAAGGCGAGGAGTACGACTTTAGTTTTGAATTTGACGCAAATTTGGGCGTCGGATCGTTTTCCGTAACGATAGCGCTGCACGATAGCGACAACCACCTGCAAAACAACTACGAATGGCGCGACAACGCAATCATTTTTAACGTCGTAAATTTTAGCAAGCCCGATTTTGTCGGTCTTGCGTATCTTGAACCGAGTTTAGAAGTAAAGAGAATAAATGGATAAATTTTATAAAAGTTTCGAGGATAAATTTAGGGGAGATAAGAGCGAGATCAAAAAACGCCTGCTTGCTTATGAGCCGTTTTTGCAAATTTTAAAGCAAAATAACGAAAAGCCGGCGGCGGTCGATCTAGGCTGCGGCAGAGGCGAGTGGCTTGAAATTTTAAAACAAAACGGCTTTATCGCGCGCGGTTGCGACGTTAGCGAGGAGATGATAAAAGAGTGCGAGAAAAACGATCTTGAGGCCAAAAAACAAGGAGCGATAGAGTTTTTAAGCGAGCTAGAAAACTCAAGTCTTGCGCTTGTTAGCGCATTTCAGCTTGTGGAGCATTTAGAGTTTAGCGAGCTTTGCGAGCTAATAAAGCAAGCGCGCCGAGTTCTAAAAGACGGCGGTATCTTGATACTTGAAACGCCAAATCCTGAAAATTTACGCGTCGCTACGCTAACTTTCTATTTAGACGTTACGCACGTAAAGCCTATCCCACCGATGTTACTTGAGTATCTGTGCAAATTTGAAGGCTTTAGCGATACTTTTATGATGAGACTAAACTCAAATTTGAGCTTTAGCGAGGATTTGCAAAATCAAAACGTCACGTTAAGAGACGTTTTAAGCAGCGTCGGGCTTGATTACGCAGTTTTGGGGCTTAAAAACGGCGACGAAAAAACCCGCGAGGCGTTTTTGAGCGCGGCTAAAAGCGGCTATAGTTTTGAAGAGTTAGCCGATAGGTTCGACGTAGGGGCGTTTGAAAATAAAACTCAGATGCTCGAGCTAAAAAACGATGTTTGGAAGGAGTCTTTGGAGACAAAAGAGGCTCTTTGGAAAAGCTCGCTTGAGCTGATGGAAAGCAAAAATCAAATCGCAAATTTGCAAAACGAAAATGCGCGCCTACACGAAGATCTAGAAAATCTACTCGGCAAATATCTCGCGCTAAACCACAAAGTCTACGTCCTAGAAAACGAGGCTCCCGTTATCAAAAACGATATCGAGCATCTTAAAATTTTCGTCGCCAAATTTAAAAGGGTCGCAAAGCCGCTTATTTGGGTATATAAGTTTTTGAGATTTTGTAAAAATTTAGCTAAAGATAATCTCAAAAAAGCACTCAAATTCGGTATAAATTTAACCGAAAAGACGGCAAATAACAATCCTAAATTTAAAAAGAATCTCAAGATATTTTTAAATAAATTCCCGGCTCTTAGGGCGAGAATCTTTAGCCTCAAAGGGCAAATAAGGGACGATATCTACGTCTCGCAAGAGGGCGTTTTCGAGCCGAACGTTTTTGAACTAAAGCACTCAAAAGAGTACGAGCAAAATTTGGAGCTAAAAAATCTCAAATTTAACGAAAACTTTAGCGAGCTAACGGTAATCGGCAATATCAGCGGACACTACAGTCTAGCCGCGATAAACAGAAACATCATATTTAGACTACTAAACAAAGTAAAAAACGTCTTTGTTATCTGCTATCACGCAAACTATTTCGATAAAATCGAAGACATCGCGATAACCAAAGACGAGTATGAAACTCTAAGAAGCATAGTGCCGGATAAAAACGCACCCGCAATCAGAAGCGACGACAAGGTCGCGATCTACCACCACTACCCGCTAATCGAAGACGTGCGCGAAGGCTACGGCTTTGAGATCGCGGTATTTTTCTGGGAGGAGTCGCGTATCCCGCCTAGGACGATCGAAATTTTAAACGCCAAGTATAGAGGCATTTTAGTTTCGACGTTTTTTATCAAAAAAATCCTAATAGATAACGGCTGCTATACGCCCGTAAAAGTAGCCGACATCCCGCTAAAAATGCCGCCCGAGCCAAGCGTTTTGCAAGAAAATAGCGAACAAAAGCGCGAGATAAAGCTCTTTCACATCTCGTCGTGCCTACCTAGAAAGGGTGCCGACGTGCTACTACGAGCCTTTAACGAAGCTTGCAAAAAAGCTAAATTTGAGCTAAGCCTAACGATAAAAAGCTTCCCTAATCCGCACAACAGCGTAACCGAGCAAATCGAGCTTTTAGTCGATAAAAAATACAGAAGCAAAATCCGCGTCATACTAAACGAAGATTTAACCGCGCTTGACGTGGCGAACCTCTACGAGCAGTGCGATATCGTCGTACTACCGACGCGCGGCGAGGGACTAAATATGCCCGCGATCGAAGGCGTACACTACAAAAAGCCGGTTATCTCCACCGACTATAGCGGCCAGTGCGAGTTTCTGGACGATAGCTGCGAGTTTATCGGATACAAATTTGCGCCGGCCGTTACGCATTTTAATCTAAATTATTCATTTTGGGCGGAGCCTAGCGTCAAGGATCTAAGCGAAAAGATCCTCAAAGTAGCCGAGCAAATTTTACAAAACCGCACGCCAAACATAGAACCGCTAAAACAGAAGGTCGATGAAATGATGTTTGGCGAGAAAAACGCGCTAAATTTTATCTCGAGCATCTCGCATCTAAAGTCCTTTAAAAACGAGCCAGTAGGGCTAAAAATAGCCTATTTTTCGACGTATAACGCCGTTTGTGGTATAGCCGAATACTCAAAATACCTAACGGACGAGCTTGCGCGGGCGGGCGCAGATTTGCAAATTTATACTTGGAGCGAGCAAAAGCGCGCCAAGGATTCAAATTTAAGTAAAGAAAACGACGAGATCAAAGTCTTTGAAATAGAGCGCGAAAAGCTACTATCGGGGCTTGAGACGGATGCGAATATAATTTGGCTACAACATCATTTTACCTTTTTCGAGATAGACGAAAAGCTAAAATCAGACGTCCTCGCTCTAAAATCTCAGGGAAAAATTTGCTTTATCACGCTTCACAGTACTAAGCAAATCCTAAACTACCCGCACCAAACTCAGCAAAACTGGCACGATACGCTTTACGAATTCGACCGAGTTTTCGTCCACAGCATCGACGATCTAAATACGCTTAGACTACTCGGGCTTGCCGATAACGTCACGCTAGTGCCGCACGGAACGCAAAATTTAACGAGCGCTCAAATCAAATGCAAAGAAGCGGACGGCAAATTTAGGGTAGGATTTTTAGGACTGCTATTTGCGCATAAAAACCTACCTGTGCTACTAGAAGCTTTTGCGAAATTCAGTCAAAATATAGACGCAAAACTAGTGATAATCAGTCCGGTCGCAAGCGCGGACGGCGAGGCGGAGCTACAAAGATGCCGCAAGATTTGCGAAAAGCTAAATTTGAGCGAAAAAATAGAGTGGCATACGAGCTTTTTACCGATAGAAACTGTAAACGAAAAACTAAGTTGTTGCGATGCGATCGTATTGCCGTACGGACAGACCGACGAGGGTAGTAGCGCAGCAGCCAGAGTCTCTCTAAGTCTTTGTAAAAACGTTATAGTTACGCCGTCAAGAATCTTTAGCGAGATGCAAAATATCACGATAGCGGCGGATGGTTTTAGCGACGAGGATATCCTAGAACAACTAGAAAAAGTAAAAAATAATGAAATAGATGGTAAAATTTATGATAAGCGCATAAAATGGCTAGAAGAAAACAGCTGGCAAAATATCGCCGGTCTTTATTTAAGAATCTTTAAAGCCATAAATACTGATCATAATTTTATGCGACATTTAAAAAACGGAGAAGAATAATGAAAAAAGCTATAATCACGGGCGTCGGAGGCCAAGACGGCGCGTATCTGGCTAGATATCTGATCGATCTAGGATACGAGGTCTACGGCGGATACAGGCGAGCGGTGAGCCCGAATTTTTGGCGATTAAACGAGCTAGGCCTTTTAAACGAGCCAAATTTTCATTTGGTGGAGTTTGAGCTAACCGACCCATTTAACATCCTAAGCGCCGTTAATGAACTAAGACCCGAGGAAATTTACAACCTAGCCGCTCAAAGCTTCGTGGGCGTTAGTTTTAAAGAGCCGTTTCACACCGCAAACGCTACGGGCATCGGCGCGCTAAATATACTAGAGGCGATAAAGACGGTCGATAAAAGCATCAAATTTTATCAAGCCAGCACATCCGAGATGTTTGGCAAAGTCCAAGCCGTCCCGCAAAGCGAAACCACGCCCTTTTATCCGCGTTCGCCGTACGGAGTGGCAAAGCTTTATGCGCATTTTATCACGGTAAATTACCAAGAAAGCTATGGTATTTTCGCCTCAAGCGGCATTTTATTTAATCACGAAAGTCCGCTAAGAGGGCTTGAGTTCGTCACGAGAAAAATCACGAATACGGCCGCAAAAATCGCCCTAAAAAAGGCTAAGACCTTGGAGCTAGGCAACCTAGACGCAAAGCGCGACTGGGGCTATGCCAAAGAATACGTCGAAGGTATGCACGCAATGCTACAAGCTCCGGCCCCCGATACTTTCGTACTAGCTACCGGAGTAACGACCACGGTTAGGGATTTTGTAAAGCTTAGCTTTGAAGCGCTAGATATCGGAATAAAATTCGAGGGCGAAGGCATAAACGAAGTCGGACTAAACGACAAAGGCGACGTGATCGTAAAGATAAATCCGGCATTTTTTAGACCCGCGGAGGTCGATCTGCTAATAGGCGACGCCTCAAAAGCCAAGCAAAAGCTCGGTTGGAGCGCAAAGACTGATCTAAAGGGACTTTGCGATATGATGATAAAATCCGATCTAAGGCGCATCGAGGCGGGATTTGAGTTCTAAGCGAGTTTTTATCACGGGGATCGAGGGCTTTACGGGTCGCTATCTGGAGCGATACCTTTGTGCGCTCGGCTACGAGGTCTCAGGCAGCGCCCTGAGCCCTAGCGCGCCTAATCATACGCGCCTTGATCTGCTTAACAAAGACAGCATAAAAGCCGCCTTTGGCGCAAAATTTGACTACATCATCCACCTGGCAGCAGTATCTTTTGCCATGGCCGATCCCGCCGAGATAAAAAACGCAAATGAAATCGGCACGCTAAATTTGCTAGAGGCTCTAGGTTCCGTTAAATTTGAAAAGGCGATCTTTGCAAGCTCGGCTAGCGTCTACGGCGGAGGAGATATGCCCATGTGCGAAAACTCTCCGCTAAATCCGCAAAGCATATATGCCGAAAGTAAAATTTTCATGGAGGAGCAGATAGCCAGAAGCGGACTGCCTTTTATCATCGCGCGCCCATTTAACTACACAGGTGCTGGACAAAGCGAAAATTTCCTCATACCAAAAATAGTGCGACATTTTAAAGATAAAGCTCATACAATAAAACTCGGAAATTTGACGCCAAAGCGCGAATATAACGACATAAACGATGTTGTGAGAATATACGAGCAACTACTAAAACTCGAAGCTAACGATAAAATTTTTAACATTGGCTCTGGTAAGGCTTATAGTATTGAGCAAATTTTACAAATTTTACGCTGCCTAAGCGGACATGATATAGCGGTGCAAAGCGATCCCCGATTTATCAGAGCAAACGATCCCGCCCTACTCGTCTGCGATACAGCAAAACTACAAAACTATGGCATAGTTCCTTGCAATGGAGAGATCGAAAAGCTACTCCGCTCTATGCTTTAGATCTATACATCTTGCAATACCTTGACCAAAATATAACATTTAAATTTTTATATAGCTAAAGCAAGCTCACATCTTAATCACTAAGGTCAGAATTCGCGCATAGGCGGCCGGAACACCCATTTTGACTACTTTTTTCTACTGACTTTATTTGAGGCTTTTAATACAAAATAAGACAATGCGCAATCGCAAACATTATATATCGCTAAAAATGATTTTTATATAAAATAATTTTATGAAAAAAAGGAGTTCGGCAGGTAAAAACCTGCCGAAAAGAAGGAGAAATCAGAATGCGTTAATAGTAACCTCACCAGCATTAACTGTTGTGTTAAGGTTAGCAATATTTACGCCCGATAGTTTGACGATAGTGTCGCCTGCGCCAAAGTCAGTATCACCTGCAGCAGCGTTGTATACCAAATACGTATCATTTAGATATGAATAAGCATATATCTTACCGGCTTGGTTGTTAGTAGGACCATCAAAGAATCCGCCAAGTTTAGCCGCAAGAGCGAAGTTATCTTGTGCGTTTCCGTTGGCATTTAGAGTTACTTTTTCTATAGCAGTGGTACCGCCGGCAAATTTGATCTTATCGCCTACATTTATCTTATCTATGGTTACAAGTCTAGTATGAGACTCGTTGGCACTATCAAAACCTGCGCCTATAACCGAAGCACTAACATCGAATGTATCGTTGCCTGAACCGCTTTTGATGGTTATATTTTGACCTTTTGGATCTGCGTCGGCATGACCTGGGGTTAGGAAAGTTCCTGTCTTAATGGTATTCTCGCCTTCGCCTGCATCGATTGAAATTTTTGCAGCTTTTTGATCGCCCGCTAGAGTAATAGTATCGTCTCCGTCGGTAGCTTTTATGTCCTCTATAACTTTACTTGCAGTATTTGTTATAGTACCTTTCTCTACATTTTTTAAGCCGCTAAAGTCAATTTTTGTTAGCTTTTCAGCATTGGTATCGTCAAACGTGTACTCGTCGGTAGCGTCTGTACCCATATCGCCCGAGATAGTAGCTGTTTTTAGATCATTACCGTCAACTCTTTCAGAACCATTAACAAGCGAGAATTTTGTAGCAGCAGTTACAACCAACTTATCAGCCTGAGCAGACGTAGTAATATTGGCAACGAAATCTTTTGAATTGATATCTTGCTTCATAGTGATGTTAACATCTGTTGAAAGTGGAGTTTGAGTAGAGCCTTTATAGACTACAGTATCTGCCACGATACTGGCAAACTTATTTGCACCTATAGTTTTACTTAGGTCTACCGTTACGCTATCGGCACTTACAGGTCCTGTGTTGCCAAGATCAACGATACCCTTTGTGTTTCCAGCGTCGATGTTTATGCTCGTGCTTTCTTTTACTTTTATCTTGCCATCTATAACGGCGGCGCTTTTTAGATCTAGAGTACCGACTTTAACATCTTTTAATACGTCTTTTAGCGTAATGTTTACGTTTTTGACGTAGTTGCCGTTTATATCTCCTATCCCGACCGCGCTAGTCTCATTTTGACCCTTAATATTAGTTAAGCTGATATTTACGTTCTCTGCTTTTATATTCGCGATAGATACTTTGCCTGTTACGTCTTTAGCTGTAAAGTTTACATCATTTTTAACGTCTATGCCGTTACCGCTGCTTATTTCGACATTAAATCTAGAGTCGCTAATATCAAATGTAGCGCCGCTATTTTTAGACTTGATTTCGTCTGCTATTTTGATGTTACCGATCTTATTAGCCACGAAAGTTATCTCGCCGCCTACGTCAAATTTATTTACTTCGATATCGTTTGTGACATTTTTAAAGTTAAAATTTGCACCGGCATTTGTCGTCTTTTTCGTAGTTACGTCTCCTACCTTTAAAGCCGTTACGTGGCTTGAGCCTTGATAAACGGTAACAAGATCATTTACGTTTAGTTTTACGCCGTTTTCAGAATCTATCGAGCCAAGATTGTGAAGCTCGACTAGGCTTGCTACAGGCATATTGGCTAGCCCTTTTACGTTTATCTCAGATATATATTTGAGGCCATTATTTAAAACATCAAGAGCACCCAATGTAGCTATGTTTAGCGTTTTCACTCTTGCATCCTCGTGGATATCGAAAGTAAATTTCTTAGGATTATTGTTGGTTAGATTTATAGTCTTAAGCTCGTGAATATTTCTTAGAGAAAGGCCCGAATTTTCAACCATATTTACATTCACATTAATTGTAGTAGCCTTTGGCGCCTCAATAACGCTGGCTGCATTATCAGTAAGGTTACCATTTACAGTTTTAACCGATTTATCTAAATTTACAGTAAGATTTTTGGACTCAGAAACCCTTACTTTACCGATTAAATCTTGAGGCGTAGTCACGTTATCTATCGCATAGTTAATGGTGTCAACAAATTTGTCGTTTATATGCAGTATACCGTGGCCGTTTCCTGCGCTAGCAGCTTTTGCATCCACTTTGTCTGTTAAATTTACAGTCGTTATACTAGAACTTGTAACAACTAATGTTTGATCAAGCTGGCCCACTTTTAGGCTCTTAACATCAGTTTGTCCAGTCAAGTCTAGAGCGCTCACGTTATCATTTTTATCAAAGATTTCGATATTATCAACGCCTTTTAATTTAATTTGCTTTAATGCGTCCACTTTTTCTATCTGAAGAGTATCATTGCCAGCGCCCATGTCTATAGAAACAGAGTTGGACTCAAGTTTTCCTACTTTTATCGTATCATTGCCGTTACCGCTTTTGATGCTAGTGTAGTAAGCAGACTCGGTTAAATCAGCCGTCAAATTTCCAATAAGCGCCGATGCATCAAGGCTATTCACAAAGTCTTTAAATGGAGCATCTGGGTTTTTATCTTTGGTGGATATAGTTAAATCCGCCTCGCCTTTTACCGTGATAAATTTATTTTCCACCTCTTTTATATAACTAGCGTTTTCTCTAGTCGTAATGTTTAAGGTCTCAATACCGTTAAATTTGACCTTAAGAGAGTTTTTGTGGCTGTCGGCTTCCGTATCCGGAGTAACTCTGCCCACATTGTTTAGGATTAAATTTTGCGCGTCATTATTGCCTTTTACTAGATCAGTATTATAGGCGATACCAACTTCAGTTGAATCTTTTTGATCTATTACCGTTAGATCAACTATATTAGATAGATTTGTTACTCTAACGCCGTTTGCACCATGAGTAGACACGGACTGCAAGCCCTCTACCTTATCTGCATTAAATACTCTTTGGCTATTTGAAGTATTGACTAAATTTAGTCCCTCAATATTTTTAGCATATCCGGTTGTAAAGCCAGTGAAACTATCGTCGATTTTAACATTCAACATATCATTGCCGGCCCCGCCGTCTATCTTGTCTTCAACGCCAAGGGTATTTTTATCAGCAAATGAGCTAACGACCGCGCTATATATATCCACGCCTGCACTTCCGGTCAGTGTTTCAGCCGTGTTGTTTAGCGTATGTACGGTGGCATTTGCCAAAGCATCGATTTTAGCCTTCTGTTCATCCAAATTTGTAGCCGTGGTCGTTCTAATAATTTCTTGGAATATTCCATAATCATAGTTGCCTGAACTATCGGTTTGAATGTTTGGTATTTTTTCAGCCATGTAAGCAGATATAGCAGTCTTGTTTTCAAAAATCTTAGCCGCCACAGGATCTGCCGCTTTTGCGATGTCGGAAGTTGCAACTTCAAATAATTTAACTAGAGTTTCACCTCTACTGTGACCTAGCTGAAGGTGCAAAACCCACGAATCGATACCGTTTGGATCTTGAGTATAGTCTTTGCCCAGGATGTTTTTATATATTGTTTCGATGTAGCCTCTATCGCTATCTATCGTATTTCCATAGTATGCCAAAGCCGCAGGGGACTCTAGCATTAGCTGGGCTAGCTGAGCTTGGGTTTTATTGGCTCCCGCCGCCACCCATGCGTTAAAGCCCGCGCCTTCAGGGGCACGATTAAATAACGCTACGTAAAGCTGTGCAACTTGTGCTTGTGTTACTGCCATTAAGGACTCCTTTTTAGTGTGTTTCTTGAGTTTTTGGGTATCTTTACAGAATACTATTGCTAATTATAGCATAAAAATACTGGAAAAGAGAAAATGGATAGACAAATTTAAAAATTCAAATGAAGAAAAAGTGTAAAAATTTTATAAAGATTAACCTGCAGTTAAATTTAACTGCAGGTTATACTGCATTAAAGCCGGCTTAGATCGTGAATGTTCCGCTATCCAAGAACGGATTTAGGTCTTCGATATTTTGGCCCGCTAGTTTTACTAGATTGTCGCTAGCCGTAAGAGCCGTCCTTGCACCATCAGCATCTTTTACTAAGTATGTATCATTTTTATAAGTAAATGCCCATACCTTATTAGTTACAGTAGCAGCAGCATCAGTCAAGACTTTATTTACAGCATCTTTTAGTGTATCTTCCGCATTTAGATCCGTAGCTGTATATTTAGCCCACTCGCTTACAGTACCTAGCTCTATCTTGTCGCCTTTTTCGATATTGACTAGAGATACGTATTTGCTGGCATTTGCGTCAGTTACTGCGGCATCTAACTTAAATGTATCTACGCCTCTACCGCCATCAATAGTAACTACGTTAGGTTTTTCCGTAGTGCCTGCAACTGTTATCGCACCGACAGTGATCTCATCTTTACCGTCCGTTGCTACCAAGCTTAGAGATTTCTTGTTTACGGTCATTATGGTTGTTAAGTCGATAATGCCGTGCTCAACGCCTTTTAGTCCACCCAAATTTACTGTTTTTAGATTATTTGAAGCGACTAGATCAAGAGTATATTTATCCTCGCCATCGCCTAGGGTTCCGGTTACCGTAAATGTTTTAGCATCCGCAGTTGATTTAAACACAAATTCATCTTGTCCAACAGAGCCGGTTACATCTATCTTCGAGTCTACGTTTATCTTATCTTTTGAAGCCGCCTCTAAGGTTACAGCTGCGCTGGCTGTTATAGCAGAGCTTTTATAAACGATCTCACCACCCTTGATATTTCCTATGGTGTTAGCTTGTAGAGATTTGCTTAGATCTACCGTTACCTTTGAGTCTGCGCCGGTGTCGATATTGCCTATGTTTACTATGCCTTCTGTTACACCAGAGGTAATGTTTACCGCACTCTTATGAATGTCATAGAAGTTTGGTGACTCTTTTATAGCTATAGCACCTACATTTAACTCTTTTGCTAGTTTATCGGCTGTTACTGTATATGTAGTGCCTTCGTTTTGGTCGCCATTGCCAAAAGTACCTACGGTCACGGAATCTTTTACATTAGTAAATTTAAGCGTAGCGGTAGAGTCTATCTGGGTTCCGCTGATGTTGCCGATATTAATCTTATCGCCCAAATTTTTAAAGTCGCCGTTTAGCGAATTTAGATTTGAGATGTTGCCTATAGTTACGGCATCTTTGATGCCATCTAGCGATAGATTGGCCTCATGAGCTTTACCGTTGGTAGGGGTTGCCATTAGATCAATATCTACTACTTTAAAAGTTTTTTCTACATTTTTCGCTACGATTTTTATTTCGCTAGCCTCTATACCAGTACTACCGACGGTTACGCTATCTTTCATATTCAAGAAATTTAGCAATATTGCGGATTTTTCCTTTGAATTCGAGATATCTCCCAAATCAAATGCCTTTTTGATATTTCTATAGTCGCCGTCAAGAGAGCTTAGGTTTACGATGTTTCCTATATCTACTCCTCCTTCGACGTCAAATATAGCCATTCTCACGTTATCGGTACTCTCTGTAGCGATAGTATCGGCATCCATATTGCCTATAGTTAGGTCTTTTGCTAAAGTTTTGGCGATTATTACAGTATTACCTGATTTTATATTGCCAATAGTTGCATTGTCTCTAATATCTTCTAAATTTACGTTAAATCTAGCGTTTATTTGAGTATTGGTTATTACGTTACCTACAGTTAGGACACCGAGCTGTTTGGCTGTCAAATTTATGCCGTGAAGCGAGCTGTTGTGACCCAAGTTACCCAAAACAACATCAGAGTCAGTTGTATCGTCAGATTTGATAATACCTTGAAGACTGATTTCGGAGATATTTCTCAAATGAGCCTCGTTGCTTGTGTTCAAATCTTTTATGTTAAAGCTAGAAGCAGTTTTTACGTTTAATGTGGCTAGTTTATCAAGTGCTTGGAGCGTATTGTTTACTCGTAGTTCAAAATCCTTACCCTCATTTACATAGTTTATAGTCTCGAGAGATGCTGTATCGATTAGTCTAAAGCTATCGACGCTATACTTGGTCTTGTCTGCTGATTTTTCTATGTTCATGTTTAGAGTCTTTAAGCTAGTAGCCTCCAAAGACTGCTCACCGCCGCCCAAGTCGCTCACATTTGAGTATTTGTCTATGTTCATAGTAAGCTTGGTAGCGCTATTGGCAACTATTTGCTTTGTAGTCGCAAAATTTGGCACACGGTAAGTACTCAAGTCGCGATCGGTGAAATTTATAGTATCTAAAGTAGCTGTAGTTACGTTTACCCTTGTATTCTCTACATAATCAGTGTCAATGTTTAAAGTAGTGATCGCTGAATTTGTAACATTTACGGTGTTATTATTCTCTACGACCGTTACAGACTTCACGTCTTGGGCATTAGCTAGGTCTATAGTGCCATTGTTGTCCTTTACAAATGTTACGTTTTCTACGTTGCTTGAGTTTAATCTTCTAGTTCCAGACAGGTCCTCAAACTCTATGCTATCATCGTTAGCGCCACCGTCTATGACTAGATCAGGATTTGCTCCTGCTATACCGTTAAATTTAAATAGATCCTTACCGCTACCGCCTTTTACGCTCTTTAGCTGAGTAGAAGTTTTTAGTCCGGCCGTCAAATTTCCGGTAAAGCCTGAAGCATCTAAGCTCTCCACGTCTGCACCGGTGTTAATGTCTAAATTTACATTTCCTTTCACGGTTATGTTTTTATTATTTACATCTTTGATATAGCTCTCTTGGGTTCTTGTGGTGATGTTTAGATTTTCAATACCGTCAAATTTAACGCCTACGTGATTTTTATAGTAATTGTAAGCAGGGTTTGAAACTAGATCGTCCGTTTTATTACCTACGTTTTCTAGTACTAGCTCTTGAGAGTCGTTTGAGCCGGCAACGGTGCTTGGGTTGTACACTATCGCTATCTCGCCTCTTTTGATATCGTTGGCAGACAAGGTTACGATTTTTGCTTCATTTGTTAGTCTTGAAGCATAGTCGCCTATCATAACTACGTTTTGAACATCTTCCATGTTGTTCATATTGAAATATCTAACAGCATTTGAAGTGTTTGTAATTTCAAGATTTTCGATATTTTTAACACTACCGGTAGTTAGGCCTGTAAAGTTCGTATCAAGTGATACTTTCAATGTATCGTTACCGCCTTGACCGTCAAGCTTGTCTGCTGCCTGGAAAGTATTTTTACCCATAAAGCCGCTTACAACGGTTTCAAAAATATTATCGCTATTATTACCTTTGATATCGTCTACGTTTGTAGTAAAATTTACTTTTACGGCGTCATCAACTAGTCTTTTTTGGTGAGCTAGGTTGTTGGCGTTTGTCTCGCTGATGATTTGCTTGAATAGAGTATAGTTATAGTTGCCTTCTTCGTCTTTATCTACGTTGCCTATTCTTTGAGAAACGTATTCAGATATAGCTATCTTGTTTTCAAATACTTTAGCAGCTACAGGGTCTGCGGCTCTTGCTATATCAGACTGCGCTACTTCAAATAATTTAACTAGCGTTTCGCCTCTAGTGTGGCCTAGTTGTAGGTGAAGAACCCATGAGTCTATACCGTTTGGATCCTGAGTATAGTCTTTGCCTAAGATGTTTTTATAAATCATCTCTACAAAATCTCTATCATTGTCGATAGCGCCGTTAAAATACGTTTTTACTGCAGGGGCTTGAAGCATAGTGTCGGCAACTTGCGCCATAGTTTTGTTGACGCCGTCGGCCATCCAGTTTCTAAGGCCTTCTCCTTCTGCCGCACGATTAAATAACGCTACGTAAAGCTGTGCAACTTGTGCTTGTGTTACTGCCATTAAGGACTCCTTTTTAGTGTGTTTCTTGAGTTTTTGGGTATCTTTACAGAATACTATTGCTAATTATAGCATAAAAAAATTAAAAGGAATAAAATTTGTTTAAGTATTTTAAAAAAGTTTTAGAGAGAGGCGACTTCGATTTATAAAATAATAGATCAAAGATATCAAATTTTGAATAAAAATTCGGCGATATTAAAACCGCCGAATTTTTGCTTTTTAAAAATTAGTATTTGTTACGGTTAGCATGCCTGAGTCCAAAGAGGCATCAAACCTATCAAAATGCGACAATCCTGCAAGTTTAACAAGATTATCGTTAGCATTTAATGCACTACTATTACCATCGCTATCGTTTACCAAATAGGTGTCGTTTTTATATACGAAAGCCCAAACTTTATTTGCAACATTAGCATTGCTATGGGTCAACACTTTATTTGCAGCAGCCGATAGGCTAACTTCACTATCTAGATCCGTAGCAGTATATTTTTCAAAAGCAGTAGTTGCTCCTAGCTTAATCTTATCACCCCTGTTGATATCGGTGATAGTTGTGTATTTGCTAGCAGTAGCATCAGTTTTTACAGCAGACAAGTCAAACGTATCGTTGCCGGCTCCACCGCTGATTTCAAATTTCTTATTAGCAGTTAGGGCTGCAGTACCGTCAAATACAAAATCGTCATCGCCAGCACCTAGGCTTACTTTGATATCCTTAGTTTGAGCAGCGTAAAACACCACCTTATCGTTGCCTGCACCGCCCTCTACAGTTTTTAAGCCAGTAGAATATATATTCATTTGGGTTGCAGTAGTTGCGCCTTTGATTGCAGTTAGATCCGTGCTTGCTACTGATGTAGTTAGCTCAACTTTTCCGCTACCGTTTGTGTAACCACTTAGATCAATAGATTTTAATGCAGTTAAATTAGACGCGTCTACTTGCAAATCTGAATTTTGACCAGCGCTTTTCAAGCTAGAAGGGTTGGTTATACTACCTTTTATAGTCATGGTCTCTATGACGGAGTTACCACCAACTGCATTTATAGTTCCTTTAACGTTAGTTAAATTTGCCACAAAATCCTTCGCTGTGGTATCCACAGGTGTTTGAAGAGTAATTGCAAATTGACTTACGTCATCTCCTGCATATCCATTTATCGTTAGATTGTTTTGGACATTTACAGTTGTGACGCCGGTTATTGGCGCAGTTACGTTTGAAACTTCCATAGTTACGTTTTTACCGCTTACGAACCCAAAAGATGCCGTTTCTAGGTATGTATTTGTTCCAGTATTTATCATTACGTCGCCATCGGTTGCAGTTGCACTTTGTACGCTCAATGATTTTAGGTTATTTACGTTTAAATTTACGCTAACGCCACTTATAGCCCCAAATGTTGCTGTAGCATCATTATCGCCAGTAGTAACATCAATATTTACTTTACCGAAATTTTTAACGCCGCTAGAGTTATCGGCAGCAGTCACCGCACCTACATTTAATGTTTCCTGACCGGCAAATTTCAAAGTAACGTCTTTATTTAATGAGGATACACTGCCCACTTGAACACTAGCATCTTGTATGTTTGTATTGGTTGTAATATTTACATCGCCTCTAGTAGCAGCCGTAGCTCCGTTTGCAGATACGTTACCTATAGTTACGGATTTTTGGTTAGATACAGTCACATTGATATCTTTTGCATTGGCAGTCAAATTTCCATATGTTAAAACAGCATCTGTTATACCATAAGCTGCATTTGCATTTACCGTCAGGCCTTTTGTTGTTCCGATTACACCCTGGATATTAGTAGTGCTTTGTGCAACTGTAGCTGTAGTCTTAATAGTGGCCGAGCCGGCAACTTGTATATCATTAGTAGTTTCGCCAAGCTTCAAACTCTTATATCCGCTAGCAGTTACATTCAGGTCTTTGTTTGCTTTCAAAAGGTTTCTAACAAATACTTCACCGTCCGTTACGCTACTATCTGAGGTATGATTTATGGTTACGTTTCTGCCTATAGTATAAGCATTACTATTGGCACCATAAGTAGCCTTAGACCCGCCCTGTGTAAAGTGCGTTGTTAAATTTACATCGCCTGCAGCATTAATAGAAGTTACATCCAATGTTTTTTGTCCGTTAGCATTTATGGTTACATTATTAACCTGATATGTGTTAGTTGGGGTATTATTATCAAGAAGGCCAATAAATCCGTACGTTACCGTAGAGTCCTCTTTATCCGTAGTAGATATTAGGCTTACGTCTCTAGTGGTATATATTTTATCGTTTGCAGCTACGCTTAAATTCTTTAATCCTTCGGCTTTTAAAGAAATATCTTGAACGCCTTGAAGAGGAACCGGAAGATAGGTCTTATCGCCTACTGCTCTAAGAGTTACGCTAGTGTCGTCGCCTGTACCTTTTAGATTGATTTTACTGATGCCGCTTAGCTTATTGTTTATAGTATAGTCTCCCTTTGTCTCTACGTTTAGAGTCTTTAGGTTGTAGGCATTCGTATCGTGGCTTCCCGAAGCGTTTAACGCCGTAATACTAGCCGTTATATCTTTATCGGTCTTATTTACTACGTTTAGCGTTTCAAGAGCAAATACGCTGTTTATATCTTGATAAAAAGTACTACCGTTAGCCGTAGTATTTTCTAGGGTAAAGTCTAGCTCTTTTACGGTATTTGAGACTACGCTTGCACTAGTAGTGCCTTGACTTGCAGGTACGTCGCTAGCGTTGGCTACTTTTACGTTTAGCTTTTCGGTTCCGTTTGCGGTTATGCTGCCGTTACCTTTTTCTATAACGAAATCTCTTATATCGGTACTATTGTTTATAGTTACGTTTGTAGAGTTGGTAGCTTTTGCGTTTACTTTTGCTATCTTAGAGTTAAGTATATTTACGGTAGCGCTAGTTCCGTTAATACCAAGCTCGGTTATCTCTTGCGCTCTTGTAAAGTCTAGTACTGAAGCGTTGGTGTTGATATTTAGTACTTCCACTCCCGTCATCTCTACGTGCTGGTTTCCGTTTATAGCGTCTATGAAGTTTACCGTATCCTTGCCGGCTCCTCCGTCGATAGGTATGATTCTTCCGCTGGCTCCGGTTACGTTAAACAAGTCGTCTTGTCCGCTGCCTTTTATGCTTTGAACGTATCCGTTGGCTTTTACGTTTGCAATTAGTTTATTGCCTTTATATTCGGTAGCGTCAAAGCTATATAGTCCGCTCGTAGTATCTACCGTTAGATCAGCCGTTCCTTTTATATGCATAGTCTTTATGCTTGCAACTTGATCCGGTTGTCTAATCGTATTTGATGTAAAATTAGTTAGCTTGCTAGCTCCTCCTACGGCGTTAATGGTTAGAGCTTCTATATGGTCTCCGTTAACGGTAGTTATGTTTATTCTAGCGTCTTTATCCATGTTTACATTATTTACGACGATTTCCTGGTTATCGTTGCTTCCGGCTAGTACGTCGGTATTATAGATTAGATTTAATCTTCCCGTATCGCCGTTTCCGCTTAGTTTTAGATCGTTGACTAAAAGTTTTACTTTGTTCTCCGGGTTAATAACGTCTACCTTATTCTCGCCGTTTAAGGTGATGGTTTCTAGGTTGTGGATATATTTAGTGTCAAATCTTAAATCGCCGTTGGTCTTGTTGGTCAAATTTAGATTCTCTATATTTTTAACCTCTCCGGTTCCGTTAGTCATTCCGTAGAAGTTAGTGTATAGATCTAAATTTAAAGTATCGTTTCCGCCTTTGCCGTCTAGCTTATCGGTAGCTTTAAACGTAGTTTGTCCTACGGTAGCAGATACGGCTCCGTTAAATACGTCTGATTTGCCTGTTCCGCTTACGTCGTTAGCGTCTGCTGAAAGATTGTGGATAGTAGGAGCTATAAGAGCGTCTATTTTTGCTTTTTGCTCGTCTAGGTTGGTATTATTAGTAGTCGCTATTATATCTTGGAATAAAGAGTAGTCGTACGCTCCGGTTTGATCGGCCGGAATATCTGCTATCTTCTCGGCCATATACTGAGAGATGGCTGTTTTATTTTCAAATACCTTAGCGGCTACCGGGTCTGCCGCTTTTGCTATAGCAGAAGTAGCTACTTCAAATAACTTAGCTACCGTATCTCCTCTGGAGTTACCTAGTTGAATGTGTTTTACCCAGGCGTTAATACCGTCCGGATCTTGAGAATAATCTTTACCTAAGATATTTTTATAGAGCATCTCCACGAAATCTCTATCGTGATCTATGCTGCCGTTAAAATAGGCTAGTGCCGCCGGAGAAGATAGCATGTCGTTAGCCATCTTAGCTATCGTACTGTTTGCTCCCGCGTTTACCCACGCGTTAAAGCCTGCGCCTTCGGGTGCGCGGTTAAATAACGCTACGTAAAGCTGTGCTACTTGCGCTTGTGTTACTGCCATTGAGGACTCCTTTTTAGTGTGTTTCTTGAGTTTTTGGGTATCTTTACAGAATACTGTTGCTAATTATAGCACAAAAAAATAAAATTTGTTTAAGAAAATTTATTTATAGAATATTAGGAGAGCAAAAATTTATTTATGCAAAATAAAATACAGAATTTTAAAGAAAATAGACTTACTATTAAATTATAATTTGGTCAAAAAATGTTTTTGACCAAATTTTAAAATGTGAATAACTTTGAATTAAATTGAAATAAAAAGGATCATGC
This sequence comes from Campylobacter showae, assembly GCF_900573985.1. NCBI lineage: Bacteria > Pseudomonadati > Campylobacterota > Epsilonproteobacteria > Campylobacterales > Campylobacteraceae > Campylobacter > Campylobacter showae. The sequence goes on along the minus strand of NZ_UWOK01000001.1, from coordinate 600,053 downwards.
AGACTTTCCCCCGACTGCAACATCGGGGAAAAAATAGGATTAGTTGATATTCAATGTGCCTTCCGTATAGTCTGCAGTAAGAATAAGGTCATCTGATCGTACACCAGCTAGTTTAACAACCGTATCGGCAGCGGTTAGAGTGTCCGGCGTGCCTACGGCAGTTGATGTTGCGTTATGAACGACATACGTATCTCCAGCATACGTAAAATAGAATACTTTATTCAAAATTGGAGAAGCGGATTGGTTGCTTGCTATTGCAAGATTAATCGCCTCTTTAAGCGTCGTAGCATCTTTTACTACGCTATCTTCTACTCTCTCAAAACCAGAAGATTGGTTTAAGGCATCGAATTTAATCTTATCGCCGCCAGAAGCATCACCTACGACAATATATTTGCTAGCATCCACATCGGTCTTGGAGCCCCTAACATCAAACAAATCATTTCCTGCACCGCCGTTTATAGTAACAGTTTTGTTGGCAACTAGATCTTTTGTTATAATCTCGTCGTCGCCTGCGCCAAGGTCAATATCAACATTGTTTGCAACATTTCCGATAAGCATATTGTCAATAAGCGTAACCTTGTCATCTCCGCCAGTGGCTTTTAGCGATAATAAATTTGTGTTGGAGTTTTCTAGGGTTATGGTACCTTTTTCAACATTTTTAAGTCCGCTTAAGTCGATAGTCCTTACCGTATTGGTAGTATTTGCAGTATTTAAACTATAAATATCATAGCCTGCGCCCAAATCGCCCGAAACTTTAATGTTTTCAACAGTATTAAGAGTAGCGTGGTTACTGTAGGTGATATCAAGTTTATCGCCTTTTACGGAACCTTCTATATCCGCTTTAAAATTTCTAGCCCCAGCCATTGCAACTTGTATATTGCCATTTGCTCCTGTTATTTGTGAAATTTTAAGGGTAATATCGTTTGCTGTTAAAATTCCTCGCAAGTGGGTTAGTCCAAGAGTTTGGCCAAAATCTACATTCATTTTATCTGCATAAATATTGCCAAGCTCCGTTTGATGCGCAGTACCGCCCTTGATAACAAAACTATCTTTTACGAAAGTTTCAATATTTCCACCGCCGACTAATATAAATTTTTGAATATTAACGCTATTGTTAACAATATTTACAGATCCCGCATGCTCGATATCAAATTTTACTTCGCCTTGAGTGTTGTTGTTTAAAAACGCATTAATTGTACCTTGCGTATTTAAAGTAGCGTTTAGAGATTGGTATCCTTGTTTTTCCATAGTAGCCTGCAAATGATCTGCCGTCAAGTTTATATCCTGGATAGATAAAGCAGTGCCAGCAACTACGGTAGCTGATGATTTTTCGGACGTTCCTTTTAGATTAATAGTAGAAAGCGACTCAAGTTTCTCAGGGTCGCCTGTGAAATCAAATCTACCAGCCGTGGTAATATCAAGATTTTGCAACGCTTTCATGTTATTGTCAGTAGCTTTAAATACGCTGTCTTTTTGAACGCTCACAATTTTCATGGTAGTTGCTTTTTCAGCCTCAAAGCTAAGGCCTTTAGAAACAACATCTAAAGAGTCTATGTTAAGATTTATAGACGTAGCTTTATTGGCAGTAACTTTTGCGTTTCCTGACATAATACCTTTTAAGTTAACATTAAGGCTTGTGGCTTCTGCAGCATTAATGCTTCCCAGTTGTGTATCATACGGGTTGTCATTAACATAATTGATAGTTTTTAGGGCAGTAGAATCTATTGTAATAAGGTTGCCACTTTTAGTATTTGTTATATAGTCTAAAGTATCTACCTTAGAATTTATAATATTTACTTTTGTATTAGGAGCTTGAGTATCTTTTAGACCTATAGTCAGTCTAACTACATCAGGCGATTTTTCCAAGTCAACAACAGCCGGGTTAAGAGGGTTGGTAACTGTAGCATTTTTAAATATCAGATGCTCGACAGAAGACGTAACAAGCTTTCTTGCAGTATCAAGACCGCCAGTTAGGTTATCAAATTCTAAAGTATCGTAGCCTTTTCCGCCGTCAACACGCAAAACACCAATAGCGCTTGCATCAATGTCTGCTTTAATAGTATCGTCAGCGCTACCGCCTTTTATATTTTCCAACACTGATTTTGATTTAACCAAATCAGCAAGCAACTTGGCCTTCAATTCAGAAGCATCAAAACTTTTAGTATTTGCAGCAACGGCAACATCCAGACTTGCGTCACCAGAAACCTTAACGTTTTCAGTATTTACATCTTTAATATAACTTGCTCTACCTTGAGTCTTGATATTCAAAGTCTCTATGCCGCTAAATGTAGTGGAAATAGAATTTGATAGCATACCGATAGGAGTACTTGCGCCTACATTATCGAGAGTTAAATTTTGCTCATCAGTGTTGCCAGATACGGTACTAGACTGGTATGTTAGCGTTATGTAGTCATTTCTAAGGTCGGCAACGCTTAAATCGATAATATTAGCCAAGTTAATAACCCTGACTGCATTATTTCCGTCAAGTTTGGCACTCTTAAGACCAGTAACACCGTTAGCGTTAAACTCCTTAAGCGCTCCGCCATTGTTTATTAGGTTTAAATTTTCTACATTTTTTAGCTCACCAGTAGTAAACCCATTAAAATTTGTATTCATAGTAACGCTTAGAGTGTCGTTTCCTGTGCTACCGTCAATTTTGTCCTCAGGATTAAGAGTATTTTCGGAAAATACAGAGCTTGCGACAGCTTTTATGACATCAGTTTTAGCTGTACCATTAATAGTATCCGCTGAAGTAGTAAGCGTATGGAAATCAGCATTTGCCATCTCGTCTACCTTGACTTTTTGCTCAGCCAAATTTGTAGAATTTGTAGTTCTAATTATCTCTTGGAATGGCGTATAGTTGTAATCGCCCGTACCGTTTTGACTGATATTTGAAATTTTCTCCGCCATATATTTAGAAATTTCGGTCTTATTCTCAAATACTTTTGCCGCTACAGGATCTGCTGCTTTGGCTATTGCAGAAGTAGCTACGTCAAAAAGTTTTACGAGCATATCGCCTCTTGAGTTTCCGAGTTGAAGGTGTTTTACCCAGGCATTAATGCCGTCAGGGTCTTGAGAATAATCTTTGCCCAAGATATTCTTGTAGACCATCTCTACAAAGTCTCTATCTTGATCTATGCTACCACCGTAATACGCTATAGCCGCATCCGATTTTAGCATATCATTAGCTATCTGCGCTTGAGTTTTAGTTGCTCCTGCGCTTACCCATGCGTTAAAGCCCGCGCCTTCAGGGGCACGATTAAATAACGCTACGTAAAGCTGTGCAACTTGTGCTTGTGTTACTGCCATTAAGGACTCCTTTTTAGTGTGTTTCTTGAGTTTTTGGGTATCTTTACAGAATACTGTTGCTAATTATAGCATAAAAAATCACTTAAAACGTAAAAATTTAAAAAATAAATTTTACTTAAACGCTCTTTGCAAGTCCCGCATCATATCAACCGATATATTAGAATTAAGCCACTGGATTTCCAAATATGCGAGGACCAAATTATAAGATGCCGTTAGTGCTTCGTTTCTGGTTTTAAAAACTCTAGCGCGAGCATCAAACAAATTTACCGCATCTTTCAAGCCCTCTTCGTAGCCTCTTTCTATTGATTTTACATAAAGCTCCGCATTTTCCAAAGAGCGCTTCATTAACTCGCATTCGTCGATATAATTAAGATAGTTATTTATCGCTCTTTTTTGGCTGATCTCTATCTCTTTTTGAATATCTTTTTGTTGTTCGATGCTAGCTAGTCTTAGTAGTTTACCCTCCTCTACTCTTGAGCTGGTCGCACCGCCCGTATATAAAGGCAGAGTAAATCGCAACATAGTATCCAGCTTTCTTCTTCTGTCGCCCGAATAGTTATTGTCTATGTAATACAAATTTGCATAGCTGATGCTAAAATCAAGCGTAGGGAGATGCTCGCTTTTTCTCTTTTTGTATTCTTGTTCTGAGATTTCGACGGCCAAAACGCTGTCTTGAAATTTAAAATTTCTTGCTACGTCGCTAAAATTCGACAAATTTACTTTTTTGAAAAATTCGGTATCGATGTTTGAAAAGCTATCCTTCACCTCGATCTCTTGCCCGACTAGCTTTACTAGCTCTAGCTTTGCTACTTCGATATTTAGCTTAGCTTTGTTTACGCCCAGCAACGCCTCGTCTAATCTAACCTTAGATTCAAGCATATCCATTTTATTTACCAGCCCGAATTCCAAAGACTTCTGCATTTGGTTGTATTTGGCTCGGTTGGCTTCCTCGTAGCTCTGAGCAAGAGCTAGCGTCTCTGATGCGAAAGTATAGTTAAAATATGCCTCCACGACCCTTTTTGCCAGTTCTTGTTTGGTATTTTCATACATCAGCTCGTTGCCGCGCACCCTGATCTCTTCTTGATTTCTTTGATACCAGATTGCCGGCCTAAATACGCTCTGACTAAGGCTAACGCCTACTTTTTTATAGCTTTCATTTATTTTTGATACTCTTCGCCTATCCATTCTGTCGTATTTTTCGCCGACATATGCAGCTTCGGCGTTAATGGTCGGCAAAAACATGGCCGTAGCTTGAGATAGCCTCTCTTGAGAGGCTATACTATTATACATGGTCATTTTAAGTTCATTATTGTTTTCAAGCGCCATTTCGTATGCCTGAGAAAGGCTAACGCTTTGAGCAAAAGCTAAATTTGAAGCCAACAAGGCCGAAAGTAAAATTTTAGTCTTCATTGAACGCCCTTTTAAACATATCTATAAACGGCTTTAAGACATACTCAAGCATCGTCCTATCGCCGGTTTTGATCATTACTTCGACCGGCATTCCGGGAACTATAAAAAAGTCGTTTCTTTTAAACTCTTTCATGCCCTCTTCGGTAAGCTCGGCTTTAATATCGTAAAACGAGTGACCTGCATTATCCTGAATACTATCGGCCGATACGTACGTTACTTTACCTTCCATGACGAAGCTCGGCCTGTGCTGAAATGCGCTAAATCTAATATCGGCAAGCTGCCCCACATGCACCGTATCGATATCTACTACGTTTAGTCTAGCCTCTACGACATAGTCGGTCTCGTCCGGCACTATGCTCATTATTCTCTCGCCCGGCCTTATTACGCCTCCGATAGTATGGAAGGCTAGTTCTACGACGCTACCCTCAACCGGAGATTTTACTATAGTGCGGTCGGATTGATCTTTTAAAGCATTATAGCGTTGTTGAAGATCCACAAGACGAGTTTTAGCGTCTTCAAGCTTTTTTAATACATCCTCTTTAAACGTTCTATCTCTTAATATAATTTGAGCTTGCGTCTCGGTAACTTGGACGTTTAGTCTTGCTATCTCGGCCTTGCCCGCAGCTATTTCACCCTCGACCGCCGTTTTTTCTCTATTTAAGTCGCGTAGCCTGACTTTGTCGGCCAACTGCTCCTTAAATAGCCTTTCCCACTCTTTAATCTCTTCGTTCAAAGACTTTATGCGGTCTTGTTTGGCGCTTACTATCGCATTTGCGCCTTTGATTTGATTTTCAAGCTGTTTTATTCGTTGCTTTAGGATGGATTTTTCTTCATCCAAAAGCTTTTTTTGCGCATTAAATATACTCAACTGCCCGTCTATAGCCTCTTTATAGCCCTCGATTTGCTTTATTTCGTCGCTAAATTTGACTTCCGTCGCATCGTCTTTTTGGGCTTCCAATCTAGAAACTATGACGCTGGTTCTTAAAAATTCTGCTCTAACTACGCTCATCTCGCTTTGCAAAGCAACGTTTTTTATCTCGACTAACGGAGCGCCCTCTTTGACCATATCTCCGTCTTTAACGAAAATTTTATCTACGACGCCACCCTCAAGGTGTTGGATGATTTTTTTGTTACTAACTACGCCTATTTTACCGACGGCTACGGCAGCGCTATTAAGAGGCGCCATGCCGAGCCAAATTCCAAAAACTCCGACTAGCAAAAATATAACGAACAACCCAAAATTTACGGTGCCTTTTTCATTTTTAAGTATCATCTTAGCCCTCCGCATCTTCTAGGCTTATGCTACGCCTTTTTTGTTGTTCTGCGACCTGCGGTTGTTGCGCATTTGCCTTGCCGAGCTCAGCCAATACCGCATCTCTGGCGCCAAAATACATCAATCTTCCAGCATTTAAAACGGCGATTTTATCAACTAAATTTAAGATATTTAGCTTGTGCGTTATTAACACTATAGTCGCCTTACCTTTCATCGACGCAAGAGCGGCAAATAGCGCTCTTTCGCCCTCTTCGTCCAAGCTAGCGTTCGGCTCGTCCAGTACGATTATTTTAGGCTCTTTATAAAGCGCTCTGGCAAGAGCGACTCTTTGGCGTTGTCCGCCGCTTAAGCTGGCTCCGCCTATGCCTATTTTGGTTTCATATCCGTCCGGTAAATTTAATATCATATCATGAACGTTGGCTAGCTTCGCAGCCCGTACGATCGCCTCGCTATCCAGTTCGCCGAATCTCGCGATATTTTCCGCGATATTTCCTTCAAAAAGCTCGACGTCTTGTGGCAAATACCCCACAAACTGACCCAAATGGTCGCTGTTGTACTGAGTGATATCGGCTCCGTCCACGCGCACTACGCCGTGAAATACAGGCCACACGCCTAGCATCGCTCTAGCTAGCGAGCTTTTACCAGCAGCGCTCGGACCGATAATCGCGCACATATCTCCGCTTTTAAGCTCGAAATTTATGCCCATCAAAGTAGGCGCTTTGCCATGAGGCGGTACTAGGCTTATGGTTTCTAGGAAAATATCGCCTTTTGGATCTGGAAGCTTAAGCTTTTCATTGTCGGCTGGGAAATCCTCTAAAAACTGCGAAAGTCTAGCATAGCTCTCTTTGGTGTTCTTATAGCTTTTCCAGCTTGAGATCAATATATCAAGCGGAGCTAGCGCGCGACCCATGATAATAGAGCCTGCGATCATCATGCCCGGATTCACTTCCTGCAAGACGACCAGATACGCGCCAAGGCCCAGCATAAGCGACTGGGAAACGACGCGAAATACCTTACTGATATTTGCATACATCCCGGCTTTTACGCTAGACTCGGAGTGAGCTTCTAGAAATTCATTATGCTTTTTGTGCCAAATTTTCTTTAAATTTCCGTTCATACCCATGGCTTGGATGACTTCGGAATTTCTCAAATTTAGATCGACAAAGCGAGTCTCGGCGCCAAAAGCATCATTTGACCTTTTTAGTCCGTCTTTAGTCGCGCCTTCGTTTAAAAGAGCCAGAATAAACAAAACGATCGCAGCCGCGATACTAAAATATCCAAAATACGGGTGGAAGAAAAACAGTATCAATATATAAAAAGGTAGCCACGGCGCGTCAAGAAACGCAAACACGCCGTTGGTGCTGAGATATTGTTTTATGGTATTTAGATCTCTCATCGGCTGAGAAGATACTCTGCCGGGCTGCCTAGCCGAGAGCTTAAAAATCGCGTCATACACTCTCTCGGACAGCCTCAAATCTATCTGGTTTGAAAAAACTACCAAAATTCTCGAACGTAAAATTTCGAAAAACATCATACATAGATATAAGAATATAACTATCAGAGTAAGGAAAAATAACGTATCAAGGCTTCTTGACGTTACGACCCTACCGTAAAGTTGTAACATATATAGAGGAGAAGTTAGCATCAAAACGTTTATGAACATGCTGAAAATTCCAGCATATATCATAGCGTGTTTGGATTTTTTAATACTCTCCTTTAGTTCATTTACTTTCATTTTCTTTTTTACTTTCGTTTTCTAAAATTCTACCCGCCAAATTTTCCAAATTCGTTAAGCTTCTAATGTGCGCATCTATAAGGCTTACATAACCTTTTCTAACAAAATCAGCCAAAGTAGCGTCGTCAAGCTCGTTTAGTTTTTTTCTGCTCACGACAGAAAAGCCTTTGATTAGGGTGATTTTTTTATCGTTATCAGAGACGGTTAGCTCTTTGTTTATCAAAATTCCAGCCTTTTTGATCTCTTCTAACGCTTTTTGCGTAGCCTCTAGCTGAGCATTGTAGTTTTGCATAGCGTTTATGGTGTTTTGCAAAAATTCGCTCGGCTCTTCATTTTTCTTGAATAGTTTTTCGCCTTTACCTTTTAGCTGAGGCGCATCCTCGTCTATACAAAGGATATTTTTATCTTCGACTTTAGCAAGAGTAAAAGGATAGTTTTGTAAGATCGCAGGCACGTAGCCTTTGTAGTTTTTATCTATTATTAGATTTTCATTTCTACCTAGTAGTACTAGCAGTTTAGGCACTACGTCGTTCGTGAAAACTATAGGCAAATCTTTCTCGCAGAAAAACGCCTCACTCGCCACTATCTCCGCAAACGGGAAATTTGGCAACGCATCTTGGTGATAAGACACTCCGTTATGTACTTCTGAATTTAAAGCAACTATTTTCATTTCAGTCCTTTTTTTAAAATTTTGAATCTCTATTTTTTTTGCTAAACTTAAGTTTTTGTCGATGCTTCTGAAGGTATATCCGCCGTTTTGCTGCAAAAATGCCAAAACATCTTCAAATTCGTTTATAAAAACGTCTCGGATTTCGTATCTTTTGATGTCGCTTTCTTGGATATAACCCCGCGCTTTATTCCTATTTCTTATAAAGGCACTATTTAGCTCTTGCATGATCTTGGGTATATTTAAGGACTTTAAAAATAGCGATATGGAATTAGACTCCAGAATGTAGCCTAAAATTTCCATATCGTATTTTTGCGTTAGGGAACTTAAAATTTCAACATAAAGGTCTTTTTCGCTTTGATCGGCAAAAAAGTTGCCCTTTTGTTTTATCAAAACCATTTCTGATTTTATTTCTCTAACCGCTCTACCCAAAATTTACCTTAACCAGTAACTAAAACATCAAGAATGTGATTGTAATCCTTTTATGCTTAAATAAATATTAAAAAGTGCCAGAGTAATTAATTTTATTTTTTAAGCTACAAATTCTATGGAATAGTTATTGCTTATAATTCCGCGGTAAACACTCGTTGTATTTTATGATTTTTTAGCCTAGATATCGTAATATACGATGTTTGTTGTTTACTATCATTAGTACGTAGTACTAAAATTCACTTCTAAGGAGCCAATATGGCAGTAACGCAAGCACAAGTCGCCCAGCTTTATGTGGCATTGTTTAACAGAGCGCCGGAGGGAGCCGGATTAAACGCGTGGGTAAGCGCCGGAGCCGCTAAAACCCAAGCGCAAATAGCCGACGATATGCTCAAAGCGCCGGCCGTACAGTCGTACTTTAACGGCAGTATAGATACCGATAAAGGCTATATCGAAAATATCTATAAAAACATCCTCGGCAAGGACTACTCGCAAGATCCGGCAGGCATAGATGCGTGGGTAAGGCATCTACAAGCCGGCCATACCAGAGGCGAGACGCTAACGAAGCTTTTCGAGGTAGCGGCATCGGCGGAGGCTAAGGCGGCCGATCCTAGGGCTGCTAAAATTTTCGAAAACAAATCCGCAGTCGCAGCCTATATGGCGGAAAAAATAGGCGATATCGGCAAAGACGGCAGCGGGAATTTCGACTACGCGCCGTTTCAGGAGATTATCAGGACGACGAACGAGTCAAATTTAGAAGCGCAAAAAGCCAAAATAGACGAGCTAGCCAGCAAAGGCGTCGAAAAGAGCCTAACCGACGGTCTAGACAACATAACGGGCACCGCGGGCAACGACGTATTTAACGGCGTTTACTACGCAGGCAACGGCACGCAAAAGTCTACTTTGTCGCCTCTTGACAAGATCGACGGAGGCGCAGGCAAAGATACGTTAAATTTGACCGTGTTTAAAAACGACGCTCCGCAAAATTTGACTACGACCGAGCTTCAAAATATCTTTAAAGGCGTAAGCAACGTCGAAAATCTAAATTTGATCTCGGAGACCCAGTTTGACGCCGGCGGAGTCAAATTTAACTTCGGGCTGGAAAATTTAAACATCTCTACCATAGGCGACGTGAGCATATCCGAGACCGACGCGACGAACAAAGTCTCCGTAAATACGACCGGCAAAGTTTCGCTAAACGCTAAAAATGCGCAGAATATCGATATCTCGGCAAAATCGGACGTGACCTTGATCGCGCAGGACGCTAAAACCGTAAACGTAAACAGCGAAGGCAAGGCAAATATCGCCGCGACCGCCGCGCAGACGTTAAATTTAAAAGCCAACGGCGAAACCGAAGTCGCAACAAGCGCAAAGACCGTAAATATCGATCTAAAAAGCAAAACCAACGCTCTTAAAAACTTCACGACCCAGGCCGCCGATTTGACTCTTGCAAATTTAAAGATAAACGACACGTCGGGAAATAACGTACTTATCGCATACGGCGCCAAAAAGATCAGCGTGACGGACGTCGATTTTGGCGCAAACTCCATCCGAACCGACGAACGGGACGTGGATTTTACGATGTCTTACGCGGACGAAGGCATAGCTAAACTATCCTCAAGCGCGGCCGACAAGGTAAAAACGCTAAATTTACACGCTAAAGCAGGCAAAAAAGGCCAGCTAGATCTAGGCAACATCGCGTCGTTAACCAAGGTCGCGGTAGACGGCGGCATGAGGGAATTTGCCATGGACTTGTCGGCTCAAGCAAATCTTACGAATTTCGACTCTAGCGCTTACGAGGGTAATTTCTCAAACCTAAAACTCAAAAACGTCCAAAACGCCACTGCAAAACTAGGCGGCGGGGATGATTTCGTAGAGATAGATAGCGCGGCAAATGTCCATAGTATCGACGGCGGCGCGGGCGAAGACACCATGGTCGTAACCTCTGCCGTAGCTACCGCGACGACAAATAAGCTTTCTCTTTTAAATTTTGAAAATTTAAAGATAACCGACGCCTTAAGTGGGGCCGTAGATATGACTAAATGGGCAAATTTGGGCTCCGTAACGCTAGCCGGCGGAGCGGGAGCTGGAGCAAAGATAGATAATCTAGCGAACAACTCTACGATAGTTGTCGAAAACGCCGCGATCGCAAACGATATAGCCGTAAATATCAAAGACGCGGCGAGCGGCGCAGACGATACGCTAATCTTAAAGATAAATCCTAAAGCAAATACGGCAGGACTGGACAACACCGGAAATTTCGTCATAGACGGCATAGAAAACGTCCGCATAGTCTCAAGCGCCGATACGGCAAAAACCGCCGCAGCCAAAAACGTAATAAACCTAAACGCTAGCGACGCGACTAAAAGCGCGCTATCGGGCGTCTACGTGAGCGGCGACGGCAATACCGAACTAAAACTAGGCGCAAATATCGTAAAAATAAAAGGCGTTGACGCAAGCTCGCTAACAGGCAAATTTACGTTTGACGCGGGAAATCACGTCGAAAGAGGCGGCGTCGTAAAAGGCGGTAGCGGAGACGATACGCTAAGCTTCGGCTCGGTAGCGGGTCTTAAAATAACCGGCGGAGCGGGAAACGACGTCTTTAAGGTCGGCAAGCTAGGAGCGGAGGCGAATTCGCCTTTTGGCACGGACAAGCTAAGCTCTATCACCGACTTTAGCAAGGGTGACAAACTATACACGGGAGGCGCCGCCGCGGAGTCAAATTCTATCGCCAAGTACGACTCAGACGCATCGCTAGATTTTGCCAACAACTTACGCGAAGCCGAAAAGGCGGCCGCTCAGCATGCGTCAAAGAGTGCGTATTTCACCTATCAGTCAAACACCTACATCGTTACGTCCGACGGCGTGCAAGGCGTAGGGCAGGACGACTACGTGACCAAGCTAGCCGGCACGGTAGATCTAAGCGGCGCGAGAGTAGATAGCGATCACAATATCGTCTTATAGTTTCGCCTAAATTCATTTTTATCCTTCATTAGCGGCAGGCCGACGCAGTGCGGTTCTGCCGCCTAAATTTTCATTTTTTTTATCTACGATTTATCGACAATCAGGAATTTAATGCTATAATCGCCATGGAATTAAACAAAATCCCAATTTACCCAAAGGAGGCCTTTTATGGCAGTAACAAAAGCACAAGTAGCCCAACTTTATGTGGCATTATTTAACAGAGCACCCGAAGGCGCTGGTTTAAACGCATGGGTTTCGGCAGGCGTTTTTAGAGATCAGGCTCAAACGGCAGACGCTATGCTAAAAAGCCCAGCTATCGCAGCGTATTTTAACGGTAGAATAGATACAAACAGAGGATATGTAGAAAATATCTATAAAAATATCCTAGGCAAAGATTATTCTCAGGATCCAGACGGCATAAACGCTTGGGTGCGCCACCTAGAGCTAGGACACTCAAGAGGCGAGACTCTAGTTACTCTTTTCCAAGTAGCAAGATCGCCTGAGGCTATCGCGGCAGACCCTACGGCAGCGGCGGTATTCGCAAACAAAACCGCTATCGCGGCATATATGGCTGAAAAGATAACCGACATAGAAAGCGACGGATCGGGCAACTTTAACTATGCTCCGTTCCAGCAGATTATCGAAACCACAAACAGCACCAACCTAGAGGAGCAAAAAGCTAAAATAGACCAGCTAGCAGACGCTGCAAAACCGGGAAGCAAAATTTTCACCACCGGAGTCGATACGCTTAAGGGTACCGAAGGCGACGATACTTTTAGCGCTGTTTACTATTCTGGCGACGGCGATAAGACCTCTACTTTGTCCTCACTAGACACCCTAGACGGCTTAGGCGGTAAAGACACTCTAAAAGTAACCGTACTAAAAAACGGCTCAAATTCGGAGCTTGATCTAGACAATATCGATAATGCCATGAGAGGCGTAACCAACATAGAAAATTTAGAGATAAGATCAGAGGTAACAATAAAGGCTCCAGTAGCACCGGTCTTGATGAGTAAACTAAACAAAGGTCTTGATAATCTAAGCATTACATCCCCTGGGGACATAAAGCTAGAAACCGATACCAAAGAAAAAGTAACGATAGATACGAATAAAATCGCCACTCTAACGGCGGATAAAGCAAAAGAGATATCCGTAAAAGGCGGAGATGATAGCGCTATATCCGCAAAAGAGGCTACAAAAGCTAGCATAAATCTAGGCACAAACACAAAAGTCCTAACCGTAGCAGCCCCAGACGGACTAAGCAAAGTCGAGGATCTAAGCCTAGAAAACCTAAAACTAGCAGCAGCGCTCACCGCGGCTAAACTAGTTAAAATTAACGTAAAAGACGTCGACTTTACCAGCGCCCAAATCACAACCAACGAAGAAAAAGTGGATCTAACCACAAACTACACGGAAAAAGGCACAGCCAAACTACAAGCAGACAATGCCACTCAGCTAACCATCCACGCTAACGGCGAAAAAGAGTCTACTATCGAGTTTGTTTCTCCTCACAACAAGTTAGAAAAAGTAACCTTTGACGGAAGCGCAAAAGATCTAAAAATCAATCTGCAACAAGAAGGCGCTCTAAAAGACGTAAACGCAGCATCCTTTACCGGAAATTTCGCTGAACTAAAGGTCAAAAACATCGCCGGCTCGCAAGTGCTTTTAGGCTCAGGAAACGACGTAGTAGACATAGATGATACAGCTGCCGAGCAAACTATCAACGGCGGAGCAGGAACGGATCTAATATCTATATCTACAACGATTGCAGGCGCTGGAGCAGATAAGGTAACGCTTAAAAATTTCGAAGGCATAAGGATCAACAATACTATTGCAAATGATATAGATATGTCAAAATGGGAAGGCTTTAATAATATCACCCTAGCTCAAGGCGCAAATGCGGGCAAAAGTCTTACAAAAGTCTTAAATAACTCTACTATAACGGTAGAAAAAAATGATTTATCAAACGATCTTGCAGTAGGGATCAAAGACGCAGATACCGGCACTGCCGATAAGTTAAATTTGGTACTAGATCCAAAAGACAGCACAAATGGCAAGGTAAAAGGTCAGTTCAAAGTAGACAATATAGAAAACATCGATATAGTGTCAAAATTGGACGAAAAAAAGATAGCTACAGCTGAAAATACCGTAAATCTAAAAGCTAGCGCCGACAAAGGCACTCTAGCTAACATAGTAGTAAAAGGCGATGCAAACTCAACAATACTAACTCTGGACGCCAATTTCAAAAAGGTAAAAACCGTAGACGCAAGCACGCTAAAAGGAGATTTCAAATTTGACGCTAGCGGTCACCTTGATGAAAAGTCGGTAATCAAAGGCGGAGCGGGCGACGACGAGATAACCTTCGGCAGCAGATCAGGCGTAACCGTAACGGGCGGAGCGGGCGACGATACGTTTACGGTAACAAAGGTGGGCGCTGACCCGGCGGCATTCCCTGCATCAAAAACGGCTACTATTAAAGATTTCTCTAAAGGCGACAAACTCAAAATAGGCGCAAATTTAGGAGGAACCATTGATCAAAATATCACAAGATACGATTCAACAAAATCGCTAGACTTTGCAAACAACCTATCTAGAGCCCTAGACGTCGCAACGGCTGCAAGCAACAAACTTGCTTACTTTACCTACACGGACCCTGATAGCAATGCGACAGACACATATCTAGTAAGAGCAGACGCTACCGCTGGCATAAGCGATGACGACTATGTAGTAAAACTAAACGGCATAGTAGATCTAGCTAATGCTACGCTTGCCGACAATAGCGGCCTACAGATAACCCTCTAATCTCCGCGATAAACCCCGACCTTTCGGGGTTTATCCTTTTTAAACTCTCAAATTTCTCTCTTTCAAATTTTGCCGAACGAATCAAATTTAACGACGGACCAAATTTGCGCCGCTCTAAAATCCCCTAAAAATCGTCCTTCTCAATCAAATTTGAAAAAATCAAAAAAAATTTTACCTCTACCCCTAAAGTTTTTTTGATTTCGTCCGATATAGTTTTTGAACGACAAGAAGTCGTAATTAAACTTTAAAAGGATTTACAATGAGTTTTCGTATTAACACGAACATCAACGCTCTAAACACACACGCAAACGCAGTCGGTAACAACCGCAACCTTTCTCTTTCTTTGGGTAAACTTAGCTCAGGTTTGAGAATCCAAACTGCAGCAGATGACGCTTCTGGTCTTGCTATCGCCGATAGCCTTCGCTCTCAAGCTAGCGCGCTTGGTCAAGCTATCAACAACGGTAACGACGCTATCGGTATCATCCAAGTAGCGGATAAGGCTATGGACGAGCAGCTAAAAATCCTAGACACAATCAAGGTAAAAGCTACTCAATCAGCTCAAGACGGTCAAACAACAGATTCTCGTCAAGCGCTACAAGCCGACATCGTTCGCCTAATGGAAGAGCTAGACAACATTGGAAATACAACGTCTTTCAATGGTCAGCAGCTACTAAACGGAACATTCTCTAACAAAGAATTCCAAATCGGCGCTTACTCAAACCAAACCGTTAAGGCTTCTATCGGTGCTACTACGTCAGATAAGATCGGCCTAACGAGATTTGAGAGCTCTAAGCTACTAACTAAAATGGACGTAGTATCTCTTACCTTCCTAAACGTTGACGGAGTAAACAACGTAAAAGTCGCTGCTGCTACCGTTTCAACAGGTCTTGGAAAAGGAATAGGCGCTTTAGCTGAAAACATCAATAAAGTATCTGATAAAACAGGTATCAGAGCTACTTACGATGTAACTCGCATCATGAGCAAGGCCGTAGAAAAAGCCTCTATCCAAAGCTTTGCTATCAACGGCGTAAAGATCGGTGATTTGGATGTACAAGCAAACGATGCCAATGGTGCCCTAGTAAACGCTATCAACAGAGTAAAAGACCAAACCGGCGTTGAAGCTTCTATAAATACAGAAGGCAAGATGGTTCTTACTAGCCGCGACGGTCGCGCTATGAGCTTTGCAGGCAAAGATATCGATAAAGTTATCGGCGCAAAAGACAAATCAGGCTTTATAGGTAGACTAAACCTAGTAAGACTAGACGGTAGAGATATCAAAATGAAAGGCGGCGGAGGCACTAAGCTCTCAGTAGCGTTCTCATCTGACGGTGGCGCACAGCAATCTGTAGCTATGAGAGATATTCGCGGACAGATAGATAAAAAACTAGCAACTGCTATGGGCTTCCAAAGAATGAAAGCCGATATAAGCTCTAACCAATCAGCAGGTGTTATGACTCTACGCGGCGCAATGGCTGTTATGGATATCGCTGAGTCTGCTCAAAAAACTCTTGATCAGATCCGCTCAGACCTAGGTTCTGTTCAAAATCAGCTTGTTGCAACTGTAAACAACATCACAGTTACTCAAGTAAACGTAAAATCAGCTGAATCTCAAATCAGAGACGTTGATTTCGCTGCTGAGTCAGCAAATTTCTCTAAGTTTAACATCCTTGCTCAGTCAGGAAGTTATGCTATGAGCCAAGCTAACTCTGTTCAGCAAAACGTTTTAAGACTACTTCAGTAGTTAACACTTTAAGGCCGCTTCGGCGGTCTTAAATTTCAAAAACCCAAACACCAATAGTTAAGACATCTCCAAAAATAATAGTTATTATAGACGCTAAATTCGGCGTCTATATCTTTAGAAGTGAATTTTAAAGTCGAGTTTTACCCGCTCGACTTTTTGCTTCAAATTTTATCCCATTTTTCCAAGTCAAATTTAAATTCAAACGGTAAATTAATGCCATTAGTTTAAATTTTTTGCTACAATTACCGCAAAAAATTAAAAAGGCTATATTAATGAAAAGCTTAATCATTGTGGAGTCCCCCGCGAAAGCCAAAACGATAAAAAATTTCCTCGGAAGCGACTACGATGTCATCGCATCAAAAGGCCATATCAGAGATCTACCAAAAACCGCATTTGGTATCAAGATCGAGGGCGAAAAATTTACGCCCGAGTACAAAATAAGCGCCGATCACTCCGCGATCGTAAAAGAGATCAAAGAACTAGCCAAAAACGCCGACCAAATCTACCTCGCAACCGATGAGGACCGCGAAGGAGAGGCCATCGCCTACCACATCGCCGCAGCCATCGGCAAAAAGCCGGAGAGCCTGCCTCGCATCGTGTTTCACGAGATCACCAAAAGCGCCATCGAGGCCGCTCTAAAAAACCCTCGCACGATAAATATGGATAGCGTAAACGCGCAGCAAGCACGCCGCCTGCTGGACCGAATCGTGGGCTACAAGCTCTCGCCGCTGCTAAATTTAAAAATCCAAAAAGGTCTAAGCGCGGGACGCGTACAAAGCGCCGCTTTAAAAATCATCGTAGACCGCGAGCGCGAGATTCGCGACTTTAAACCGATCGAATACCACAGCATCGACGCGGTTTTCAAAAAAGACCTTGACGCCGAGCTGGTTAAATTTGAAGCGCAAAAGATAGAAAAGCTAACGATAACAAACGGCGATAGAGCCAAATTTATAGTAGAAAATCTAAAAAGCGATAAATTTATCGTCCGCGAGATCGAAGCCAAAGAGCGCAAAACCGAGCCTGCGCCGCCGTTTATGACCTCGACGCTACAACAAAGCGCGAGCAACCGATTAGGCTTTAGCCCGAAAAAAACGATGATGATCGCGCAAAATTTATACGAGGGCGTGCAGACGCATCAGGGCTTTATGGGCGCGATAACGTATATGAGAACAGACAGCCTAAATCTCGCCAGAGAAGCCGTCGCGGCCGCGCGCGAGACGATAGAAAAAGAGTACGGCGAGCGCTACCTGCCCGCTAAGGCTAAAATTTACGCAACCAAAAGCAAAGGCGCGCAAGAAGCCCACGAGGCGATCCGCCCGACGAATCTTAGCTTCACGCCCGCTATCGCCGCACAATATCTCGAAAAAGACGCACTGCGCCTCTACACACTCATCTACAACCGCTTTTTAGCCTGCCAGATGAGCGCTAGCATTAGCCAGACGCAAAACGTATTCGTCGCCGGCGTAAAGGGCGAGTTTAAAATAAGCGGCCGCAAGGTGCTATTTGACGGATTTTACCGCGTTTACGGCGACATGGATAAGGATAAAATTTTGCCCGACTTAAAAATCGGCGACGAGATGAGCCTGCAAAGCATAAAAAGCTCTCAGCACTTCACCGAACCGCCGTCTCGATACTCGGAGGCCGGACTCGTTAAAAAGCTAGAAAGCCTAGGTATCGGACGCCCTAGTACCTACGCGCCGACCATCTCGCTGCTAACCTCTCGCGACTACGTCAAAGTCGAGAAAAAGCAGCTCGTGCCAAACGAGATCGCCTTTACGATGATGGGCGTTTTGGAGGAGCATTTTAGCGATATCGTCGATAGCGAATTTACGTCAAATATGGAAGAAAAGCTCGACCACGTCGCCGAAGACAAGGCCGACTGGCAAAAGCTTTTGAGCGATTTTTATCATCCGTTTATGGATAAAATTTCGGCCGGCAAAACGGGCATAAAAAGCCAAAAAGTAGCCACCCCTATCGGCGAAAAGTGCCCCGAGTGCGGCGGCGAACTGCTACTGCGAAAGGGACGCTACGGCGAGTTTATCGCGTGCGGAAATTTCCCTAAGTGCAAATACTCGCGCAATATCGCCAAGGCAGAACAAGGCGCGCAAGAAGGCGAAGCTGCGGCAAAGCCGAAAAAAGAGCTCAAAAAGATCGACGTACCGTGTCCAAAATGCGGCGGCGACGTCGTCGAGCGCATCAGCCGCAGGGGTAAATTTTACGGCTGCGCAAACTATCCAAAATGCGACTTCGTCTCAAACTATGAGCCGGTCGCCGAAAAATGCGACGAATGCGGCGGCGATATGATCAAAAAAGAGCTCAAAAAAGGGACGTTTCACGAGTGTACAAAGTGTAAGAAAAAGGTGCAAATCGCGGAGCAATAACGGCGGCTCGTCTTTTTATCCTATACTTCGTTGAAATTTAATTTTCAAGCTCGGCAGACTACATGTCTAGCCTACGCTTAAAAATTAAATTTCGCCTCGTCTAGAATAAAAATACGTCGCCTTACAAATTTAAAACACGCTATTGTGCCGCACACTTGGAAACAAAATTTGATTCCAAATTTAACTAAGCCAAATTTAGCATTTTCGCGGTGCGGGTCTCGGTGAGTAAAATTTGCAAATTTGACTTCAAATTTGAAATAAAAATAGTCAAGGCGAAGTATTTTTGTCATAGACGAGGCGGATGAGCAAGGGTAAAGGAGCGTATATATAATACGTGACTGCAGCTCGCAGCGAAATCCAACGAAGTATATAGCAAAAAGCCAAGCCGCTAAAAAAAGGAATAATCTAATGAAAACCATCATGTTATGCGCCATCTGCTCGGTGAGCTCCGGCAACTGCTCTGAGGACTGCGGCTACTGTACGCAAAGCGCAGGTATAAACTCCGATATCGAAAAATACAAAATGAAAACCGCCGATCAAGTAGTCGCCGAGGCCAAGATCGCGGCAGCGAACCACGCACTGGGCTTTTGCCTAGTCACCAGCGGCGCAAGGCTCACGGACAAAAAGACCGAGGAGATCGCCCGCCTCTCGCGCGCCGTAAATAAAGAAGTCCCAAACCTCATGCTGATCGCTTGCAACGGCATGGCGACGCTGCCGCAGCTAAAAGAACTAAAAAGCGCGGGCGTGTTTAGCTACAACCACAACCTAGAAACCTCGCGCGAGTTTTTCCCGCAAATTTGCTCGACGCATAGCTGGGACGAGCGCTGGCAGACCAACATCGATGCTAAAGAAGCCGGACTGATGCTCTGCACTGGCGGCATTTACGGGCTTGGCGAGAGCGAGGCCGACCGCGCTAGCTTTCAAGCTAGCCTAAAAGAGCTTGATCCGTTTTCTAGCCCGATAAATTTCTTTATCCCAAACGATGCGCTACGCGTCAAACGGCCGCCTATGATAGCGGATGAGGCGCTAAAAATCATCGACGACACCGTCCGCGCGCTACCTAACGCTCGCGTGATGATAGCAGGCGGTCGCGAGAAAATTTTAGGCGAACGCCAATACGAAATCTTTGATCACGGCGTCTCCGCCGTCGTCATCGGCGACTACCTCACGACTAAGGGCGAGGTCGCTAGCCGCGATATCGCCGAGTTTAAAGCGCGCGGATTTAACTTCGCAACGCTTTGCCACTGATTTAAATTTGCCTTTAAAGGACGGCAAATTTGCGGGCTCGATTTTGGCGGAGTAACCGCCAAATTTAGCCTGCTCTTAAAATGTGTTTTAGAGTTTAGACACTGCATTTCGCTAAAATTCTAAATTTGACGCACCGAGACCCGCACCTTTAAGATGCTAAATTTGGGTTGGCTAAATTTAGCGTTGCGAGTTTGGCTTCCTTTAGTAAAAAACAACCGTTTGAGGTTGTTTTTTACTTTGTTGTAAAGGGGGTGGGGCTTAAATTTTGCTTCGCCATGCTCGCAACTGCAAGCAGACGCGAAGTCGCTCCCCTCCCCCTACGACGCTTTTAATGTGGCGACACTGCTTTGCTGACGCAAAGCGTCGCAAATATGATTCAAATTTGACGTTTTCAAGGTGCGGGTCTCGGCGACTCAAATTTGCAAATTTGAAATTTGATTATAAGAAATCGGGGCGAAGTATCGCGAGATGATTTTTCGAGTTTTGAAGCAAAATTGAGCGTGCGCTAGGCGTGTAGCCTGCGGAGCGAAAATTTTGCGAAATCTCGGAAAAGCGCTCGCGAGACGAGTCGCTTAAAGAAAAATCAAGGCGAAGTATTTTTCTACTTCGCTACGCTCGTAGCTTTTCAAGAAGTTCTAGACGAGTCGCTTTTAAATTTGGCGACGGGAGTTACCTGGTCGGTAATGACCGAGCCAAATTTAAAAGTAACGAAGTATAGGGCAAAAAGACGAGCCCAAGCGGGTCAAATTTATCAAAGAATAAAAAACCTTAGGCTATAATCCCCCATTTACAAAGGACTTTCTTGCAGGCAAACGGACTAAGTATCCTCATCGCGCTAGCTTTTATCATCTTTACGTCGCCGTATTTTTCTAAAATTTTACGCATCCCTATCGCGCCCGTGGAGATTATTTTGGGTTCGCTGGCGGGATATTTCGGCTTTATCGGGTACAACGAGATGTTTAAAATCGTGAGCGAAGTAGGCTTTTTCTACCTCATGTTTTTAGCGGGCACGGAGGTCGATCTCAAGCTATTTTTCACGATAGATAAAAAGATCCTAAAAACGGGCGTCATCTATCTGGCGATACTTTACCTGCTCGCGGCGCTGCTCACGTTTTCGTTTGATCTAAACCGCCTTTTTATCCTCATCATGCCGCTGATGGCCGTGGGTATGATATTTACGCTATTTAAGGAGTACGGCAAAAACGAGGAGTGGCTAAACATCAGCATGCTCATCGCCTCGATCGGCGAAGTCGTGAGCATCACGCTGCTAACCTTCGTCGGCGCGTATATGAAATTTGGCGCGGGTAGCGAGCTGGCGTTTTCGATCATATATTTGAGCGGATTTTTAGCCGCGGCAGTGATCGGCTATAAGACGCTAAACGTGCTATTTTGGTGGTATCCGCAGCTGCGCGTCATCCTGATGCCCCACTACGACAACTCCGAAAAAGACATCCGCCTGTGTATGGCGCTGTTTTTCGGCATCATCGCGCTTATGCTTTATTTAAATTTAGAGATAGCTTTCGGCGCATTTGTGGCGGGGACCTTTATCGCGACATTTTTCGATCACAAAAAAGACCTGCCGCACAAGCTTGCTAGCTTTGGCTTTGGCTTTTTGGTGCCGACATTTTTCGTGCATATCGGCTCGACGTTTAAGCTTAACGCCTTTATGATAGACGGAGTCGTGCGCGACGCGGTGCTGATAACGGGCGTCATGATAGGCTTTAGACTCGCTGCTAGCACGGTGTTTTTAAACATCCTCGGGCTAAAAAACACCATCCTTTTCGCGCTCTCGCACTCGATGCCGCTAACGCTTCTCATCGCCGTTGCTACCATAGCCTACAAATCAGGCGGCATAAATGAAAATTTTTACTTCTCTTTCATACTAGCGAGCCTAACTCAGGCTATAATAGTAACGATTTGTATCAAAATTCTAATGAGCTACGAAAATAAAAATTTGCAAAAGGAGCCAAAATGAGCGATACGGTTACGTTAACCGACAACAGAAACGGCAAAAGCTACGACTTTCCGATACTTCATGGCACCATGGGGCCCGACGTCATCGACATCTCGACCTTTTTTAGCGATACGGGGATGTTTACGTTTGACCGCGGCTACACTTCGACTGCGATGTGCAAGAGCACGATAACCTACATCGACGGACTAAAAGGCGAGCTGATGTACCGCGGCTACGACATCGCCTATCTCGCCGAGCACAAGACCTTTATCGACGTGGCGTATCTGCTACTAAACAAAGAGCTGCCAAACGAAAAGGAGTACGACGCCTTTAAGCTCGAGCTTAAAAAGCGCAGCTTCATCCACGAGGGCATGATGAAGCTCTTTGACGCATTCCCGGATAAGGCGCACCCGATGGCGATCCTGCAGGCGGCGGTTGCTGCGCTTTCTGCGTTTTACTCCGATCACCTAAATATGGACAAGCCAGAGGAGTATCACGAGATGGCGATGCGGATAATCGCCAAAATACCGACTATCGCGGCGTTTTCTTATAGATTTTCTCGCGGACTGCCGATCATTTATCCAAATTTGGACCGCGGCTTTACGGAAAATTTCCTCTACATGATGAGGAGCTATCCGTACGAGCACGTAAATTTGCGTCCGATCGAAGTTAAGGCGCTAGATACGGTCTTTATGCTGCACGCCGATCACGAGCAAAACGCCTCCACGACGACCGTGCGCACGGTAGGCTCGACGCACGCGCACCCGTATGCGTGTATAGCTGCTGGTATCGGAGCGCTATGGGGCTGGGCTCACGGAGGCGCGAACGAGGGCGTCATCCGCCAGCTAGAGCAGATCGGCTCGGTCGAAAACGTCGATAAATACATCGCCCGCGCCAAAGACAAAAACGATCCGTTTAGGCTGATGGGCTTTGGTCACCGCGTGTATAAAAACTTCGATCCGCGCGCAAAGGTGCTAAAATCTATGTGCGACCAGCTGTTTGACGAGATCGGCATAAACAGCGAGCTTCTAAAAATCGCCAAAAAGGTCGAAGAGATCGCGCTAAACGACGAGTATTTCATCTCGCGCAACCTCTACCCGAACGTCGATTTTTACTCGGGACTGATTTTAAAGGCGCTTAGCATACCAAACGATATGTTTGCGGTTATTTTCGTCATCGGTAGGATCCCGGGCTGGATCAGTCAGTGGATAGAGCTAAAAGAGCAGGAAAGTATCAAGATAGTCCGTCCAAGACAGTTGTATGTAGGCGAGACGAACAGAACGCCGAAATAGCGCGTTGTCTTTTGCGCGCCTTTAAATGAGCTAGAAAATTTTGAGCTGCGACAGACTATTTGTCTAGTCTTGCTCAAAATTTCCGTCGCAACATTTAAATTCATCGCAAAATACATCCGCTTATCGATTTGCGTTCAAATTTGAGCTCAAATTTATAAATTTAACTCCATCAAAATTTACGAAACTCGCGACGCTTTGCGTCAGCAAAGCAGTGTCGCCACATCTCACGTCGTAGGGGTTGGGGGATTGTTAAGGGGGAAGGGAGCGACTTCGTAATTCAAGCCCCTTCCCCCTTAACAAGAAAAATCAAAATATTAAAAATACAGCAAAAAGAAACCAAAATGCAAAATTTAAACGAACTATTACGCTTAGCCAAGCTTGCGGCCACAAAAGCAGGCGACGAGATAATGAAATTTTACGCTCACAAGGGCTTTGACGACGAGATTTTAGCGGCTCGTTCGACCTTGAGCGAAAGCGTATGCGGCAAAAACGGCCGGGATTTCGAGGTAAATTTAAAAACCGATCATTCGCCCGTGACTTCGGCCGATCTTGCAGCAAACGCTGCGATATTCGAAACGTTAAAAAGCTCGCAAATTCCGATCTGCTCGGAGGAAAAGATTTTGGGCGAGTCCGCACGGACGTTTTGGCTCATCGACCCGCTAGACGGCACGAAGGATTTTATCGAAGGTAGCGGCGAGTTTTGCGTCTGTATCGCGCTCATAGAGGACGGTCGCCCGGCGCTCGGCGTCATCTACTTGCCCGTTACCGGCGAAATTTATAGCGCGGCAAAAGGCGAGCCAACGCAAAAAGAGCTCTATAAAAACGGTGCGTTTATCCAGCAAACTCTAACCGCAAGCAAACGCGCTCCGCAAACGATAATCAGCGGCAAACGCGGCAAAAACGTAACGGCGGGCAAGCTCGCAGCCGCCCTAAATTTGGACATCGCGCGGCTAAGCTCGGCGATCAAATACTGCCGCATCGCCGAAAATCTCGCGGGCGCATACATGCGCTACTCGCCAAGCTCTATCTGGGACAACGCCGCGGGCGAGATGATCGCTGCGGGCACGGGAGCGAAGATGATCGATCTAGCGACGCTAAAAGCGCCGATCTACGACGCAGCCTCGCTAAAAAACAACGAATTTATCGTCATCGCAAAGGATTTTTTAGCCCGCGAGGATGAAATTTTACGAGCGATAAAGCAGATAAATTTATAAACTAAAAAGCGACTCGCCGCATTTCAAATTTAAACGGCTCAAGTAAATACATTATATAGCAATGCCAAATTTAAGACCAGCTAGACGAGAGTCGATAAATTTCATTTAAAATTTAGCTAAAATCGTAGTCAAATTTCAAGCCCTAAGTCGCCAAACGTTTAAAGGAAACAATTGTTAAAAATCATAAAATCAGTTCTTAGCGTCATTTTCCAGGCTAGAATTTTATTTATCCTTTTTTATTTTTGCGCCTTCATTACTTTTGCGCCCATGGCGTCTATCTTGGGTGCGGAGATGAGCCAAATGACGCTTTCTGCGCTATTTAACCCGCTCACGATATTATCTTGCGCATTGCTTGCCGTTTATATCGGTTTTAGGGTCGCAGCATATAAAAATCACGGCATAGATTGCAAAATGGACGCCGTATTTTTCATCGCTTTGAGCTGGATATTTTTTATGCTGTTTTGCTTGGCGACGCTTCTTGCGACTATTTTATTTTTGGAGGATTTTAGAAGCTTACCGTCGCGAGAATTTTGCTCGTTACTTTTGGTGATGGCGATTTTTGCGGCATGGCGCACGCTTAAAAGCTCAGAATACAAATTAAGCGTATTTTACGAGCAAAAAGCCAGCACAAAAACAAGCATAGTCAAAATCTTAATTTATTCAGTCTTAGCGTTTGCGGCGATTGTCGCGGTATTTTTTTAGCGAAACGATTTTAGATTCTATAAATTTGGCGCTTTTAGCTCATCACGCCAAATTTAGATTTGCCGTGCTTTATGATTGCTCGCTCACAACAGCACCACAAAAAGCTAAATTTGGGGTAATAATCGCCAAATTTGAGCCAAAAAGCAAATTTCAGCCAAAAGCCGAAACTAAATCCTCGTTAGCTCGCTTCTAGGGCTAGCCTGTAGATCAAGCCCTGCAAACTCGCCGCGCAGGTACTTTTCGCGTCCGGCGCGCGCGATCATAGCGGCATTATCGGAGCAAAACTCCAGCGGCGCGCAGATGAGCTCGCAGCCGTATTTATCGCATAGAGCCTTTAGACGGGAGCGCAAATTTAGATTCGCGCTCGCTCCGCCCACGACGCCGAAACGCTCGAATTTACGCTGGGCAAAGATCTTTTCCAGCTTGTTTAAAATATGCTTGCAAGCCGTATTTTCAAAGGCAAAGCAGATGTCGGCGATCTCCTGCGCGCCCAGATTCCCGCTTGCGGCAAGCTTTTGGGTTTCGACGCGAACCTGATTTTTTAGCCCCGAAAAGCTATACGCCGTGCGCGCGTCGCCAAGTAGCGGCACGGTAAATTTAAACCTCTCGCGCCCGCTCTTTGCCGCCTTTTCGACCACTACGCCGCCCGGATACCCAAGCCCCAGCATCTTTGCGACCTTGTCAAAGCTCTCGCCGAAGCTATCGTCCATCGTGGCAGCCAGCACGCCGACAGCCCCGTCCGCGCCGATATCTAGCACCATCGTGTGCCCGCCGCTAACTAGCAGCACGCCCGTAGGCAGCCGAGCCTCCTGCGACAAAAATAGCGAATACACGTGCCCGGCGAGGTGGTTTACTGCTATCAGCGGCACGCGCAGTGACGAGGCGAGCGCCTTTGCCATCGCGACGCCGCCGACTAGGCTCACGGATAGCCCCGGCTCATTCGTGACGGCGACGGCTTTTACGCGGGGTAACTCCGCCTTGATCTGCTCTAAAATTTTAGGCAGCGCGGCGGTGTGAAGCCTGGCGGCTAGCTCCGGCACCACTCCGCCGAATGCGCAGTGCTCGGCATCTTGCGAGATTTTTTTGTGAAATTTTAGCTCCAGCGTTTCTATATCGAGTAGCGCCACCGAGCTGTCGTCGCAGCTGCTTTCTATGCCCAAAATCAGCCCGTCCGCACTGCTACTTCGTAAATTTTCGCTCATTTTGTAAATTTTCCTTTTTTAGCGCATTTTACCGCTTTTTGCTTTCGCGGTTATAAATTCGACTCGCTTTTTGGAAATGGCGGCAAAATACGCGCGCAAATCGCTTGCCGTAAATTTGCGACGAAACTGAATTTGATGCACCGAGACCTGCGCCTTTAAGGTACTAAATTTGGTTTTGTTAAATTTGGTTTTGTGCATTAGCTTTTTGCGCAAATCAACCTTTCTTGTTAAGGGGGAAGGGGCTTGAATTACGCTCTGCTTTGCAGTTGCGAGGCAAAGCCGAAGCAAAAGAGCTCCCTTTTGTATCCGCCTTTATCTTTTCTTCGGGGAGAGGAAGGGGGTACTACTTACGAAGCGTCGCCCCTTCCTCTCCCAAGCCCTCTCCTACCCCACTGCACGTTCAAGGGGTGCGACCGCGCTGTCGCGCCGCACGTTTTTTAAATTTGCGTTTTTGCGGTACGGGTCTTGGTGGCTCAAATTTGCAAATTTGAACGTAAAACGATAAGGCGAAGTATTTTGAGATGATTTTTGGGGTTTTGAAGTTAAAATTTGACGAAGATAAGGCATGTAGCCTATCGAGTCAAATTTTAACAAAATCCGCAAAAAGCGCTCAAAAGACAAGCCGAAAAATTTAAAATTTCTCCTCTCTTATTATTTTCCCCCTCTCATCATACTCCCACTCGATCTTATTTTCGTAGTCGTTGAGCGACTTTAGTCGGCCGTTTGGATAAAACGTCTTTACCCAGATAAATACCGTGTCTTTTTGGTAGCTCGTGTTTTCGATCTCGCCGTTTTCGTCGTAGTTTTCGTAGTAATCCTCTTTAGGCCCCGAGCGCACCGTGATAAAGTGCTTTTGGCGGGGTTTGCCGCTACTAGAGTAGGAGAAGTTGTTATTGTCGGAAAAGATACCCAGCATCACGTCGAATTTATTGCTCGATTTATATAGCCCCGCGACGTTGCCTTCGTCAAAGGCCTCTTTGACTTCGACGTTTATATCGTCCCACAAGCACAGCTGCAGCGTGCCACTATGCATGCCGTCCGCATGATAAAAATCTATCTCAATCCAGCGCTCTTGGCCGCTTTTGATAAATTTCACGATCTGCTTTTGTGGGTGATGCAAGGGCGGCTTGATATAGCCGTATAGCCTACCGTAAAATAGCGTCTCGCCCTCAGGCGTATAGATGCGCTCATAGACGTTGTTTAGCTCTAGGCGGCTTTCCGGATCGTACTCGCCCGTCCTTTCTACGTCGTAGCTAAACCTCATCTCCAGCTCGCCCGTTTGCTTGCCTTTTAGCTTTGGTCGCGGGGTAAATTTTAGCTCGCTCGGGGGTAAAATTTGAGCGTTTTGCTTCGCGGAGCTCGGTTTTTCGCCGCCAAATGCCTGCGACGAAGCGGCAAAGCTAAGCGCCAAAAATAGCGCGAGAAAATTTTTCATTTTTATCCTTTAAATTTTTGTATTTTTAAAACGAGCGTGATTATAGCGTTAAATTCGGATAAATTTTTAAATTTTACTCGCCGAGACCCGCACCGCGAAAATGCTAAATTTGGTTTGGTTAAATTTAGCGTTGTGAGTTTGGCTTCCTTGAGTAAAAAACAACCGTTTGAGGTTGTTTTTTACTTTATTGTAAAGGGGGTGGGGGCTTAAATTGCGAAGTCGCTCCCCACCCCCTTTAAATCCCCCTCCCCCTACGACGCTTTTAGGGTGGCGACATAGCTTTGCTGACGCAAAGCGTCGCGAGTTTTAAATCAAATTTGACGTTTTCAAGGTACGGGTCTCGGAGACTCAAATTTACAAATTTGAATGTAAAACGATAAGGCGAAGTATCGCGAGATGATTTTAAATGTTTTGAAGTAAATTTCGTCCCAAGACTAGACATATAGTCTGTCGCAGGGCGAAATTTACGAAATCATTTAAAAGCGCTCGCGAGACAAGCCGCAAAAGGCTAAATTTTCAGCCCGTTTTCGTACCAATCTATCTTCCTGGTCAAATACATCACCAGCGCAATCACCGCAAATATCATCACGCTACCCATCAAAAGCGCGTAGTCCTCAGACTGCAAGATGCCGTAGAGCAAGCAGTAGCTAACTCCGTGTACGAGCGCAATAAAAACGCCCCATTTGCGTGCCCGAAAGATCGCCGAGCCGTAAAAAAGTATCGTCGCACACACGGCTGCGGCCGCAACGAGATAGCTAGCTAAAAAGCTAATATGCTCGGAAAACGAAAGCACGAGCAGGTAAAATAGCACATCGGCGGCTCCGATGAGTAGGTACTGGATCGGGTGAATGCGGACGCGGCTGTAAATTTCGCACAAAAAGATCGCCAAAAACGGCACCGCTAAAAACAAGATCGCGTAGGTCACGCAGCGCGCGATGAGCGAGTAGTTGTTTACGGGACTGATGAAGCTAGCCTCGACGCTCTCCAGCCCCATCTCGCGCCTGCCGTCCATGATCCACGCCTGCGAAACGCCAGTGCTAAGGCCCGAGATCTCCCACTGCGCGTTAAAGCCGCTGCTAGTAACTTCGCGCGATTTAGGCAGCCAGCCGCCGCTAAAAGACGGAGAACTCCACGAGGATTTTACGTCAAATTTATTATCCTGCCCGACGGGAACGAAGCTCGCGCTCTGCCCGCCCTGCATAGATAGCGCGCCCGCTAGCTCAAAGCCGCCGCTTGCTAAATTTGCGGGTAGTTTGTAGTGGACGCTTTGGGCAAAGGGCGAGTATTTAGGCGGCGCAAAAGACTGCGCGAGTTCTTGGCCGTTTGCTTTTAGCGCGGGAAACGCGGTAAAGGTCTTTTTGCTGCCCACGCCTAAAATCAGCGTCGCCTCGCCTAGCAAAACGTCGCTTTCTGTGATATTTAGCTGCTCGAAATTTAGCGGCGCAAATTTTGCTTTTAGCGCGACGTCGCCGTTAAAGACGGGCACGCTAAATATACCGCGCTTTAGATACTGCGGATTTAGCTGGGTCGATAGCTCGTATGACTGAGGCGCTATCATGATCTGCTCGGTCGTCTGCGATACCGCCGCTACGCCGTTTTCGTTGTAGATCGCCGCTTGCTTTTTATACGGCACTGAGATCAAAACACCCTCGATCCTAAGCTCCCCGCCGACGGGCTGCATGATGGACTCCTCGGCGGTGCGTTTGACGTAGGCGCGGTCAGAAATCATCGAACTGATGAAACCTAGCGGGATAAGCAGCAGCAAAAGCAAGACGAAAATGATGACGGGCTTCGTCCAAAAGCCGCCCCTGACGCTGTTTATGATTTTGTTTTCCATTGGATTTCCTTTTGATTTTTTTCACTGCAATTTTAACCGGAAATCGTAATAAATCGGTAAGAAAGGTTGTAAATTTAGAGCAAATTTGACGACAAATTTAACCGCGTCGCAAGCTGCGCTTTCTAAAGTAACTATAAATCCAAGCCCCAAGCAATAAAACCGCCGCGAGGCAATACATATAAAAGGCCGCGCCGTTTTCATACTCCACGTCCTGCGCGGTAAAGATAGGCTGCGACATCTCCGGGTTTCGCGCCGCCTCGTCCGCGATCTGTGCCATCACCTCATCATCATGCACGCCAAGCGTGATCTTTCGCAGATCTATGAAATTCGTCCGCTTATCCAGATGCCTGCCGCTGCGACCCGTGACGTAAACGCTATGCGAGTAAAAATTTAGATAATAAAATCCCGCGTCGTCTTTCAAAAGCCTTTCCGAGATCTGCCGCACGGCGCCTTTAAACGGATTATCGCCCGCCCTTTTTAGCGCGCTTAGCTTACCGCCATCTCCGCCAAATTTATAATAAACGTACCAAAGCGCGTCTTTTATCCAGCCCTCGATACCGCTGCCGCGCGGACGATTTAAAATTTTATCCTTGCTTAGATAAAATATGCCGTTTTTGCTCGCAAACAGCATGTATTTCTGGTGGCCGCTCTGAAAATTTAGCGGCGTATAGGGCTCGTTTGCAGCCTCAAACCTCTCGCCGTCCATAAACACCAAGCCCGTAGCGGGATCAAAAAGAAACTCTATGCCGGCATTTGGCTCCGCGAGATACATCTGCTCGCTAGGCGTGAAATTTAGCCTCTCGCCGCCCTTATAAACGCTGCGTCCGTCGCTCAGCCACCGATCGACCGGGCGAAAGTGTGCGGGCAGCTCGCGCGAGCGGTCATACACCGATAACTCATAGATAAAAACGAGCGAGACGAACATCGGCACGAAAAGTACCGCAAAGAGAAGCCTCAGCGCCTTTTTATCAAATTTACTTAAATTATCTGCCTTTTTCATAAGGCAATTATATATCTTGCTAGTTTAAAACGTTAGAAATTTAAAAGCGTTTGCGGGGAAATTTTAAAATTTAGAGTGCGGTAAATTTGGCGGCGAAAGCCGCGGGTAAATTTAAACCTTATCAAATTTGACGGCAAAGCCTCAACTCAAATTTACCCGCATTCGCGAAACGACGCAAGCTCCGCGCAAATTTAACTTAGTACCCGTCAAAATGCTTGGTCTTTGGCAATACCAAATTTAGCGTGATGCCGATAATCGCGCCAAGCCCCACGCCGCTAAAGCTCATCGCACCGAAGTCAAGCACCATGCCGCCGATCGCGCAGACGAAGATGAGCGCGACGATGATCATATTGCGCGGCTCGGCTAGATCCACGCTGTTTTTTATGAGCGTTTCCATGCCCACGCTAGCGATGATACCGAAAAGCAGCAGCATGATGCCGCCGATGACGGGGGCGGGGATCGTGGAGAGCGCGGCGCCGAGCTTGCCTACGAAGGCGAGCAGTATCGCCGCAAGCGCGGCAAAGGTCATGATGGCGGGGTTGTAGGCTTTCGTGATGCTAACCGCGCCCGTGACTTCGGAGTAGGTGGTGTTTGGCGGCCCACCGAAGCATCCTGCTAGCGACGTCGCGAGTCCGTCGCCAAGCAGCGTGCTTTTAAGCCCCGGATTTTTGAGGAAATTTTCCTTCGTGACGTTGCTGATCGCGAGCATATCGCCGATGTGCTCGATCGCGGGCGCGATAGCGATAGGCACCATGTAGATCACGGCTTCGAGCTTAAAAACCGGTGCGGTGAAATTTGGCAGCGCAAACCACGGCGCGTTTAGAATCGGCGTAAAATCCACTATCCCTACAAACAGCGACGCGCAGTATCCAGCCGCGATGCCGCAAAGTATCGGCACTAGGCGCAGCATACCGCGGCCAAACATCATAACGACGATAACCGCTGAGAGCGAGATGAGCGCGATAGTAAGCGACTGCCCCTGCGTATAGAGCGCCTCCTTGCCCTTGCCCATGACCATATTTACGGCTGCTGGCGAGAGGATGAGACCGATCGTCATGATGACGGGACCGACGACCACGGGCGGTAAAATTTTATGCAAAAATCCCTCGCCTTTGAGCCTAATGAGCAAGCTCAAAGCCACGTAAAATAGCCCCGCCGCGATCACTCCGCCCATCGTCGCGGCGATTCCCCACTCCTTCACGCCAAAGCTAAGCGGTGCGATAAACGCGAAACTAGATGCGAGAAAGATCGGCGGGACGTGTTTGCGCGTGATGAGCTGAAACAGCAGCGTGCCGATGCCCGCCGTAAACAGCGCCACGGACGTATCAAGCCCCGTCAAAATCGGCACCAGCACGAGCGCGCCAAACGCGACGAATAAAAACTGCACACCGACGAGAGCGTCTTTTGGTCTAAGATTATAGCCTTCGTATTTTTCCATTTTTTCCTCTTTTTATTTTACGGCTTATTTTTGTGACTCTTGAAATTTGCAGCGCTTGTCTTGTTTTGCAGCCAAATTTAAACACAAAGCGATTTAAAATTCGCAAAATTATAACATATTAGCAACGATTACGGCGACGAAAAAGTGTCGTTTTAAGCAAATTTTCGAGCTAATTTTAAATTTACTCGCCGAGACCCGAATCTTGAAAATGCTAAATTTGATTTGGTTGAATTTGGGATTGCGAGTTTGGCTTTCTTGCGTAAAAAACAACCGTTTGAGGTTGTTTTTTACTTTATTGTAAAGGGGGTGGGGGCTTGAATGGCGAAGTCGCTCCCCACCCCCTTTAATCCCCATCCCCCTACGACGCTTTTAATGTGGCGACACTGCTTTGCTCGCGCAAAGCGTCGCAAATATGATTCAAATTTGACGTTTTCAAGGTGCGGGTCTCGGTGGGTAAAATTTTGAAAATTTAACCAAATTTGACTTCAAATTTGAGCGTAAAGAGTCAAGGCGAAGTATTTTTGCTCTAGGCGAGGCGGATTTAAATTTATGGGCGGGAGCTACCTCGTCGGTAGTGACCGAGTAAAATTTAAATCCAACGAAGTATAGAGCAAAAAGACAAGCCGCTACTTCAGCGACTTTTCCGCCCACTTTCTCACTTCAGCATCTACTTCAAAGATCTTACCCTCGCTCTCTATCTTTTCGTTTTCAAACCTCTTTGCCGCAGCTAAAACCGTTCGCGAGATGTCCAAAAATCCGCATTCGCCGCGCAAAAATTTATACACGGCGACTTCGTTTGCGGCGTTGATAGCGACGCCAAGATCAGGGTTTTGCAAAGCCTGATCTTTTAGCGAAAAGATGGGATATTTTTTCAAATTTATCTCGCCGAATTTTATGTTTTTTAGAGTTTTTAGGTCTAAATTCGGCACGATTTGCACATCGGCGGCGCTTAAATTTAGCGCTCCGTTCTCGCCCAAAATCGCATGCGCGATGGCTAAAATCATATCGGTTTTAGATAGATGCGCCGTAGTCGAGCCGTCGGCAAACTCCACCAGCGCGTGCACCGTGGACGTGCGCTCGATGAGTGCCTCGATATCCCGCACGCCGTAGAGCCAAAAAGCCTCCAGTACCTCAAAAAGCTTGTTCGCCATCGTCGCGCTGTCGATCGTGATCTTTGCGCCCATGCTCCAGTTTGGATGCTTTAGCGCGTCCGCGGCGCGGGCGTCTTTTAGGGCTTTTAACGGGGTTTTGTAAAAGGCGCCGCCCGAGGCCGTGATGACGAGCCTAGCGACCGGGGTTTTGTTCGCGAGCAGAAATTTAAGCCCGAAATGCTCGCTATCTATCGGATTTATCGCGCTCGTGTTTAAAAATTTGCCGCCCGCGACGAGGCTTTCTTTATTGGCAAGCGCTAGCTTTTTGCCTAGCTTTTGTGCGCTTAGGCTAGGAGCCAGTCCCGCAAAGCCCACTAGAGAGTTTACGACGCGTTTGCTTTCGCACTCTTTTAGCATATCGCAGATACCCTGCGCGCCCGCAAAAACGCGTTTGTGTTTTACAAATTTAGCAAATTTTGACTCGGCGATGCAGACGAATTTAGGCTTAAATTCGGCGATTTGCTCGTTTAAAAGCTCGTAGTTTGACGCGCAGCTCAGCGCCTCGACGCTAAGGCCGAATTTACGGGCTAGATTTAGGGTATTTGTCCCGATCGAGCCCGTCGAGCCCAGCACTACCACGATAGCGTCCAGAGCATCGCCGCAACGCCGAAAAGATAGCCGTCGACGCGGTCAAGCATCCCGCCGTGGCCCGGCAGTAGCGTGCCACTATCCTTGACGCCCGCGCGGCGCTTTAAGTAGCTCTCGAAAAGATCGCCCCAAACGCCAAAAACCGCAACCAAAAACGCCGTGATGAGGCTATGCCAAAAGCTATCGGTTAGCACCCAGCCAAAGCCCGCGCCAAAGACCGTAGCCACGGCGATACCGCCAGCCACACCCTCCCAGGTTTTGTTCGGCGAAGTCTCGCTAAAGGCGTGCTTGCCGCAAAATTTGCCGACGAAAAACGCCCCGCTATCGCACGCCACGACCGTTAAAATCAGCCACGCCAAGTAGCCGACGCCGTAGAGCGAATAAAGCATCCAGATGAGAAAAATCGGCGTCATCGGATACAAAAACGGCAGCGCAGGCGTTAGATTTTCGCTTTTAAAATGCGCGAGAAAACTAACAACGAGCAAAACTGCTAAAATAGCGATAAACACGGGGTTTGAAAAGGGTGTAAGTAGGTAAAAAATAACCGCTATGAGAGCAAGAGAGCCGCCCTGCAGGCCGTAGAGCTTTTGCGCTTCGCCAAAGGCCGTATAAAGCACGAAGCCTAAAATGGCGAAATTTAACAGATAACTATCAACGAAAAAGATGACCAAAACCGCTGCAAATAGCGCGACGCCGGTGATTATACGCGTTTTCATGATTTTTCCTTTTTTGAGTAATAATTGTATAAAATTTTCGCTTAAAAGCGCTGAAATTTGAGGCGAATTTGCGTTTGCACGCTCGCTTTAGGCGGCGGTTAAATTTAAGGGTTTTGCGTTAAATTTTATTTTTGATTAAAACGTAGCAGTAAATTTGGCGGATTTGGGTTAAATTTTACCGAACGTGGCTTGTAATTTCAGCGCAAATTTGACGATCTGCGGTGAAATTTACTCTCGCTAAAAAAACAGTTGCTTAAATTTGGCGGATAAAAGCTCAAATTTGATCTAAATCGAGCCAAATTTGACCGCCGAGCAGCAAAATGTCCAGCCAAATTTGAGCGAGAAAGATTAAATTTTAAGATCAAGATGCTGAAATACGGGCGATGCCTGCGGGAAGTCGTTAGCCGCGACGCGCTCCTCGGCGCTTTCGTCGTCATCAGAGTTTTCGCCGTTTTGCTCCGAGGCGAGCTCGCCCTGCTCCTGCCTGCCTTTTTGCTTTTCGTGCTCGTTTTGGGGGTCGATTTTGTAGGTTTCCTCGGTCGGGCGCACTTCGGAGACCTCTTGTTTTTCGTCGCTTGCTAGCGATGCGGCGGCGAGATTTTGCAGATCGAATCTATTTTGGACGTCGGCGACCTTGTTTGAGACCATGTTTACGTTTTGATTGATAAAAATCGTATTGCCAAGGGGTGTTACAGCCATTTTCGCCTCCTGTTTTAGTCGTGCTTCGTTACTAACATCGTCTTAAAATTAATATAGTTTACATTTGCGCCGCTCGTAATTTTGACGTTGTTACGTTTGGTAAAATCGACCTCGTACGTCCCGCCGCCTTTGACGCTAAAATTTACGCAAATTTTTGCCGCAAATCTTAAAATTTCCTCACT
Organism: Campylobacter showae; assembly: GCF_900573985.1. Taxonomy (NCBI): domain Bacteria; kingdom Pseudomonadati; phylum Campylobacterota; class Epsilonproteobacteria; order Campylobacterales; family Campylobacteraceae; genus Campylobacter; species Campylobacter showae. Next base: position 564,684 of record NZ_UWOK01000001.1, on the reverse strand, counting down.
GGGAGCGCTTTTTGCAGTTTTGATGATGACGTGCGCGGACGGCAGGTCTTTTAGATGCATCCAGACGTCGTCTTTTTTGGAGTTTTTTAGCAGCCAGACGTTGCCTTTTTCGTTGCGTCCGATGCTAATTTTATAGCCTTCGACGTAAAAATCCTCGACATTTTGATTTTGCTCTTTTTGCTTTACGGCGCGGGTTTTTTTAGGCGCTAGGATCTCTAACTCCTCGGCGCTTTTCGCTTCATTTACGAGAGTTTGTAAATTTGATAAAAACTCCAGCTTTTCGGTCAAATTTTGCCGCTCTATCGTTAGACCAGCCGCCTTTTGCTTTAGCCTTTTTGCTTTGGCAAACATCGCGTTTGCGGCGATTTTAGGGCTATCGTCCAGCACGAGCCTCACCTCGCCTCGCTCGAAATCATTTAGCGTTACCTCGCGCTCATAGTCTCTTAATGCGTGTAAATTTGATAAGATCAGCCCCGCGTTTTTGCTTAAAATTTCGCTCTGCGCATTTAGATCCGCTTCGTTTTCAAGCCCCGATAAAATCTCGCTTAAATTTTGCATTTTTCGCTCTATCGCGGCCGATTTTACGGCGCGCAGATTTTCTAGCTTTGCGTTATTTACGCGCTTAAATTCCTCGCTAAAATACCGCTCAAAGTCCGTTATCGGCGGCGTCTCTCGCTCTTTTATCGTAGCCGGCGGCAGCTCGAGTAGCTCGCGCCCCGGTTTTATCACGCGAAAATTATTATCTATATGGCGCAAAGCCTCGACGATGACGCCCTTTTCGTCCGTGATGATAGCGTTGGTAAAACGCCCCGTAAACTCCAAAAACAGGCTCGAGGCTAGACTCTTATACGAGCCTTGAAATTCGCACTCCAGCTTTAAAATTCTATTTCCCTCGGGCACGCTTAAATTTAAAATTTTAGCCCCCCAGAACCTCTTTTTAAGCGCGACGTCAAATGGCGCTTTGTACTCTTTGACGTTTAGAAAATCAGGATTTGCGTAGATCGCGGAGTCAGACTTGCTAAGATCAAAAAATAGCCCGAGCTCGCCGTCAAATTCGATAAATATCGCCATATCGCCCGCGCGTCTGATTGCGGTTATTTTTTTAAATTTGCCTAAAAAAGATTTAATTTGTTTTAAATTTGCGTATTTCATAGCCGAAATTATAGCCTAAAATACGACCAAATTTTAAGCGCAAGAATAATATAATGATAATGCATTTTAAAACGGAGAAAAAAATAAATGAACAAATTTAGCCTAAGTTTAGCGGCCTCGTCGCTGCTTTTAACTCAAATTTTCGCCGCCGACGTAGCATTGCAAGGCGTCGAGATTAGCGAGAGCGCGGACGACGGATACCGTGCCAAAACCAGCGAAGTAGGCAAAACGAATACGCCTATCTTAGAGATCCCGCAGACGGTAAACGTCGTAACCCAGCAGCAGCTAAAGGATAAAAAACCCGAGACTCTAGCCGAGAGCCTTCAAAACGTGAGCGGCGTTAGCTACGGAAATACTACGGGCGGTATCTTTGACTCGATCATAAAAAGGGGATTTGGCGGCGGACGCGACGGCTCGATCATGCGAAACGGAGTGCCGTCTAGCGTCATGCATAGCTTTAATAAAACCGTAGAAAGCGTCGAGGTGCTAAAAGGCCCGGCTAGCCTGCTCTACGGCGCGCAAGAGCCCGGCGGCATCATAAATATGGTCACTAAAAAGCCAAAATACGACTTCTCAAACGAAATTTGGGCCGGTATCGGCAACCGCAACTACTGGAACGCGGGCTTTGACGCCACGGGACCGATCGCTGATAGCGGCTTTGCGTATAGATTTATATTTGATATGATGCAAAAAGACTACTGGAGGGAGTTTGGCGAATATAAAAACGTCCTCTTTGCACCCTCTCTTTCTTATAAAGGCGATGATTACCGCATAAATTTAGCCTATACGCACACGCGCTCGGCCGATCCGATCGACCGCGGTATGTATCTAGTGCCAAGCACAGGCAAGCTACTGCCGATAGATAAGAAAAGGCGCCTTGACGAGCCGTTTAATAAACTAAAAACCAGACTCGACACCGTGGACGTAAATTTTGAAAAAAATATCGGCGAGGACTGGCTACTGCGCGGCGCTTATGCGTATTCGCGCTCCAAGCACGAGTACGGTCACATCAGGCTAATGAACGTAAATTTAAACACGGGCGTTGCGGCTAGACGAAACGAGGCGTATGACGGATTTATCCACCGCACGCACGCGGGGTCGTTAAATTTAAACGGTTACGTGCAAACGGGCGAGATAGAGCATAACTTACTCTTTGGTATCGACGCAAAGGAGTACTACCGCTATAGACCCGGCGCGCTAAACAGCTACAGCTCCGGCACGACGCACAGAAACTTCCCGATAAATATCTACAGTCCAGTCTACGGCACGGTCGCCTATCCGTCCGACCGAGCCTCCGGTATCCAGTATCAAAAGCTAAGAACGATCGGATTTTATGCGCAAGATAGTATAAATTTGACCGAAAATTTGATCTACTCTTTGGGCGTTAGATACGAATACTACAACCAAGTCGCTCGCGGCATGACTAGCGGACCAAACACCACCGATCAGCAAGACGGCAAATTTACGTGGCAGACGGGGCTTTTATATCTGCTAACGCCAGAGTGGTCCGTTTATACCAACTACGCGCAAAGCTTTAGCCCGCAAATGGCGATCAGCGGCGACGACATCGGCGACATAAAGCCCGAAGAAGGCAAAAGTATAGAGCTGGGAACTAAATTTCAAAACGATAGCATAACGGCTAGCGCGGCGGTCTTTAATATCGATAAGAAAAACATCATGCGCACCGTAAATAGCGTAAGTACGCCCGTGGGCGAGGCGCGCTCGAGAGGATTTGAGTTTGACTTTAATGGCCGCGTGACGCAAGGGCTTAGCCTAGGAGCCAGCTACGCATACACAAAGACTCAGGTGCGAAAAGATAGCGGCGCGTTTGCCGTGCTAGTGGGCAAACCGCTAGAAGCCACGCCAAAGCACCAAGCCAGCCTCTTTGCCAACTACGACTTTAGCCATCTAGGCGCAAAAGGCCTAAGGATCGGCGGTGCGGCGAGGTACTTTGGCTCATGGTACACCTACTACATGAGGACGAATTTACCGGCCGTGCCTGCGGGAACGGGCTTTAAAATGGACGACGCGGTCGTTTACGACGCCTTTATCAGCTACGATACCAAGATCGCGGGCTACGAGACGAATTTCTCATTTAACGTCAAAAACTTGACCGACAAGCTCTACTATACGTCCTCGTCGACGGGCACGCAGGCTAATATCATACCGATACAGCCGGGGTATGCGAGGCAGTTTATGCTGACCGCTAGCGTTAAATTTTAAAATTTAGCGGTTCGTCTTTTTGGTTTATACGTTCAAATTTGAAGTCAAATTTGGCTAAATTTGCAAATTTCGGCTTCAAATTTGACTCGCCGAGACCCGCATCTCGACGATGCTAAATTTGGCTTCAGAAAAATTTCACTCGCCTTTCTTTCGTTTTCGCCAGCAAACGGTAAAATTTTCCGTGTTTTGGTTAAAACCGAATTTTTCTAAAAACGACACTGCGCCTTTGTTTTTGCCGATCGGCGTGATAGCCCACGTCGTGGTATGAGCGAATTTTTTATTAAACGCCTCCATCAGGGCCGTGCCGATCCCTTTTTGTTGATAATCTTTGTGCACCATGACGGAGTAAAGATAAGTGGTCGCAAAGCCGTCTCTATCGCTAAATGCATCTAAAACGCCGACAGTTTTTTCGCCGATTTTGGCGATGGCGACATAGTCGAAATTTCGAAACATATCGTAGTGGCTCCAAAAGCGGCGCGGCATCGACGTATTTTTGCTCCGTCCAGCCTATGCTTAGCTGAATCTCGTCGATGTCTCGCGGGTCGAAATTCGCGCTATTTTCCAAAATAACCAAATTTTCCATCCATTCTCCTTTAAAAAATGTCTGCAAATTTTAGTCTAAAAACGCTTGGAGATATCTTACGTCTTGATAAGCGTTATCAATACTAGGCGCCATCGCTGCGACATAATGAAAAATTTTATAAATTTTCGCTAAAATCGCTAAATTTTAAAAACGCGCGACATCCGCAAAAAAGGAAATTTATGCAAAACTCAAAGCAGACCATCACCGAAAAGATTTTCAGCGAGCACGTAGGGCGCGAGGTTTTCGCGGGCGAGATCATCGAGAGCGACATCGACATGGTCATCGGCAACGACATCACGACTCCTATCTCCATCAAGCAGTTTGAGCGAAGCGGCGCGACAAGGCTAGCTAACCCAGACGGCTTTAGCGTCGTGATGGACCACTACATCCCGGCAAAAGACATCCTAAGCGCCAACCAAGCTAAAATCAGCCGCGATTTTGCGTATAAGCACGATTTGAAAAACTATTTCGACGAAAAGGACATGGGCATCGAGCACGCGCTACTTCCTGAAAAAGGCCTCGTGGTGCCTGGCGACGTCATCATCGGCGCCGATAGCCACACCTGTACGCACGGCGCGCTGGGAGCCTTTGCCACGGGCATGGGCAGCACGGACCTAGCCTACGCGATGATAACGGGCAAAAACTGGTTTAAAGTACCGCCGACTATCAAAGTGATCTTTCGCGGCAAGCTAGACCGCCACGTCTACGGCAAGGACCTCATCCTAGAAATCATCCGCCGTATCGGCGTGGACGGCGCGCTGTATAAGGCGCTGGAATTTACGGGTGAAACGATAGATAGCCTCGATATGGACGGGCGTTTTTCGATGTGTAACATGGCGATCGAGGCCGGCGGCAAAAGCGGCATCATCGCGGTCGATGAAACTACGAAAGAGTTTTTAAAAGGTAAAAATTTACGCGCCGAGCCGAAGCTGCACTACTCCGACGATGGCGCGAGCTACGAGCAAATTTTAGAAATCGACGTTAGCAAGCTCGATCCCGTGATCGCCTATCCATTTCTACCTAGCAACGGCAAGAGCGTGCGCGAGGCCGTCAGAGACAATATCGCTATCGATCAGGCCTTTATCGGTAGCTGCACGAACGGCAGGCTAAGCGACCTGCGCATCGCGGCTGAAATCCTAGAAGGCCGCAAAGTAGCTCGCAAAACCCGCCTCATCATCACGCCTGCGACGCAAAAGATCGCCCTGCAAGCGCAAAAAGAGGGGCTGATGGATATATTTGCCGAGGCTGGCGCGGTCGTCTCAAACCCGACCTGCGGCGCGTGCCTGGGCGGATATATGGGGATTTTGGGCGTTGGAGAACGCTGCGTGAGTACGACAAATAGAAACTTCGTCGGCCGCATGGGAGATCGCACGAGCGAGGTGTATCTGGCGAACTCGGCCGTAGCTGCGGCGAGTGCCGTCGCAGGCAAGATCGCCGATCCTCGCGATCTTTAAAATTTGGCGGCTTGTCTCACGAGCGTCTTTAAAGGAGCTAGTAAAAATTTAGCTCGATAGACTACGTGTCTTATCTTCGCTAAATTTTTACGTCGCAACCCTTAAATCCATCTCGCGATACTTCGCCTTGTCGTTTTACGTTCAAATTTAAAAACTTAAATTTAATCAAATTTGAAAATTCAGCCTCAAAATTTTATCCACCGAGACACGCAACTTGACGACGCTAAATTTAACTCTGTCGTAAATTTAAAACGTGCGACGAGACAGCGCCAAATAAACCTGCACGAAGTGCAGCAACCTCTCACGTCGTAGGGGTTGGGGGATCGTTAAGGGGGAAGGGAGCGACTTCGTAATTTAAGCCCCTTCCCCCTTAACATAAAAGCTAGACGCCACCAAACAACGCAGGGTCTCGGTGCGTAAAATTTCGAGTTAAATTTACAAATTTGAGCTACCGAAACTCGCGTCAAAAATACCAAATTTAACTTCGCCGTATCGATAAATTTAGCGGTTTTTATCCTTTAAAACGCCGTTATCGTCGCCAAAAGTCCAAAGATGATGCCGGGTAAATTTGCAGCCGCTAGCGGATAGTCTTTTTTAGCTTTTAGCAAGCCGTAGCTAGTCCAGATCGTACAGTTTATCGCTGCGGCTAGAGGCTGGATAAAAGGCGTCTTGTTGCCCTCAAGATTGCCCATTATCTGCGGGATGTAGGAAATATACATAATGACCGACAGGCACGTGCCTATCCAGCCTAAAATTTGTAAATTTTTCTCGCTCATTTTTTCTCCTTTGAAATAGAGGCGGCATTATATCCTTTTAAGTTGTGATAATCAAGCGCTAAATTTGCCCGCGGCGGGCGCGAATTTGCGCTAAAGCAAAGCTAAATTTAGTAAAATACGCCGATTTAAAGGAGGACGAAATGGCTTACGTAACCTACGACAAGGCAAAATGGCACTGGGGCGCGGAAACTGCGCCGACTGACATCCCGCAGGAAAACGGCGCGACGCATGTCGCGTTTTTCTTCCGCTGGTGCATGGAGCGCAAGCTTTATTCCAAGGAGTTTGCGGCGGATTTCGCGGACGATATAGCGCGGATGGACGATAGTTTTGATTACCGCCGGTATTTTTTGGGCGCCATGGACGGCGTGCTGAGCAGCGACGAGCTAAACACCGCAGGCAAGGCCTTTGCGAAGGCATACTACACCACGGACCGCACGAAATTTGCCAAAACGCACGGCTGGTATTTGCAAGATTACGACGATTTCGTCGCGCGAAAATTCGGCGATAAAAACTTCGACAACGCCTATTTTTACATAGAAAACTCGCCGCAAAATTACGCCGAGATCAAGGCTATCATCGACCGCCGCTACGAGGAGTTTTTAGAAACCAAAAAAGCTAGCAAAAGCGCGGATAAATAAACCAAAATTTGTGCCGAGCAAAGTTAAAAGGCGGGGTAAATTTACGCGCGGACGAGTCTAAACGATTTAGCCCTGGCTGAGCACAGATCGTAAATTTTAGATCGGTTGCGGCGTTTGCGGATTTAGCCGCGCCTTGTTGCAAGGCTAAAACTTAGGCCGTTAAGCCAAATTTGCCGGCAACCCGCCGCGCCTAAGCCGCTACCGCACCGGTAGCAACCTCCGCCGCTTTAGGCAAGCTCCGCTCTATTAAATTTTTCCCCTGACATTTTATCTCCTTTTATCTATTTGCTTTGTAAATTTGAGTTTGAGTCTGATTTGCTTCTGTTGCTATCTATGTAAATTACCTTGGTTGGGTCGTTTTCAAAACTACTTGTAAAACTTGATATAGAACTCATTTTTTTATTATCATTTGCCCAGTCGATAAATTCTCTAATCGTAAAAGTAGAATTTTCGTCTGGACAATATTTTTCATAATGATTAATTCTTAGTTTTTTCCTAAAGTTAAAAAATACGGGATTTACTTTTGTAGGAGTTTCGCCTTGACTTATTGTAATTTCATCTAATCTTTTTTTATTATATTCGTAGTATTTATAGAAATTTTTCTCTATCTGATTTTCTTTATAGCACTCCTCATATGCCTTCTTTAGTTCCTCTTTCGTAGGTTGCCCAGAAACGTTGTTGTCTAGGAGTAAATTTAGCATAGGTTCGTAGTTTGGGATGGTATCTAGCACGGCATAATATGAGTATATGAAAGGCGAACTATCGTCTCTTAGGCCGGGAAACGAGGAGGGTCTATTTCGAAGTTTTGGTCTATACCCGCTAGCAAGGACTATATCGGCCATTTCGACATAGTTATGCCATACTATATACCTCATGGGGTTATTTGCGTCTTTGGATTCCTTGTTAACTTGATAGTTGTCTTCAAATATTATCTTTACGTCGTCTCCGTCTATGATAAGTTTTTCGATATTGTAGTAAAAAGGAGTTTTTCTATACCACTGCACCGCCTTTACTTCATCAAATTTAACCCCGCTATCAAGCAAGAGCTTAGCGGTCTTTGTAGAGTTGTTTTCTATGGCGTAGGCCAGGGGCGAGAGTTTGTAATTATCTTTCGCATGAGCGTTTGCGCCCATATCTATAAGTCTTTTTGCCGTGACTTCGTCGTCGTAAAAGCTAGCGTACATCAAAGGAGTAACGCCGTCTATGACGGGGGAGTCTATGCTAATGTTATTATCTTGCATAAATTTTAAAATTTGATCCGTTTGCTTTGATTTTAAAAGCTTGCGGAAATTTTCCACAAATGCGCCATCTTTTATCTGCTTATCTATATCCCAATATCTAAAAGCAAAGTCGTCTATCTCCTCTTGCGTTACGTATTTGCTTAGCTCGGAACCCGGGATTATTTTAGTATCAGCAGTGACTACAAAGCGAGTAGGGCCGGATAGTTTTTCGTAAATAAAATTTACGAAAACGATGAGGCAAAGAGCGGCGAGGCTAAGTGTGAGTTTGTTCAAATTTATCCCTTAAGTCAAATTCGCGAAATCTTAGCCAAAGGGCAGTTAAATTTGAGTGAAATTGGGGGCAAAATCTGAAAAAGCAGGGAAAATAAATCAAGGCAAATTCGGCTAAATTTTAAAGCCAAATTTAAAAACGCGGCGAAGGCTCAAATTTAGTCCTTGCCGCGAGAAATTATCGGTGCAAATTTACACGCCGAAAGCTCGGCGCGTAAAAATCAAATTTATCTAGATAGCTTTAGCAGATACCCGTCCTGCGTCTTTTCGATCTCGTGCTTATAACTGCCGTCGAGATCAAAAACTACGCGGTAAAATTTACCGTGCGAGCCAAAAAGCGCCGTTTTAAACGCGCCGCAGTCAAGCTCGTCTTTTCTCGTGTTTACGTCCGTTTGCGAGGCGAAGTCTATCACGACCTTGGTGCCTTTGTCGATCGAGTAGTCCTTTAGCTTCTCGTCGGTCGTGAGGATCTTGATCTGCATCGGATAGATCTCAAATTTCGTCTGCTTATAGACGATCTGCTTTTGCGGTTGCGGCTTTTCAAGCGGCTTTATGACGACGTCTTTTAGCGGCTCCTGCACGGTCATGTTGCGCTCGGTAGGCTTTGGCGCGACGTCTATCGCGGCGGCTTTTGGCTCCTCTTTAGTGACCGAGACGTCGGGCTTTTCTACGACGACTGGTACTGCGATCTTGCTTAGCAAAAACTCATCCTGCCACGAGATGCTTTTGTTTATGTCGACGGTTTTTTCCTTGATGCTGCCGTCGAGGCTTTTGTATTTTAGCGTGACGGAGATGAAGTTTCTAGCGTCGGCGGGAAATTTGAAATTTTGCTTCTCAAAAGGCGGCAAATTTTCCACGACGTTGCTGCTAGCCATGCTCGCGTTTACATCGCCCGAGGGCGCAAAAGGATTTTCTCTGCCAAAAGCCAGCCCGCAGGCCAGCGCCAAAAGCCAAATTTTACCGATTTTCATAACTCCCCCGTTTTTAAATTTATAAAGCTAAATTTACCCGCCGCTGCTAGGCTCAAGCTCTTTTAGCTCGAAATACGCCTTTTGCAGCTGGGCGTTTTGTTTTTTTAGCGTTTCGACGTCGCGTTCTAGCTGCGTTTTTTGCTCTTGCAGGCTTAGCATCACGTCTAGCGAGCGCTTGCCAAAGATTATGTTGCCCACGTAGATACCAAAACATATCACGCAAAACGCTATAAGCGTAAATCTGAGAAAAAGCCTGAAATCAAAAGGCTTTTTCTCGACGTATTCGTCTAGGACTTCGCTCAAATTTGATTTCCCAAAAACTCGTCCGTCTCGCGCTCAATCTCAAGCAGGCGGTTGTATTTTGCGTTGCGTTCGCTTCTTGAGGTCGCGCCCGTTTTAATTTGGCCCGTATTCATCGCGACGGCGAAGTCCGCGATAAAGCTATCTTCGCTCTCGCCGCTTCTGTGGCTCATCACGCAACGGTAGCCTTTGCGCTGTGCTAGGCGGATCGTCTGCATAGTTTGGCTGACGGTACCGATTTGATTTGGTTTGATTAGGATCGCGTTGCCTACGCCTTTGGCGATGCCTTCGCGCAAAATTTTCTCGTTCGTTACAAATAGATCGTCGCCGACAAGCTGCACTTTAGCGCCAAGCTTGCTAGTTAGCTTCGCCCAGCCCGCCCAGTCGTCCTCGCTTAGGCCGTCTTCGATCGAAAATATCGGATACTTCTCGCAAAGCTGCGCGTATCTCTCTATCAGCTCTTCGCTGCTAAATTCCTTGCCCTCTAGCTTATATTTACCGTTTTCGTACAGCTCGCTAGCTGCGACGTCAAGAGCTAGTTTGATCTGCTCGCCAGCTTTGTAGCCTGCTTTTTCGATGGCTTGCATGATTAGTTTGATCGGCTCTTCGTTATCGTTTAAATTCGGCGCAAATCCGCCCTCGTCGCCCACAGCCGTGCTGTGACCGGCCGCGTTTAGAAGGCCTTTTAGCGTGTGGTAAATTTCAGTCGCCGCTCTCAGCGCGTCGCTAAATTTATCAAATCCAAACGGCATAATCATAAATTCTTGAAAATCCACGCTGTTGTTCGCGTGCGCGCCGCCGTTAATGATATTAAACATCGGCACCGGCAGTACGCTAGCGTTTGCGCCGCCTAGATAGCGGTACAAAGGCACGTCAAGGCTCTTTGCCGCCGCGCGCGCTACCGCCATAGATACGCCAAGCACCGCATTTGCGCCTAAATTTGAGTAGTTATCGGTGCCGTCAAGCTCTCTCATCTCGTCATCAAGCGCCTTTTGATCAAACACATCCAGCCCGATCACGGCCTCCGCGATCTGCGAATTTACGTTTTCTACCGCCTTTAGCACGCCCTTGCCGCAGTATCTTTCGTCTTTATCGCGAAGCTCTAGCGCCTCGCGTTTGCCCGTGCTTGCGCCGCTTGGGACTATTGCGCTTGCTACGGTGCCGTCGCTTAGAGCTACGGTCGCCTTCACGGTCGGGTTGCCGCGGCTATCTAGCACCTCTATCGCAGTTACGTCTTCTATAAATACCATTATTTTATTCCTCCGTATTTTCTTCTATGCTTTCGCTTTCGTCGTCGCTATCTTTGCCGCCCGCGCCGCTTATTAGCTTATCTAGGCCGATCGAGCTTTTTATCGTAGCTACGATCTCGTCTGATATCTCGGGGTGCTCTTTGAGATAGGCTTTTGCGTTTTCGCGGCCTTGGCCGATTTTAGCGGCTTTGTAGCTAAACCATGCGCCGCTTTTATCGATGATATCAAGCTTCACGCCGTAGTCGATGATCTCGCCGTCGCGGCTGATACCCTCGCCGAACATTATGTCGAATTCCGCCGTTTTAAACGGAGGTGCGACCTTGTTTTTCACGACTTTTACCTTCGTGCGGTTGCCGATAGGCTCTTCGTTTTGTTTTAGCGTGGCGATTTTTCGCACGTCTAGGCGCACGGATGCGTAAAATTTAAGCGCGTTACCGCCCGTAGTGGTCTCAGGCGTACCGTAACCCATAGCGCCGATTTTCATACGAATTTGGTTGATAAATATCACGGTCGTGTTCATCTTGTGTACGACGCCCGCGAGTTTGCGTAGCGCCTGGCTCATTAGACGAGCTTGCAGACCTACGTGCTGATCGCCCATATCTCCCTCGATCTCGCTTTTTGGCGTTAGAGCCGCGACGCTATCGACTACGATAAGCTCGACCGCGCCGCTTCTAGCGAGGTTTTCTACGATCTCAAGCGCCTGCTCGCCAAAATCGGGCTGGCTGACGTAGAGATTTTCGGTATCTACGCCCAAATTTGCCGCGTATTTCACGTCTAGCGCGTGCTCGGCGTCGATAAAGGCGCACGTGGCTCCCGCTTTTTGCGCTTCGGCGATGATGTGTAGGGTTAGAGTCGTTTTGCCCGAGCTCTCAGGTCCGTAAACCTCGATGATACGACCCTTTGGGATACCGCCGATACCAAGGGCTAGGTCAAGTCCTAGCGAACCCGTCGAGATGCTGTCTATGGCCTCTACTTGCTTATCGCCCAGGCGGATCAGCGTACCCTTGCCAAATGCTTTATCTATCTGCTTTAAAGCCGCGTCTAAAGCCTTTTTCTTGTCCGAATCGTTTGTCGGCGGGACTATCTTTTTCTCTTCTTTTTCTTTTGCCATCGGCTTCCTTAAATTTAAAATAATCGGGCTGATTTTATCAAATTTGAGATGAATTTTTGATTATTCGCGCAAATTTGAGACGGGTTTGGGCGCGGTCAAATTTAGACTAAATTTACGCCTTTTTTAAAACGTAAAGCAGCTCGTTAACGTGCGTCGGACGGCTGGCTAGATTTCTACTACCGCGAAAGGCGTTGTATTTTTGCTCCAAAATTTGCACTTCGCCAAGCCTTGCTAAATTTTGGCTAAATTCCTCGCGCGCGATGAAGCCCTCGGAGTTAAACGAGATGAGTACGAATTTAGCTTTTAGCTTTGAGATTAACTCGAAAAATGCCGGCGCGGCGGCTGATTTTTGATTAAACACCGAGCGGTTCCAGCCCCGAGCGATACCAGAAACCCGCGATATTTCGCTCGGGCGCTCGTAGCTAGCGATCAAATTTAGCATAAAGTAGTTCGAGCCGTAGGGGTGCTGGTTATAAGGCGGATCAAGATAGACCAGATCAAGCGGCGGAAGCTCGGCGGCAAGCCCCTCGGCGCCTCGTCTTTGCACTTCAAATTCGACGTTAAAATTTGAAAAAACGGGCTTAAGCAGGCCGATGTCTGCCGTGATGCGAGATAGCGCGTGCTTGCCGCGTCCGCCAAACTGCCCAAGGCCGTCCTTGTTTTTATGAAACCCCTTGAAAATGCCGCTGGTGTTAGCGTGCACGCTAGCCGAATACAGCAGCGGAGCGACGAAAAAAACGCGCAGCTCCTGCGGCACGAGCGCATCTATCATCCGGCGCGCGGTGTCTATGTAGGCGGCGTTTTTTCTCGTGTAAAAGACGCGGTCAGCAGGCGAAATATTTGCCTCGTCTTTTGGTGCGTAAAGCTCGCAGATAAAGCCCTCACGCAAATTTGCGCCGATTTGGCGCGTTAGTTTTTCATGCCAAAAATCAAGCTCCTTTTTAAATTTCGCGTCCGCGTTTGCGAGATAGCACTCGTTTGTGACGAGGCTATAAAGCTCCAGGTCGTTTGCGACGATGAAATTTGCGTGGGATTTTAAAAACCGCGACACGATGCCGCTGCCGCTAAAAAGGTCGCAGCAGCTTAGTTTTTCTTTGTCAAGCGCCTCTTTTGCGATATTTACGCCTTGTTCGATGAAGCCTAAAAGCGAGCGTTTGTTGCCAAGATAAGTTAAAATTTGCTCTTTTAAATACGCCTGATTTTCCATATTTTTCTTTATAAATTCCGCATTTTTATGGCGATTGTAGCAAAAATTTACTATAATTTTGCAATCTAGCCGCGCGCGAAATTTAAAGCGGAGCAAAAAGGATAAAATTTGAAGATTTTTAAGCATATAAACGTCGCTCACTCGCCCGACGCCGACGATATTTTTATGTATAAGGCGATTGATTTTGGCTGGGTAAGCTCCAAAAATCTAAAATTTAGCGCCACGGCGCTTGACATCCAGACGCTAAACGACGAGGCGCTAAAGGGCACCTATGAGGCCACGGCGATTAGCTTCGCGCTGTATCCGCTCATCTGCGAGGAGTACGCGCTTTTGCGCACGGCGGTGAGCTTTGGCGAGGGCTACGGACCAAAGCTCGTTAAGAAAAAAGGCGCGGTTTTAAAGCGAAATTTCAAAGTCGCGCTCAGCGGCAAACACACGACCAATGCCCTGCTTTTTCGCATGGCATACCCGCAGGCGCGCGTGATTTATAAAAATTTTCTTGAGATCGAAGGCGCGGTCTTAAGCGGCGAGGTGGATGCGGGCGTGCTGATACACGAAAGTATTTTGGATTTTTCGGACGAGCTTTGCGTGGAGCGCGAGATCTGGGATATCTGGAGCGAGCTAGCTGGCGAAAATCTACCGCTGCCGCTAGGAGGCATGGCGGTTCGCCGCAGCCTGCCGATAACGGACGCCGTCGAGTGCGAGCGCGTGCTAACGGAGGGCGTACGTATCGCCACCGCGCATAAGCCCTTTTTGTCGAACATGCTTCTCGAGCGAAATCTCATCCGCGTCGATAAAGAAAAGCTAAAAACCTACCTAAATCTCTACGCAAACGATAGCTCCGTATCTATGAACGAAACGCAGCTAAAGGCGGTAGATAGGCTCTTTGCGCTTGGTTATGAGCGCGGATTTTACCCACTACCGATCAAGGCCGAAAACTATCTCGTGCCGACCGAGTACAACGATATAAGGTTTAGCTGATGCAATCAACACTCATAGAACTCGGTATCGAAACATTCAAGATCGCGCTATATCTGAGCTTTCCGATGTTGCTTGCTGGCCTATCGGCGGGCCTTATCATCAGTATATTTCAGGCTACGACGCAGATAAATGAGATGACGCTAAGCTTCGTGCCAAAGATCATTTTAGTCGTCGTCGTGATTATATTTTTGATGCCGTGGATGGTCTCGATGATGGTCGATTTTACTACGCGCATGATAGAGTTTATCCCAAATTTCGTGCAATGACGCAGCTTATAGATTTTTCCAAATTTAGCTCGGTGCGAGTGGGCGGCGTGCACGAGGTGGCGGTGCTAGAAAGCATTGAGGACGCTCTAAAACCGGAATTTGCCGGGCGCGTGATGATAGGCGGCGCGAACAACCTACTAGTCTCGCCAAACCCGCCCCCGATGATGATGCTAGGCGGCGCGTTTGATTATATAAACTTAAACGGCGACGTGCTTAGTATCGGTGCTGCGACGAAGTCGGGCAAAATTTACAACTTCGCCAAAAAGCAGGGTATCGGCGGATTTGAGTTTTTGCAAAATATACCTGGTACGCTTGGCGGACTAATAAAAATGAACGCAGGGCTTTGCGGCGTTAGTATCAGCAATAGCCTGCTAGCCGTGCGGCTAGGACGCGGCTGGGTAGAGCGCGAGAGGATAAGCTTTAGCTACCGAAAAAGCGGGATAGATGAGCCGATTTTCGGCGCCGAGTTTAAAATTTTGCGCGAATTTGACGCAGCGCTCGCCGCCGATTTTGCCGCTAAGCGCGCAAATCAACCAAAGGGCGCTAGCTTTGGCAGCTGTTTTGTTAATCCGCCCGGCGACTACGCGGGCAGGCTAATCGAAGCGGCAGGGCTAAAAGGCTACGCGATAGGCGGGGCTAAATTTAGCCAGCAGCACGCAAATTTCATCATAAATTTTAACGCCGCGAGCTTTGCGGACGTGACCGGACTCATAAATTTAGCCCGCGAGCGCGTTTTGGAGCAGTTTGGCGTCGAGCTAAAAACCGAAGTGGTCGTGATTTAGGTTAAAACATAGCAAAGAGGCTATAATGCATAAGATTACTCGCAAGGAGGGTCTTATGAAAAAGCTAGCTTTAGCCATGTTTTTAGCATTTTGTTGCCTGTCGGTAGCACAGGCCGGGCCAAATCACAACAACGGACTAGCGGCAAAATCCAAAGGCCAGTGGAAGGACGCGGAGAACTACTTTAAGCTAGGTTGCTATACGGAAAAGGTCGATTCTTCTTGCAAGGAGCTCGGGCAGCTTTATGAGTTTGGCAAGGGTTCTGACGTCAAAAAAGACTCCGGACGCGCAAAGCAGGCCTATGAAAAGTGTTGCGAGATATCGTTCGGCAAGAGAAGCGACTGCTGCGACAAAGTAAAAGATAAAACCGCCGTAAGCGCCTAAAAAGGCTGCAAAAACAACGATGCGGCGGCCTGCATAGACTACGCTTATGAAAAACAAGACGTCAAATACTACCAAAAAGCTTGCGATCTAGGCTCAAATTTAGGTTGCCTATGGACGGGCTACTCGTACACCGAGGGCAAAAACGGCGCCGAGCACGATCCTAAAAAAGGCTTTGAGATATTTTCAAAACTTTGCAGTAGCGGCTACGACGACGGTTGTAAATTTGTAGCGATGGGCTATAGAGACGGCAAAGGCGTAGAGAAAAATATAGACAAAGCCGTCGAAATCCTAAGCGAAATTTGCCAAGGCGAAAGATTTGACGGATGCGCGAAGCTAGGCGAAATCTACCAAGACGACGCCTACGGCAAAAAAGACGAAGCAAAAGCGTACGAGTACTATCTCCTAGCCTTTACGAAAAAAGAGCACGAAGCCTCAGGAAAATACAGACAACGCCGCAAAAGCCTGCGAAGCAAATATCGCGCTAGGATGCGAGTACGCGGGCTCTGCGTACTACCAAGAAAAGCAGTTCGCTAAAGCCACGGAGTATTTTGACAAGGGCTGCGAGCACGGCCTGGTCGAGTCATGTTTGTTTGCGGGCTACACATACTACATGCCACCAGCCCAAAGCGGAGTCGAAAAAGATCTTGAAAAGGCTAAAATTTACTTCAAAAAAGGTTGCGATCTAGGCTCGGCTCAGAGCTGCAGCACGCTAGAAAATATCAAATAAACCTACGGGCGCAAATTTAACCGTTTGCGCCTAAATTTATCTTTCAAACCATAAAATCATACGATCGCGGAAGTCAAATTTTAAGCTCAAATTTGGCTCCCAAACTCTAGCCCAGATAATAACCCGCCAAAGCTGCGGCAGCAACGAGGATAGTAAGCGCGGCGGTTAGTTTATACAGCCGCAAAGCTCCGGCGCAGCGACTTTTCATATCACGGATTTTTGGCGGCTTGCTAGTTAAATTTAGCTCTAAAAGCGCCGCGTCAAATTCGCCCTGCCTCAGCCCCTCATCCGCAAAATCCTTAAATATAAGCGCATCAAAATGCAGCCTAACGTGCAGATAAAATAGAGCCGCAAAAGCCGCCAAAAAGCCCGCAATAACGGCAAAATTTGCAAAAATGCGAAGGCAGACAGCTAGCTGAAGTAAATTTAACAAGAAAAATAGCCTATGCGTCGCTAAAAATCTAGCCGCAACCAGCGCTAAGACTCTATCGTCCGTCCTTTGGCGGCATTCGCGCTCCCCGTCTTGCGCCGCTTTTTCGTTTTGCTCCGCATTCGTCATTTTCCCTCCTCATTTTGGGCGTTTGCCTTTGGTTAAATTCCCGTTCGTTTTCACCGAGAATTTTGCAATGCCGCTTGTTTCTAGCTTGCAGATTTTTTAAATTTGATCCCTTAAACCGGACTTGATCAAATTTAGCATGCGCCTATTTCGCGCTTAAATTTGCCGCACTTGCTTTTGCGAATTTAGCCGTCTTTAATCCGCTTTCGAATTCGCGGGCTTCTGCGGCTAGCTGCATTATCCGCTCCCGTAGCGAGCTAGCGACGGCGATCTTTTCGCGGTGAGATTTTAGTAAATTTAGCGCCTCGTCAAATCCTAGCCCCGCGTAAATCACCATCCAAGCAAGCAGCACCGACGCGCTCCTACCGTAGCCCAGCGCGCAGCAGACCAGCACCTTTTTGCCGTTCTCGGCGGCTCGTTCGTTTGAGTTAGCGAAAATTTGTCCCGCCTCGGCGATCTTACTTTCGTTTGCCGCGCCGCGCGTTTGCAAATTTGCCCGCGCGTCTGTTTGCTTGTCAAATTTCAAATTTCGCTCGTTCGCGTAGCCGTTTGCTTCGGCGCTAAAAGCCATTTTCACGAGTCGCTCAAGCTCGTCTGCGCCTAGTTTTAACTCGTCTGCGCTCGGCGTTATCATATCTAGCATAGGTAGGCTTGCGTAAATTTGCGCGCCGCCGGGCCCCTCAAACTCGGCCGCGAGATCTAGAATCGCGTCAAATTTGCCCGCCTGCTTAACCGAGCCCAGATAAAGTCCTGGCAAAATCTCGTCTGAAAGCCGTCGTCCACGTAGCCAAAAAAGAGCATTTAACCGCGCGACGCAAAGATACGGGAAGAGTAAAGCTTTAGCCGTAGCGGCGTGACGTCCTTGCCCGTTTTTAGCAAAAACACCCGCGCCCAAAAACGCGTAACAGCAGGCGACTAGCGCGAAACTAAGGCTCGCCCAAGATAGCCACAGCGCCCACGAGCTCCAAATTTTAGCCCCAAAAATCGCCATAAAAAGCGTCAGAAATGCAAGCCCCAGATATAGCGCCGCCCATTTGTAGCGCGCAATCTCTGCGGCCATGGCAAACCTAAGCGGCTTGCCATCCATCGGACGAACGAGCAGCACAAAACAGCCAGCGGCCAACCCCGTCGGAATGTCGATAAAATGGTGCTGATACGTGGTCAGCACGCTAAGACCGATGAGCGCGAACCACGCTACAAGCGCCGCCTTAAGCCAAACTGTGCGCGCCTTGCGAAGGTAAAATGCGCCCACCACGACGCAAAGTATGATGTGTAGCGACGGGGCTTGATTAAACGGGAGGTCAAAGGCGGCGAGGCTAGAGAACAAAAAGCCGCTAAAGCCTGAAACTGCGGGCTTTTCCCACGACATTTGCAAAGGAAAAACGATAAAAAATAGCGTCGCGATAATCTGCGCGGCGAGCAGCTGCGTGACGTAACGCGCGAGCTCACGGCTGTCGCGGCAGAGGAAAAATCCAAGCGCGTAGAGCAAATTTAGCGACCAATACGGCACAATGCTCCACGCCCAAAACGGCACCGCGCGCTCCCATGCAAAATAGATCTCGGGTACGTTTGCGCGAGCGCTCGCGAGGGCATTTGTAGCGCCGTAGCTAGCGTAAAATATCGCGGCAACTACGACGAGCGCAGCCAACTGCGATAAAAACAATTTCGTTTTCATTTTTGCCTTTTTTGCTAATTCTATCAAATTTTAGCGGATTTGCACTTTTACGGCTTAATCAGTTCCAAGATCGCCCGCTTGACGTAAAAACGTAAAATTTAACTGCAAATTTTACTCGCCGAGACTCGCACCTTGAAAATGCTAAATTTGGCATTGCAAATTAAGTTCTTTGAGTAAAAAACAACCGTTTGAGGTTGTTTTTTACTTTATTGTAAAGGGGGTGGGGGCTTGAATGGCGAAGTCGCTCCCCACCCCCTTAATCCCCCTCCCCCTACGACGCTTTTAAGGTGGCGACATAGCTTTGCTGACGCAAAGCGTCGCAAATTTAAATTTAGTGTTTTCAGGGCACAGGTCTCGGCGACTCAAATTTGCAAATTTGAACGTAAAACGATAAGGCGAAGTATCGCGAGATGATTTTAAATGTTTTGAAGTAAATTTCGTCCCAAGACTAGACATATAGTCTGTCGCAGGGCGAAATTTACGAAATCATTTAAAAGCGCTCGCGAGACAAGCCGCTAAATTTTAACAGCCAAGCTAACGCTAAATATCCCATCCCCATCTATCCACTCTTTTACTTTTTTAAATCCCGCCTTTGCCACGAGCTGATCCATCTCGGCCTGGCTGCGGCGGCGCATGATCCACGCAGCGCCCTGCCTGTGGCTCGATAGAGCGCGCGCGATCATCTCGAGCTGCGGGTGCCACGGCTGGTTGGTGTAGATGAGGTAGCCACCGCTTCTTACGCTGCTTGCAAAGCCTTGTAGCGCAGTGCGCACGACCGAGTTATCCGGAAAGAGCTCAAACAGCCCCGATACGACGCCTAGCGTATATGTGCCCTGCAAACCCTCGTAGCTAGCGGCTTCGAACGCGTTTGCCTGCGTAAAGCTCGCGACGTCCTGCAGCCCGCGCTCTTTTATCATTTCGCTGCCGGCTTTTACGTTTATGTCGCTGTAGTCGCGTAGCGTTATGCGCTCAAATTTATGCCCTTGCGCGGCGTCTAGTATGTATCTGCCGTGCCCCGAGGCGATGTCTAGCAGTCGTAGCGGCTCGCCTCGCTCCTGCAGCTTTGCTACGGCCTGATCGATGGCTAGTTTGATATTTCGCTTGCGCTCCCTGATGCCGCGCCAGCCGATAGCGTTTAGGTAAAATTTGTCGATAAATTTAAAAAATTTATTCGCCCCTTGCGGCTCGTTTCGGTAAACGTAGTCAAGCGTACTGCCGCTATCGTAGCCCGTATTTTCGCCGATCTTTAGCCCGCCGACCCACGGCGAAACCGCCTGCATAAATACCCGCTGAAATTTAAACTGTAAATTTTTCGGGCTAAATCTCGGCAGCGGCGTAGCCAGCCTATCGGCCTCCTCGCGGCTAAATCCGTATTCGTCCGCATGCGTGCAGTCCACCTCGCTAAAAGGCGCGCTAAACCTCTCGCCGACGAACTCGCGCACTATCTCAAACGCCCTCTCCCGCTCGCTCTCGCCCAGCGTATCGTGGTAAAATCCATCTAAAACCTCGCGCCTCTTTACGCGCGCGCCAAGAGCGTTGTAAAACTCGTACTGCGGGGCGTGCTCCACGACCCAATCATCGCCCGAGATCAGCAGTAGCGTAGGCGTCGTGATCGCGGCGGCGTCCGAAACCACGCGCTGCGCCGCTTCGTAAAGTCCCAGCAGTATGCGCACTGAGATCGCGCGAGTGATGAGCGAGTCGGCGTCGTAGCTAGCCTGGCGCTGTTTGTCGTGCGTGAGATAGTGCGCCTTGACGTAGCTGTTTACGAAAAAATTTCCGCGCGAGGAGTAGAGAGCCTTTAGCCCGGCTCTAGCAAACGGTACGTAAAGCTTCACGCTAAACGCGGGACTTGCCAGCACCGCGCAGCGAACGCGCGGAGCGTAGTCGTGCAGCCACGCAGAGACCAGCACGGCGCCCACGCTTTGAGCTATCACGGCTAGATTTTGCGTATCAAAGCCAAATCTCTGCTCGATGTGTGCCACAAACTCGTCCACGTCGGCGATGAGACGACCGATACTCGGCGCGTCGCCCCGCTCGCCCTCGCTTTTGCCGTGTCCGCGCTGATCCCACGCAAAATAGCTAAAACTCTCATCCGCCAAGCCGTCCGCCACGTGCGTCGTCCTGCCCGAGTGCTCGTGTCCGCGGTGAAATATCGCTACGGCTTTGGCATTCGGCGCGGCTTTAAATTTGAGATTTTGCTCGGCGTTTTCGCTCAAATTTGACGTGCCGCATTTGCTAGTTTCGTTTAAATTTGAGTCCGAGTTTTCGCTGCCGTTTGGTAAATCTGGTCCCTCAAATTTGCCTTCGCCGCTTGAGCCTAGCTCCGCATTTTCATCCGCGCCGCGCGCTTGCTCGCTAGTCAAATTTAACGTTTCGTTTGCGGCCTCGGCGCCCAAATTTGATCCGTCAAATTTATCGTCCTCGCACAAATTTACTTCGCTTGCGCCCGGATTTTCGCACGCCACGTCCGCAGCCAAGCGGTATCTGTAAAATATCCTCGCCCCGTCGCTCGTTATAAAATAGCTCTCTTTAAACTCCATTTTTCGCCTTTCTTGCTTAAATTTATCGGTTTTTACGCTTATTTTATCCTAAAATGCCCCGTTATCTCGTAAACATTTAGCACGTCCTCTTCCTGCGCGCCAAGCCCGATATTGTGGATCACGAGCGGGGTTTTGTCGCCGGCAAATTTATCCGAAACTATGCCGATATGAGGCCTGCCGTTATCCAGCCGCCACGTCACGATATCGCCCGCTTTAAACTCGCCCTTCGCCTCGTAGCCTTTGCGTTTTAGATAGGTGGCGATATTTGGCACTCGGCGATGATCGATGTTTTTGTCGGTCTTTTTCGCGCCCCAGTTTTTTGGATAGGCGCTAAAATTTGCGCTCATATCCTCGTGGATGAGCCGCTGCAGATCGATGTCCTGCCCGCGCAGCGCCCTAACGACGACGTCGGTGCAAACGCCTTTTATCATATCCACGTCGCCCATCGGATAGGCTAGCCTCTCGTACGAAGGATCGTAAAACAGCGTCTGCCCGACCTGCGCTCTAGCGTCTTGTACTAGCTTCCCAGCCGAAAACGCAAAGGCTAAATTTGCCGCGAGCGCTAAAAGTAAAATTTTGCTCCAAATTTTCATCAAAACCTCACGCGTAAAAATATCTAACTATGTGAAAAAATATCGGCGCCGCAAAGCACAGCGAGTCCATGCGGTCAAGCATCCCGCCGTGGCCGCTGATCATGTAGCCCCAGTCTTTGACGCCAAGATCGCGCTTGATCGCAGACATAACGAGCCCTCCTAAAAAGCCCATCATGCAAACGGCAAGCCCGATGAAAAACGCCCCCACCGCGCCAAAAGGCGTGAGATGATGCAGACACGCGGCCAGCGCGCTAGCGCTAAGAACCCCTCCCGCAAAGCCGACCACGGTCTTAGACGGACTGATGCTAGGCGCGATCTTGCGTTTGCCAAAAAGCTTGCCCCAGACGTACTGCAGCACGTCGCTAGACTGCACGACCAGGATCAAAAACAGCATCAGCTCCATGCCGCTGCCTTGCTTAAGATCCAGCAAAAGAAGCGCGGGAATGTGCGAGATACAAAACACGCAGATCATCAGCGCCCACTGGATCTTCGTCGAACGCTCCAAAAAATATGCCGCATCGCCGCAAATAGCCGCCAAAATCGGTAAAAACAAAAATCCGTAAACCGGGATAAATATCATCGCCATCGCGTACCAATCGGCATAAATAAAAATATACTGCGCGGGCAAAATCACGTAAAAGCACGCCACGAGCGCGATATGATCGCCCCTGCGGATGTAGATGAGCGACAAAAACTCGCGCAAAGCGGCAAAAGAGATAAGCAAAAACAAAAATATCACGGCGTTTTTGCCCATATACGTAAACGCAAAAATCACCAAAATCATCGCCCACCAGGCGTTTATGCGCGAGGTCAAATTTGCAATGGTTTTGTTCTCGGCGCCGAATTTCGCCTTTAGGATAAAGGCAACGGCGCTAGAGACGACTAGCACCGCGATGAGTCCTAAAAATAGATTTAATATATGATTTTGCGGGTTCATTTTAGTGCCTTTTGGTTAAATTTAAAGCTAAATTTGACGTCTGTTTCGCATGCCGCCGAACGAGTCAAATTTACGCGCATTTGGTTTGCTCTGCGGGCGGTTTGATCGGTTAAATTTGTTAGCGATAAAAGCTCGCGCCTTGGGCTCGCACTTGGGTCAAATTTGATTTGCGGCGAGGCGAGCGTTTTAGCCTGGGTTTTGTTTTTAAATTTGACGCTTTTAGCCGCCGCTCTCAAAGACTCGCCGTCAAATTTGCCGTAAAAATCGGTCGCAAATTTTCCCGTCTTGCGTGGCGGATTTACGGGGCTTAAATTTACTGCTCTGGCCAAAGCCGCCTCGCTAAGCTTTCGTTCTATCATTTTGCGTATCGCTCATCGCTAGCAGCGCGTCCTGCGCCTTTTGTAAAAACTCGCCCTTGCCCTCGCCGCCGTAGGTTATCTCCTCGCCAACTATCAGCTCGCAAAGCAGCGGAATAGGCACGAAAAAGCCCTTGGGCAGGACGTTTCTCGCATTTTTGATCCATACGGGCACGAACGAGACGGCGGGACACTGCTGCGCCAGGCGAAATATCCCGCTTTTAAACGGCTGCAGCGCGAGGTCGTCGTCCGTCTTGCGCGTGCCTTCGGGAAAGATAATGAGAGAGTGGGTCTGCAGCGCCTCGCTCATTTGCGCTAGCGCCTCCAGCGGCTCCTTGTGACGGCTGATTAGAACCATATTAAACACGTTTTTAGCAAGAAACCTGCGCACGGGCCCGCCCTGCCAATACTCCGCCGCCGCAACGGGACGCACGCGCTTTCTCACGCGGTAAGGCAGCGAGACGAAAATCAGCAAAAAATCGCCGTGGCTAGCGTGATTTGCATAGTAAATTTTAGTGCCGTCGCCGATGTTTAAAAGCTCCTGCGGCGGCCGTACGCCAGTGATAAATATCGTGATGCGGCAAAGGATAAAATCAAGTGCGGCCGCTAAAAACTCTTTCATATTTCGTCCTTTTTGTTAAATTTGCCCTATCGGTGCGTCAAATTTTAACGAGTAGCACGGATTTACGGCGACAATTGCCTGCGAACGAAGCGGGTTTAAAGCTCGGAATTTTAACTCGCAAACGCTCATGATACTCCAAATGATTAGACTTAGCGCAACCTGGGGCGATCTTGCCTGCGACTCTATCTTACCGCCCATAAAACCGCTTTGCTGGTTTTAGTAAAATATAATGAAATTCTTTTATATATTTGCCGTTATTATACCTAAATTCGCTTTTTTTAAGCGCGGCAAGAGACTTGCTCTCTTTGCCCTCTGCGGCCGCTTAAATCTTTAGCTAGATTGTTTTGAGCAGCAGTGAGCCTTAACTCCATAACGCACTAATCCGCCGAGCTTTAGTTAAGAATTAAAACTTAGTCAAATTTGAGTAGCGACCGCGCTGTTGCGAAAATTTAAATTCTCATTTTGTAAATAAATTTGATAAAATTTAGCCGTTTCTTGACGGCGATCAAGTCGTTATTATAAATAAAATCTTAAAATCTGTAACTAATTTTTTATAAAGGATTTTTTATGAGTTACAATCAAGAGATGTTCTGTCATCAGTGCCAAATGAGCGCGCCAGAGGGCTGCGGCGCCAAGGGACAAGACCGCGGCACCTGCGGTAAAACCTCGACGCTAGCATTACTTCAGGACACTATGGTTTTCGGACTTAAAGGCCTTAGCGCCTACCGCCACCACGCGCACGAGCTCGGCGCCGATACCAGTGCGGTCGATACCGTGATGGCGGATACGCTGTATTTTACGCTGACGAACTCAAATTTTAACTTCGACGAGCATATCGCGCAGCTGATGGCCGTCGGAAGCGCGGGCGTACAGATGATGGATATCTTAAGCGAGGCTCATACCGCAAAATTCGGCGTACCGACCCCGGTTAAAGTTAGCCAAAACAAGGTCGAGGGCAAGGCGATTTTGGTTAGCGGTCACAACCTGCACGCTCTTGAGGCGCTGCTAAAAGCAACCGAGGGCAAAGGCATCAATATCTACACCCACTCCGAGATGCTTCCTGCGCACGGCTATCCGCAGCTTCGCAAATATCCGCACCTAAAGGGCAACGTCGGCAAGGCGTGGTTCGATCAGACCAAGCTTTTTAACGAATTTAAGGGCGCTATTTTGATGACTACTAACTGCATCGTGCCGCTTCGCTCGTCCTGTAGCTACGCAGACAGGCTGTTTGGCTACTCTATCGCGGGCACCGACGGCATCAAACATATCCAAAACGACGATTTTACGCCGCTCATCGAGTGCGCGCTTGCGTGCGGCGACGTGAGCATGGACAGCGACGAGAGCTTGGTGACGGGCGGACACTACAAGACGATTTTAAGCCTCGCGCCGCAAATTTTAGACGCGATCAAATCGGGCAAAATCCGCCGCTTTTTCGTCATCGCAGGCTGCGACGCGCCGGGCAAAGGACGCGAGTATTACCGCGAGCTAGCGCTTAGCCTGCCGAAAGACTGCGTGATTTTGACCTCCAGCTGCGGCAAATTCCGCTTCAACGACGTGGATTTTGGAACCGTCCCCGGCACCGAGCTTCCGCGCTATATCGATCTAGGTCAGTGCAACGACAGCAACGGCGCGGTCAAGATCGCTCTGGCGCTTAGCGAGGCTACGGGCATCGCGGTAAACGATCTGCCGGTCTCGATCGTGCTGATGTGGATGGAGCAAAAGGCGGTCATCATCCTGCTTGCGCTGTTTAGTCTGGGCGTTAAAAATATCAACGTGGGCCCTACGGTACCTGAGTTTTTCAACGACGAAATTTTGGGCTTTTTGGTGCAAAATTTCGGCCTTCGCCTAATCAGCGGCGACGCGCAGGCGGATATGAAATACTTCCTGGGCGAATAACCGTCGCTCGGGCAATCTTTGCAGGCGCGCGAACGACGCATAAAACGGCGCGCGGAATTTCTTGCGATTTCTCGCGCGCCCGTAAATCCGCTTCCGCCCGCTAAATTTTAAAATTTCGGCGGGCGACAAATTTCGTTTTACAACACGAGTATTACATAGTCTTTGCTTAATAAAAGCGATCTTAACCACCAAACATACACTCAAATGAAAATACCCGCTCGCCTTGGCAATGAGATAACTTTAGTAAAAACTGAATTTATAAATTTGACATGCTCGTCAAATTTAGTTTTTTGTACGGTTATCGTAATCCTTATTTTTTAAATTTGACTAGCTTGCGTCATCCGTAAATTTGGCTATCTTTTTGATAAAGTTTCCCCACGACCATGCTATATTTTTCGGCTATTTTTAAAGAATTCATCTGAGTACGGATTGAAATTTATTGCTTACCCGCTAACCCCACGCTAGCGCTTTATAAACCTTTTAAACCAAATTTGGCCGTACCGTAAACTACGCCAAATGTTATAGCATTGCAGTTGGATATTGTTTTGGGATTTATATCGTTTGATTTATGGGAGTCTAGGCATAAATTTACAAAAATACGTCATCCTATTTTTGCTTCATTCCTTAAATTTATGCCACGTATTTTTATTAAACTAGCTTTTCAACCCAATTCTAACGCGATTTATGCAGGTAAGCACAAGCAAAAGCGCCACCGCGTAAAGCGTCCAACTAAACCATGAGGGCAGCTGACCAAATACCGCATATATAGTGCCTATAAGCCCGAATACGAATGCGCGATCGCTCTTACCCATAGGTCCATCGTAACGCCTACCGCTACCGTGCACCTGGCCCAGAACACCTAAAAACTCGCTCATAAAGGCCAGAAAAATAACGAGCGAGATAACACCCCAGCCAAAAGGCGCAACAAAAGCAAACGGAATATAAAGAGCGGCATCAGAGATGACGTCAGCAGCTTCATTTAGATAGCCTCCTAGCGGCGTTTTTTGATTAAATTCGCGGGCCAGCATGCCGTCGATAGCGTTTAACGCCATACGCAAAAACATCCAAATAGGCAGCAGAAAAAATAGAGTAGATATATCAGCAAATTTGATGAGTAGCGCGCCTAGTAAAATAGACACAGCACATGCTGATAATGTAACTTGATTTGCCGTGACACCCGCACTGTAAAGAAGTTTTACTATGGGACGAAGCAGGTTTTGAAATTTGGGTTTTAGCTCGTAAATACTCATGATGCTCCAAATAATTTTAATTTAGTATTTTCCCTAAAAAATACTTGGATAAAGTTTAATAAAGGAGAGCAGCCCATCAATTTACAAAAAATATACAATATATTACAAGAGAACTAAATCAAAGAATAAAGAATGTAATGTAAAAAGTATAAAGGAATAAAAGCATAAAAAAACAAAGCCCGCAACGACCTACTTTCCCGACATCCCAGTAAGGGAGAGTATCATCAGCCAGGACGAGCTTAGCTTCTTGGTTCGAGATGGAGCAAGGCGTTTCCTCGTCTGTATAGTCACGGGCAGTGTTAAAGAAATAAACTATATTAATTTACTTCTTTAACACTGCTATTTAATTGTTAAAAATCAAATCTCATTTTAACTAAAACAAGATCTTGATAAGGTATAGATTAGATATTTTATTTCGAATTTTCGAAATAAAATTACCCTTAACAAGGAAGTGATGCTTATTAAAAGATAAGCAGACGAGCTATTAGTACTGGTCAGCTAAAGGACTTTCATCCATTACACACCCAGCCTATCAAACTTATAGTCTATAAGAGCTCTTAAAAGAAGATTCATCTTGGAGTTGGCTTCCTGCTTAGATGCTTTCAGCGGTTATCACATCCCGACATAGCTACCCAGCGCTACCCTTGGCAGGATAACTGGTACACCAGTGGTCGGTTCAACCCGGTCCTCTCGTACTAGGGTCAACTCTCCTCAATCTTCTTGCGCCCACGGCAGATAGGGACCGAACTGTCTCACGACGTTCTGAACCCAGCTCGCGTACCGCTTTAAATGGCGAACAGCCATACCCTTGGGACCTGCTCCAGCCCCAGGATGCGATGAGCCGACATCGAGGTGCCAAACCTCCCCGTCGATGTGAGCTCTTGGGGGAGATCAGCCTGTTATCCCCGGGGTACCTTTTATCCTTTGAGCGATGGCCCTTCCACACAGAACCACCGGATCACTAAGACCGACTTTCGTCCCTGCTTGACGTGTATGTCTCGCAGTTAAGCTGGCTTTTGCCTTTATACTCTGCGAACGATTTCCAACCGTTCTGAGCCAACCTTTGTAAGCCTCCGTTACATTTTGGGAGGCGACCGCCCCAGTCAAACTACCCACCAGACATTGTCCTACTTGAGGATAACTCAAGCTAGTTAGCTATCAGAATAAAAAAGAGTGGTATCTCAACAACGGCTCACCATAAACTGGCGTCTATGGATCAAAGCCTCCCACCTATCCTGCACATTTTTATCCCAATAGCAGTGTCAAGCTGTAGTAAAGGTCCACGGGGTCTTTCCGTCTTGCCGCGGGTAGGAGGAATTTTCACCTCCACTACAATTTCACTGGATCCCTCTTCGAGACAGCTCCCATCTCGTTACGCCATTCATGCAGGTCGATATTTAATCGACAAGGAATTTCGCTACCTTAGGACCGTTATAGTTACGGCCGCCGTTTACTCGGGCTTCGATCAAACGCTTCGCAGAGCTAACGTCATCAATTAACCTTCGAGCACCGGGCAGGCGTCACACCCTATACATCCTCTTACGAGTTAGCAGAGTGCTGTGTTTTTGGTAAACAGTCGGGAGGGACTCTTTGTTGTAACCTTCAATGCTTACGGAGTAAATCCTTCACAAAGTTAGGCACACCTTATACCGAAGATACGGTGCTATTTTGCAGAGTTCCTTGAAGAGAGTTCTTCCACGCGCCTTAGAATACTCATCCCACCCACCTGTGTCGGTTTACGGTACGGGCAACTATAACTAAACTTAGAAACTTTTCTTGGCTCGACAGTATCAGCAATTCGCTATCCATTCCGAAGAACTTCAAACGCCTGTGGGGTCTCGGCTTAAAAAGATCCGGATTTGCCTGGATCTTAACCTACACCTTTCGACTAGCACTACCATCCGCTAGCTTGCTTAACTCTAAGCGTCCTTCCATCGCACATTATAGTTGGCATTGGAATATTAACCAATTTTCCATCGCATACCCCTTTCGGACTTTGCTTAGGACCCGGCTAACCCTACGATGACGAGCATCGCGTAGGAAACCTTGGGTTTACGGCGTTGGGGATTCTCACCCCAATTATCGCTACTCATGCCTGCATGCTCACTTGCATTCGCTCCAGCGCTCCTTACCGGTACACCTTCGACGCTGAATGCAACGCTCTCCTACCACTTAGTAAAACTAAGTCTAAAGCTTCGGTACTCATTTTAGCCCCGTTATATTTTCCGCGCAGAATCACTAGACCAGTGAGCTATTACGCTTTCTTTAAAGGATGGCTGCTTCTAAGCCAACCTCCTGGTTGTTTAAGTAACTCCACATCGTTTTCCACTTAAATGAGATTTAGGGACCTTAGCTGTTAGTCTGGGTTGTTCCCCTCTCGACGACGGATTTTATCACTCGCCGCCTGACTGCCATGATTACACACTAGGTATTCGGAGTTTGATAGGGTTTGGTACATTGGTGTATGCCCTAGCCCATTCAGTGCTCTACCCCCCAGTGTTACTACATGACGCTATACCTAAATATATTTCGGAGAGAACCAGCTATCACGATGTTTGATTGACCTTTCACCCCTATCCACAAGTCATCCCAAGGCTTTTCAACGCCAGCGGGTTGGGTCCTCCACCGGCTCTTACACCGGCTTCAACCTGCTCATGGATAGATCACATCGTTTCGGGTCTGCAGCATCTGACTAAACGCCCTATTAAGACTCGCTTTCGCTACGGCTCCGGGTTTCCTTAACCTCGCCAGACACCACAACTCGCAGGCTCATTATGCAAAAGGCAGTCCATAACACGTCATAAAGAATCGTGCTCTGAATGATTGTAAGTAAATGGTTTCAGGTTCTATTTCACTCTGATCACCTCAGTTCTTTTCACCTTTCCCTCACGGTACTTGTGCGCTATCGGTCTAGTAGTAGTATTTAGGGTTGGATCGTGGTCGACCCGGCTTCAGACAGAATATCACGTGTTCCGCCCTACTCAGGATACTGCTAAGTAAAACAAAGCTTTCATATACGGGAGTATCACCCTCTATGCTTAATCTTTCCAGATTATTCTATTAGCTAAGTTTAGTCTATATCGCAGTCCTACAACCCCGTTAGTAAACTAACGGTTTGCCCTCTTACGCGTTCGCTCGCCGCTACTAGCGTAATCTCTTTTGATTTCTTTTCCTGAGGGTACTAAGATGTTTCAATTCCCCTCGTTCGCTCCATATTAGGTAGTTAAGCTCACGCTTAACTGGGTTGCCCCATTCAGAAATTCCCGGATCAAAGCCCCTTGACGGCTCCCCGAGACTTATCGCAGCCTGGCACGTCTTTCATCGCCTCTACTAGCCAAGGCATCCACCACTTACTCTTAGTAGCTTACCTTTTATTAGTATATAATATATTCTAATTCGCATCACTTCCTTGTTAAAGGTAACTCATAAATTTAAGATTTCATAACTAAGCCTCAAATTTAAGATCTATTACTAAATTTAAATCTCTAGCTTTTAAGACGGAAAGCATTGACTAATATCTAGGTAAGTTTTAAATCCTGTGATATCTTGTGACGTCAAACTTCTGCATTAAGCAAATAAGCAAGATCTTTAAATCTTTAACAAGTCCTGTAAAATTGTTTTATTTATTAAAACTTGATTGTGACTTTTAACAATGATAAACTAAATAACGTTTAGACTTCGCAGACTAGCAAAGCTAGTCTTTGCGACCAAGGGCTAAAAAGCCCTTTGGAAACCCCTAAAGCACACCGCTTCTTTCGAAAGCGCCGTAAAAATAAAGAGTCTATTTCGACAAAGTCTAAACTAAATATTTAATAAAAATACTTAGTTTAGACTTTTTTGATGTTAAACTAATCATGGTGGAGAATAGCGGGATCGAACCGCTGACCTCCTGCGTGCAAAGCAGGCGCTCTCCCAGCTGAGCTAATTCCCCAATTAAATTCTCTGGTGGGCCTAACAAGACTTGAACTTGTGACCTCACCCTTATCAGGGGTGCACTCTAACCAGCTGAGCTATAGGCCCCTATAGGTTTGCGTCAATCTTTCAAAACTAAACAAGGTCGATTGAGTAGATTATCTATAGCGATAACCTAAATTTTCCTTTGACGAATATCTTGTGAGAGAATATTCGTTGTACTCTAGAAAGGAGGTGATCCAACCGCAGGTTCTCCTACGGTTACCTTGTTACGACTTCACCCCAGTCGCTGATTCCACTGTGGACCATAACCAGTTTGGTATTTGGGCTTCGAGTGAAATCAACTCCCATGGTGTGACGGGCGGTGAGTACAAGACCCGGGAACGTATTCACCGTAGCATGGCTGATCTACGATTACTAGCGATTCCGGCTTCATGGAGTCGAGTTGCAGACTCCAATCCGAACTGGGACATATTTTATAGATTTGCTCCATCTCGCGATATTGCGTCTCATTGTATATGCCATTGTAGCACGTGTGTCGCCCCGGACATAAGGGCCATGATGACTTGACGTCGTCCACACCTTCCTCCTCCTTGCGAAGGCAGTCTCATTAGAGTGCTCGGCCGAACCGTTAGCAACTAATGACGTGGGTTGCGCTCGTTGCGGGACTTAACCCAACATCTCACGACACGAGCTGACGACAGCCGTGCAGCACCTGTCTTAACATTTCTGCAAGCAGATACTCTTCCATCTCTGGATGATTTGTTAGATATCAAGTCCGGGTAAGGTTCTTCGCGTATCTTCGAATTAAACCACATGCTCCACCGCTTGTGCGGGTCCCCGTCTATTCCTTTGAGTTTTAATCTTGCGACCGTACTCCCCAGGCGGTATACTTAATCCGTTAGGTGCATTACTGCCTCGACTAGCGAAGCAACAACTAGTATACATCGTTTAGGGCGTGGACTACCAGGGTATCTAATCCTGTTTGCTCCCCACGCTTTCACGCATTAGCGTCAGTTAAGTTCCAGCAGATCGCTTTCGCAATGGGTATTCTTCTTGATCTCTACGGATTTTACCCCTACACCAAGAATTCCATCTGCCTCTCCCTTACTCTAGATTATCAGTTTCCCAAGCAGTTTAACGGTTAAGCCGTTAGATTTCACAAGAGACTTGATAATCCGCCTACGCGTCCTTTACGCCCAGTGATTCCGAGTAACGCTTGCACCCTCCGTATTACCGCGGCTGCTGGCACGGAGTTAGCCGGTGCTTATTCCTTGGGTACCGTCATAATTCTTTCCCAAGAAAAGGAGTTTACGCTCCGAAAAGTGTCATCCTCCACGCGGCGTTGCTGCTTCAGGGTTTCCCCCATTGAGCAATATTCCCTACTGCTGCCTCCCGTAGGAGTCTGGACCGTGTCTCAGTTCCAGTGTGACTGATCATCCTCTCAGACCAGTTACGCGTCATAGCCTTGGTAAGCCATTACCTTACCAACTAGCTGATACGATATAGCCCTATCCATTACCGAAAAACTTTCCCGTATCTACTTATATAGATACGGAGTATAAGGTATTAGCAGTCGTTTCCAACTGTTGTCCCTTAGTAATGGGCAAGTTAGCTATATATTACTCACCCGTGCGCCACTAAGATTAAATAGCAAGCTACTTAATCTCCGTTCGACTTGCATGTATTAGGCACGCCGCCAGCGTTCACTCTGAGCCAGGATCAAACTCTCCATATTAACCTTCTTTAGCGCAAAGCAAAGCTTTGCTAAGAAGCAACGCTAAAGACTAAGATTGCTCACGCAATCTAAATTAGCGTTTAGCTAAATCAAATTTAATTGATTTAGAATTTATATGAAGTTTTAATCAAAAAACTTTAATTTTATTAATTAGTTTTATCTCTTATCTACTTTCCAAGGAAAGCCTGATAAAAGATTGGCTCAATCGATCACTTGTTTAGATTTCAAAGATTGACTAATTAGTTTAACAGTGTTAATTTAAAAAACATAATTTAAGAGCTAGTTTCAAAAACTCTCAAAAATTAGAGAGTTGTTTATTTAACTCAAAATTAAAACTTACGATATTAAAAGAAAAGGCTTTATTAACGTGAAAGTTAAAGGTGGTTTCTCAATTCGTGAGCTCGAATTATACAAGCAATATACTTAAAAGAAGCTGAAGAAAAGGAGGGGTGTAAAAATTTTAGAGATTTTTTGTTGTGGGTTTTATCAAAGTTTTATTTTGCATAAATTTACCTTAATATATAGGCAAAAACAAAATTCATTTAGCGGACGAATCAGTAAATTTAGCGCTATCGTCCGCTAAAAATAAGGCAAATTTAGTTCGCCATCAGGCTCATTATAAATTCTTTGAGCGAAATTTTATCGTTTACTAGCAGATCGTCACTACCGACGTCGTGCTTAAATTTCGCGCTCATATACTCGCCTTCTTTGGCAAAAAGCGAATTTAGGCGCTCCTCAAAAGGCTTGATGCCGTCCATCATTTGGTTAAAGTCGCTATCGGCCATTAGCCCCTTATACGCGCTTAAAAACTCCGTTATAGACGCGGCTTGCACCTTTATCTCGCCGTCAAATTTGATCGCTTTTAGCGCCGTTTGGATATCCGAGTCCTCATCTAGCGCTTTACTTTCCGCGCCAATGCCCGACGCGTCGGCTATGGCATTAAATTTTAGCTCTTTGCCGTTTGGATTTTTAAAGCTAAAATTTTTAATCTCCATCACGTAGTTTTTGCTCATCAAAATTTTATAAAGAGTCGACTCTTTCGGGTCGGTGACGTACATCGCCATCGCTTCTTTGTTTACGTTTTTCTCGTTTAGGCTCAAATTTAGCTGCGTGAGTACCTTTTTGCCGTCTACGTCAAGCGCTCCTAGACTCGCGTCGGTAAGCGTGTCGAGGAGATTTGCGTCTGCGTTTTGCTTTACCTGCGCTAAAAACGACATACCCGTAATGCCGACCGATTTTGGAAAATCATAACCCTTAGCGCTGTTAAAGCTCATTTTCTCGGCCTTTAGCCCGATTTTAGCTATATTTTCGTAGGCGGTTTGTATATTTATAAACGAGATGAGATCGTCAAAGCTCTTAAAGTCGTTAAGTTCGATGAGCGCGGAGGCGTTTTCTATATCGACCTTATCTATGCCGTCCGTATCGCCGCCACCGATTTTACCGACGCCGATTTCTAGGGATTTTATCTTATTTTCTTTTATTTGCGCCTTCGCAAACGGCTTTGAGATTACGAAGCTAGAGTCATCCTCATTTGTTTTGATATCGGCCAAATTTAGCGTCACGTCGCGGGTTTTATCAAATTTTATCAGCGCATCGATGCTTAAAAACTCGTCCGTACCGAAAATTTTCTTTAGATAGAGTGCGGCTTCGGGCGTTAGCGCTTTGACGTCGCTATGAGCCTTAAACCCGCTAAACAGCTCGGCAAATCCGTGCTTTAGCGTCGTTTTGGCTTCAAATTTGACCGGATCGTTGCCGTCGGTGAGCTCGAGTTTTAGCACCGCGCGCGAGCTAAACAGCCCTTTGTCGTAGTCGTTTTCTACCGCGTTTGCTTTTATATTAAAAAATCCAAGCTTGAGTGTCTCGCTAGTTAGCCTCGCCACGCCCCTGTCGTAGGACTCTTTGGCCTTAGACGAGCCGTAAAACGCGGCTCCAAAAACCGCGATCAAAACGACCGCGAGCGCAAATATAATCTTTTTCATTTTTTCCCTTGATTTTAAATTTTACTTCGTCGCCGCGATGAGCTCGATCTCGACTAGGCCGCCTTTTGGCAGCGTTTTAACGGCGATCGTACTTCTGGCAGGATACGGCTCGTTAAAAAATTTAGCGTAGATTTCGTTTACGGCCGCAAAGTCCTCGATGTCGGCTAGAAAAATCGTCGTTTTTACCGCGTTTTCAAAGCTAAGTCCCGCCTGCGCCAAAATCGCTTTTAAATTTAGCATCGATTGCTCGGCTTGAGCCTTCACGTCCTCGCCGGCAAATTTGCCGTCAGGCGTAACGCCCAGCTGCCCTGAAATAAACAAAAATCCATTTGCCTCGATCGCCTGCGAATACGGTCCGATCGCCTGCGGAGCGTCTTTTGTAGAGATAACCTTTTTCATTTTCGTCCTTTGTAAAATTTGGGCGCATATTATCTAATTTACGGCTAAAAAAGCAAATTTCGCTATAATTTCCCGTAAAAAGGCACGAAAAATATGAAAATCACCCTTGCACCAAACGAGTTTTTAGACGATTACGTTCTGGGCTGCGAATTTGCGCGAAATGCCGAAATTTCGGGCAATGCGTATCTGTTTTGGAGCGGCGCGATCTGCGCTAAATTTGAAAACTCGCGCATCGTTTTTCTACACAAAAAAAGCATTCCCGCACGATTTCGCGAGGCGGCCGCGCGCTGCAGCGATCTAGCCGGACTCGTGCTCACGTCGGCATTTTGCTCGTTTACGACTCTAGCGCCCTCGCATCTAGTCGCCAAAAACGGCTCCAAACTCTACCCGCTTTTTGATCTACGCGAAATTTGCGGGATCAAATTTATAAATTTAAAGAAATTTTACGACGACTTCGGACTTGACTACGACTACCGAATTTACATCGAAAAGTGCTCGTTTTTCTCGCCTGCGCCGCTTGAAAAGCGCATAAAGCTAACCGAGACGATGTGTCTTGGGTATTATTAGTCTAGCCAAAAAATCCGCTCAAATTTAACTCTCAAAACGCTATAGTAAATTCGGATCGCAAATTTAATCGTCACAACATAAAAATTAATTTTCGTAACATTTTATAAATTTATTTACGTTTTTACTCATGTGTAATAAATTTTTACAGCTTAAATTTTAAAATTAATCAAAAAGTATAATACAAAACTCTATAATCGGTAAATTTAAAACCGAAAGGAGAAAAAATGAAACTATTTTCAGCTCTAGCTCTATGCGCTGCGATGATGATCAGCGCGCAGGCTGCGGAAAAATACAAAATCAAGCTCGCCTCCACCTACGAGAGCAACGTGCCCGTACTAGGCGACGCTCCGAAGAAATTTAAAGAGCTCGTGGAAAAGATGAGCGACGGCCGTATCGATGTTCGCGTTGACTATCCGTCAAAGCACAAGGCGGCGTTTGCGCTGCTTGATATGGTCAAAAGCGCCCAGTACGACGCAGCTTTCACCGCGAGCTACTTTTATAAGGGCAAGGACGCCAAGCTCATGCTCTTTACGACCGTGCCTTTTGGTATGAACAAGGCCGAGCAGGACGCATGGTACGCGTACGGCGGAGGCAAGGAGCTCGCGCAAAAGGTCTTTAACGAGCAGGGCATCGTGACATTTCACGGCGGAAATTTCGGCATGCAGATGGGCGGCTGGTTTAAAAAAGAGATCAAGAGCACGGACGATCTCAAGGGGCTAAAACTGCGCATGACCGGACTTGGCGGCGAGATAATGGCAAAACTGGGAGTCAATATAAACACGATCCCGATCGGCGAGCTATACATGGCGATGGAGATGAACACGATCGACGCCGTCGAGTGGGTGTGCCCAGCGATCGATATAAATTTCGGCTTTCAAAAGGTGGCTAAATTTTACTACACGGGTTGGCAGGAGCCCGCGAGCGAAAATGAATTTTACATCAACAAAAAGCTCTGGGACAAGCTACCGGCCGACCTCCAAGCTATCATAGAAACCGCGACCAAGGCCGTAGCGGCGGACGTATACGAGTCGGCGGTCTATCAAAACTCGCTGGTCCTTGATAAAATCAAAAGCGAGCATCCGGACGTGAAAATCGCCTCGTTTCCGCCCGGGGTCATTGCTGCGCTACGCAAAGCCACGGACGAGATCCTAGACGAGCTTTCGGCAAAGGACGCGACGTTTAAGGAAATTTTGGACTCGCAAAAAGCCTTTATGAAAAAGGCTAGAGCCTGGACGCAGATCTCCGAAAACAGCTACATAAACAGCACTACGGAGTGATCCCGCTAAATTTAACGAGCCGTCCGAGTAAATTTGACGGCTCGAAGGCTAGTGCAAATTTGAGATTAACGCCGGTTTGCTCAAATTTGACTCGCAACTTATTACGCCAAACCTAGTCTCGAAAAAACGAGTAAATTTTAACCCAATAACGCCAAAATCACGCAACCGCCAAATTTAAAAGGAAGGTCATGAAAGTATCTAAATTTTGCCTTTTGGCGATAATTTTTTGCGGACTCGGCGGCGCAAATCTAAGCGCTCAAACGACGAAAGCCGAGCTAATGGAAAAAACGGTAATCGATTTTTACCAAACAAACTACGGCAATGCTAGATACGGCCTAGCGTCTCGGAGTGGCTAACGCCCGAGCTCGACGAGCTGATTTACGATCAGTTCGGCTCTGCGCTCGGACGTCTGAGCGGCGTAGAACACGTATCGTCGGATCTAGATCTCGATCCTTTTATAGGCTCGCACGAGATTGAAGAGCTCAAAAACTTTAGCGCAAAAGCAGTCTCAGAGAACGAGGTACGAGTAAAATTTGAGCTGTTCGGCGAAAAACGGGATATAACTTTGCGCCTAATTTGCGACAAAGATTGCCTGATCGACGACGTAAAGCTTAGCGACGCAGGCTCGTTAAAGGCTAAGATCAAGAAGTCTTTAAAAGCGGCGTATCCGAGTAATTACGGCAAAATTTTTAAAGACTAAGCATAAAATTTGAGAATTTTCGCGCCGTTTGGTTTCAAATTTGCCTGCTTTCAAACGGCACGCAAACCAAGAGCGGCGGGGAGATCGAGGCGCGAGCTAGCGATAACCCGCGCCGATAAATTTATATTTTTTTATACGGAGCTTGTCCGACTTCGTAGAAGTTATTG
This sequence comes from Campylobacter showae, assembly GCF_900573985.1. Lineage (NCBI taxonomy): Bacteria > Pseudomonadati > Campylobacterota > Epsilonproteobacteria > Campylobacterales > Campylobacteraceae > Campylobacter > Campylobacter showae. Next base: position 527,206 of record NZ_UWOK01000001.1, on the reverse strand, counting down.
CCCTCGCTATCGATCGCTACGATAGCTGGGAAATCCTCGACCGTAAGCCTCGCGACCGCCTCGGGTCCTAGCTCTGGATAGGCTAACACTTCGTACTTTTTGATGCTTTGGCTGATTAGCGCACCGGCGCCCCCGATAGCGACCATGTAGACGCAGCCTGATTTTTTCATCGCTTCGACGACGGCGTCGCTACGATATCCTTTGCCGATCATGCCGTTGATGCCTACTTCGTTTATCATCGTCGGAGTGTATTTATCCATGCGTCCGCTAGTAGTCGGTCCCGCAGCTCCTATGACGTCGCCGGGTTTTGCGGGGCTCGGTCCTAGGTAGTAGATCGTCTCGCCGGCTAAATTTACGGGCAAGGCCTCGCCGCGAGCCAAAGTCTCGGTTAGCGCCTTGTGCGCGGCGTCGCGAGCCGCGATGATGGTGCCGCTTATTAGTACGTTATCGCCTGCTTTTAGGCTTTTTACGACCTCTTTATCAAATGGCGCGGTTATCTTTTTTACTTCTGACATCTTTTCTCCTTAAATTTCAGCTTCGGCGTGGCGAGCGGCATGGCAGTTGATGTTGATAGCGACCGGCAGGCCCGCGATGTGGGTCGGATACCACTCGATGTTTACTTTTACCGCGGTCGTGTCGCCGCCTAGACCTTGCGGTCCGACGCCCGTTTTGCAGGCGAGCTCTAGTAGCTCCTCCTCTAGTTTGGCGTATCTAGGATCGGGGTTTTTGCTATCTGCGTCGCGAGCGGCGGCGTATTTTGCCATTAGCGCGGCCTTATCCATCGTGCCGCCTATGCCTACGCCGATCACCATCGGAGGACAGGCGTTTGGACCCGCTAGCTTAACTGTGTCTAAAAATACCTTTTTCACGCCCTCTAGGCCGTCTGCGGGTACTAGCATTTTTAGAGCCGATTTGTTCTCGCTACCAAAGCCTTTTGGAGCCACTTTTATATGGATTTTATCGCCTCTTACTATCCTTACGTTTATGACGGCGGGGGTGTTGTTCGTCGTATTTTTGCGCTCAAAGATCGGGTCATTTACGACTGATTTGCGCAGATAGCCGCCCACGTAGCCGTCTTTTACGCCCTCGTTTATCGCGTCTTCTAAAAATCCGCCCTCGATATGCACATCCTGTCCGAGATCGACGAACACGACCGCCATGCCCGTGTCTTGGCAGATCGGCGCGATGCCCTTTTGGGCTAGATCGGCATTTTGGAGTACCTTGCCTAGGATGTCTTTGCCTATCGGCGAGCTCTCGTTTTCTCTAGCTTTTTCAAAAGCTGCTCTCATATCGGGCGTTACGACGTAACAGGCCTGCTTGCAAAGCTCGCTGACGGTTTTGGAGATTAATTCCGCTTGAACTACTCTCATCTGTCCTCCTGTGTTAAATTTGTTTTATAAATTTCAAAATATAAAATTTAATTTTTATCTCTTATTAAATTTCGCGAAGTTTATCAAAATAAGCTAAAAAGTTAGATTAAATTTGTGGATTTTGAAAGTCCGAGAGAAAAATCGGTGTAAATTTAGCAAGACGAATTTAAATTTATGCTTCGTGCAAATTTAACGGCAATCCCGCAAGACTCGGTCAAACGGCGATAAATTTAGCACAAATGCCGCAAACTCAAATTTGACGAAACGGCTTAAATTTGAGCCGATTTCGCGAGTGAGATGGCGTTTTTAAATTTTAGACCGGCTTAAATTTGAAAATCCCTTTCTGCGCCTCAAATTTAAAACCAAATTTACGCCCCGCCCGCAAAGGCAAAGCGCAAATTTGCCTAGTCCTCGTCCTCTTTTTGCTCAAATTTTCTGCGCACTTTGACGCTAGAGATGCTAGCGCCGTCCATCTTGCGCACTTCGTAGTAGCAGTTTTCGTCCTCGATCTTGTCGCCCACGACCGGCAAGCGACCGATGAGATTAAAGACATACCCGCCGATCGTTAGCTCCTCGGTCTCATCAGCAAAGCTTATCCCCATCAGCTCCTCGACGCTCTCTAAGTCAAAGCGCCCCTGAAACTCGTAGATATTTTCGTTGATCTTTTTGTAGTGCGGGTCGGCGTCGTCGTGCTCGTCGTTAAAGTCGCCCAAAATCTCTTCCATGATGTCTTCCATCGTGAGCAGCCCCGCCGTGCCGCCGTATTCGTCCACAACCAGAGCGGCGGAGATTTGCTGCTTGTTCATCATCACGAGGATTTTAGATATCGAGAGGTTTTCGGGTACGATGACGAATTTACGCACGATGCTGTCAAATTCGCGCTTTTTGTTACCCAGGTCGATTTGCAAGATATCCCTGATATGGATCATACCTAGTATCGCATCCTTGCTGCCGTCGATGTAGGGGTAGCGCGTATATTTGGAGTCAAAGATCACTTTGATGTTTTCTTCGTAGCTTTTTTGCTTATTTATGCAGACCATATCGCGGCGCGGAGTCATGATCTCTTTAGCGACCGTGTCGGAGAAATCGACCGCATTTTTGATGATCTCGGTCTCAAAGCTATCAAGAACGCCTCCTTTTAGGCTCTCGCCGACGATGATTTTTATCTCCTCTTCCGAGTGGGCCAGCTCGCTATCTTTGGCGGGCTTGATGCCTAAAATTTTAAGAGAAACGCCCGCTAGAAAATCAAAAGTTTTGATCAAAGGCGAGAAAACAACCCAAAATACGTGCAATGGACGCGCGATGGCGAGGACTGCTTTTTCAGATTTTGCGATGGCGACGGACTTTGGTACTAGCTCGCCTAGCACCACGTGCATGAGCGTGATCAGCGTAAACGCGATCGCAAAAGCGACGGTGTGGACTAATATATCGCTTAGATTAAAGTATGTTTTTAGCGGTTCTTCTATCAGCCTAGCGACCGCAGGCTCGCCGATCCAGCCAAGAGCTAGCGAGCTTAACGTGATGCCTAGCTGCGTGGCAGAGAGGTATGTGTCGAGATTGTTTGACATATCAAGCGCGGTTTTCGCGTTTGGCACTTTGTCCTTTGCAAGCTCCTCTAGGCGGCTCTTACGGACTTTGACGATGGAAAATTCTGATAAGACGAAAAAAGCGTTTAGAAATACGAAGAAAAACGCGAGAGCGATCATAAAAAGCGAGTCGGCGCTACTGGGGTGCAATTAAAATCCTTAAAAAATTAAAATGAAATGCGGCGATTATAGCAGAAAATCTGGAATTTTAAACTGAAAGCGCATTTTTGCCGCCGTCAGAGCTAGCGAGAGCTGCGGAGGCTATTTCACCGCGTTTTGACGCTTTTGGCGGCGTGCGCGCCATGCTTACCATTTAAATTTGAGCGTAAATTTGACATCCGCGCTAAACTTGTAATACAAATATTGCTTATTTTATGCGGCTTTCGGTCTAAATTTGCAAAATTATTTAAATTTGAGTCCAAATTTGACGCGCCTAGACCCGCATCGTAAAAATGCTAGCGGTTAAATTTATAAAATTTGAACCAAGCTTACGCAGTCAAATTTAGCGGCAAATTTGACGGATCAAATCCTAAAACTGCGGTTTGCCGCCGTTTGCTTTAGTGCCGTTTACGAAGTCGATCGCTATTTTTTGGCAGGCCTTTTTGTCCTTTTTATCAAGACACAAAGCCTCAAGCTCCTCGCGGCTCATACCTTTGTAATCAGCCACCGTTTTGGTCGTGCCGCCCATATAAAGCCACGTAAGAAAGCCCAAAATAAACATGATAAAAATCACTCTCGCCACGCCCGCTCCTTTGTAAATTTATTTTTAATGATACAGCGGCGGGGGTTAAATTTAGCTTGATTTTGCGCTAAATTTGACGAGATGCGGCACTCAAATTTAAAAAACAGTCTCGCGGTAAAAATCGCCGCGAAACCCGGTAAAACGATGGCCGCGGCGTTGGTAAATTTTACGCCGAACTCGCTAAATTATTTTACCTTCTTGCCGTTTTTATAGCTTGCGAAAATTTCGCTCGTACCGTCCTTTTTAAACGCGATCACATCATAGTCCTCGACGATGCCGCCCTGCTCCATGCCGTGGCTTCCCAGCGGCATGCCGGGTACCGAGATACCTACGACGTCAGCCGGTTTGGCGGCTAAAAGCGCCTTTATCTCTTCGGCCGGCACGTGCCCCTCGATAGCGTAACCTCCGACTATACCGGTGTGGCAGCTAGATAGCTCCAGCGGAACGCCGTATTTGTTTTTCGTTTCGATTATCGCGTTTGTTTTGTGTTCTACGATCTCAAAGCCGTTTTTTTTCATTATCTCGCCCCACTTTCCGCAACAACCGCAGTCCGGGCTTTTATAAACTTCGATCGTCTCGCCTCCCAGAGCCGCCGACGCAAGCGCCGAAAATAGCGCAAATCCCAAAATAGTCTTTTTCATTTTCATCCTTTGTAAAAAATTCGCCGGATTTTAACGTAATACGTATAACAGTAATCTAACGCGCGTAAATTTAGCCGGTTTTTGCTATACTTTGCGACTAAATCTCAAATTTAAAGGCAAATAGATGTTTTCGTCGTTTTTCGCGAATAAAAAATGGGCCGCGTGGGCGTATTTCGGACTCGCGGCACTGCTAATCTCGACCTACGCGCAAGTACAGATGATCGTGCTTCTAAACAACTGGTATAAGGACTTTTACGATATCTTGCAAAACGTCAAAGATCACACGATAGACGATTTTTGGACTTGCGTGCTTAAATTTGCCAAGATCGCCTTCCCATACGTTCTGCTTGCGACGATGACGAACTATTTCACGCGCCTTTGGACATTCAAGTGGCGCGAGGCGATGACGTTTGACTACATAAAATACTGGCGTAACGTCAAAACCGATATCGAAGGCAGCTCGCAACGCATCCAAGAGGACATCTACCGCTTTGCCAAAGTGGTGGAAAATTTAGGCTCGCAAGTAGCCGACGCCGTGATGACGCTCATCGCCTTTATACCGATACTTTGGGCGCTTAGCGGGCAGGTCGATATCCCGGTGCTCGGCAAAAGCGAAGGCTCGCTCGTGTGGATCGCGCTAACGGTTAGCATCGGCGGGCTAGCGATCTCGTGGTTTGTGGGCATCAAACTGCCGGGGCTTGAGTACAACAACCAAAAAGTAGAAGCCGCGTTTAGAAAAGAGCTCGTTTACGCCGAGGACGACAAGGCAAACTACGGCGCGCCCGAGAAACTCGAAGGGCTATTTCACGATCTAAAACGAAATTATTACAGGCTATTTTTACACTACGGATACTTTGATATCTGGAGATATATGTTTGGCCAAAGCATGGTCATCGTCCCGCTCATCGCGATGGGTCCTAGCGTGCTCGCAGGCACTATAACTCTGGGCGTGATGATGCAAGTCGTAAATGCCTTTAGCCAAGTGCGCGGATCGCTCGCAGTGTTTATGAACAACTGGACGGTCATCACGGAACTGCGCTCTATACATAAAAGGCTTAAGGAATTTGAGAAAAATATCGAGTACAAACGCGTTAGACTGGATGAAAATTTACAAAGCGAGCCGGCGTAAATCAGGCTCTTTTAAATTTAGCTTTTGATTACGCAGCAACTTGCTTTATTTGACTCGCGCCCATACCGCGGACCGCTCAAATTTAGCTTTGACTCGTACGCAAATTTGACGGCTCGCTCGGTTGCAAATTCGGCAAATTTAACGAACTCGCGGTTTTTAAATTTGACGGCTTGCGAGCGGCGATCAAATTTGAGTTTGCGCAGTCGCATCCAAGCCGACCAAACCGAGCCACTAAAATTTGCCGAATTTGACCCGAATACTCAAAATGCGGATCCGTTTAAACCAGCCCAAACGGAGCAATTTACGCCGCCAAATTTACAAAACTCAAATTTACCAGCCGTTTCTTTACAAATTTGCCGCCGTTAAGCCAAATTTAAACGCCTATTTACGAATTTATAGCTGTTTTAGAGGTATAATCGCCAAAATCTCGCAAAGGATGAAAAATGACGATAAGAAAAATTATTTTACTCGCCGTATTTACCGCGACGATGCTGACGGGCTGCTTCACTAGCTCGACTAGCGGCGGCGCGCTAGGCGAAAACAGACGCCAAATGTTTCTAGTCAGCGAACAGGAGATGAACGAGGCCGCAGCCAAAGCCTACGTGCAGACGCTCAGCGGCGCGCGCAAAAAGGGGGCGCTAAATATCGATCCCGTGATGACCAAAAGAGTACAAGACATCGCCAAACGCCTGATCGCGCAGGTTGGGGCATTTAGGGAGGACGCGCTCAAGTGGAAATGGGAAGTAAACGTGATCGACGAAAATACGATAAACGCGTGGTGTATGCCTGGCGGCCGCATCGTCGTTTATAGCGGCATAATCAAAAATCTCTCGCTCACAAACGGCGAGCTAGCCGCAGTCATGGGACACGAGATCGCGCACGCGCTACGGGAGCATAGCCGCGAGCAAGCCAGTACGGATATGCTCAAAAACGTAGGCATTTTCGCCGTTTCGCAGGCTGCGGGACTAGGCGATCTAGCTACCGGCGCCATAAATATGGCCGCGCAGTACACCATCTCGTTGCCGTTTTCTCGCTCGCACGAGCGCGAGGCCGACCACATCGGCACGGAGCTGATGGCGCGCGCGGGCTACGATCCTAAGGAGGCGGTAAACGTCTGGGTCAAAATGTCGCAAAAAAGCGGCGGTAGCGTGCCTGAGATACTGAGCACCCACCCGTCCAGCCAAAGCCGCATCGCCGATCTGCGCGAGGTCGCAGCCAAGCTCGAATCGGTGTATCTGCAAGCTAAAAAGTAAAATTTAGCTTGCTTAGCGGCTCTTTTAAAACGCTTGCGGCCAGCTATTTGAGACGGCCGTGCTGGCGTTTTATATATTTTGCAAGGCGGATAGAGGAGTGCAACAAGCTCAGATAATGTCCGCCACATGTTAAAAATTTAAACTCTTATTTTAAATTTGCCGCCAAGTTTTTGATTTGCTCCAAAGGCGGCAAATTTATTTTTACTTATGATTTTTGCTTGAGTCTTTTTTGGTCATCAAATTTGCTAGTAAATTTGCAAATTTGCATTAAATTTACACGAGTGTGCCGATAAATCGGCGTTAAATTTAACATCGCTGTCTATATTAAATTTACTTGCTTTGTATGCGTTTTGATTTTTTAAAACCTTGCACCCGAGCCGCTACGCCTATGCGAAATTTTGCCGCGATCTTCTTATTTGGCCGTGTTGCTTTTGATTGCCGTCGTATGGACGCTTTTTGCTCATGAGCCTTTGTCGTTTTTATCAAATTTAGCAACCTGCACCAAATTTGATAAAACGGCACGCCGTAAATATATCGCTAATCAATCTCTCGCATCGCATCGAGCCGTTTTAAAAATATCTCCACCTTGCGTAACTGCTCCGCATCTAGCGCCCTGCCCGAGTAAAAATACTCCACGCTGTTGTCGTTTGGATAGTAAATTTTACCACCGTCTCCGTCGTACTCTTCTGCACCCTGCTCGCCGCCACAGCTTTCATCGCTCCCCTCGCACTGCCTGCTCTTACCTCTTGCGTTCTGTCCACCGCTTACGTCTAGCCCGTCCACGTTAAATTTAACCTTCCGCGAGAGCAAATCCTCGCCGCGCGCAAGCTTTAGCCCTCCGCCCAGCTCGCTTGCTAGGCGATTTAGCGTGCCGCCTATGCCGTCGATGATGCGCACATGCGGGGGTAAAATTTCGCGCAAAACGTCCTTAAAATAGTTAAAATGTGTGCAACCAAGCACCAGCGAACCGAGGCGCGCGAGCTCAAATTTGCCCAGTTCCCCCTGCAGATACGCCCGAACCGCAGGGGAATCAAACTCCAAATCCTGCGCAAACTCCACGAGGCGAGGCAGCGGCAGGCTCCACGTCTCGCACTCCAGCCGCCCCACGAGGCGCGCTAGCTTTTCGCCCGCGATCGTTAGCGGCGTGGCGATGAGTAGCGTCGGGCGCGCGCCGAAGCTGTCCGCAGCGAGCTTGACGGCGGGCTCCATGCCGATCACAGGCACGCTAAATGCGCCGCGAAGCTCCGAGATGGCCGCGCTTGTGGCGGTGTTGCAAGCAACGACGATAGCCTCTGCGCCGCGCGCGACCAGAAACCCCACAGCATCGAGGCTTAGCCGCACAATCTCGGTCCTGCTTTTCGTGCCGTATGGGACGTGATCCTCGTCGGCAAAATACAAAAACTCCGCCCCGCTAAACCGCTGTAGAGCCTCGGCCAGCACGCTAAGCCCGCCGATACCCGAGTCAAAAAACGCTATTTTCAAATCTTTATCCAAGGTTAAATTTTATTCGCGATTATAGCTCAAATTTACGGCGATTTCGCCTTTGGACGCAAATTTTACCTTTTTGCGATTGCTAGACCCGCGCCTTTATCGACGTTCAAATTTGATGTTTTCGTTGCAGTTTTTAATCAAATTTGGCGTAAAATCGGTTAAATTTAACAAAAGGCTCAAAATGCAAGAAAATCTCGCCGACGCAAAATACGAAATCTCGCGCGCACTCAATGCTGATCTAGCCGCTATTGCGCGCATTTATAACGCAAGCGTTTTAGAGTAAAACGCCACTGTCACGGCTACATCCAGTCGGCATAGAGGAGCGCGAAGCGTGGTTTGACGCGCACGAGGCGGCAAATCGCCCTATATACGTGCTACGGAGATCTGCGAGGAAAATTTGGCAGGCAAAGACGGCGAAGCTAATTGCGGGAGAAAATTTGGCTCAAACGGCGAAAATTTCGGCGCGCAAAAGATAGGCGCCGCAAACCAAAAAGGCGAAATCTTAGCCTGGGGCAGCCTTAGCGACTATCATCCGCGCGAGGGCTACCGCATCACCGCCGAGATCAGTGTCTACGTCGCACCTGAGGCTCGCGGCAAGCGGCTTGGCGGACGGCTCGTAAATTTTATACTCGAAAACGTACCAAAATTTGGCGTCAAAAATGTCGCCGCGCTGATATTTTCCAGCAACGCAGCAAGCCTAAATTTATTTGCAAAATTTGGCTTTACGCGCTGGGGCGAACTACCCGAAGTCTGCGATATGGGCGGCAAAATCGAGAGTCTAACGATACTGGGCAAGAAACTTGGTTAAAATCTGCTCTGCCACAATAGGGCAAGCAGAAGCGCTTCTTTGATACGCTAAAATTTAGTCCTGCGAGACAAATGACGGAATTCAGTAAGAGTCTAATTGTCCATATAAAACCTATGAGTTTTCAAGCTACCCCCCCCAATCAAAGCACAGAGGAAAAACAAAGCGTGGCGCTATCTGCACGACGGATACAAAAATTTTACGCTTGATTTCAAGGACCGCTACTCCACTGTGCGCGCCAAACAGCAGTTCATCCTCTTTGTGGGATCACTCGGATTTCTACGGCGAGTTTTTCATCGCCAGCGTGCCCGACGACATCAAAGCGAGCTGAAGCGCGGCAAGCTTTAGCGATGCCGACAATCTGCTTTCGACCGAGTTCGTGCCGAGCTTCGACGAGTCTCTAGGTGTAAAAGATGGCAGAGACGTAAGCGACTACTACGTCACGGGCATGGATGCGCAAGGCGGGTTTGTTTATCTACTCTCGAAGCAATACTCAAGCATCCTAAAGCTCGATCCGCGCAGCAGAGAGATCGTGGAAGTTTATGGCTTTAAAGGCACAAACGACGCGCATACGCTAGCTATCAAGGATGGAAAATTTTACGTCGCGACGAGAGAAAACGGAGCAAATAAAGTTTTCGTTTTTGAGAGATAAAATTTAAGCCGTCTTTTGGGCGGCTTTTATTTCTTTAATTTCTGTAAAAAATCAATATCTTTATTGCTGTTTCTTTTTTTAAAGCTTTCTAAAATTTTCTTTTCGACTTCAGGCGACCAATATATTTGTAGATTTTCCTTCGCTCTAGTTATTGCTGTATAAAAAATATTATGCGTTATCATTTCATCAACTTCGCTACTTATTACTACTTTTACAGTTTTGTACTACAAACCTTGTGCTTTATGAATTGAAATAGCGTATGCCACATGGAACGGTACGATAGTTTCTTCATCATTATTTTCAGGATTCCCCTCCTCATCAGCCGTTCCGTATTGATTAACATAAAATTTTATCACCGATTTATCGCTGTTCTCCAATAACTCAAAATCATACTTTTGTGCATCTAGTCCAGTTATTGATTTTTCAAGTTCGATGCTAAACCAAATTTGTTTTTCTTCAGGCTCGATATTAATAATTTTTCCTTTCATATTATTGTAAATAAGCGGTTTAAATCTTTCTACCTCATTAAACAAAATGGGATCGCCGATCTTATATCTATGAAGACCCCATTCTACAGCTTTTGCTTTATTGTTTTCTTGCAAAATAGTATTTAGGTTATTAATACCATATAATCCATCGTAATTAAGACATAAAACAATCTCATCATCACTAGCTTCAAAACTTAAATCTTCTAATTTTTGCGAATAGCTTTCTCTTTGTAAAATTTCACTAATACAATCACCAAAACTTCTTACTTCATCCCAAAGTTTTAAAAGTTTTTTGTCTTTTGTTCTATATGTTTTTTCTAATGTAAAAGTTGCTTTATCAAGAAAACTCTGAGCGATTTTAAACCAATTGCCAAATGATATCGCTTCTATCTGATATATGTCTCCTACTAAAAGAATGAGCTTAAATTTTACTTTATTGAGTACTTTTTGCATATCATCATTACTTATTGTACTACATTCATCGATAATTAGAACATCGCATTTTGTGTCTGTACCCGCTATTAATTTAGCGACTGTTTTAAATTCACTATTTAGGCTCGCAGTAATACGTCTTTTTAAATTATCTACAGCAGTATTTGTATTGGCTAAAAATATTTTACTATGATCTTTAAAAAAGCGCGAGACATAATCAATTAAAGTTGTTTTGCCTGTGCCAGCTGCGCCATAAATCAAGGCGACTTTTGATTTCTCAAATAGATTAATAACAATATTTTCTTTTTCTTTATCATCAATTAGCGTCGAATTTTTCTTTATCCACTCTTTTGCAGAATTTGAGTAGTTTTGAATACCACCCTGCGTCAATTTGTCAAGCCCATCAATAATTTCGATAGATTTTTCGACATATTCTTTGATATAAAAGTGACTTTGAAATTCCTCAATTCTCCTACCAGTATGTCCTTTTAGATTCTTTTCGTTTCCTGTCCATAATTTTGAGTTAAAATGAGATCTTAGACCATCTATATTGTTGAAATTAAATTCCTTTTTATCAATAAATAGGCTTCCGCCATCTTCAATCCTGCTTTTGACCGCTCTAGCAAATAATTCATGCTCTCTTCCGCTTGTATATATGCATTCTAACAAATCATAAAAGCTAGGGTTGTGATTTATCAAAGATGTAGCAAACGGCATTTCCTCAAAGGGAAAGCATTTTGAATTTAGCTTTAAATCTGATAGGCATCTATCTTCATTATTTGGAAGTTGCTTTTTTATTACTTGATTACGTAAGTTATGCAGTAAATACCTAATTGTATTTCTACCATCTTTGGTAACTGCCTTTGCCTTATCTAAAATATCAAAAATATGCGAAACTTGTCCTTTAGAAATAATGTTTCTTTTTATATCTTGGTAATCATAACTATCAATCAAATCGACTAGGCTAATTTTCTTATGTGTCAAAAATCGCATTATTTCTTTATATTCATTTGTTTTATATATTTTTTGACTAAGCCCAAATATCTTACCAAAATTTTCCAATTCAGCCGGCCTAATGGCGACCTCCCAAGAATCAATTATTTTTACTTGCATTAATTTATCTAAAATTTCTATATTTTCATTATGAATCCATAGATTAACGGCATAATTATCAAAAACTCTAAATTTACAAAATGCAATTAATTTATCAAATTTACTAAAATTATCTACTGCATTAACAAAAGTTACTTCATAATAAATTTGTCCTTTTACAATAAATGGCTTTATTTTTGTTATGTAGTAAACGCCGTTTTCTTTATGATAATTATTTAAAATACCCTGATTTTCTAGTTTATCTGCAATCTTTTCATAATATTCCATAAATTTCTTATCTAAATTAAGCGGAAATTTGTCAAGATTTCTAAGTACTTCAATATTGTATCGCTCTCCTAAAAAATTTTTACACTCGACCAAATACATAAAATACTTAAGCATTAAACGTTCAGATGAATTTTCACTAAGTGTGTAATGCGAGACAGATTTATCTAAAAAATTATGGAAACGAATTAAAAAAGTAAAATTTCCGCCCTTTGATTTGATGTATTTAATAGCATTTTCATTAATTGTCTGCTGATACTCATTAGTATCTATTTTTTCTTCGCCGGAGTGAATTTTTTGAAAAATATACTCTACTAAATTTCTAAGCTGAGATAAGATAACTTGACTAACGAATCCTCGTTCATCACACAAGTTATTATTCGCAAGATTTTTATCTATAATTTCACAAGTTCTTAAAATTTGATCGTCAAAATCCATTTCTATCCTTAACAAAAATACTATTATTCTATAAAAGATTGTTCTTTGCAAAACAATAAGTCGGATTCTTGTATGGGGCTAAAATATACCAAAAGCCAAACACAATAAACACCATTGGGCAAAACCCAGCTTCGCCGCTCAAATTTAGCCTACTTTACGCTATTTTCAGCCTTAAATTTAGCCAAAAGTTCCTCGTCGCATTTTGGGCAGTATTCGTGCTCTCCGCTGATGTAGCCGTGCTTAGCGCAGACGCTAAAGACCGGCGTTATCGTGATGTATGGCAGCTTGTAGTTATTTATCACGCCGCGCACGAGGTCTTTGCACGCTTCAGCCGAGCTGATGCGCTCCTTCATATACAGGTGCAGCACCGTGCCGCCCGTGTAGGAGCTTTGCAGTTCGTCTTGCAAATCAAGCGCCTCGAACGCGTCGTCGGTGAAATTTGCCGGCAGCTGCGTGGAGTTGGTGTAGTAGATATTTTCGCCAAAACCGGCCTGTATGATATCCGGATAGCGCTTTTTGTCCTCTTTAGCAAAGCGATACGTCGTGCCCTCGGCAGGCGTGGCTTCGAGGTTGTAAAGGTTACCGGTGCCCTCTTGAAACTCGCGAATTTTACCGCGTAAAAACTCGATCATCTCGATCGCAAATTCTCGCCCAAAATCAGTTGCGATATTTTCCTTGTCGTTCGTGAAATTTCTCAAAAGCTCGTTCATGCCGTTGATTCCGATGGTGCTAAAGTGGTTGTTAAAGTGCTTTAGATAGCGCGCGGTGTACGGATACAGCCCTCGATCATACATCTCTTGGATAAATTTGCGCTTTTTTTCGAGCGTAGATTTGGCTAAATTTAGTAGATACTCAAGGCGAGTATAGAGCCCCTTTTTATCGCCTTTATATAAATAGCCCAGGCGAGCTAAATTTAGCGTCACGACGCCGATACTGCCCGTCATCTCCGCACTACCAAACAGCCCTCCGCCGCGCTTTAGCAGCTCGCGTAAATCTAGTTGCAAGCGGCAGCACATCGAGCGTACGTGCCCCGGTTTATAGGCTTTATCGTTTGCGACGCGGTTGCCGTTTTCATCGATCGTGTACTGGCTGCCGACGAAATTTTGAAAATAGCTCGAGCCCATTTTCGCGGTGTTTTCAAAAAGCACCTTCGCCACCTCGCTGTCCCAGTCGAAGTCCTCGGTGATATTTACGGTAGGGATCGGGAAAGTAAATGGCTGCGAGCACTTGTCGCCCTCGGTCATGATCTCGTAAAAGGCCTTATCTATGCGGTTCATCTCGGGCTCAAAGGCGCGGTAAGTCATATCCGTTAGCTTGCCAAAGCCGCGTTTTTGTGCCTCCTCAGTAAGCTCCGTATCCTCCAGATCGCTAAATATATGCCTATCCTCGCGCGTCGGAATTTGATCGCGCAGATCACTCGGGCAGGTGATGTCGATCGTTACGTTGGTAAACGGACTCTGGCCCCAGCGAGCGGGCACGTTTAGGTTAAAGATAAAGCTCGTTATTGCCTTTTTGATCTCTTTATCGCTTGGCTTGTCGCGGAAAACGTAAGGCGCAAGATATGTGTCAAAGCTGCTAAACGCCTGCGCGCCAGCCCACTCGCTTTGTAAAATTCCTAGGAAATTGGCCATCTGATACAGTGCCTCTCTAAAGTGCTTTGGCGCCTTGCTCTCGACCCTGCCGCGCACGCCGTTAAAGCCCTCGTTTAGTAGCGCCCTCAAACTCCAGCCCGCACAGTAGCCCGTGAGGCAGTCAAGATCGTGGATGTGATAGTCGCCGTTTCGGTGCGCGAGGCCTTCTTCCTTGCTATATACTTTATCTAGCCAGTAGTTGGCGATGACCTTGCCCGCGGTGTTGTTGATGAGGCCGGCGTTTGAGTAGCTGGTATTTGAGTTTGCCAGGATGCGCCAGTCGGTGCCGTTGATGTACTCGCTGATGGTTTGGGTGGAGTTGATGTAGGTGGTGTCTTCGTTTAGTCCTAAAATTTGCTCGCGCTGAAGCTTGTGCGTGTGGCGGTAGAGCATAAAGCTCTTCATCACATCGAAGTGTCCCGCGTTAAAAAGCGCCTTTTCGATGTAGTCTTGCACGTCCTCGACGCTCAAAACTTCGCTGTCAAACACGTGCCCCATCACGTCTAAAAAGACCTTGTCGTCGTACTCTTTGGACTCGCTTTCAAAGGCTTTTTTGATCGCATCTTGGATTTTATACGGGAGGTATTCTTGCTTCGTGCCGTCGCGTTTTAGGATAAATTTCATTTCATTCCTTACGTTAAATTTTGATGATAAATTTGACGAAAGTATAGGCAAAGTTGGCTTAAAATTTAGTGACCGAAATTTGCTCTCCGGGCATTTTAAAAATGTCATTTTTAAGTTTAAAATCGCTTTGAAAGCGCGTATATTTAGGTGTTTTATAGGGAGCTAATAAATTTTAAGACAAAGCCATTTTTGATAAGAGATATTAAATTTGAGCAAATTTGAAAGCAAGCTAAAAAACAAGCGAAAGTTCAGATTTGACGAGATTTTGCGGGAGTTAAATTTGGTAAATTTGAAGGGGTAAAAGTCCCGCCGTAAAATTCGGCGGGAAAGTTTTTATTCGTCGTATCTTAAGAAAATATCCTCGCCGCCTTTTGCAAGGTTTAGGATACCTTCGCCGCGTTTAAACGTTATCTCTGTACCGATATCGTCGTTCGCTAGTCTTACGCCGCTTGCCGTAACTGCGTTTTTAAGGTTGATTTTGTGACCTTTGCTGTCTACTAGCAGGGCTGTGTTAAATTTATCGGTAGAGCTTAGTCTTACGACATATTTCGGGTCGTTTACGCCCGTAAATTTAATAACTTCAGCTTCTGATTTGGTGATTTGTGCTTTGTTTGCACTCTCGCTTTTGTGCGCGTGGCAACCGCTAAGCATAGCAACTGCAGCAAAAGCCGCCAAAGATGAAACTAAAAACTTCTTCATTTTCGTCCTTTTTTGTGAAATGAGACTCGAATATTACTTCAAAATAGTTTATATAAAGTAAACTTAGCCAAGAAGGAGTCCTCGTTCAAGGCTAAGTTTACTCGCGGGCTTACGCTTATTTAGAAAATAAGCCGCCGCAAATTTATCGCCGACCCTAAAAAACTCGCGAAATCGGCGAATTTTTGGCATTAATGGCAGCCGCAACCGCAGCAAGACTTCGCGCCGCCGTGAAGCTCGGTAACGTAAAATTTAACCGAATTAAGCCCCTCTTTTAACGCCCATTCGTAAGCGCTTGAGACGAAATCCCAGTTGATATTTTCAAACAGCTTCTCCAAATACGCAGGGCGCGCATTTCTATGATCGACGTAGTATGCGTGCTCCCAAACGTCCGCGACTAGAAGCGGCACGAGGCCGTCCGTTACCGGAGTTTGCGCGTTGCTTGTTTGTACGATTTGCAGTTTGTCCTCTTTTGGGTTGTAAACCAGCCACGCCCAGCCTGAGCCAAAAAGCGTAGTCGCAGCCTTTAAAAACTCCTCTTTAAAATTTGGAATATCTTTTTCTAGGCGCGCCTTTAGCTCGTCGCTCATTTGGCTTTTTTTCGCGATGCAGTCCCAGTAAAAGTCGTGATTATAAACCTGAGCCGCGTTGTTAAACACGCCGCCGGAGCTTTTTACCAAGATATCAAAGAGGCTAGCGCCCTCAAACTCAGTACCTTTTATCAAATTATTTAGGTTATTGATATAGGTTTGGTGGTGTTTGCCGTGGTGGTAGTTACAGGTTTCCTCGCTGACAACGGCGTTTGCTTTCGGATCGAAAGGCAGTTTTCTAAGTTCAAACATAATTTTTCCTTTGTAATAAAATTTATCCGTATTATAGCAATAAAATAGTAATTAATTTATTAACGCGCAAACAAACCCGCCGATGCTTCCGTTTTGTCAAATTTGACTCGTCTCGCCGCACGAAAAGATCAAATTTGATAAAAATAATGTGTATTTTAGTAACATTTAGTCTTTTTAGCGTTATATTTTACTTTGGCTTGCTCTCAAATTTAACGGTCAAATTTGAGATGTTGTTACTTATTTACACACAAATTTGAAATTTATTGCAAAAAGTCGAAACATTTTAACGCAGCCGCTTTTTTATGAATTATAATTGTACCTAGCTGATTTAGCTAATCTTTACAAAAGGATCACAGATGAAAATTAAGTTACTTTCCGCACTGCTTCTTTCTTGCGCGCTTGCGGGCAGCGCATGTGCCGCAGGCAAAACATACACGATCAAATTTGCCCACGTCGTGGCTGCCTCTACGCCAAAAGGCAAGGCTGCGGACTTTTTTGCCAAACGAGTCGGCGAGCTTAGTGGCGGAGCGATCAAGGTCGAGGTATATCCGGCTGCATCACTGATGGACGACGATAGGGTTTTTGGAGCGCTAAAGCTTGGCAACGTACAGATGGCTGCGCCTAGTTTTTCTAAATTTACACCGATAGTGCCGCAGTTTCAGCTTTTCGACCTGCCGTTTATCTTTAGAGATAACGCCCATCTTTACGCTGTTCAAGACGGCGAAGTCGGACAAGCTCTAAAAGATATGATTGCTAAAAAAGGCTTTATCGCGCTTGATTTTTGGGACGCGGGATTTAAGCACTTTAGCTCAAGCAAAAAGCCTATCGTAGAGCCTGCGGACGCTAAGGGACAAAAATTCCGCATCCAAAGCTCAAAAGTGCTTGAAGAGCAGATCAAAGTAGTCGGCGGCAACCCGCAAGTATTGCCTTTTTCGGAGGTTTATCCGGCCCTTCAACAAGGCGTAGTCGATGCGACCGAAAACCCGCTGTCAAACTTCTACAACTCCAAATTTTACGAGGCTCAAAGCTCTCTAACGCTCTCTAGTCACGGATATTTGGGATATTTAGTCGTTATGAGCGAGAAATTTTGGAAAGGTTTGCCTGATGATATGAAGGCTCATGTAACGCAAGCTCTAAAAGAAGCTACGGTATTCGAGCGCGAAGAGACGGCTAAGGAAGAAGAGCATATTTTAAGTGAGCTTAAAAAATTCGCAAGTGAGACCAAAAAGCTTGAGATCATCGAGCTAAACGCCGATCAAAAGGGTAAATGGGCAGAGGCTATGAAGCCGATTTATTCAAATTTCTATAACGTAATCGGTCAAGACCTAGTAGAAAAAACGATAAATACGAAGTAGGCTTTTATGGGTAAATTTTTTGAGATTTTAGATGTCGGCATCGCCTCGGTAAACAAAACCGTAGCGGTGCTAGGCATCGCCGCAGGTACGCTGTTAGCCTTCGTCAACGTCGTGATGAGGTATTGCTTTAACACGGGCTGGTCGTGGGCCGGCGAGCTAACCAACTACCTTTTTATCTGGTCAGCGTTTTTCGCCGCCGCTTACGGCTTTAGAAAAGGCATACATATCTCGGTTACGATTTTGATCGAGAGATTTCCCGCTCCTATCGCCAAGGCTTACCTCATCTTCGCAAACATCCTAACGACGGTGTTTTTGATGTTTATAGTAGTTTATAGCGTGCAGTATCTACAGGTGTTGATCGAGCTTGATTTCATGAGCGTGGATCTAGGCGTGCCGCAGTGGGTGCCGATGCTGGTACTTCCGATAGCGTTTTTGGGTGCCAGCTACCGCGCCGGAGAGAAAATTTTCCAGATCGCTATGACGCCTTCGGATAAAGTCATCGTAAATAACGAAGCCGAGATGATACGCGACTCGGTCAAGAAAAGCTAAGGAGAGCCTATGACCATCGCATTTTTGTTTATCTCGCTGTTTGGCCTCATGCTTATAGGCGTTCCAGTCGCCGTTTCTCTAGGAGCTAGCACAGTTATCACGATGCTTCTTTTCACGGATCTTGACGTCGCGACGATACCTCAGCTCATCTTTGACGGTATCAATAAATTTGCCCTCATGGCGATCCCGATGTTTATCCTGGCAGGAAATTTACTGAGCAAGGGCGGTTCTGCTAGACGCATTATAGATTTTGCTAAATCCATGGTCGGACACCTGCCGGGCGGCTTGCCGATGAGCGCGATATTTGCGTGCGTTATATTTGCCGCGGTTTCTGGTAGCTCGCCCGCTACGGTCGTAGCGATAGGATCTATTATGTTTGTCGCTATTAAAGAAGCCGGCTATCCGAAAGAGTACGCCGTGGGCGGCATCACAACCGCAGGCTCTCTAGGCATCCTCATCCCGCCTTCGGTCGTTATGATCGTTTACGGCGTGACGGCCGAGGTCAGTATCGCGCAGCTATTTATGGCGGGCGTGGTGCCCGGGCTGATGCTAGGTGGTATGATGATACTTCAGACTTATATAGGAGCGAAAAAACTAGGCTTTAAAGCTACTACGCCAGAGCCTTGGAGCGAGCGAGTAAAAAAATTCGGCAAGGCGTTTTGGGCGCTGCTAATCGTAGTAGTCGTTATCGGCGGTATCTACGGCGGCATTTTCACCCCGACCGAGGCTGCGGCGGCTAGCGCGATATATGCGCTGATTATTTCGCTATTTGTTTATAAAGATATCAAATTTAAAGACCTATGGGACATCTGCCTAGAGTCTGCCATCACGACGGCGATGATATTTTTCATCATCGCAAACGCGGTCGTGTTTGCGTATTTGCTAACTAGCGAAAACATCCCGCAAACTATAGCAGATAGCATCCTAGCCGCAAATATCGGCAAAATAGGCTTTTTAATCATCGTAAACATCCTGCTTTTCATCATGGGACAGTTTATGGAGCCATCATCGGTCGTGATGATCATGGTGCCGCTGCTACTACCGATCGCAACCGCGCTAGGCGTGGATCCGGTACACTTCGGTATCCTGCTCATCGTAAATATGGAAATCGGCATGATCACGCCGCCGGTTGGGTTAAATTTATTCGTCGCCAGCGGCCTAACGGGCATGAATCTAAAAGACGTCATCGTCGCGTGCTTGCCGTGGACTTTGACACTATTTATCGGACTCGTTTTGGTGACCTATATCCCGGAAATCTCGCTTTGGTTACCGAGGCTGATGTACGGAGGCTGATTTAAATTTGCAAATTTGCGGCGCCGCACGGGCTTATACGGCTCGGCGGTCGGTCCGTAAATTTGATACCATTCTTTATATTTCCGTCAAATTTACACTCAAATTTAACCGACCTAATTTATAAATTTAAACTCGGCGCAAATAGCTAAATTTAGCCGTTTCCAAAGCCTCGTTAAAGCTCGCCTGATGTATCATAACCGAAAAACAAAAAGAGGGCAGTCATGTACCGCGTCAAACTGCATATTTGTTTAACCCAAGATGTAAAAAATAAGCTTGAGCAATATGGCAAGATCCTGCCTAGGCCGCGCTTTGAGCATAAATTTGAACTCATAAAAAGCGCCTGCGACATCCTTGTGCCCATCCCAGACGAGCACCAGTATCTAATCATCGCAAGCCAGGATTGCGGGTCAAATTTATCCGAGCTAAAAAACCGCATCGGCGAAAACGGCTTTTTGGCGATTTACGCGAGGGATACAGACAAGATAACCGGCGAACAAAAACAAATCGCCGATGAAATTTGGCTTGAAAGTGCGAATTTAGACGATTTTTACTTTGAAAAGGCGCTAAATTTAATCGCCGAGCGCAAAGAGGCGTGGTTACAAAAAACATGGTTGCAGACAACGATAAACTCGTCTCCGGATATGATCTGGTTTAAAGATATGGACGGGCTGCACTTAGAGGTAAACGACGCCTTTTGTGAGGTCGTAGATAAGCAAAAAGAGCTCGTTCGCGGTAAAGATCACTACTATATCTGGAATATCCCAAAAGAAATATACGAGCAAACGGGCTATGTCTGCGTTCAGACCGAGGACGACGTCGTAGCCGCGCGCAAAACCTGCCTGCTGGACGAAGAGGTGATGAAGGCAGACGGCAAACTAAGCAAGCTAAAAACGTATAAAACGCCAATATTTGACGGTGAAACCATCATCGGCACCGTCGGTATCGCTCGCGACGTAACGAAAGAGTACGAATATCTGCAAAACATCGAGCGTCTAGCTCACTACGACCAGCTCACCGGATTAGCAAATCGCAACCAGCTAGATGCCTTTTTGGACAAGCTAAAAACCACGCATATGAGCATACTGTATATGGATCTAGACCGTTTTAAGCAGGTAAACGACGAGCACGGACACCAGGTGGGCGACAAGGCTCTAGTTGCGATTGCGGAGTTGATAAAGGAGATTTTTAACGACGCGATGAACGTACGCATTGGCGGGGACGAGTTTATCTCGATATTTACCGACGGCGCGAATATGCAAAGCATAGCGCCTCGCGTGCAAATTTTGATCGACCGATTTTTTAAAATTTGTCAAGAAAATCCGCTATTTAACGGACTATCCGTGAGTGCCGGCATCGCAGAAGGACAGATCGGGCACGGCTCGTTTGACCTGCTACTTCAGCGCGCCGACGACGCTCTTTATAAAGCTAAACACGCGGGCCGCGGAACGTACTGCGTAAATCCTTGGGAAGACTTTGAGCAAAAATAAATTTATGCAAGCGGTTGCCGATCGGTAGCCGTGGGCGCAAATTTACGGCGGCTCGTTAGCGCCTCTACCCCCCCCCCCTCGGCGACCGACCGTAAATTTGATACCGCTTCTTATCTTTTACTCTAAATTTTATTCGAATTTTGCCGATATCGTTAGAAAGCCAAATTTTAAAAGGACTTTAGATGATAGGCGGCGTAAACGGATTTAACGCAAACGTAAATTATGATTTTAGCGGCGCTCACGGGCAAAATTTAAAAGCGCGCGAGGAAAAAGAGGTAGCGAATTTAGCACCAAATTTAACGGCACGGATTGATTACGATACCGTAAATCCCGACGAACTAGACTACGACCAACTCAAAATTTGGGCGGATAACGTTGATCCCGAGAAGCTAACCGGTAAAAAATTAAGTATGTGGTTGGTTGCGAAAATGGGGTTTGATAAGTTGGAGGACGGATGGCGTAAGGAGCTCGGCCTAAATCCGAACGAGCCGGTAGCCGTGAGGAGGATATTTTCGCTAAGCGGCTACACTAAGGACGATAAAATAAGCGTCTGGGGCAAGATAAACGGGCTTGACTCATCGGTAAGCAAAGAAAAAGCCGCCGAGCTAAAAAGTTTCGTAGATAGTACGCGAGCTCTGATAGCGCACGCGGGCGATCCGTCCGATATATTTAGGCGGGACGTCTTTAGCGTGGATAAGTTTTTGAGTAAATTTAACGTGGATTTGGGCGGGTTTGGCTTAGGGCTCATGCGTAGCGGTAGCGGTCTGGCAATGGACGCCGAGGCCTCAAAGCTGCTGAATTCAGATATGAGCGAGGAGGAGTTTAAAGATAAATGGCTCGAGTACGCGGCAAATAAAATCCTAGGCGAATACGCAAACGTCAAAATTTCGCTCAAGGATGGCGCGCTAAATTTCGACCAAACGCCCGCAAAAGAGCGCATTACGCTTCTTGGGCAAGATCTCGAAACTTGCGTGAGCTACGCGGACGAAGCGAGTAAAAAAGAGTTTTTTAAATTTCTAAAAGACGTATTTAAAAACGGCGAGAGTATCGGGGACGCGCTGCAAAAAATCGCGCTAAAAAAGGGCGACTTTGACGAAATGGCCAAAGAGGAGGCGCAAGCAGACGCCGCAAAAGAAAAGAAATTTAAACCGATCAAAGCGACGAGTAAAAGCCAAACCTACGTTTATAAGGATATTAAGCGCGAGTTTTTCGAGAAATTTATCAAAGCCGAACAAGAAAAAGGAACGGACGTAACCAAGCTTTTAGAAGCTCTAAATAAAATCCGAAAGCTAGATATCAATGCGTAAAATTTAGCAAAAGCAAAAGCGTAGGGCTAAATTTAAAGCCTAAATTTACCCTGAGCTAAAAATAAGGCAAACCGCCAAGGCTCGCCGACATTAAATTTTGACAAAAATTATCCGCAAAAGCTAAATTAAACGCTCCAAATTCTGGCGGGTAAATTTAACCCGCCAAACCAAAATTTAACGCACCGAATTTACATCTCGTAGCTATCCTCTTCGTCTTCGTCGCCGTATTCGTAGTCGTTTTCGTCGTAGTTGTAGCTGTACTTCTCGGATCTCTCGTCGTCAAATTCGGAGTATTCTTCCTCCAAATCTTCCTCTTCGTAGTCAAATTCTTCGCTCATTTTTTCTCCTTTAAAATCATTTTTTCACTTCTTCGACATATAGGCTCTGGCTAGGGAAGGCAAATCCAAGCCCGTTGGCCTCTACGATATTCATTATTTTTAGCATCACATCCTCTTTGACGGCTAGAAACTCGCCCCAAACTATCGTCTTTGAAAAGCAGTACACGAGGATATTTATCGAGCTATCGGCAAACTCGTCCACGACGACGAATAAATTCGACTTATAACCGGCCAAATCGTCGATAGAGACGATGCCGCGGTCGTAGCGACTAGCCTTTTTCGAGCCCATATCGTCGCCCTTTGCGATGTCTGGGTGGTCGATTAGCATCTGCTTGATCTCATCGACACATTTTTTGATCTGCTCGGTCGTGGCGCTATATTCTAGCCCGATTAGCATCCTGATGCGTCGCCCCATCTTTCGCCTACTCCAGTTTCGGATCGGATCGCTGGCTAGCTTGGAGTTTGGCACGAATATAAGGGCGTTGTCAAAGGTTCGCACGGTCGTTTTTCTGAGCCCTATCTCCACGACCGTTCCCTCGATGTCGCCGCACACGATCCAGTCACCCTGCGAAAACGAGTTGTCAAAGAGCAGCATAACGGAAGCAAAGAAATTCGCCAAGATGTCCTTAGTCGCAAGAGCCACCGCAAGGCCGCCGATACCAAGAGACGCGATGATGGCGCTGACGTTAAACCCGAGCTTGCTAAGCACGATAAGTAGCGCGATAACGAAGATGATGAAATAGATGATCTTTAGGATCAAATTTATCACCTCTTTGCGCCCGCTTTTTTTAGTGAGTTCGTTGATGAGCACCATGCCGTAGCCGTTTAGTACGCTAAGTATGAGCCAGGTTACGGCGATGACGAAAGTGATCGCTAGGAAATTTGCAAATTTTATCGGCATCGGAGCCGGATAGTACGCGATCGAGACGCAAATATCTATCGCGTAGGCGATAAGAGTGAGAAGCATCGGGCGCTTGATGATTTCTACGATGCGCCCTTTGGTCTGCCTATCCGAGTCGTGCTTGACGAAAAATTTCATCAAAGCCCACAGCGTGAGCCTGCTAAGCAGCGTCGTAAACGAGACGAAAAACAAAAATACTATGAATATGATTGCCGCCTTGCCGACGTTAAATTTACTCGTAAAGGAGGCCTTTTCGTTCATAAAATCGATCGCCGTTTTTAAATTTAACTCCGAAATGATATAGTTTGACGTGAGTAGTTCGGCGTTATCGCGCAGGTAGTGGAGTATCTCCTCAAGCGTCTTTTTGTGCGCCTCTAGCGCCTCTAGTTCGCCTTTGTGCGCAGCGAGCGCTTCCTCGTTTAGACTATCTTTAAACTCCTTAAACTGCGAGTAAAACTCCGTCTGAAAGCTAAGCAGCGTCTCCTCGACGGCGAGCCTTACGTCCACGGCTTTGCCGCCTTCTTTGAAGATATTTTCCAAATTTAAAAGCGAGGAGTAAAACAGCCCGTCAAGCCGCATACGCTCAAACTCCAGCTTGTCTTTTACGTATAAATTTTGATTGCTAGAGTTTTTTAGCTTTTTGGTTTTTGCCTCCAGCTCTTGCATCTCTTGTTTGAAATTTTGCACCTGCTCTTCGTCGATTTCGATTTGCATGACGAGATAGGGGATCTGCTCGATCAGTTTTTCTTTTTTCTCCAAGACCGTTTTAAAAAGTACGTTTTTATCGGCGGTTTCGTTATTTTCGGCGGATTGGGCCTTGATAACGGCGATCTGCGCGTTTGCTTCGTTGATTTGATTTACGACGCTTAGGATGTCCGTCGCGTTTAGGTCGTCGATTTTGGTATTTGCTAGTAAATTTAAGCCAAAGCACAGCGCAAAAACGGCGGCTAAAATTTTTCTCATTTCTCGACTCCTAGCAGTTTAAAGCTCTTCGTCGCGAAGTTGTAGTTGTAGATTTCGCCCGTTTCTATTATGTAGTGCCAGGCGTAAATTTTTAGCTCCTCGTCTTTAAATTTAGCCTTGACGTCTGGGTAGCTTAGTAAATTTTCAAACGAATTTACGAGGCTTAAGCGCTCGGTTAGCCACTCTCTTTTTGCGATATTGTCGCCAAAAAGCTTTTGTACGCGCTTTTTTACGGGCTCTAGCAAATCTAGCCAGCGCTTTACGTTTGGCGTTTTGCTAAATTTAGCCTCGTCCATCCACAAAGCCGCGCAACCGCCGCAGTTGCTATGTCCGCAGATGATGACGTTTTGCACGTTTAGCGTTTGCAAGGCATACTCGATCGCCGAGGTCGTAGCCAAAAACTCCTCGCTTTTGCGGTACGGAGGCACGATATTTGCGATGTTTCGCACGACGACTAGGTCGCCCGGCATCGTGTTTGTTATGAGGCTAGGTACGACGCGCGAGTCGATGCAGCCGACAAAAAGAGTGTGCGGCGTCTGCTTCTCGCCCAGGCTTTCAAAAAGCTCCTTGTGCTCTAAAAAATCTTCTTCCATAAATTTGACGGCGCCGTCTAAAATTTCTTGCATTATATTTTCCTGACAATTTTTTAAAATATTATATCAAAAACGTTTCAAACTTCGTTAAATTTTTTTAAATTGCTTTTTGCGCGCCAAATTCAGCGATTTTTTATATTTTATTTACCTATTTTTGGCTAAATTTGCATCAAAAATTAAAAAGGAGAGAACATGAGTTTATATGACAGAAATTATGCAAGCTCAAGCGAGCATGAGGTTGCCGGCGAATATTCGCAAAGCGCGCTTAGCACGTTTATCAAGCAAACCTATCAGCTTTTTGCGGCTTCGCTTTTAGCCGCCAGCGTCGGAGCTTACGTCGGGCTTTACAGCTCGCTGGGAGCGACGGTAGCGGGCAACTACTGGCTATTTGTGATACTTGAGCTAGGACTTTTGGTCGGATTAATGTTTGCCAAACGCAAAGCGGGCTTAAATTTGATCCTGCTTTTTGCATTTACTTTTGTTAGCGGACTTACGCTTACGCCTATTTTGGGACGCACTTTTGCGATGCCAGGAGGCGCTGCGATAGTGGCTCAGGCCTTTACGCTTACGACGGTGGCATTTGGCGGACTTAGCGTGTTTGCGATGAACACCAAGCGCGACTTTACGACGTGGGGCAAGATGCTTTTCATCACGCTTATCGTTTTACTCGTGGCTGCGATCATAAATATATTTTTCCACAGCCCGGTTTTACAGCTTGCGATTGCTAGCGTGGGCGCGGTTTTATTTAGCGCGTATATCCTTTATGATACGCAAAATATCATCCGCGGCAACTACGAAACTCCGATCGAGGGCGCAGTTGATCTTTACCTTGATTTCTTAAATTTATTCGTTTCATTGCTTAGAATTTTAGGATTTTTTAATAGCGATGACTAACGATGAGCGGCTCTACCGCGTAATAGACGCAAATTTAAACCGCTTAAAAGAAGGGCTTAGAGTCGTCGAAGACGTCAGACGTTACGGCTTTGATGACCTAGCCCTCGCTAAAAAAATCAAAAATCTCCGCCACAAATCAAAAATCCCGCAAAAAGAATTCTTAAAATTTCGCGACGCCGCAAACGACGTGCTAAAACCAAGCCTAAAAGACGAGCAAATTCGCCTAAATTTGGACGATTTGCAAACAGCTAACATCAAACGCGCACAAGAAAGCGCAAGGGTTTTAGAAGAGTGTTTTAAGCTCGTCGACGTTAAAATTTCCGAGATTTTTAAGGCCGTGCGCTACGAACTTTATGAGATAGAAAAAGAAATTTAACCCAAATTCAAAACTTTTTTAGTATAATCGCGACTAATTTTAAAAATTTAAAAGGATTTTTAATGGATTCGCTTTTTTTAGTATTGCAGTTTATTTTTGCGGTAGTTTTGACGATCGCCGTTTTGCTTCAGAAAAGCTCCTCTATCGGGCTAGGCGCATATAGCGGTAGTAACGAAAGCCTATTTGGTGCAAAAGGACCGGCCGGATTTTTGGCTAAATTTACCTTCGTCGTGGGTGTTTTATTTATCCTAAACACCCTAGCGTTAAGCTATTTTTACAACACGCAAAGCAGCAAGTCTCTCATAGACAGCGTTGATACTTCGTCGTTGCCTGCGGCCCCTGAGGTAGTCGCGCCGCAAGCTCCTAGCGCTCCTGTAAGCGAGAAAAAATAAGGAGCGTCAATGAAAAATTTAATTTCCGCGCTCGCGTTTTTTGCGGCGGCGCAGTTTGCGCTTGCTGACGCGCACATTTTTAACTATCACAGATTTGACGACGATAGGCACCCTAGCACAAACATTTCTAGCAAAAATTTACGCGAACAGTTTGAGTATTTTAAAGAAAAAGGCTACGAGGTCATCCCGCTTTCAAAGCTCGTCGACGCGATCAAAAACGGCGAGCCGGTGTCTGATAACTGGGTCGTTTTAACCGTAGACGACGGCTACAAGAGCTTTTATGAAAAAGGCTTGCCGATATTTTTAGAGTACGGATATCCGTTTGCGCTGATGATTTATGTCGAGGCCACCGCGCGAAAATACGGCGACTTTATGACCTTTGAGCAGATTAAAGAGATTGAAAAATACGGCGAAGTCGGCTATCACTCCTACGGTCACTTGCATATGGTCGGTCTTAACGAGGAAAAACTAAAAAACGACTTTGAGGACGGCATAAGTAAATTCGAAAAAAATATGGGCTACAAACCCCGATATTTCGCCTATCCCTTCGGCGAATATAACGACAGGGTGCGCGACGTCGCGATAGAACACGGCATAGAAGTGATACTCAGCCAAAACTCGGGCGCAGTCGCGGCAGATAGCGATCTACACGAGCTAGATAGGATCCCTGCGATGAACGGCACGCATCTGCCGTCCGCGCTTGCTAGTAAATTTCTAAAAGCCGAATGGATACTTCCGCAAGACTATCCGAAGGATAATAAGATTAGCGAACTTATCATCAAAACCGACGAGAACGCGACGCATGGCTACTTCTCAATGACAGGGCAAAAAACAAAAAAAGTTAAGCTCGAAAACGGACAGATGACGCTTAAATTTAATAAGCCGATCGACCGATATAAAGTGAGAATGAGCCTTAAAGTAAACGGAAAAACGACGACAAAAATTTTAGTAAAGGATATAAATGCTGAATGAAATTTACAAAAAACAAAAAGAGCATAGCGATAAGTGTATCGAGGGCCTAAAGCGCGACTTTAGCACGCTTCGCACAGGCAAGGTAAATATAAGCATAGTCGATAATATTTACGTGGATTATTACGGTAGCCAAACTCCACTAAACCAAGTAGCCACCGTACTAACTAGCGATGCTAGCACCATAAGCATAACGCCGTGGGAAAAACCGATGCTAAAAACTATCACCGCAGCGATCTCTGCGGCAAATATCGGCGTAAATCCGAACAACGACGGCGAGAGCGTGAAGCTATTTTTCCCTCCGATGACGGTCGAGCAACGCCAAGAAAACGCAAAGCACGCTAAGGCATTCGGCGAAAAAGCCAAAGTCAGCATCAGAAACATCAGAAAAGACGCTAACGACGAGGTTAAAAAGCTAGAAAAAGATAAAGCTATCACCGAGGACGAGAGCAAAAAAGGACAAGACGAAGTCCAAAAGATCACCGACAGCTACACTTCAAAGATCGACTCGCTCGTAAAAGAAAAAGAGAGCGAACTTTTAAAAGTTTAAAATTTACGTACGGCTCGTTAAATTTGACGAGCCGCTTCTTTTGTAAAAACTTTCCGCTATTTCGCGTTTTAGCATAAATTTTAATCCGCTTTTGCTACACCCAAGAACGCGTTTATCTATTTTGTCCAAATTTTAAATTTATCACGCCATACTCGCTTTTACCAAAATTTATATCCAAATTTAAAATTGCTAGCCGTTTTTGCTCGGCAGAGGTATATAATAACGTAAAATCGCAAGCCGTCAAAAGCTCAAAAAATAGTAGCTTAAGCGCGCTTAGGGTAAAATTCGCTCAAATTTTATAAAGGAAAAACGATGGATTTAGAGAAAATTTACAAGGATGCGGGCGCATATTTGCAGGGGCATTTTTTGCTTAGTAGCGGCAACCACTCGCAGTTTTATCTGCAAAGCGCCAAAGTACTCGAGGATCCTCAGTTAGCAGGCGCTCTAGCAGACGAGCTGGCCGCCGTCATCAAAAAATCGGGCGTAGAGTTTGATAGCGTCTGTTCGCCCGCTCTAGGCGGTATTTTAGCGGGTTACGAGCTAGCTCGCGCGGCAAAAAAGCGCTTTATCTTTACCGAGCGAGTCGAGCGCGTGATGAGCCTGCGACGCGGCTTTGAGGTAAGGGAAAGCGAACGATTTATCGTTTGCGAGGACATCATAACCACAGGCGGCTCGGCGCTAGAGGCAGCGCGCGTGATCGAAAGCCTGGGCGGCAAGGTCGTGGCGTTTGCGGCGCTGGCTAATCGCGGCTTTTGCAAAGTCGAAAATTTAGCTGGTAGCGTCGCAAAACCCAGCGCCAAACTACCCGCCGACAAGCCGTTTTTCGCGCTTGGAAACTTTGAGTTTGAGATTTATGAGCCCACAAACTGTCCGCTCTGCGCCGATGGAAGCAAGGCGATAAAGCCCGGCAGCAGAGGCAACTAATTTGGCTTCGCTTGATTTGACCATGTGAATTTGGACGGATTTCATAAGCGCCAAACAAAGCAAACCGAGCATAGATCAAATTTGACTAGGTTATGTAGTATTTTGGACGATAAAGTAAAGTCAGTCGTTGCGTTTTATAGGTTGCGATCAGAGCGGGATTAAATTTGTGTTGCCATCTCGCGTATTTGGCAGCAACCGTCAAATTTAGATAAATTTACGCACGCAAAAGGGCGTCCTAAAATTTATTAATTTAAAATTTGGCGCGAGATAAACGCCTTAAATTTAAAATCCGCACTTTATAAATTTTATGGAGCTAATAATAAATCAAGCGTAAGCAGGCTTGATCAAAAAACATGCGAGACGAAAATTTATTAATCATCGCAAACTGGTATGCCGCCAAAAAGAAACAAAGACGGCAAATCTCGTAAAGATTACGCCAGGCGCATAATCAGGCGACAAACAAAGCTCCGTTTATGAGCTGAGCAAGACCGGCTGGATAAGATGGTGCAAGCGGCGGAGTGTGGAAACGGGCCCTAAATTTACCGCACCAAAGCGGCGACGCATAAAAGCAGAGCGTAAATTTGCCACACCGAAGCGGTAGCACAAGCAGGCGTAAATTTAGTCGGTAGCGAGCAAATTTGACGCTCAAATCCAAAACACGCACCCAAAAAATAGAAACAAAAGGAGTAAATTTGGCAAAACAAAAAGCGCAACTGGCCGGCATCGGCGCGCGAGTAAAGGCCTTTATCACTGATCTTTTTTTGATCGGGATGCCGATTTATTACCTCACGACCTATGTTTTTTTGGACGGCAAAGACGACTTTTTGCACAACCAAGCCGCGATATTCGGGGCAAATTTCGCAGTCGCTCTCATCTGCTGCGCCTTTTTTGCGATCAAAGCCCAGACGCCCGGCTACCGCTCGCAAAATATCTACCTCATCGACCTACGCAGCGGCCGCAAACTCGGTTTCGCACGCGTTTTACTACGCTACGCATGCTTCTTGCTTGCAGGCGTTAGCGTCGTCGGACTTTGCCTCTGCTTTTTTCGCAAGGACGCGCTAAATTTGCACGATCTGCTCACGCACTCGGCCGCCGTTTGCAAAAAAACGGAATAATTTTTGTCCGTTTGAGTGCGCTTTTGTCTAAATTTGATAGATTTTTCGCTCATTAGGCGGCGATTTTGTCCAAATTTAAGCCGAATTTAACCACGATTTTATGTTTTTAGCATAATCCGCATTCGTTTTATCGATACTTAAATCCAAGCGGCGGCTTGCGCGAATTTAGACTCAAAATTTACTCTTATCCGCTAAATCCGATGATCTCTTGCAAAATCGCGCGCCAAAAAGCCTCTAAATTTAACCCGAGTCCGGTGTTTAATTTTAAAACCTCTCCGCGTTAAATTCGCCTGAGTTTTTGCGGTGCAGGTTTGCAAAGGGCTAGATTTGGTTGAGCTCTCTTGCTAAAAATAAAATCCCTAACCGCAAAAATCCATAAATTTACCCTAACTCATAAAAGCGCAAAGATAATCGCTCATAGTCGCGAGTCTGCGGTCTTTGCGTTTTGCCGACGCCCTGCCTTTTACGGCGAGCGATTTTAAAGTATCACACCAAATTTAACCCACTCGCCGATACGTCAAATTTAAATCTTTAAACCAAATTTCGTTACAATCGCCCCCGACAAGGAAAAATATGCAAAAAATAATGGGATTTACGAGAACGCGGGAAAACGCGGAGAAAAAAGGCGCACTGATACCTAGCGACTTCACGCACGCAGCCATCATCGGAGAAACCGGCAGCGGCAAGACGACGGCGATGATATATCCGAATTTGCTTGACCGCATGCAAAACGGCTACGCGGTGTTTGCCGTGGATTATAAAGGCGGCGAGAGCGCCAAAATCAAGGCTCTAGCCCGTAGAGCGGGTCGCCTAAAAGACGTCGTGAGCGTGGGCGCGAGGCTGGACGCGCCGATAAATCTCATCGCTTCGATGAAGCCGCGGGACTTTAAAAACTGCGTGAAAAAGCCGATGGAGTCGAGGGAGAAGTTTTGGGAGGAGTTTGGCTCGAGCATCGCGACGGAGTTTTTTAAGGCGCTAAAGGCGCTTAAAATTTTCGCCAAAAAAATCACGCCGCTAAACGACTACTACACGGACGCCTTTTACGCCGACGTGCGCACGCTCGCGCGGGACTTTACCTTTGACGTCGCTACGATACTGCGCCTCTCGCAAGACCTAGAAAAGATGCTCGAGTTTAAAGACGCGCTGAGCCTCATCTGCGACAATCTCGACTCCTCGACGCTAAATTTTACCCGCGAGACGATAATGATAAACCGTGCGTTTTTGGCCACCGCGGACGAGTTTTTGGACGCGACGAGCCGCTACAAGGACATCGGCGACGAGCGCACGAGGGATGATTTTCGCAACTACTCGATGATGATGTCGCCCTTTCTTGGCCTCATGAACGACGACTCGCTAAATGGCGACGGCGAGGGCGCTGCGGGCGACGCGAGTATCGCAGGGCTGCTAAATAACGGCAAAATCGTGATATTTAACGCCGCTAGCTGCGACAAAAGCGCGCTGAGCTTCCTGCTAAACAGCTTCCTGCCCGAGCTTTTAAAGCGCGTAACGATGAAGCAAAAAAGGCCTATTAGCCTATTTCTCGACGAGTCGGCGAAACTGCTGAGCGAGAACACCGAGCTAAACGAAGAGATCCTGCGCGAGTGCGAGGTGGAGCTGGTGCTGGCGTTTCAAAATGAATTTTTGCTTAAACGCGCGATAGGCGGCACGGCGTACGAGGCGCTGATGGGCAACCTCACTAACCGTTACTTAATGCGCAACAAGGACGTCGTGAGGCTGGGCGGCAGCGAGGTGGACTGCTCTACGCTGGAGAAATTCGAGTGCGTACTAGGGGGCGACAAGATCGCGCTGGAGCCGATTTTCATCGATGAGGCGGAGTGTCTGCAGGCGCAACTGGAGTTTGAGCGCGAAAACCGCCTACACGAGCGACTGCTGGGCAAAATCTACGAAAATAGCGTGATAGAGTTTGACGAGGAGATCGTGGACGACGGCAAAATCTGGGTGCGCGACGTCGATACGGGCGAGCGAGAGTGCGTGTTTTTCAGCGACGAGGTGCTGGATATCCGCCCGCAAGATATCTATAAACGCCCGCCAAATACCGGCGGCTACAACATCTCGCTCGAAGACGGCACGGACGATGCGTAGATAAGTTTTAGGTAAATTTGACGGCGGCTAAGCGGGAGAGCGGGTTAAATTTGACCGAACGGACGAGCAAATTTGAGCGTAAATTTGGGTCAAATTTGAAGAACGGCGTAAATTTGAACAATATGGGTTGAATTTGCCGCCGTTATCCGCATCCAAATTTAACGAGCAAGCCGGACAAAACCTGCTCGTCAGCAGTTAAATTTAACAAAACCGCCCGTAATTTTATCTCTCCTCGCTTCGGATCAAATTTAGCCGCCAAACCAAACCCTAAATTTAAAGCGTCAATCTAAAATTTAGATTTTTATCTACGTTTTATATTTTTGCCGTCTTTGCTTACGCACATAAAATCCACGGTAGCCCCGCCGTCATAAATCAAAGCTACGCCGTCTGAATGAAATCTATCGTTGCAGCCCGCCTCTTTGTCGCCTCGCAGTATCTCGTCCGAAGCGTCGTCAAAAATCTCGTAATAAGCACCCCCAAAGCCCTCGTTGCGATAATAAATCGTAGTCTTGCGCTCGCCTCCAAACGCCTCGTTGCCCCAAATTCTTACGCCTATGACGTTTGCGCTTTTTAGTTTGGCTTTTAGTTCGCCAAAAGTCTGCTCGTCCCAGCCCAGTATCCGCAGAGGTTCCTGCACGCTCGTTCGCTCATCTACGCGGATGAAGCTCGCGGTTTGGTTTTTATCGGCATTCGCGGCGCTAAACGTCTCAACCAGGGTTCCGTCCAAGCGCAGGTCAAACCAAACTCCGCGAGGCCTAATCTCGCGCGCAAAATCGCGCAATGCTAAAATCTCGATACGATTTTTTTCGTAGTTTCGCGCCAGCTCCCGTCCGTCGTATAAATTTAAGTAGACGGCCGCCGCCGCGATTAGAAAAATAATAATAATAAAAGACATTTTACGGCTTATACTCATAAACCCTCGCAAGTTCTTTTATCCTTAGCCTAATTTACGGCGTCAACTACGCTAAATTTAAAATTTAACCCCGTGATTTAGCAGTTTTCTCACGCCTAGATTCGTGTCGATGCCGCTGATTATGGCGTTGTAGATGTACTCTTTGCCTTGTTGGATGGCGCCCTCTAGGCTCTCGCCGCGAGCGAGCAGGCAGGCTAGCGAGCTAGAAAAGGTGCAGCCAGCACCTATGATAACGAGCGGATCAGCCAGCGGCGTCTCAAAGTTTTGCACGCTGCCGTCCTTGCGGTAGAGCGTGTCGATGCTTTTGCCCGCGACGATGTGCTTTTTCACAATCACGTCGCACGGCAAATTCGTAAAATCATCGCCGAAAAGCACGTCCGCTTCGCGCAGGTTCGGCGTCGTGACGGCGGCAAATTTCATTAGTTCTTTTAGCCGCTCGATAGCGCTATCTTTGATGAGTTTATGCCCCATTTTCGAGACGCAGACGGGATCTAGCACCACGGGAGCGGAGTTTTTTTCTAAAAAGCCCTGCACGACGTCCATGATAGGCTCGTTAAAGAGCATGCCGATCTTGACGGCATCAAAGCTAAACTCCGCCGAGAGCATCTCGAGCTGATCGGCGATAAATGAGGGATCAAGCGAGACGATATTTTTGATCTTGTCCGTGTTTTCGGCAGTTAGCGCCGTGACCGCAGTCGCGCTATAGCAGCCAAAGTGCGCGCACGCCTTGATATCGGCTTGCAGTCCCGCGCCGCCGTTGCTGCACGAGCCTGCGATGATGAGGATTTTTTTCATTTTTTGCCTTTTTTCGTTTTTAAAAGCCGTATTATAAACGACATTGCATTAACGGCGAGTTAAACGCTAAATTTTATAAAATTTTAAAGCCATTTGCACTACAATTTTCATAAAGATTATCAAAATAAAAAGGAAAAGTTGTATGGAAAAGATCGAATTTGAGGGAACGGTCTCTGAGACGCTGCTCATAAATTTATACTTTAGAAGCAAGGAAAACCAAGAAACTACGCCCATACTAAAGGACGAGTTTTCTGGAGACGTCGTGAGTAAGATAGATTATGATTTCGCCAAATTTGACCGCTCGACGCTAAGCAGGGTCGGCACGGTGATACGCGCGAGGTTTTTTGACGACTGCATACTTAAATTTACCCGCGAGCACCCGACCGCCGTCATCGTTCAAGTAGGCGCCGGGCTTGATACCAGGCCTCTTAGGCTAGCTCCCGTTTGCCCAGAGGCGACCTTTTACGACCTTGATTTGCCGGACGTCATAGCCCTTCGCGATAAACTCGTGCCAAAAGCGCCGCGAAACTACAGCCTACCCTGCTCGATGCTAGAAACCGCGTGGATGGACGAGTTAGCCAGAAAGCACGCGGAAGAGGAGTTTGTTTTCGTGCTAGAAGGCGTGTCGATGTTTTTTGAAAAGCCGATTTTTCGGGAGTTTTTCTTAAATTTGGCAGCGCGATTTAGCGGGCTGGTACTGGTCGATCTACTCAACGACTTCGCGACAAAAATGAATACACGCAAACACGACACGCTAAAATTTATGAAAGAGGAGGTAAAAATCAAGATGGGTATCGCGGGCGAGGACGAGGTCGAGGCGTGGGATAAAGAGCGCATAAAGTGCCTGGAAATCGGCACGATGATGAATATGTACAAACATCGCTGGGGGCTAGTCGGTCGCGCGATGAGCTGGATAAAGCCGTTTCGCGAGGCGTGCAGGATGTTTGTTTTCGCTCTGGGTAAGCGCGGATAAATTTGCTCAAAATTAGGCTAAATTTGGCGGCAAATTTGACTGATCTGCGGCCTAACCCGCACCTTTATGACGCTAAAACCCTTATGCACGCTCAAATTTGACGCCGCCGTAAAACGCGATCAAACTCAAATATAAGTTTGCGCTTATTAAATTTTAGCTATAATCCAGGCTTCATAGATGGGTGTCCGAGCGGTTGAAGGAGCACGCCTGGAACGCGTGTAAAGTGCAAGCTTTCGAGGGTTCGAATCCCTTCCCATCTGCCATAATCTTATAAAACTTAACCCAAAATTTTCCACAAATTTAACGCAAGAACCAAAAATGATAAAGATAAAACACATAAACGAAGATGATTACGCGCGGATTTTCGTATTCGGCGATATGCACGGCTGCCTCGGGCTTTTTAACCTGATGCTTAAAAAGATAAATTTGACCAAAAAGGATTTGGTTATTATTTTAGGCGACAGCTGCGACCGCGGCGAGGATACGATCGGGCTATACAAAAGATACGCCGAGCTCGTTAGAAACGGATACGCGCTGATCCACGTGCTGGGAAATCACGAGAAAATGATGATGGACGGGTATTTTGGCGGCGACTCCCTGGATCATCAAATTTGGCTTAGAAACGGCGGTGATAAAACCAAAAGATCGATCTATAAGCGAAATTTAAACAGTTTCGCGCTCTCGTGGCTAAAGGATTTTATCAGCAATATGCCGCACATCGTAAGCTCGGAGCAAAGTATATTCGTCCACGCGGCCTTTGACGGCGATAAAAGCGAAGAGGAGCAGGACGAGGACTACGTGCTGTGGAGCATAGAGCCATTTTGGGAGAGTAATAATACGGGCAAGAGGATATTTCACGGGCACGTAGCTAGCGAGGAAAATAGAATAACCAGGCGCGAAAATAACGTATTTTCTATGGACGTAGGAGCCGTATTTTTTAAGCGCCTAGTTATCATGGAGATAAAAAGCGGCGAGAAATTTGAAGTGGATTTAAAGGAGCAAAAATGATTTATTTTACCTCCGATTTGCATTTCGGACATAGCAATATCATGAAATTTCATCCGTGCTTTAGGCCCTTTTCTAGCGTGGAGGCGATGGATAGCGCGCTTATTCGCCTTTGGAACGAGAGGGTAAACCCCTGTGACACGGTCTATAATATAGGCGATATTAGCTTTCACAAGGATATCGGGACCAACATATCCATATTTAGCAAGCTAAACGGCAAGCACGTCCTAGTGCTAGGCAATCACGACGAAGCGATAAAAAAGCATAAAGACGAGCTGCTGGCCATGAAAAAGCAAGACGGCAACGCGCTGTTTGAGGAAATTTGCGAATACAAAGAGATCACCGTGCAGCACGGGAAGGATAAATTTCGACTCGTGCTCTTTCACTATCCGATATCCGAGTGGAACGCAGGCCACCACGGTGCGATCCAGCTCTACGGCCATATCCACGCAAATATCGCAAATATAAAAGGCAAGGCGCTAAACGTCGGCTACGACCTGCACGGCAAGATTTTAAGCTTTGAGGAAATTTATGATTTGGTTAAAGACCTGCCGTCGTTTGAATATAGCGAACATAGGATGTTTAGCGAAGAAGATAGCATGGAGAGTAGAAACAAAAGGATAAAAGAGGTTTTAGAAAAGATAAATTTTGACTGACCTTAGTCAAATTTGCGCTTTAAATTTACAAAGCAAATTTGGGCCGCAAACCTCAAATTTGAGCCCAAATTCGCCCATTTTCATAAAAACATCGCAAACAAAAACACGCCCAAAATCATGCGGTAGATAACAAACGGCAGCATGCTCGCGCGCGCGATCAGCGCCATAAACAGCCGCACGCACAGATACGCGCTAAGGCCGCTAATCGCCGCGCCGATAGCAAGGTCGCTCCAAGGCAGCGCGTCTGGGGTTTTTATCAGTTTCACCGCTTCAAGGCCGCCTGCTAGCACGATCACGGGGATCGAGAGCAAAAACGAGAAATTTGCGCTTGCTTTGTGACTAAAGCCCAGCATCAGCGCCGCCGTCATCGTCACGCCCGAGCGCGAAACGCCTGGTATCAGCGCGATCGCCTGCGCTAGACCCACGATGAGAGCGAGCTTGATCGTCATTTCGTATTCGGTTTTTAGGCCTGATTTTTTGTCCGCGACGTAGAGCGCGATACCAAAGATTATCGTCATCGCCGCGATCACGAGCCCGTTTCTAGCGTACTGCTCGATGGCGTCGTTAAACGCTAGGCCAAAAAGCCCCACCGGTACGGTCGCAAAGCCGACCGACCACACGAGCGTGCTGTCGCCGACCCTCTCGCGACGCGCGATAGACGCGAAAAAATCTCGCATAAGCCCAGCAAGTCTGTCTTTAAAATAAAAAAGTATCGCCGCGAGCGTGCCAACATGAACGGCTACGTCAAAGGCTAGTCCCTGATCCGCCCAGCCAAGTAGCTTTGGTACAAGCACGAGGTGGGCCGAGCTAGAGATCGGTAAAAACTCGCTAATACCCTGAACTAGGGCCAAAACGATAATATGCGAAAGCTCCATTTTATACCTTGATTATAAAATTTTAGTCGTTTTACGCAAATTTGGCGGCAGATTTGAGATTTTTCGCCACAGTTTTAAA
This sequence comes from Campylobacter showae, assembly GCF_900573985.1. Lineage (NCBI taxonomy): Bacteria > Pseudomonadati > Campylobacterota > Epsilonproteobacteria > Campylobacterales > Campylobacteraceae > Campylobacter > Campylobacter showae. The sequence goes on along the minus strand of NZ_UWOK01000001.1, from coordinate 489,604 downwards.
AGTCGTAAAGACGCGATTTTAGCAGAAAAATCATAAAATTTACTCAAATTTTAAGGCAAACGGGCGGGATAAATTTACGTATCGGCGCAGACAAGCGACGACGCGGTATCAAGAGCAAGAAGCGGCAATAAATGCAAAAAGCCGAGTTAGGCGTGAACACTACCAGACACTCCCGCTCCTTGCGGCGCAGAGTAGCGTATTTTAATCACGCCTTAAATCTACAATAGACCGCAAATTTACGTGAAATGGCCGTAAATACGGGCCTTAATAGACTAGCGCTTGTATGAGCGGTTTTTGGGGGGGGGGGGGGGTAAGCGCTTGGTTTTAAATTTAAGGGTTTTAGAGAAATCCTGGTAGCAAAATCTCGCAAGCGGCATGCTCGCTTAACCGCCCTAGCTTCCGAATAAATTTGTGCTAGACCGCATAAATATTCTTTCACGGCTAGCCTAAAATTTAAAAAATAGCGCACCTCGGATTAATTATTACTCGCTAAAATCCGCCAAAACCTCATCCGTGCTTTTAACGTCGGCAAAGATTCCACTCATAGCCGCCATAAACGCCTTGTGCACGAGCGCGGCGGGCAAATTTTCGCCGTTAAAGCTCATATCCTTAGTCGCGCACGCATCGTGAGCCAAAGCCACTTTAAACCCCTTCTCCATCGTGCTTCTCACGGTAGTATCGATACACATATGACTCATCGACCCGCAGACCAAAATTCGCTCCGCGCCGAGTGCCTTTAACCGCTCGTTCAGCTCGGTACCTGAAAAGCTATCCGGAGCTTGTTTAACGATGACGGGTTCGTGCGGTAGTGGGGCGACTAGCTCGTAAATCTGCGCGCCACGCGTGTTAGGTAAGAAAAACGTCGCTCCCGCGCTGGTCGCAATGTGCTGAACGTGAAAAACAGGCAGATTTTTCCGCCTAAAAAGAGCTAAAATTTTAGCCGCCTTTTTCGCCGCCGTCTCTTGCCCTACGAGTTCGTTTGTGCCGCCCTTGAAATAATCGTTTTGGATATCGATTAAAACTAACGCCGTTTTCATGCGCGTTCGCTCGCAAACTCCGCAATCTTTTCAGGCGTAAAGCCAAAGTATTCGAACAATGCGCCCGCCTTACCGCTCTCGCCAAAGCTCTTCATCGAGTAAATTTCACCCGCGAATTTATACCACTCTAGCGCGCTTGCGGCTTCGACGGCGATGACCTTGGTCGCTGGATCTATGATCTGATCTACGTACTCGCGCGGCTGCTCGCAAAGCAGGTCAAAGCACGGCGCAGAGACTACGTTCGCGCCGATACCGCGAGCGGCTAAAATTTCAGCCGCCTTGACGCAAAGCTCCACTTCGCTGCCGCTAGCTATCAGCGTGATTTTGGCGTTTTGCGCGCGTTTTAGCAGATACGCGCCGTTTTCTACCCCGCCAAATTCGCCTTTTTCAAGCGGAGCTAGGCCTTGGCGGCTTAGCACGAAGGCGCTTGGAGCGCGTAAATTTAACGCCGCCTTCCAGCAAAGCGCGTTTTCGTTGCCATCAGCCGGGCGGAAGGTATAAAAGTTCGGCATCGCGCGAAGCGTGCTGAGCTGCTCGATAGGCTGATGCGTCGGGCCGTCCTCGCCCACGCCGATACTGTCGTGCGTAAAGATAAAAAAGTGCCTGATGCTCATCAACGAAGCGATACGCGCAGACGGCTTTAGGTAGTCGCTAAAGATAAAAAACGTCGCGCTAAACGGCAAGAAAAGTCCGTATCTAGCGACCGCGTTGTTTATCGCGGCCATAGCGTGCTCGCGGATACCGTAGTGGATGTTGCGTCCGTTAGGGAAGTCGCCCATGCCTTTTAGCTCGGTTTTGTTTGATGGAGCCAGATCCGCGCTACCGCCGATAAAGCCCGGCAGCGCACGCGCGATCTCGTTCATGATTACGCCGTTACTGTCGCGCGTGGCTAGCTTTTTGCCGGTAAAATCAGGGAAGTTTATCTTGCTAAAATCTGGATTTAGTAGCGCGTTTAGCATATTTTTGCTCTCACTACTTAGATTTTCTACCTTTTTGTTCCACTGAGCTTCGGCCAGGTCGCCCTTTTCTAGCGCGGCGCGGAAGCGAATGAGCACGTCCTCGCCAATATCAAATTTACGCTCCGGATCAAAGCCAGCTGCGATTTTAGCAGCCTTTATGATCTCCTCGCCAAGCGGCGCGCCGTGGCTATGGTGGCTGCCCTCTAGCTCGCCCGCGCCCTTTGCGATGCGGGTGTTTGCGATGATGAGATACGGGCGCTCTTTTTCGGCGGCTTGCTCGAGCGCAAACTCGATCTGATCGTAGTCGTGACCGTCGATGCGCGCGACGTCCCAGCCCTGAGCCTCAAACCTCGCCTTCACGTCCTCGCTCCAAGCTATACTCGTGTCGCCCTCGATCGTGATGTTGTTGGAGTCGTAGATCAGCACGAGGTTGTCTAGATGCAGGTTGCCCGCGACCGCACAGGCCTCGTAGCTGATGCCCTCCTGCAAGTCTCCGTCGCCGCAGAGGCAGTAAATTTTATGATCGATGACGGCGTTTTGGGGGTCGTTTAGTAGATTAGCCGCGTATTTTGCCGCCATAGCAAAGCCCACCGCGTTTGCTACGCCTTGGCCTAGCGGTCCGGTCGCTACTTCGACGCCTTTTGTGTGGATCTCTGGGTGGCCAGGAGTTTTGGAGCCCAGCTGACGGAAGTTTTTTAGATCATCAAGGCTAAGATCATAGCCGCTAAGATGCAAAAAGCTATACACGAGCGAGCTTGCGTGACCGCCGCTAAACACGAGCCTGTCGCGGTTTAGCCAGTTTGGATTTTTAGGATTGTGATTTAGAAATTTAGCCAGCACGACCATGACGTCCGCTAGCCCCATCGGCGCGCCCGGATGCCCGCTATTTGCCTGCTGCACCATATCAGCGCACAAAAACCTTATCGTATCAGCCATCTTTTTTAGCATTTTTTCTCCTTAGTTTTTATGCGATTATACGAAAATTCGGCTTAAATTTTACGCTTTTAGCGCCGCCGTAAATTTTAAAAACCCGGCGAAATTTTCCTTTTTCTCTTTTAGCTCGGGAGGTATCTTATGCTCTTTTTCGCCGATTATTATAACGTCTTCTTCTCCCTCTTTTACCGTTACGGGCGCGTCTGCGATCTCGTCCCACGAGCTAAAAACCGGCTCTTCCATCAGCTCACGGCTAATTAGTCCGCGCTCGTCCAGTATCACGCCGTAAGGCTTACCAAAAAGCGAGCGGTCAAGGCTGTGAAGCATCGGCGAGACAGGCTTAAAGACGCTAAGCGATTTTGATAGCAGCTTCGTCTCGTCAAGCGGCGTTTTTAGCGCTTCGCCAAGACCGAGCTCTAAAAGTTTATCCGAAATTTTCGCCTCATCGTTTTGGACTCCGTCCTCAAAAATAGCGTTTAAAACGGCTTTTAGCGCAGTTTTCATCGCCGCTTTCATCTCGTCCTCGATTTCAAATTCGCATTTTTGTAGCTCTTGCCACGCGAGATTTTCCAGCTCGTTTTGCAGATACTTACCTAGCCTAAATGCCGCCGCTACCTCGTCTACGTTTACGGCCGACGCGTCAAATTTAACCAAAAGATGTCTTTCCGTGAGCAAAAATCCTATGCTTTTTCGCCCGATCATCTGCGCATGCACGCCGATAAACGCGAGCGGCCGGGCACCATAAAATTTAGGAGTTTTGCTATAATCCACGCCCTTTTGCAACCCTAGGCTTTTATCTAAAATTTGCCTCGTAGCTAGCGCGAAAACCTCGTTCGCATCGTCCCAAACGGGGTGTTTTGCGCATCCTAAAACCAAAACCTTTTGCGCGCTCTCGTCTAGCGACGCTAAAATTTGCTCTAAATTTCGCATATTTCTCCTAAATTTTATTTAAAAACCATCATCCGCCGCTCGTCAAATTTAGACGCCAAAATCCACCTCGCAAGCAAACATCATCGCGTCGCTGCTTGAAATTTAAACGATACACGGCTCACTCGCGAGACGGCTCGCACTTTTCGTAAAACCACTCGAGCGTCTCGTTTAGCTTAAACTCATCGCCGTCTAAAAAATACTGCTTGCTGCTTTTGATCGCGTTTTCGCCCGCGGCTACGTAGTCGCCGATAAAGCCGCGATCCATGACGTCGCGCGCCAAGATGTCCGGCTCAAAGACGTTTACCGTTTTTTGCGTTTCGCGCCATTTGCCGCTCTCATCGGGCTCGCGAAGCGCTGAGGATACGTTATTTCCCGCTTCGTCGTAGGCGTAGACGTACTCGCGCCGCTCGCCATCTGACATCTCGCGATTTTTTATCAGGTTGCCGCGCGCGTCGTAGCTAAGCTCGTTTTCAAACACGACCTCCCAGCGCTGCGACTCCCCCTGCCAAAACGACGATGCAGAGTACTTTGGCCGACCTTGCTCGGTCTCCTCGCGCACGTTTTTGTAGCAGCCGTTCCACTCGCTCTTTGCAGCGTCCCAGCGGCATCTAAGATCAGTAAAGCGCCTAAACTCGGGCTCTATTTTCTGCACCGTCCTCTCCTGCGGCTGCCACGCGCCCTGGCTCCAGGTAAAATTTATCTCGGTGCGCGCTCCGTCCGCAGCCGCAAAGGCCGCGTGCTTTGTCTGCGGCACCCATTTGCCGCGCCATTTATAACCCTCTGAGCTAGCATAAACGTCGCCTTTGTAGCGATATATCGATTTTTCGTACGGAGTCCATTTTTTGGCTTTGGCGCTCCACTCAAAGGTCGTTATGAGCGCGGTTTTATGGTTTTCGTCATAAAGTCTTTTGATTAGATACGTCGGCGTCCATTTGCCGTTTTTTAGAGTGAAATTTTGAGAGATTTCCGTCGCGCCCGTTCGCTTTTCGACGGTTTTTTGACCTTGATTTAGCTTGCCGTTTCGACCGCGCGTATCGATATAAACAAACGTGCCATCCTTTGTCCTCTCTGTTTTTGAGAACCCTGCTTTGCGCCATTTTTCGGCGCCAAAGTCCCAATCGTACTCAGTGCTACCTATCTCGCGCTCGCCTCTTTCGTCAAATTTGACAATGCTTTTCGTCCTGCGCCTGCCCTCATCGCTGATTTCGTCGTAGATTTTTTCTAGCGCTCTAGCCTTCGCGTCGTAAGCTTGGCTCGTTTCGTATTTGTAGCTCGGCACGGCGTCGCCCTGCGTTTTATAAATAGTCTTTTTTAGGCAAATTTCGCCCGACGCAGCTAGCGGCACCGCCCAAATCGCCGCTATCGCCGCTTTCCAAAAAAATCTCACATTCGCTCCTTTTTAAATTTAGCCGCCCAAACGGCGTCAAATTTGATGTGAAAGCAAAATTCAACGAGCCAAATTGACGCTCGGGCGCTCGTTAAATTTGACCGAATCCAAAGCGCCAAATTTACCGCAGTTAGGCCGCTAGCAAAAGATCATTTGACCTTTTTATACTTCCACGTCTGCTCTGAGGCGAGCTTAAATTTACCGTCCGCTGCGACGAATTGTTTAAAGCTCTTCACCGCGTATCTGCTAGGCATCTCAAAGGACATCAGCGAGCCGCCGTGTCCGACGTCGTCGGCTAGTATATGCGGATCAAAGGTCGTCTCCATGCGCTTATTTTGCACCCATCTTTTGCCGTTTTCGTCGATAACTAGCTCATAGATATCCACGCTCACGTTATCGCCGCGCTCGTTGTAGCCGTAGACGAACTTCTCGCTGCCGTCCATCGTGTCGTATCGCTGAGTTAGCAGACGCTCGCCGCTCTTGTCGTAGATGCTGCGGTTAGAGTACTCCTGCGTCCACTCTTTGCGCTCTTTATCCCACAAAAACGCCGCCGTCTCGAAGTCCGCACCCTCTACGACCGAGACGCTTTTGCTGTTGTTTTCCCATGCGTTTTGTTCGGCGTTCCAGATGAGGTTTATCGTCACGTCTTTGCCGCTAGAGGCGTCGTAGTCGTGCTTTGACATCTCGTCATAGCGCCACGCGCCGCCCTCAAATACGCTTCTTACCTGCTCGTATTTGCCCTTCACATCGCCCGCAACAGTGCTTCTTTCGCGGTTTTGCCATGCGCCGTTTTCGTAGTCCCAGCTCTCGTAGCCACGCGTCTGCCCGTCTGCGCCGTAGAGTAGCTGCGTTTTTGACTTGGGCTGCCATCTTTTGCCGTCCCAGACGCTAAGCACGATGAGCTCGTTCTCGCCGTATGCGTTCTCGACGGTTTTGGTTAGCGCAGCTTTTTGCCATTTGCCTTTTACTAGCTCGTATCTGATCTCCTCGCTAGCGTTTTTTAGGTACTTTGTGATGATTTTGCTGGCATTTTCCGGTACGCCTCTGATAAACGAACTAGACTCCTGCGTGAGGACGCCTTTTTTATAGTCGGCTTTATATTCGGTTACTTTGACCCATTTTTTCGCGGCAAAATCATAGCTATAGGCTTCAAATTTCGTCATCTTGCCGTCTTTGTTATAGTAGCTGATCTCTTTGTGTTTGCCCTTTAGGCCGTCTGCGAGCTCGGAGCTGCTCACCAGCTCTAGGCGGCGAGCCTTGGCGTCGTAGCTTTGCTTGGTCTCGTAGCTAGAAGTCGGTTCCTCAAAAGTTTTTTGCACGGTGCTAGCTAGCATGTAGTCGTACTCTTTGGCAAACGCCGCCGCACACAAAAGCGCAAGCGATAAGGCTATTTTTTTCATTATCTCTCCTTTTGATAAATTTAAAAGATTATAGCATAAAAAGGACACCGAATTTTGCCGAATTTACGGCAGGATCGGCACGGTTTAGAACGTCGTTTATTTATACCGAGCGGATAGAGTTTTGTAGTTATAGATAAAATTTGCGAAATTTGACGGCAAATTTGACGGCTCAAATTTAACCGACTCAAACGCAAATTTAAGCTAAATTTACCGCAAATGCTTGTCGATGAGGCCCGTCACGATAGCGCGGATACCAGCATGCACGCCGCCTAGCTCGCACTCTATCTTTGCGATGAGCTCGTTTTTAGCCTGCACCGCGCCCTCCACGCCAAGAAGGTTGGTAAAGGAGTTTTTCGCGCCATCGTTATGCGTCGGCTTGCCCGCCGTTTCGGCGCTTTGCGTCGCGTCGATGATGTCGTCTGCGATCTGAAACGCCAGCCCCAGATCAAGCCCGATGTCGTATATGCGCGCAGCCTCCGCCTCGTCTAGCCCCGCCACGACGCAGCCTGCTTGCAAGCTTGCTGCGATGAGGCGCGCGGTCTTGTGGACGTGCAGAAATTTTAGCTCTTCAAGCCCTAGCTTTTGATTTTCGAAATAACAATCCACAGCCTGCCCTAGCGCCATGCCGTAGATACCGGCGTTGCGGCTTAGGATCTCGACGCATTTTATGCGCGCGTCCGCGTCTAGCGGAGCCCTTGCTATCTGATAAAAGGCGTGGGTGTTTAGAGCGTCGCCAGCCAGGATCGCCGTCACTTCGTCAAATTTGACGTGCAGACTAGGCTGTCCGCGGCGCAGATCCGAGTCGTCCATCGCAGGTAGATCGTCGTGGATGAGCGAGTAGCTGTGCATCGTCTCAAATGCTAGCGCGACGTGAAACGCCGCCTCTTTGCGCTCCGGACGCACCGCTGCTACGACGCCAGCGACTAGCATCGCGCGAAAGTGCTTGCCGCCCGATTTTAGCGTGTATGAGAGCGCCTCGTCAAAACACGGATGAAAGCTAGGCGAGCTCGGTAAATGCGCACTCAAAAATGCCTTAAACTCGGCCAAAAGCGCGTCCTGATCGGCGGCGCTCGGAGCCGTTTGCTGCAAATTTGCGCCCGAGCTAAAACACGAGCCTTTTGCCGCGTTTAACGAGATCAAATTTGCTCTATTTTTTGGGCTTTGTGTCGGATTTTCGGAGTTTATTTTAGATTTGGACGCGTTTAAAATTTGAGGCTGATTTTGCGACGAGCTCGCGCGCGAACTGCGAGCTAAAATTTGACCCTTCGGCAGCGCCCGTGACTCGCTCAAATTTAACCCTCTCGCCGCATTTTGAACGCAAATTTTACCGTTACCCGTAGATTTTAATTTCATCGCTAAATTTTTTTGATCTTGCATCTATTCTCCGTTTTATTTTGTCGGCTCCAAGCATAGGCCAAATTTGACGCTTCGTTTACCCGCCAAAAGCGTCAAATTTACCGTCCGAATCTACCGCTCGTTGTAAAAAAAGTCAAAGCCGTTGCGTCTAAAGAGCAAATTTTGACCGCCGCCTTTAGCGAGCAGGCCGAGCGCTTCTTTGCGGCTTGAGACCGTTTTTTGCCCCACTTGTATCAGCTTGTCGCCGACTCTGACGCCAAATTTCGCCGCACCCGAGTTCGCGTCGACGCTTTTTACCGTTAGCTTCTCGTCAAATGTCATGCCGTAGAGCTTTTGCACGCTCGCGGCATCGCTACTTTGCGGTATGGACTGAGGTTTTGCGTCGCTAGCGGCGGCCTTTTTATCCGCCTTCATCGGCGCTTTTTGCTCTTTTTTGGCCGCATCGTCAGAGACCGCCACGCCAAATCTCAAAACCTCGTCGCCGCGCTTGATCTCAAATTTGAGCCGCTCGCCCTTTTTGGCGAACAAAATCCTCTCGTTTAGCTCGCGCAAACTCTCAAATTTCTCGCCGTTTACGCTCAAAATTTCGTCTCCCGCCATCAGTGCCGCGCCGCGTCCGAGCGGATCGACGCTCTTTACGTAGAGCTTGCCGTCTCGCTCCTCAAAGACCGCACCCACGTCTCCGTAGTACACGTCTTTATACGCCGCAAAGTGCCTTAGATAGCGGCTCGGGACGAATTTGTCCCCACCCACGGCGATACCGCGTAGCTTGCAGCACGGACTTAGCACGGCACCCGTGCCGTTTACGTCAAACGTGAGCACGTCCAGCTCGCCTAGCGCCTGTGCCTGCGCCTTTACGTGGCCGTAGACGGTCGCGTTTAGATCGCGCGTGACGCTGACCCAGTCGCTTTTTTTCGTCGCGTTATCGTCGGCCATCTTCATAGGTTCGAGTTTGGCGTCCGAGGCAACCAGATATAGGCCAAGATACGGGTCAAATTTGACGTAATTTTTCACGGGGATTTCGCCTTTAGGTACGGCGATTAAATTTGGCGTGATCGCGATGCCGCCGTTACCGGCGACGTTTACCATAGCAGGCAAATTTTTCTCGAAGCAAGCGTTAAAATCATCCTGCGTCGGGCGCGGCTCGGCTCTAAGCGACGCGGCAAATGCGCAAATCACAAAAACCGCAAAAAGTGGAGAGCAAATTTTACGGGCTAAATTTGAGTTCAAATTTACAGCCACACCGTCCAAAGCGCCGCTAAAATTTAACCGCGCAAGTCCAAAAACCGCGTCCAAACGGCGCGAGATAGCTGCGCGTTTCATTGCCCTAGCCCCATGCCGGCAAAGCCGCCTAGCATCCTTGACGCGGCGTTCTTGCGGTCGTCCTCGATCATCTTTAGCACGTCGTTTATGGCGCTGATGAGCAAGATCTGCAAACTCTCCTTGTCCTCTAGCAAGCTGTCGTCGATGCTAATATCGAGCACCTCGCCCTTGCCGTTTGCTCTAACGCTAATGAGCCCGCCGCCGCTTTTTACGCTAAACTCGCGCTTTTGGCTCTCCTGCTCAATCTCCTGCGCCTTTTTTTGCGCCTCCTCGAGCATCTGTCCCATTTTTGAAAAATCTATCCCCTCAAACATAAACATCCTTTCAAATTTCGCGTTATTTTAGCCAATTTAAGCTAAATTTACTTTATTTAAAGCCTGCAATGCAAGTTTCGTTCCCGCCTTGAAATTTGCGGCGGATACGGGCACGGACGGGTAAATTTGAGTCCGAAAAGCCGTCAAATTTGATGATGAAATTTTGCTTTAAATGAACTGCGCGCGTTTTGATCTATTTTAGTTTGGAGCATACGTATTTGCGGGGTTTTTAGCGCGGATTTTCTGTAAATTTGAGAAATTTACCTGGAATAATAGGCGGAATACAGAGCTAAAAGAGGATTTTCATCAAATTTAAAAGCCGTACGTAAAGCACAGCAAAATAAACTATCGCAGAGCTGAGACCCACGAAAACAAACGCGAATCAGATATCTTTAAACTCCGCCGCGACCGATTTTTCCAGATTTACCGCCTTGCCGAGGATCGTTATCGCCTTTTGCCTGCACTTGTTCACGCATCTGTAGCAAATCGTGCAGCGCTCGCTAAATCTCGCCTTGCCGTGCGCGATTTTTATATTTTGCATCGGGCAGGATTTTGCGCACTCGCCGCACCCGTTGCACCGCGCCGCATCGAGGCTCGGTTTGCGCCTGGCAAACGGCGTTTTGTCCCAAATTTTCATCCATAGCCGCTGCCCCAAAAGCCCCGCGATACGGCATAGCACGCCTAGCCCCTCTTGCGGCGGATTACCCGCGGCAAATGCCTCCGAGGCGCGCTCTAGCTTGGCGTTTGCCTCCTTGATCAGGCGCTCGTTTTTCTGCGCCGAGTAGCTAAAAATCGCCATGTCGAGGATAAACGCGGGCATTTTCACGTGTGCGCCGCCCGTTATCTTTGCGCCTGCCCGCTTTAGAATCCTAGCCGCGCAGCCCGCTCCGTCGCCGCTAAAAATCTCCATCGTAGCGATAATAAAGACGTTTTTGCCGCAGAAATTCGCGCTGTTTTCGTAAATAAACTCGCGCACGATCTGCGGCAGGTCGCTAAAGTAAACAGGATAGGCAAGGATCACGTCGCCATGGCGCTTTAGCAGCTCAGCGCAGCCCTCGTCCTCGATCGAAACCGCGGGGATATCGCCGCCCAGACGCTCTATAAATCTCTGCGTGCAATACTTCGTGTTGCCCGTGGAGCTGAAATAAATCGCTATCATTTTGCGAATCCTTTTAAATTTACGCGCAAGTTTTTGCCCATTTTCGTCAAATTTTACCGACCTCGTCAAATTTAACCCCAAACGGCGGCAAAATTTTAATAAATTCATATTCGGCGCATTCGCTTTTTGTCTGTTTGTAAATGACCGTCGTGCCGCACTAGCCTAAATTTTACCGCAAATTTGACCAGGCGTCACAAGCGTAAATTTAAACGGTTCTGCGCAAGAAGCACCAAATTTGGCTATATGTTATTTTACGATCTCGTTTTGCGCGTTTACCTGCACGATCTTTGGCTCGAAATCTCTCGCTTTTTTGGCGCTAAGAAGCGCATAAGCAACGATAATGACGACATCGCCTACGCAGACTTTACGCGCGGCCGCGCCGTTTAGGCAGATCTCGCCCTTTTTTTTGCCGCGGATCACGTATGTAGCGAAGCGCTCGCCGTTATTGACGTTTAGGATCTCGACTTTTTGGTATTCGCAAAGTCCCGCAGCCTCGATGAGCTCGGGTCCGATCGTAACCGAGCCCACGTAATTGAGGTTTGCGTCCGTCACGCGCGCGCGGTGGATTTTGCTTGATAAAATTTCGATTTTCATCGGCCGTCCTTTGTGTTTTTTAGAAAAATTATACTATAAATTTAGCCGCGGCGATTCATTTTTGTTTGCTCGCTACGATAAAATTCGGGGTTAAATTTGTGATTAAATTTGATTTTAGAAGCATTTGCGCGAGCGATAAAAACTGCGATAAATTTGACGCCGTTTGGTGGTAAAAATAGAAATTTAGACGCAAACAAAGGCAAATTTTACGCAAATTTACCCTTGTCTGCCGCCGTTTTATACGTAAATTTAGGCGCGTCCGTCCAAAAGTTCGCGCACGACCTGCTTGTCGCTAAACGGATACTTTACGCCTTTGATCTCTTGGTAGGTTTCGTCGCCCTTACCTAAAATCACCAAAATTTCATCCTGTGCGAGGCTTTCAAGCGCGTATTTTATCGCCTCTTTGCGGTTTGCGATGCATTTTACGCGCTCGTTCATCTCTAGGCCGCCGCAAATTTCGGCGATGATGGTTTCTGACTCTTCGCTACGAGGGTTATCACTTGTAACAACTAGTCTGTGCGCGTATTTTTGCGCGGTTGCACCCATTTTTGGGCGCTTGGTGCGGTCTCTATCGCCGCCGGCACCAAAAACCGCGACGATTTTACGATGACGCAGCGCGTTTAGAACCTTTTCGATGCCGTCTGGCGTATGCGCAAAGTCCACGATCACGAGCGGATCGCGACTCACGACCTCCATGCGCCCCTCGACGCCGTCAAATTTCGACGCCGCGCGCGCGATCTCATCTAGCGGCCTATCCGTCAGCGTCGCAACGCAAGAGGCGGCCGCGATGAGGTTATAGAGGTTAAATTCGCCGTGCAAATTTGAGCTTAGCTCCATCTGGCCGCGCGGAGTCTTTAGCGTCCCGCGTATGCCGCCCTCTAGCGAATACTCGCCGGGCGCAAAGTCCGCGTCAGCGTGAAGCGCGTAAGTTAGGGCGTTTGCTGGGTTAAATTTGATCCCGCCGCGATCGTCGACGTTTATGAGTTTTGGCGCGTCATCCGCGAAAAACTCGCTCTTTACGTGTGCGTACTCCTCAAACGTGCCGTGATAGTCGAGGTGGTCTTGGGTCAAATTCGTAAAGATTTTCATCGCAAATTCCAGGCTCTCGATGCGCTTTTGCGCGATGGCATGCGAGCTAGCCTCCATCACGAAGTACTCGCAGCCGCGCTCGCTAGCGGCTTTTAGGTAGCTAAGCGTGCGTAAAATTTCGCTCGTCGTTAGCGCCTTATCATCGATGCGTTCATTGTTTATAAAAGCGCCGCGAGTGCCGCACAGGCCGCATCCGTAGCCTAAATTTAAGAGCGTGGCGTAGATCGCCGCCGCGGTCGTAGTCTTGCCGTTCGTACCCGTGATGCCGATGATTTTGATACCCTCGTCGATGCCTAGCAGCTGCTTGCATTCGCTCAAATTTATGATTTTTGCACCCTTTGCCTCGGCGGCGGCTTCAAATTTGGCGTTCGTCGCCGTTTTAACGAAATAGCAACCCGCTTCGCACTCGTTCGAGTTGTCGGTGACGAAGCCTTCTTTAACGTAAATTTTCACTTTCGGCCTTTTCGTTGATTTCGCGAGCCAGCGCGCTTAGCCGCTCGTCGCCGGCAAACATCACGGCCGCGGTCTCGATGTAGTTTAGCCCCATTTCTATGAAGCCATTTTTGATAAGATTTTGTAAAAACTCGAGGAAATCGTCGCGGTTGTCGATCATCACGCGCGTGGAAAACATGATATCCTCGAAGGTGCTTTTAAACCCGCCGCGCCTAACAGCGTCCATAAAATCGGCATAGCTGATCGCATTTTGCTCCTCAAGGCTCTCATCGTCGTTAAATTTCGCCTCAAGCGCGCCTAAAATTTCCTCTAGTTCATAGGGGCTCATGCCGAGCTTGTCTTTTAGCTTAAATATCTCAAAAAGCGTCATCGCCTCGTCGCGACGAGTCTTAGCAAGCGAGCAAAGCATGATGAGAAAAAGCAGCTTTTTGTCAGGCTTCTTGTCATAGGCGAGCGAAAAATAGCTCGCTGCGGCGTCAAATTCGCCCTTGTTAAACGCTTTTAGCCCCGCCTTTTTGTAATCAATCAAATTTAACTTCCTCGCCGATAGGGATATTTACGACCTCTAGCTCAGGGTGGATATCCATGCGAAGCTGGCGCTCGACGCCGTATTTTAGCGTAGTAGAGCTAGCCGCACAGCCATGGCAGTGGCCGGTAAGACGGACGTAAACTTTGCCGTTTTTGATACCTAATAGCTCCATGCCTCCGCCGTCGTTTTCAAGCATCGGCAAAACCTTTTGTAGGCTTGCTTTTACAGGCTTTAAAAGCTCTTCATCAGTAAATGGGATCATTTTTAACCTTTTAAATTTTTGAGATATTATAGCAGATAAAATTTTAAATACGCTATGAGTTTGGCGTTTTGGTGGCTATTTTTGATCTAGTTAAATTTGGAATTTGAGGCGATTCTATGTGTAGATAAAACAAATTTAAAAGATACTAGTATCTGTTTAAGGATGAAAACTTGCGGTAGTAGCAGGGGCGTAATCCGTAATTCAAAACTCGAAATACCTGTGATCAATATTCCAAATGTTGTTTACAGACATGTATAAATTTGATATGGCAAGCGTTTATCGTACAAGCAAATCTTTTGAAAGCAAATTTGCACTTCAAACTGCGACAGAAATCAGAATAAAACTAGCTACAAATTTTATTATTTTCCGCCTATATGCAAAATTACGAACAATGCAACAGATGGACAAATAAAACTAATTGAGATGAAAGACTAAAGGAACTTTGAGGTAACTAAAATATGTAAATTTAAAAAGAAAAAGAGAGCCGAAGCTCTCTAAAAATTATTCTTTGATTAGCTCGATATAAGCCATCTCAGCAGCATCGCCTCGGCGAACGCGAGTCTTAACGATGCGCGTATATCCGCCGTTTTTGCCTACGAATTTTGGAGCAAGCTCAGTTACTAGTTTATTCGTAGTTTCTTTATCTTGCAAGCTGGCAAAAACTGCTCTGTGAGCGTTGCTGTCGCCTTTTCTAGCTCTAGTGATTAGCTTTTCGATATAGCTTCTCAACTCTTTTGCCTTAGGCAAGGTCGTCTCTATTTTTTCACTTTTGATGATAGCGATAGCTAAATTTTTAAGTAGAGCCGAGCGGTGAGCCGACGTCCTACCTAGTTTTCTGTATCCGTGACCGTGTCTCATTTATCTTCCTTTTACTCTTTTGCACTCATTTGTGATTTTAGGTCGGCGATTTTTTTCTTGAGTTGCTCTTTGCCGCCGCCTAGGTCGCCGCCGACCGGATATCCGATCTCTTGCATAACGGCTTTGATCTCGTCGAGAGATTTTTTGCCTAAATTTTTAAGCTCTTTTAGCTCGTTTTCATCCATCAAAGCAAGCTCGCCAATAAATCTAATCTCGGCTTTATCAAGGCAGTTGAAGCTTCTAGCGCTCAAATTTAACTCTTCTACGCTTTGTAACAACTTCGCATGCTCGCTACCTGAAGTTTGAGCGTTTAAGCCTGCAGAAACGTCGATATTTAAAACACCTTTAAACACCGACATCTGCTGATACATCGCCTCGATCGCGTGTTTAAACGCCTCAATCGCGCCCACTTGTCCGTCCGTCGTAACCGTGAAAATAATCTTCTCGTAGTCAGGGTTATCCTCAACCAGGACATTTTCCAGCTCATAAACAGCTTTTTTAACAGGCGTAAAGAAAGCGTCGAGAGCTATGTAACCTTCTTCGGTATTGTCTCTTATTTCTTCACTTGGGACGTATCCGATACCTTTTTGAATGATTACGGAAAATTTAAGCTCCGCATCCTCGTTTATGGTCGCAAGATAAGCGTCTGGATTTACGACATCTACAACATCGTTTTTTAGATCACCGGCTTTTATCTCTTTTGGACCTTTAAACGAATACTCAACCACTTCGCGCTCAGACTCGTTTTTTAGCTTAAAACGGATGTTTTTTAAATTTATAATAAACTGCGCTACGTCCTCGAGCATGCCTCTCATCGAATCAAATTCGTGAGATACGCCCTCTATTTTGACGCCCGTAGCCGCAAATCCAACCGTGCTGCTATATAAAAGTCGTCTTAGCGGATGAGCCAAAGTAACAGCATAGCCCGTCTCAAACGGATACGCGGTTATTCTGGCGACATTCTCGCTTATACTCTCTACTGAAATTTCGGTAGGCATATAAGCTGATGTGGTAATTTTTCTCATCGTTATACCCCTTATTATTTCGAATAAAGCTCTACTATGAATCTTTCCTCGACAGGAATGACGACTTCTTCCCTTTCCGGAGTTCTTGTGAAAATTCCGAATTTTTTATCTTTTTCGACGTCAACCCAAGCTACGATGCCAGTTTGTGCCGTAAGGTCGATCGCTCGAACTATTTGCGGATTGTTTTTAGATTTTTCGATAACCTCTACTTTAGCGCCCGCTTGAACTCTATAAGACGGGATGTCCACTCTCTTGCCATTTACTAAAATATGTCCGTGAGTAACTAGCTGGCGAGCAAAGCGGCGAGTCGTCGCAAAGCCCATTCTGTAAACTACGTTATCTAGTCTTTGTTCCAAAAGCTGCACCAAAAGCGCACCGGTATTTCCCTCGCGGCGAGCAGCCTCTTGGAATAAGCGGCGGAATTGCTTTTCGCTAATGCCGTACATAAATTTAGCTTTTTGTTTTTCGCGAAGCTGTAAGCCGTATTCGCTTATCTTGCTTCTTCTTTGTCCGTGTTGTCCTGGTGCATAATTTCTTTTTTCTAAAGCGCTTTTACCGGCAAGTCTTCTTTCGCCTTTTAACGCAAGAGACACACCAAGACGTCTTTCTAATTTTTCAACGGGTCCTCTATATCTAGCCATAATAATTCTCCTAAATTTCTAATTATACGCGGCGGCGTTTTGGCGGTCTGCAACCATTATGCGGAAGCGGAGTTATATCTTTTAAAAATATTACTTTTATGCCCTCTACCGCGCCTACGCTCTTGACTGCGGTCTCTCTACCGCTGCCAGGACCTTGTACTTTGATACCTACTTCTTTTATACCGTGCTCTTTTGCTTTAGTTAGAGCGTCTTCTACTGCTTGTTGGGCCGCATAAGGAGTTGATTTTTTACTTCCTTTAAAGCCTAGTCCGCCAGCACTGCTCCAAGCGATAGCATTTCCCATCTCATCGGTAACCGTTACCATAGTGTTGTTAAAAGTCGCGCTTATATAAACGATACCTTTAGCAATACTTTTTCTTACAATTTTCTTTTTAACTACTTTTCTTTTTGCCATCGCTTATCCTTATTTCGTCGCAGCGCCGACTGTTTTGCGCTTGCCTTTTCTAGTTCTAGCGTTTGTTTTAGTTTTTTGACCGCGCACCGGAAGACCTTTTCTGTGTCTTAGACCGCGGTAGCTTCCTAGGTCCATAAGAGCCTTGATATCCATAGCGACGCTTTTTCTAAGGTCGCCTTCCACCACGTGGTTCTCTTGGATCTCTTTGCGGATAGCTGCAGCTTCGTCTTCGGTTAGATCGTTTACTCTTTTATCGTAAGAAATTTTGGTAGCATCCAAAATTTGACGAGATTTGTGAAGACCGATACCGTAAATATAGGTCAAACCGTATTCGATTCTCTTTTTCTTTGGTAAATCCACACCTGCGATACGTGCCATGCTTTATCCTTGTCTTTGTTTATGTTTTGGATTTTCGCAGATTATGCGAACTACGCCTTGGCGCTTGACAATTTTGCACTTGTCACACATCTTCTTTACAGAAGGACGAACTTTCATTCTAGTCTCCTAAAAATTTATTCCACTTTTAGGCTGCATCAGGTTTAACGAAATTTTAAACCAACTATTTTCAAAACAAGTGGTGGGCTTTGAAAACAATTCTTCATACAGCAATTTGTCGCAAAGGGCTGAGTATAGCCAAATTTAGCTTTTAATTTACTTATGTCGGTAAATTATCCTACCCTTATCCAGACTGTAAGGGGTTAGTTCCACCTTTACGCGGTCTCCAGGCATTATTTTTATATAATGCATCCTCATCTTGCCCGCAATATGACACAAAATCACGTGTTTGTTGTCGAGCTCGACCTTAAACGTCGCGTTTGGCAGCGCCTCGATGACGTTGCCGTCGATCTCTATGACGTCGTCTTTTGCCACTTAACTCCTTTTTGTTAAATTTACTTTCGCCGTTTGACGAAAGTTTGGGTTTAAAATTTTAACTCACCACAAATTAAAATTTTAAAATTTACAAGTCGCACAAACGATTTGTAAATTTTAAAATTTTACGCCAGGCTTAAGATCTCCGCACGTCCGTTCACGACAGCCATACAGTGCTCATAGTGGCTGGTTCTTAGCCCGTCTTTACTGGTTACTTTCCATTTGTCAGGACCGATCACCGGAGTGCCGTCTTTTTGGCAAATCATCGGCTCCACGCAAAATACCATTCCGTTTTTGATTTTTGGTCCCGATTTTGGGCTCCCGCCTTCTAAATAATTTAAAATTTGCGGATCTTCGTGCGGGCGTCTACCGATGCCATGACCGCAAAATCCCGTTAACGGAACGAATCCGCGAGCTCTTATAAATTTCTCGATTTCAAAACTAAGCTCTTTAAAGTGCATTCCCGCTTTTACGGTATCTATCGCAAAGTATAACGCGTCTTTGGCGCAAGCGATTAGTTTTTCGTCCTCGTGCGAAATTTGACCAACACCCCAAGTCCTAGCCGAGTCGCCGAAATATCCGTTCAAATTTGAGCCGATATCGACGCTTACGATGTCGCCTTCTTGTAGTTTGTATTCGTTTGGGATGCCGTGGATGACTACTTCGTTTACGCTGATACAAGCGGCGTTTGGAAAGCCATAAAGCCCCTTAAACGCTGGCTTTGCGCCCGCAGCCCTTATCATATCTTCGCAAATTTTATCTATTTCGAGCAAAGAAATGCCGGGCTTGAGCACGCTTTCTACGTAGTCGAGAGTTTGAGCGACGATTTTATTCGCCGCTCGCATTTTCTCTATGTCGTTTGGCTGCATAATGGTTATAGCCATTACAAGCCTACCGCGCTTAGAGTTTGATATTTATTCATATAAATTTGAGCTTCTATCCTTCGCATCGTATCAAGCGCGACAGAAACCACGATCAGTACCGACGTGCCGCCG
The DNA here is from genome assembly GCF_900573985.1 of Campylobacter showae. NCBI lineage: Bacteria > Pseudomonadati > Campylobacterota > Epsilonproteobacteria > Campylobacterales > Campylobacteraceae > Campylobacter > Campylobacter showae. Next base: position 471,075 of record NZ_UWOK01000001.1, on the reverse strand, counting down.
AAATAAAACGGAACGCCCATAATTTTAACGAGTACCCAAGGAAGCGTCGAGATAAGACCGAGGTAAATCGCGCCGCTAAATGTTAGTCTTGATGCCACTTCGTTTAGATAGCCCGCAGTACCCTCGCCCGGTCTAATGCCCGGGATAAATCCGCCCTGTCTTTTTAAATTTTCGCTGATATCTTTTGCATTAAACGCGATTGAAGCGTAAAAATATGCAAAAAATACGACCAGCAAGAACGTCAAAAAGTTGAAAAAATAGCTATTTGGATTTAAAAAATCGTGAATAGCTTGGATGTAAGGATTTGTGCTGGCCTGCAAAATGGTGCTCGGAAACATCAAAATCGCACTGGCGAAAATCGGAGGAATAACGCCGCTTAAATTTACCTTGATAGGTATATAGTTCATGATACGTTTATTTTGATTTTCCATCACGACTTTACGCGAATAGCTCACCGGTACGCGTCTCTCGCCCATCTCGACGTAGATAACTATGCCTACCGTGACCAAGATAACAAGCAAAATTACGATAACTACAAGGAAGTTCATCTCGCCCGTATTTACCAAATTTACCGTTCCGCCGATGGCTGAAGGTATGCCGCTAACGATACCAGCGAAGATAATAAGGCTGATGCCGTTGCCGATACCGCGCTGCGTGATCTGCTCGCCTATCCACATCAAAAGCATAGTTCCAGTTAACATCGAAGCTGCCGCAATCGCGATAAATAAATTCATATCTATCATTATCGCGTCCTCTCCGCCTCTGCCGTGAAGGCTCTGAAGCCCCATACTAACGCCTACTGCTTGAACAAGCGTGATACCGATAGTGGCATAGCGGATGATCTGCATATATTTTTGCATGCCGTCGCGGTCTTTTTTCATCTTGCCCAAATTTGGGAAAGTAGCCGCTAAAAGCTCCATAATAATCGATGCCGTGATGTATGGCATAATGCCTAGAGAGATGATGCTGAGGCGCTCTGCAGCCTTGCCGCTGAACATATTAAATAGTCCAAGCGCATTTGCAGAATTCGAATCGAAAAACTCTTTAATAACATTGACGTTTACGCCAGGAACCGGCACGTATGCCAGTATCCTGTATGCAAATAAAAATGCCAACGTGATTAAAATCTTGTTGGTCAATGTCTTATTCATTACGCACGTCCGCTAACGGTTACGTTCTCGTCTTTGATTTTCGAAGCCAAATCTTTCGCGCTCACTCCGATCAATTTGATTTTCTTGACGCTGCTTGAAATTTTGTGTACGGTAGCGATAGTAGCGATAGTGATCTCGCTTAGCTCTTTTACCGCAACGATTTTTTCTACGTTGATTACGTAAGGTTTTTCAAATTTAGACGTAAAGCCTACTTTCGGAAGGCGTCTTTGAAGCGGTTGCTGACCGCCCTCAAAGCCTCTTTTTTCATTGTAGCCTTTTCTAGCTCTTTGACCTTTGTGTCCTTTGCCCGCGGTTTTACCTTGACCGCTACCTTGACCGCGACCTAGTCTTTTGATTTGTCTAGTCGAGCCCTCGGCAGGTTTTAAATTTTCTAGTCCCATATCTTCTCCTTAGCCTTTAAGCATACTTAGCGCTTTTAAAGTAGCGCGAACGACGTTTGCCGAGTTGTTTGAGCCAAGCGATTTTGTTAGGATATCCTTGATGCCCGCAAGCTCTAGAATAGGACGAGCACTACCGCCCGCGATCACGCCCGTACCTTCGCTAGCAGGGCGAAGTAAAACGCGGCTAGCGTTAAATTTAACCTCTACGTCGTGAGGTATAGTCGAGCCTTTTCTTTTTACCTCGATGATGTTTTTAAACGCGTCGTCGACGGCTTTTCTCATAGCATCCGGCACTTCTTTTGCTTTACCGAAGCCAAAGCCTACTAGGCCGTTTCTGTTTCCTACTACAACAAGAGCCGTAAATCTAAATCTACGACCACCTTTTACGACCTTTGTAACGCGGCCGATATCAACCATTACTTCTTCAAATTCTTCTCTGTTATATTTTTCCATAGCGATTTTCCTTATAGTTTGATACCGTTTTCACGTAATGCGTCTGCAAAAGCCGCTACCACACCGTGATACAAATAGCCGTTTCTGTCGAATAATGCCGTTTCTATTTTTTTAGCTTTTAGAGTTTTTGCGAATTCTTTAGCCAAAGTTACGGCGCCTTCTTTGTTTGCTTTTATGCCTAGTTTTCTGCCGTCTGCTGCCGCTAGAGTTACGGCTGCTACGTCATCGATAGCTTGGACGTAAAGAGTTCTGTTTGATTTGAAGATAGAAATTCTAGGCAATACCGCAGTGCCGGAAATTTTGGCTCTGATTCTTCTTTTTCTCTTGATTCTAAGAGCGAGTTTTCTTTTTAATACATTTGCTGTCATTATCTATCCCTTACTTCTTAGATGTCTTACCGGCTTTGCGGATGATGCGCTCTTCTACGTATTTAACGCCTTTGCCCTTATACGGTTCAGGCGGTCTGTACGCCCTGACTTGAGCTGCAATCTGGCCGACCACTTGCTTATCGTCGCCTTTGATAGTTATGATATTTTTCTCTACGCTGATTTCAACACCTTTTGGCACTTCGTGATTTATCGGGTGAGAAAATCCTAAAGTAAGCTCAAGCACTTGGCCTTTAGCTGCAGCTTTGTAGCCGACGCCGTTGATCTCAAGCTGGCGAACAAAACCTTTTGTGATGCCGATGACGATATTGTTTGCAAGCGCTCTGTAAGTGCCCCAGTAGGCTCTATCTTGTCTCTCGTCGCTCTTTGGAAAAAATACTATGTGAGCATCCTCGACTTTAACGTCTACGTGCCCTTTTGTGTCAAGCTCTTTTAAATGAGCGCCTTTTTTAAATTTAAGGACGTTGCCTTCTACGCTGACTTCTACTCCGCTTGGAATAGCTATCGGCTGTTTTCCTATACGTGACATTTTTTTCCTTTTTACTTGTCTAGGGTATGTCTACTTTTACGAATGGATACCGCAATACCATAAAAATAGAAATGAATCGAAGCGATAAAAACCGCTTCAAACACTTTAATTTTCTTGTCAAATTTGACTTATTTTTCAGAGTTATTTTCCAAAATTTAGCGCCAAATTTGACATCGTCGTTTTTAAATTTAGCTTTGGCAAATTTGGGTAAATTTGCAAGTCGAGCTAAATTTGGGAAGTCTCTTAAATTTGAGCCTCCGATTTTAAATTTTAGAAATTTGACGATGAAAGTTTTCAGTAAATTTTATAAAATACAAAAACGTACCGAGTCAAATTTCATTTCTAAGTAATCTAAAACGCTACCTCGTAGCGTTTTAGACAATTACCACACAGAGCAGAGGATTTCGCCGCCTACGCCAACTTTGTGAGCGTCTTCGTTGCTTAAAACGCCTTTGCTGGTGCTAACGATGATCGTTCCGTAGCCGTTTTTAAATCTCTTGATCTCGTCTTTTCCCTTATAAACGCGGCGACCCGGGCTTGATACGCGCTTAAGCTCGTTAATCACGCTTCTACCGTGCTCGTCGTATTTTAAAACTACGTTTATAAATTTCTTTTTATCTTCTTCTACGACGTTGTAGCTCTCGATATAGCCTTTAGCCGCAAGGATAGATAAAGTAGCCTCGACGACGTTTGAATGAAGAAGCTTCGTGGTCTCGAGTCTTCTCATTGCGGCGTTTCTAATGCGAGTTAGTCCGTCTGAAATTAAGTCGTTTAACATTTCTCTTCCTTACCAGCTTGCTTTTTTTAGACCCGGGATTAGTCCCTCGTTAGCCATTTTTCTTAGGCATACGCGGCAAATTCCAAAATCTTTATAAACCGAATGCGGACGTCCGCAAATTTGGCATCTCGTATAGCCGCGAACCGCAAATTTAGGCTTTCTGGCAGCCTTTGCTATCATTGATTTTTTCGCCATATTACTTTCCTTTCGCAAACGGCAAACCAAATAGCTCAAGCAATTTGAATGCCTCTTTGTCGCTGTTTGTCGTCGTGACTATAACTATATTCATACCGTGAGTGCGTAAAATCTTATCATACTCGACCTCTGGGAACATTAGCTGCTCGTTAAGACCGAAGTTGTAGTTTCCACGTCCATCAAAGCCGTCTTTTGGAAGACCTCTAAAGTCCTTAACTCTCGGTAGAGCAATAGAGATTAGTTTGTCTAAAAACGCAAACATATTCTCTTTTCTAAGCGTTACTTTTACGCCGACAGGAAATCCCTCGCGCACTTTAAAGCCCGCGACCGATTTTTTAGCATCGGTAACTACGGCTTTTTGTCCTGCGATTAGCGAAATAGTATCGGCGATGTTTTGAAGTTGCTTTTGATCTTTAGCCGATTCGCCAGCGCCTACGCTTATCACGATCTTTTCGATCGCAGGGATTAGCATAGGATTTTTGATGTCGAATTCTTTAGCCAAAGCAGGCTTTACGACCTCATTGTATTTAGCTTTTAATCTATTCATTTTCAGCCCTCAACTTTTGCAACATTTGAGATATCAATAGGCATCTCTTTATTGATAAAGCCGCCGTTTGGGGTCTTTTCGCTAGGTTTTATAGCTTTTTTAGCTACCTTGCAGCCCTCGACGATGACTTGTCCTTTTTTGGCTAGGACGGATAAAATTTTACCTGTTTTACCTTTGTCGTCGCCTGCGATGATCTTAACGGTATCGCCTTTTTTTACTTTAAATTTAACGTTAGCCATTATAACACCTCCGGAGCAAGCGAAACGATTTTCATAAAGTTAGCATATCTAACCTCACGGCCGACCGGTCCAAAGATACGAGTACCGATAGGCTCGCGTTTGTTATCTAGGATGACGGCTGCGTTTTCGTCGAAGCGGATTAGCGAGCCGTTGTCTCTTTGAACCTCTTTTTTAGTTCTAACGACGACCGCTTTTACCACTTGACCTTTTTTTATCTTACCGTTTGGAAGCGCCTTTTTGACCGAGCAGATGATAACGTCGCCAAGCGTCGCGTATCTTCTCTTGCTGCCGCCCAAAACTTTAATACACATTAGCTCTTTCGCGCCGCTATTATCGGCGACCGTAAGCCTCGTAAAAGATTGTATCATTACTCAACCCCCGTCGCTAAAATAGTCTTTAAGCGGAAAGATTTTCTCGCGCTTAGCGGTCTGCATTCGATAGCTACGACCGTATCGCCCGCTTTAGTTTCGTTCTTTTCGTCGTGAATCATATATTTTTTAAAGCGTTTTACGAATTTGTGGTATCTTGGGTGCATAACGCGTCTCTCAACCAAAATCGTAGCCGTCTTATCGCCGGCCTTTTGTAAAACGACACCTTGAATTTCTCTTTTTAATGCCATTTCTCACCCCTTACTTTGAAGCGCTAATTGCAGTGTTGATTTGCGCTATTTCCTTGCGGACGGCGCTAATCTCGTTAGGGTTGCTTAGCTGCATAGTTTTTAGCTTTTGTCTTAAAGTAAATAAAAGCACCTTTTTCTCTTTCAATAACGCGTTAAGTTCTGCAACGCTTTTGTCTTTAATATCAGTATATTTCATTTTCACTCTCTCGCGTTACGATTTTAGTCTTAAACGGAAGTTTGTGGATAGCTAGAGTTAGAGCTTCACGCGCTAATTCCTCATCTACGCCCGCCATTTCGACTATTATACGACCTGGTTTTATATTCATAACCCACTCTTCGACTCCGGCTTTACCTTTACCCATACGAGTTTGTAGAGGTTTTTTGGTTAGCGGCTTATCTGGGAAAACTCTGATCCAAGTTTTAGCCTGGCGTTTTACGTGGCGAGTTAGAGCCACACGAGCCGCTTCGATCTGGCGCGAATTTACGCGGCCTGCTTCTACGGCTTTGATTCCGATCTCGCCCATGGCAAGATCAGCGCCGCGAGTAGCTTTACCGCGGTTTCTGCCTTTCATCTGTTTGCGAAATTTAGTTCGTTTTGGCATCAACATGATTATTTACCTCTTCTTGCTCTGCGCGGTTTTTTATCGGCTTTTTCTTCTTCGTTCTTTTCAGGTTGAACGCCTTTTTGAAGAACCTCGCCTTTAAATATCCACACTTTTATACCTATGTTTCCATAAGTCGTATGTGCTTCAGCAACGCCGTAATCGATCTTAGCTCTTAGAGTATGAAGCGGAACGCGACCCTCTAAGTACCACTCTGTTCTAGCGATTTCTGCACCGCCAAGACGTCCAGCAACTGAAATTTTGATACCCTTAGCGCCTGATTTTTGAGCACCTTGGATAACTTTTTTCATCGCACGTCTAAATGCAACGCGTTTTTCAAGCTGCATAGCTACGTTTTCCGCAGCTAGTTGAGCCGAAGCTTGAGCTTTTCTTTCTTCTTTGATATTTACGTTTACTTCTTTGTTGATCAGCTTTTGGATATCCTCTTTAAGCTTCTCTACGTCAGAGCCCTTTTTGCCGATGATAATACCAGGGCGAGCTGCTACGACGGTTACGCGGATTTTCTTAGCTGTTCTCTCGATCAAAATTTGAGAAACGCCCGCGTAGTAAAGTTTCTTTTTCAAGAAAGCGCGAATTTTGTAATCTTCGCCGATATTTTCAGCCAAAGTTCCTTTAGCAGGAAACCATCTTGACTCCCAGTTGCGGTTTATTCCTAGTCTTAGACCTATCGGATTTACTTTCTGACCCATATTACGCTTCCTTCTTTTCAGGTTTAGATACTTCTACTAAGATATGAGAAGTCGGTTTGCGGATTCTGCTTGCGCTTCCTCTCGCTCGCGGTCTAAATCTTTTTAATACTGGTCCTGCGTCTACGCGGCAGCTTGTCACGATAACCTCTTCAGGCTCGAATCCGCCGTTAGCTACCGCCGAGCTGATAGCCGTAGCGATAAATTTGGCGCCGCGGTTTGGCATAAAGCTAAGGCTAGCTAGTGCAAATTCGGCGTTCATGCCTTGTACTTCTCTTGCGATTAGTCTGGCTTTAGTCGGAGATAGTCTTACGAATTTAATAATTGATTTGCTCATCTTATCCCCTTACTTACCGATTTTCTTTTGCACTGAGCCTTTGTGACCCTTAAATGTGCGCGTAGGAGCAAATTCGCCTAGTTTATATCCGATGTGGTTTTCCGTAACGTATACTGGAATGAAACTCTTGCCGTTATGAACGTTAAACGTTAGGCCTATCATTTCAGGCACTATCGTGCTGCGTCTAGACCATGTTTTTATCGGCTTGTTGTCGTTAGCTTTTTTAGCGGCAACGACTTTTTTCATTACATGCTCATCGACAAAAGGTCCTTTTTTGAGTGATCTTGCCATCTCTATTTACCTTTCCTTCTTGAAATTATAAGCTTATCGCTAGCCTTTTTGCGGCGAGTCTTAGCACCTTTGGTCGGTTTACCCCATGGAGTAACAGGATGACGGCCAGAGTTTTTCTTGCCCTCACCACCGCCGTGCGGGTGATCTACCGGGTTCATCGCAGAACCGCGAGTTTGAGGACGGATACCTCTATGGCGATTACGTCCGGCTTTACCGATAGTTACGTTCGCCCAGTCTTCATTACCTACTACGCCGATACTAGCCATGCACTCTGCAAGCACTTGTCTCATCTCGCCGCTTGGTAGGCGAAGCATTACATATTTTTCCTCTTTACCCATTAGCTGAGCGTAACCGCCGGCTGAACGAGCCATCTGAGCGCCCTTGCCAGGTTTTAGTTCCACGTTGTGTACAATAGTACCAACCGGGATGTTTCTTAGTTTCATCGCGTTGCCAGGTTTTATGTCTAGACCTGCCTCGGCTGCTGCTACGACGTCGCCAACGTTTAGTCCGTTTGGTCTGATGATGTAGCGTTTTTCGCCGTCTTTATAAGCGATAAGCGCGATGCGGCAGTTTCTGTTCGGATCGTACTCGATAGCTTCGACTTTGCCTTCGATACCAAATTTGCGGCGTTTAAAGTCGATGATTCTATAAAGTTTCTTCGCTCCGCCTTCTTTATGTCTAGAAGTTATTCTTCCGTTGCTATTTCTACCGCCGCTTACAGGGATCTTTACAAGCAGGCTTCTCACGCTAGGTTTAGCAGTGATATCTTCGCTTGATAGGCCCGTCATAAATCTGCGGCTAGGTGTATAAGGTTTATAGGTTTTTATCGCCATCTTACGCCTCCGTGTTTTCTAGGCTTGAGCCTTCAGGCAACTGAACGTAAAATTTCTTTATCTCGTTGCGTTGTCCTTCTCTTCCTTTGAAACGCTTAACTTTTCCGTCGATTCTAAGCGAATTTACGCGAAGCGGCGTTACCCCAAAATATTCTTTCAAAATTTCTTTCAGCCTATTTTTAGTCATCTTAGGCGAAGTTTGTATAACGACCACGCCTTGCTCTTGAAGACCGAGAGTTTTTTCCGTATATAAAATCGTTTTGATATCAGTTATATCTGCCATTTCAGCCCTCTTTTATTATAGTTTCAAGTGCGGCCTTCTCGATAACGACGGCACCGTAAGTCGCCACTAAGTAAGCGTTTATCTCGCTCGCATCGATTAGATAGCAGTTTGATAGATTTCTAAACGCTAATAGCGTGTTGTCGTCAAGCAGATCTTTTACGACCAATGCGTCTCTCAAATTTAACGCGCTGATAATTTTAGCCGCGTCTTTAGTCTTACCGCTTGCGATCTCTATGCTATCTACCGCGAAAATTTTACCCGCGTTAGCTTTTTCGTTTAGCGCGAACTCAAGCGCCAATCTTTTTTGCTTTTTATTGACCTTTTGGAAGTAGTTTCGCTCGTTGCTCGGACCAAATGCTACCGCGCCGCCTACCCAGACGTTAGTTCTGGTTGAGCCCGCTCTAGCGCCGCCGCGACCTTTTTGTCTCCACGGTTTTTTACCGCCGCCGCTTACGAAAGCTCTGGTTTTGGTGTGAGCCGAATTTGAACGCATACCGGACAAATAAGACTTAACGTAAAGATATAGGTTGTGCGGGTTGATCTCAGCGTAATTAGCCGGTAGATCAAGCTCGCTAGCTTTTTCAAATTTTTCGTTTAATACGCAAACTTTACTCATTTTACTATCCTTATTCTGCCCATTGCGCCGTTATAGCCAGCGACGCTGCCTTTTAAAACCAAAATTCCGTTTTCGGCGTCAAAGCTTACGATCTCGTTTTTAACGGTAACTTTTTCGTTTCCGGTGTGTCCGGCCATCTTCATACCAGGCTGAACGCGTCCCGGCCACTCGCGGTTACCGATAGAGCCGTGTCTTTTGTGGAAGCGAGAACCGTGGCTTTTCGGACCGCCGCCAAAGCCGTGTCTTTTCACGACGCCTTGATAGCCTTTACCTTTTGAGCTGAAGCTAACTTTTAAAATTTTAGCCGAGCTAAGCGGACTAAAATCAAGATCGCCCGCCTCTTTATTGGCGACTTGTAGAGTTGCGAATTTATTAAATTCCGCTGTTAGGCTATATTTTTTTTGCTGACCCTCTATGGCTTTATTTTTTGCTTTACCTTTAGCATAAGCTACTATCGCGCTGCCGCATTCGCTCACTTCGCAAACTTTAGCGTTTACGACCTTTAGAAGCGTAACGGGGATGCTTGGGTTGTTTACCGTTCTGCTCATGCCTATTTTTTCTACGATATATTCCATCTTTCACCTCGCCTTTATTTGCCCATCGCGCGGACTTCGACGTTAACCTCAGGGGCTAAGTCAAGCTTTGTTAGCGAGTCGACGGTATCGGGCGTAGCCGCTACGATATCTAGCATTCTAGCGTGAATTCTCATTTCAAACTGCTCGCGTGAGTCTTTGTTGATGTGTGGTGATTTTAAGACCGTGTAGCGTTTGATCTTCGTAGGCATCGGCACCGGACCTCTGACGTCGGCGCCCGTTCGTTTGACAGCTTCTACTATTGCTGCAACTGTGCGGTCGAGAACTCTATGGTCATAAGCTTTAAGCTTAAGCCTGATTCTTTCCATTTTCTTTCCTTTGAATAGAACTTGTCGCAAACATACGACACTTCTTACTTGTGTAAGAGACTCGGATTTTATCCAAATGGCTTTTTAATGTCAATATTTTGAGCAAATTTGATGAAATTTAATAAAATTATTTCCTTTTTATAAGGAAGTTTTTGTAAATTTGGCTAAAAATTTGAAGCGATATATTTAAATTTGATTTGGGATAAATTTGGACAGTTTAAAGTCATGTCCAAATTTTAAAATCACCTTGAGCCTTGTTTTAAAAGTTCGTACATTCCGCAGGTTCGTTGCCAAAGTCTAACGCCTTCTTCAAAAGATTGAACAACATTATCGGTAGCCCCAGCAGTACATCCTCTTTGATAATATTTCATTGCGTCGTTTTTTTCATTTATTCTTAAGTATACATCGCCCAAAAAGCTGCAAGCAGTAAAATCCGGCGTGATGTCGCAGCTTTTTTAATACGCCCAATTCCTTCCAAAAACGCTTGCTTCTCATTTATGCCTGAAACATGCTTATTGATATACAAAAATCCGAGATTTCTACAACCGAGCGCGTCGTTTCCGATGTCGCAAGACTTAGTATATAACTCAAATGTCTTTTTATAGTCTAGTTTTACGCCTTTTTCATTTTCGTACATAAACCCTAGATTATTGCACGACCTGTAGTTTCCATTATCGCAGCCCTTTTTATAAAATTTCATCGCCTTGCCGTAGTCTTGCTTTACCCCGTACGCCTCAAAGGCAAAATCATAAACTCCGCCCGCCACGCCGCACGCCATCTCGTCTCCGGCATTACACTTGTTTTCATAGTCCTTTAGTATATCTGCCATCGGATTGTCTATCGCCAAAGCGCTTATTAACATCAGACCAAAAACCGTAATTTTTTTCATAATATCCACCTTTCAAATAAAAATTTAACGCATTCTACCCCCCCCCCTTTTTTTTTTTTTAAAATCGTTAAATTTACCCTTGTTTTTTGGCGTCAAATTTTAATTAGCTTCCTCTTTACAAGGAAACTTCGCTATAATTTTCCAAATTTTAAAGGCTAAAAATGCAAACTCTAAACGCGCTCTACCAAACCCCGCCAAAAAATATCAAATTTATAAATAGAAAATTTGAAATCACGGCACCAAAAACACTGATAAAAGGCGGTATAGGAAGCGGCAAAACATCTCTAATCGCTGGCTTTTTGTCGGCATTTGAGAGCAAAGAGTTTTTGTATGTAAATTTAGGCGATCTTCGCATAGATGCGGATGAGATTTTGTCAAATTTGCCCGAGTTTTTACGCCAAAATCCGCAGATAAAAATTCTAGCGATCGATGATTTCGAGCAGAGATTTCAGGATAAATTTGAGCCGGTTTTGGAGCTAAATTTATCAAATTTTATCGTCGCTTCGCGGCTTAAAGATGCAAATTTGAGCGGCTTTAGCGAGCTAAATTTGGATTTTTTAGACTACGAGGAATTTATCGCTTTTTTTTCAAAAAAGATCGATCCCCAGACGCTTTTTAGCCACTTTTTACTTCACGGCAGGAGTCCGGCATCAGCCTTTTGCGATGCCGAAAACGTCGCAGCAAATCTGCAAACCGCGCTAAAATCGTCGCTATCCGCCACGCAAATAGCAGTGCTAAGAGAGTGTGCGAAAGCTCAGGCGCAAAACGTGAGCGTTTTTGAGATTTTTAGCACATTAAAATCCGCCCGAAAAATCTCAAAAGATAGCGTTTACGGCGCGCTTAGCGAGCTAGAAAACATGAGCGCGGTTAGCCTAGTAGAGAAATTTAACGAACCAAACGCCGCAAAAAGGCTTTATTTTAGCGACTTTGCGTTTAAAAGCGCGCTGAGCCTAAAAAAGGACTTCGCTAAAAATTTTAACAACACGGTTTTTTGCGAGCTAGCCAAATTTAACGAGCGGATTTTTTATACAAAAGAGCTTGATTTTTTCCTGCCAAAAAGGAAACTTGCTATCATTTGCTCGCCGTTTAGCGATGCGGATTTGGTCTTTTTAAAATTTAAAAAACTGCACGCAAATTTAAAAAATTTAGGTATAAATAGGCTACAAGCAATCAGCGTGGCAAACTCGGGCGAGATGAGCGTAGAGGGCATAAAATGCGAGGTCGCACCGTTTTCGCGCTGGGCGCTAGGCATATAAAAGGAGCGGTTATGAGAGCGGTTGCGGCGATATTTTTGGCCTGCGTTTTGGCGCTAGGCTACGAGATCAGGCACGAAAATGAGGGCAAAATTTATAAATTTGCAGGCGAGGCAGACGGGAGCAAATTTGAGCTCTACATCAGCGAGCTTGAGGCTGAGTTTGAAAATTTTAGCGACAAGGGCGCCGTTTTACCGCCCAAATTTCAAGGTCACGCCTTTTTCGAGGGCGCTAGATACGACTTTAGTAAGGGCAGCATCGAAAAATCGGGCGCCGATATAACTGCCGTAAATGCGGTCACCGAGTGGCTAAATCTAAGCGTGAAAGCGGATAACGGCGAACTAACGGGCAAACTAGCGATCAGAGGCAAGGCGCGAAAGGCCGTGCTAAAACAGGTTGCAAGCTATGATTTTACCACGCTTGGGCTGCAAGAGATCGGGCGAGACGGAGCGCGATTTGAAGCTGTAGTGAGTGACTTTTACTCGCCTAAATTTGCTCAAAATAACAAAAAATCTCTCGCCGCAAAGCTTGAAAATTTTAAGTCGGCATGGCTCAAAGACTCCTCAAACAGCGCCGCAAATGTGCTAAATAACCTCGAGTATCAAAACGGCAAAATAAGAAGCGTCTGCGAACTAGGCGCAAGCGGAAAAGTCTGCAAAACCGTCTGGCTCAAAAACCTAAAAAAGGTAAATTTAAGCGACGTTTTTAAGGATCTAAACGACGCAAATTTGACCGCGATTTTCGCAAAAGAAAAGATAACGCCGAGCGAAAATTTTACGCTCTCGCCAAGCGGCATTACCTTTTATGATGGCACGGCCGGCGGTAAAAATAGCGAGATCTCACTACCGCTTGAGCCCATCAAAGAGCATTTAAAGCAAAATTTCGGGCTGTTTTAGGCAAATTTTCCGCCAGAAAAGGAAATCTTGAAACATGCAAGACAAAATTTGATAGCTTAAATTTTGCAAAATTTATTTGAAAGCGTAGCGATGAAAAACAAATCTGACGCCCAAATCTGCGGTATCGACGAAGCGGGTCGCGGCGCGCTGGCAGGGCCTTTGGCGGTAGCTGCATGTGTACTAAAGCGCGAGATAACGGGCCTAAACGACTCAAAAAAACTAACGGCGAAGCGGCGCGAGGAGCTGTTTAAAGAGATAATAAAAAACTCGGAATTTCTTATCGTATATTTTTCAAACAAAGAGATCGACGAGCTGGGCCTTAGCGAGTGCCTTAGACGCGCGCTGCGGCTGTTTAAGGCGCATTTTGCGGGCTGCGAGCTGCTCTACGACGGCAACGTAAACTACGGCACGGGCGTAAAAACCATGGTCGGAGCCGACGGCAAGGTCGCGCAGGTGAGTGCGGCAAGCATCCTAGCCAAAGTAAGCCGCGACGCGCTGATGACGGCGTGGGACGGCATGCATGCTGGCTACGGATACGCCGCACACAAAGGATACGGCACGAAAGCGCATCTGGACGCGGTAGCAAGACTGGGCGACTCGCCGCTGCAAAGGCGCAGCTTTCGCGTAAAAAGCTTTGAACGCGGGCTATTTGACGAACAAATTTGACTTTGCGTAGCCTTGTTTTCGTAAAATAGATTGAACATTTGCGCGACGGTAAATTATACGAATTTTACGCATAAACGTCAAAAACTAAAACTGGAATGTCTTTAAATTTAGCCGTTTTATCGGCGACCTTATGAGTGACCGAATTATGCGATACAGCCTAATTGCCAAATTTGATTTTACAAGAAAACAAGAGTAAATTTGATATTTACGCATACTTCTGATCCCTAGGACAGCTCTCGTTCGACGTAGCGTAAAACTACAAATTTGGCTTATTTCGCAGGAGATGTTTTAGAGATCTACAAAACTCCTCGTAAACGTCATAAACAGACTCGTCCGTGTAAATATCGTGCCAATGCATGGATTTCCGAGCTTCGTAGCCTGATTGTCGCGATTTTTTGAGGGCGTATTTGCGCTTGGCGTTAGGATTAAAAAGTCTAAATTTACGCGCTTCTAGCCCCTCGCTGTGCCCTATTTTTCTATGATTTATTGCATAAATTTTAGATATTTTACGGCGCCTGCGAGTAAATTTTCTAAGCCGCCGTGCGAGATATTTTTTACATCAAAGATGTCCGTTATGCCATTTTTCTTGCCATTTATATCGTAAATATAAATTTGCCAAATATCTTTGCTGTGCGCAAAAATCATCGCAAATTTTACGCGCTCAGCGTCCGTTTTGCTCCACTTTGTTTGGAGTGCGGTTATCTTGGAGTTATCCGTAAATTTTCTTTAAATTTGCTAGATTTGCGCTCAAATTTAAAAGCAGCATATCGGCCGTTACTAGCCTTGCCATCGCGGTGGCTACGACGCTACCGCGCACTCCGATACACGGATCGTGCCGCCCGCGCAGCTCGCAGAGGGTATCCTCTCCGCACACGTTTTGCGTCGCCTGAGATAAAAATATCGACGGAGTCGGCTTAAAATGCGTCTTTATCACGACTTCTTGTCCGCTCGTCATGCCGCCCAGCGTTCCGCCCGCGTGATTTGAGGCGAATCCGAATTTTTCGTCCGAATTTGAGCCGCAGCAAGCCGCGCCGTCCGCCTCGCTTTTGCATTCGTCAAATTTGCTGCCGTTTAAATTTGATAGCTCACCCGAGCCGCCTAGAGCCGAGTCGGTCAAATTTACGCGCGCATACGCCGCACTCATCGAGTCGTTATTTTCGCTGCCGTGCATCTTGCTTGCGTTTACACCCTCGCCGATCTCTACGGCTTTGACGCCGTTTATGCCCATCATCGCAGCCGCGATGGCTGCATCAAATTTATAGTATAGCCCCTCGCCAAGCCCGGCCGGCGCGCCGCGGATAACCGTGATGACGCTAGCTCCGACGCTGTCGTGTTCCTGCTTGGCTTTTAGGATTTCCTCTTTCATCGCCTCTTCGTTACCCAGCGAAAATATCTCCGAGCGCGCCGCGAGATCAAAGTCTAACCGCTCGCCGCACGAAATTTCGCCCACGCTAGCCACGCCGCTTTGTACGCTGACGCCAAATTCGCCCAGCAAAATTTGAGCTATCGCACCGCCCGCCACACGCACGGCCGTCTCTCTAGCCGAGCTACGTCCGCCGCCTCGGTGGTCGCGGATGCCGTATTTTCGGTAGTAGGCGTAGTCTGCGTGCCCTGGTCGAAAGAGCTCGCGCAAATTTTCATAATCGCCCGATTTTTGATTTTCGTTTCGGATGATAAAGCCGATCGGAGTGCCCGTGCTGACGCCTTCAAACACGCCGCTTAAAATCTCCACTCGGTCGCCTTCGCTCCTGGCCGTGGCAAATTTCGAGCCGCCCGGCCTTCGTTTGTCAAGCTCGCTTTGGATAAAAATTAAATCGATACGCACGCCTGCGGGAAAACCGTCTAGCACGCCGCCGATCGCCACTCCGTGACTCTCGCCAAACGTCGTTAGCGTTAGTTTGCGTCCAAAGGTGTTCACTTGCCCTCTCCCAAAATCTCAAGCGCGGTTTTGGCTGCTTTTTGCTCGGCTTCTTTTTTGCTCTTGCCTGCGGCTCGCGAGATCTCGCGCTCGTTTAGCATAAGCGCGATCTCAAATTCCTTCTTGTGATCTGGCCCTTTTGAGCCCACTAGCACGTATTTTGGTATCTCGGCGAAGCGCGCTTGAGTGAGCTCTTGCAGCGCGGTTTTGTAGTCTTTTACCATGCGGTCGAAATTTATATCGGGGTAGCATCTCTCAAAGGCTTTTAGGCTAGCTGCGCGCACGGCGTCAAAGCCGCTTTCTAGGTAGATCGCGCCCATCAGTGCCTCAAATGCGTCCGATAAGATCGAGGCTTTTGCCCGTCCGCCGTTGTGCTCCTCGGCGGGCGAGATATTGATGAGCTGACCCAAATTTAGATATTTGGCCAGCTCGGCAAAGCTTTTTTCATTTACGAGCGCGGCGCGCAGTTTGCTTAGATCGCCTTCGCTTAGGCGCGAAAATTTGTGAAAAAGATAATCCCCGATCACCAGATCCATCACCGCATCGCCCAGAAACTCGAGCCTCTCGTTGTTTGCGCCGCCTTTTACGCTTTTGTGCGTGAGCGCGGTTTTTAGCAGCTTTTCGTCTTTAAATTTATATCCTAATTTCTCTTCCAAATTTCGCATTATTCGCCTTTTAAGCTATTTTTGATCTTTACGGCTTGTTCGCGCGCCATCTCGTCGCAAAGCTCGTTTTGCGGGTGTCCGGCGTGGCCTTTGACCCAGATCGCCTCGACCTCGTGCGGCTCGCTTGCGCTTATATATTCCTGCCACAGTGGGACGTTTTTTACGTTTTTAAAGCTTTTCTTTACCCAGCCCTCTAGCCACGCATTTACGGCGTTTGCGACGTATGAGCTATCGGTGTAGAGCTTCACGCGGCAGGGCTGCTTTAGCGCTTTTAGCCCCTCGATCGCCGCTCGTAGTTCCATTTGATTATTCGTCGTGTGCGCCTCGCCGCCGCTTGCCGTTTTTTTGTGCTCGCCGTACTCTAGGATGTACGCCCAGCCGCCAGGCCCAGGGTTATCCAGACACGAGCCGTCGCTAAAAAGGCATACTGTTTTCATCGGATTTTTCCGTGATGTGAGGCAAAATTTGCACGCTGCCTAGTTCGCTACACATCGGACAGCGGTAAAAATGCATCGGAAAGGCGTTTTTGCAGCTCTTGCAAACGTAGTTAAAGCTAAGCGCGGCCTTGTCGTAGTTTGCCGCCCTTAGCTTCTTTAAAACCTCTAGCTCAAAGCCCAGCGGTGCGCCGTCCTCGTCGCTCATGCCTTTGATGAAAAACAGGCTCTTATACTCGGGGTCGGCTAAATTTACGGGCGTGTTTTGATAATAAACCAAATCCAAAACGTCCCCTAGCGGCGGGAAATCGCTAAAATCCTTAAACCCCAAACCGTCTAAATTTAACCCCTCCATCGCCATACGCCGTACGAGCGCAAATTCATCCTTTAGCGCTAAAATTTCGCCGATCTTAGCGGCTTCGTCCTTGCTTTTATCCGCTAAAATTTGCAGCGCTTTGATATACGCCGTTTGCGCTCTCACGTCGCTGCCAAGCTCCTGCAAAGCATCCAGGGCCTGCAATGCGCCCTCATAGTCTTTTAGTTTTTCGAAAATTATCGTTAGAGATTTTAGCGCGATTTGATTTCGCGGAGAGATTTTTAGCGCCTCTAAAAAGACGCTTTTTGCGCGCTCCAAAAAGCCCGCCTTAAAATAAGTCTGCCCAAGATCGGTGAAAATTTGCTCCTTTGCAGCTCGGTTTTTAGCCCGCTCCAAAGCCACGGCATAGACGTTGATAGCCTTTTCAAAATACCCGCTTTTTGAAAACGTCCCCGCCAAAAAGCACATCGTAGCCGTATCTGCGCCCGAGTTTATCAAAAGCTGCTTGTTTTCGTCGCTCAGGCCTTGAGATTTGCCGAATTTTTTCAAAAATCCCGCGATCTCCGCCTTTTCGTCCTTGCTCTTAAAAACGCCCCATGCGTAGCTAAAAACGGCGATCACGAGCACCGCGGCGACTAGCACCACGAGACCGAAAATCGGGTCTCTAAATTCGATAAAAAATATATCCAAAATGCCGCTTTCTAAAGTCAAATTTAACGCCGATTATAGCAAAACGATTGTATAATCTCACTTATGATCGATCCAAAATCAATAGAAAGACTAAAAGCGCAAACCGATATCGTCGATGTCGTCGGACACTATCTGCCGCTGAAAAAAAGCGGCGCGAACTTCGTGTGCGTCTGCCCGTTTCACGACGATAAAAATCCGAGCATGAGCGTGAGCCCGTCTCGCGGGATATTTCACTGCTTTTCGTGCAAAGCCGGCGGCGACGCGATCAAATTCGTGATGGACTACGAAAAGCTAAGCTACCCAGAAGCCGTCGAAAAGATCGCCGGACTGCAAAATTTCACGCTAAACTACGTGCGCGGCGGCGAACCGGCGAAGGAAAACAAGCACATCCTAGAAAACGCAAACGCCTTTTACCGCTCGCTACTTTATAAAACTCCCGCGGCCGTCGAGTACCTGTATTCGCGCGGTATCACAGACGAGCTGATAGATAAATTTGGGCTGGGTTTTGCGCCTGAGAGCGCACAAACGATAAGGCTACTGCAAAACGAACAAATAGAACCCAAAGAAGCCCTAGAAGTCGGCATCGTAAAGCAAAACGAAAACGGCATTTACGCTAGTTTCATAAACCGTATCACCTTTCCCATCTACACGCATGCGGGGCGGCTGGCGGGCTTTGGCGGGCGCACGATCAGCGGCAACCCCGCTAAATACGTAAATTCGCCCCAGTCCGCGGTCTTTGATAAATCAACGCTTTTTTACGGCTATCACCTGGCAAAGCGCGAAATTTTCACCAAAAATCAGATCATCATCACCGAAGGCTACATGGACGTCATCATGCTGCACAAGGCGGGCTTTGGTAACGTCGTAGCGGTGCTGGGAACCGCGCTTACGACCAAGCATTTGCCGCTTTTAAAACGCGGCGAGATTAGCGTTATTTTATGCTTTGACGGCGACGATGCGGGCATAAACGCCGCGACGAAGTCCGCCCTGCTGCTCGCGCAAAACGAAATCGACGGTAGCGTCGTCATCATAGAAGGCGGCGCCGATCCCGCCGATATGGTCGTAGCCGGCAAGATAGAGTATCTGCGGCAAATTTTTGAAAGCGGTACGGAGATCGGAGAATTTTACATCAGGCATTTAGCCAGCGGCTTTGACCTCTCGCGCCCCGTACAAAAGCAAAAAGCGCTAGAAGCGATCCAGGCTTTTACCGCGAGCCTAAAGCCCGTCGTCGCAAACTCCTACGTCCCACTCGTGGCTAAAATTTTAAATATAGCCAAGGGGTCGTTTTGGCTTTCTCGCGGATCAAATTCGCCGATGCGGCAAGGCTACGGCGGGACGGAGCAAAACGCGCAGGGTTACGAAACGCAAAATTTACGGGCAAACTCGGGGCGCAAAGACCCGCTAGAAATCCAAATTTTAAAAACGATGATAGAAAACGAGAGTCTAAAAAAATTTATTTTAGAAAATTTAAAGCCCGATTATTTCGCGCGCCACAGGGCAGTCTACGAGGCGATAGCAGCGGGAGCGGACGCGAACGATCCGTCCGTGCGCGAGATAATATTTGAAAAATACGAGGCGTTTAAAAACGAGGAGGAAATTTTACAAAACCTAAAATTTTTTAAAACAAGATTTTACAAAAATTTATACAAAAAGTATTCGGCGTCGCAAATCTCGCTAGAAGAAAAGCAACCGATACTAAAAAAAATCAATGAAATTTTAAAGGAACTTAAAAAATGAAAGCGTTAGTTTTATTTAGCGGTGGGCTGGACAGTATGATCGCCATCAAGCTACTGACAAACCAAGGCATCGACGTCACGGCGATCCACATAGATATCGGCTTTAGCGGCGACGAGAAAAAGGCGGAAATTTTACGTCGCCGCGCGAACGAAGCCGGAGCTGAGCTTAAAATAATCGATATCAGAAATGAATACCTGCGCGACGTGCTTTTCACGCCAAAATACGGCTACGGCAAGCACTTTAACCCCTGCATCGACTGCCACGGATATATGTTTAAAACGGCGCTTGCGATGATGCGCTCTGAGGGTGCAGATTTTATCGCGACGGGCGAAGTGATCGGCCAGCGTCCGATGAGTCAGAGACGCGACGCGATGTTGCGGGTCAAAAACGCCGCGGGCGACGAGGATGATCTCATCTTGCGCCCGATGTCTGCGCAGCTGATGAAGCCCACAAAGCCCGAGCGCGAAGGCTGGGTCGATCGTAGCAAACTGCTCGCCATCAGCGGACGCGACCGCAAAAGACAGCTCGCGCTTGCGAAAGAGTTTGGCTTTAGCGAGTACGAGACGCCCGGCGGAGGGTGCTTGCTCACGATCGAGAGCTTTGCGAATAAAATCAGAGATTTCATCAAATTTGACCCGGATATGACGAGCGCGGATATGCAGCTACTGCGCCTCGGACGCCATCTGCGCCTAACAAACGGCACCAAAATGGTCATTGGCCGCGACGAAAACGATAACGCCAAACTGCTAGCTCTAAATAATCCAAAATTTACTCAGATCAAATTTGACGGCGATATCGTGGGCGCGGTGAGCTTAGTGGACGCTAAATTTAACGAAGCCGACCTCGAGTTTGCCGTGCGTCTGGCACTTACCTACACCAGAGCGGATAAGGATACGGCGGTGCGAGCTAGGATCGGCGAGCGCGAAATTTGCGTGAAGCCTTTTGAGAGTAAAGAGCCTGCGCAGGAGTTTTTCGTTAGTTAAATTTGCCTTAAAAAGCTCGTCAGCAAAATAAATTTGACGCCGAATTTGAGATTGCTTTCATAGCAAATTTGGCGGCTAAAATTTAGCTATATATCCTTTGCCATCTCAAATTTGGATTTGCTCGCGAGCTAAATTTGGCACCAATTTCTGGCTACTTTGGGCTTAAATTTGTTTGATTTGCTAAAGCCCAAGCTTCAAATTTAGACTGACGGGCAACTAAATTTCGCCCTTTTTGTACGTATAATTAGTCGGTAAATTTTGCTATCTTTTGTAAATTTACCAAAGCACGCCGACTGCACTAGAACTCTGCGCGATTTGGTAAAATTTACCGTAAATACGTCGCTTTTATGTAGATTAATCCCGAATTTGAAATTCAAGCCTTTTGCTTTGCGCAGAAGTATCACTAAAAGCTCAAATTTTGGTTTATCGCTCAACGCGCCAAAATCAAAATGATACTGGTTTTTATTTTATTTTGAGATATTTTAAGTATAATTCTCATTTTAATATAATAATGAGAGTTTTCGCGATGGATTATCAAGGATTATTTTTATTGGCGCAGTTTTTAAACGAGAGAAAAAAGGCGAGTCGTAAGGAGATAGCGGAGTTTTTATCGAGCAAAACGGGTGCGAGTCAAAGCAAAACGGACGCGCTTTTAAGCATCATAGCAAATAGCCCTAAAATTCAAGCCTTGCCGCAAGAAAAAAGGATCATTTTAAAGACTTCGCGCGGGATTTACGAGATAAGCAAAGCCGGCGAAAAACTCCTAAAAAGCAAAAATGCTCGGCAAAATTTTGAAGCTTGGATTGACGGCGTTTACGACGAAACTAAGACGCAAAATTTACCCGCCCCCAAAACTAAAAAATACCTAAAAACCATCACTGCTCTCGTCGTCCACGAGATAAAGGACAAAATGATCGGCGAAGCAATCAAAAAGCCGATAGAGGCGATAAAAACGCTTGCGCTAAAGCTCATGAAAAAGCATAAATATTTAGGCAAATTTTATGCTTTTAGACACGTTTTTTTGGCGCTATTGGCTGCCAAGATCGCGTTTGACGTCGTCAAATTCTTTAAAAATCGCAAGCTAGAAAAACTGCTTGCAGGCAATCAACCGGTAGGCTGTTAGCTAAGTTAACAGAAAATCATAAATTATTTATTACAACTTTATTTTTGTCGCCCGTCTATAATCAATCGCACAGCATACTAAGCCGCAAAAATTGATTGCATCAAAACTCCAACGGAGTAAACGTTGACAAGGGTTATGAATTAACCTACACACTTGTGTTTCAAACTCCAACGGAGTAAATTTTAACTCCCGTAGTCTGTCCGACCTTAGAAGCAAGATTTTTGTTTCAAACTCCAACGGAGTAAATTTTAACATAGTCCTCGGCGTCCGTATCGTTTGGGAGCAAAAAGTTTCAAACTCCAACGGAGTAAATTTTAACTCTGGACAATCATCATCTCAAAAATCATTCGTACGGTTTCAAACTCCAACGGAGTAAATTTTAACCAGTTGTGTCCTTAAATTTTCCTTGTTCTATGTATTTGTTTCAAACTCCAACGGAGTAAATTTTAACGGGCGGTAGCCATCAAGCTTGAGAGCGATGAACTGTTTCAAACTCCAACGGAGTAAATTTTAACCAACGTCGAAATGAGAAAGCAGTTACTCGAAACCGGTTTCAAACTCCAACGGAGTAAATTTTAACGTTTCTGTCGAGTATGGTTATTTTTCTGCCGTCGGTGTGTTTCAAACTCCAACGGAGTAAATTTTAACTTTAGGCGTAGCTCTTAAATTTTGCGTCTGATAAAGTTTCAAACTCCAACGGAGTAAATTTTAACAAGGAGACGGTATTTTTCATTTCAAGGATTAGGCTTTGTTTCAAACTCCAACGGAGTAAATTTTAACATAAAATTGCGTGGATTTTTCAAGCTCTGAATATGCCGGTTTCAAACTCCAACGGAGTAAATTTTAACTCAAAGAGACTATATGCAAAATTTCTCTTTTGTAAAGTTTCAAACTCCAACGGAGTAAATTTTAACTTTTGAGTGCAGGCAGACTTCGCAGGCAAGATAACGTTGTTTCAAACTCCAACGGAGTAAATTTTAACTCTATTTGACGAAGCACAAACAGTATTGTTTAATAGTTTCAAACTCCAACGGAGTAAATTTTAACAATTTGGGTCATACAATATTCGTGGCCGTATTTTAAGTTTCAAACTCCAACGGAGTAAATTTTAACATAAATAGCGTATGCGGCCGCGTAAATGAGCTTTGTTTCAAACTCCAACGGAGTAAATTTTAACTAAAGTAGACGGCGGCAATATAACCGATTTGCAACTACGTTTCAAACTCCAACGGAGTAAATTTTAACCGGGCGAAATGGCGGGAATGTTTTACTACGTCGCGTTTCAAACTCCAACGGAGTAAATTTTAACCGTTATCGCAAAAAGCATCATAGCCCCAGCAACCCTGGTTTCAAACTCCAACGGAGTAAATTTTAACTTAAAGGTTTTCGTATATACGTCAAGCTCTATTAAAGTTTCAAACTCCAACGGAGTAAATTTTAACTTGCGCTGTAAACGCCCATATTGCGCCCTAAGTTAGTTTCAAACTCCAACGGAGTAAATTTTAACCAAACATCTCGCCCGTTTCGCTACGCGTTAGTTTCGGGTTTCAAACTCCAACGGAGTAAATTTTAACCCTTTGCCCCTTACGCTCGTTCGGTGCGAAACGCAAAGTTTCAAACTCCAACGGAGTAAATTTTAACGATGTTTTCAATAGAGATGATAGGGAAATGGATAGTTTCAAACTCCAACGGAGTAAATTTTAACATTTAAATGAGTTTAGAGCGATAGAACAATATAAATTGTTTCAAACTCCAACGGAGTAAATTTTAACAGGCGACTATATCGCAATCTTTTTCGAGATAGCAACGGTTTCAAACTCCAACGGAGTAAATTTTAACGCTTATGGTGCAAAATTCCAAAACGCCCTTACCAGCAGGTTTCAAACTCCAACGGAGTAAATTTTAACCCAAACTCGCTTATTTTGTAGGGGCATTGACCCTTGTTTCAAACTCCAACGGAGTAAATTTTAACTTGATTAGCCCCGCTCCATTTTTTGCGACCGAATTAGTTTCAAACTCCAACGGAGTAAATTTTAACTGCAATACGCGCGAGTAGTCTAAGAAAGCTATTTGCGTTTCAAACTCCAACGGAGTAAATTTTAACCAAAAACGCAAATCTAGGCGCGACTTCGCAAGCTTTGTTTCAAACTCCAACGGAGTAAATTTTAACTCTTGATACTGTGCTTTCATCTATACCGCTATCTTGTTTCAAACTCCAACGGAGTAAATTTTAACTCACAGCTTCTGTATGAATACCCGCCAAATTTGTGTTTCAAACTCCAACGGAGTAAATTTTAACCTTGCAGCTTATCTAGCAGGTCTTTTTGAATTCTGTTTCAAACTCCAACGGAGTAAATTTTAACCACGAATAACACTTTTAAGAGCGATGTTGAAAACAGTTTCAAACTCCAACGGAGTAAATTTTAACCGTTTTTTAAAAGACGCTGACCGCTCGGTTTTAACGTTTCAAACTCCAACGGAGTAAATTTTAACCTTGGCGTACCGCTTGAGGTAGCCAGTTTCGTACCGTTTCAAACTCCAACGGAGTAAATTTTAACGGTCTGGGTTGTTGTCAGGTTTGCAGTTTGGATTAGGTTTCAAACTCCAACGGAGTAAATTTTAACAGGAAAAAGAGGATAATCTTAGCAAAGAAACTACTATGTTTCAAACTCCAACGGAGTAAATTTTAACATTTAATCAAACTTTAATGTTTAAGCTTCTTACGTCGTTTCAAACTCCAACGGAGTAAATTTTAACTTAAGTCAGTTTTTGTTCCCTCAACAAATTTATTGTTTCAAACTCCAACGGAGTAAATTTTAACCGCTGTTTTTGTGTAGTGGTTTTGTTTATGCCGGAGTTTCAAACTCCAACGGAGTAAATTTTAACCTCATCGGGAACGGCGAAAAAGGTATTAAATACAGTTTCAAACTCCAACGGAGTAAATTTTAACCAAAAGCTTCCCCTAATCCATTTCTAAAACAAAAAGGTTTCAAACTCCAACGGAGTAAATTTTAACAAAGTTCCAATCGGCACGCCAGTCATAATAGATTTTATGTTTCAAACTCCAACGGAGTAAATTTTAACAACGAGCCGAGGGAATATGTCTGTTTATTTTAGAGAGTTTCAAACTCCAACGGAGTAAATTTTAACAGCAAGATAACGGCCAGGATAATGCCTACGTAACTAGTTTCAAACTCCAACGGAGTAAATTTTAACCCAATATCCAAGAGCAAGAAAGGCAACAAAGAGAACGTTTCAAACTCCAACGGAGTAAATTTTAACTAGGATAGAAATAGCTACAATGAATGCTTATCAAGACCAGTTTCAAACTCCAACGGAGTAAATTTTAACTTATGTCATTCCAAAAGAAAGCTTTGGCCACAACGTGTTTCAAACTCCAACGGAGTAAATTTTAACATCGCTCATCATTATGCTATATTCTTTACAAAGGTGTTTCAAACTCCAACGGAGTAAATTTTAACTTTGTTTGAGTCTAACGGCTTTTACTACGTCGACGCGTTTCAAACTCCAACGGAGTAAATTTTAACTTTTTACCTCACTGACACAAAGTTACAATTCGGTAATGTTTCAAACTCCAACGGAGTAAATTTTAACAAAGCTCTTAAGCTCATTATTCTCGGCTTTTAGCTCGTTTCAAACTCCAACGGAGTAAATTTTAACTGCGCGTGGAAATTGTATTGCGGCTTGTCGTTTTTGGTTTCAAACTCCAACGGAGTAAATTTTAACTAATACGCCTAAAATATAAAATACGAGTGCTAGAGTTTCAAACTCCAACGGAGTAAATTTTAACTAGGGGATTTTTCACCTATTTTTTATATTTAAAAAGTTTCAAACTCCAACGGAGTAAATTTTAACTTAATGCAAGAAGTCACAATCGCTATGATAAGCGGTTTCAAACTCCAACGGAGTAAATTTTAACAGATATCGGTCTTGTGTTCTTTTTTGACCACTGCAGTTTCAAACTCCAACGGAGTAAATTTTAACCGAAGCCAAAGATATCTTTTTGTCAAACTCTAAATTGTTTCAAACTCCAACGGAGTAAATTTTAACGACGACCTTATGAAAAACGGAGCTGGCATATTTTTGTTTCAAACTCCAACGGAGTAAATTTTAACCGACGCTACAAACACCGATCTAACGATGCAGATGAGTTTCAAACTCCAACGGAGTAAATTTTAACCTAAAAACTGCTTTGACTTTTTGCCGTATGGCTGCTGTTTCAAACTCCAACGGAGTAAATTTTAACTGCCGATAGAACACGGCGGCGCTATGCTGAATCTTGAGTTTCAAACTCCAACGGAGTAAATTTTAACTTTGTTGGCTTTGGAGCAGACGTAAATTCTATCCCCGGTTTCAAACTCCAACGGAGTAAATTTTAACTGAAATCTACTAGCCATTTGTTGTTCATTGATGAGTTTCAAACTCCAACGGAGTAAATTTTAACCACAACCTCATTGCCCGACGTGCTTTCAACCTCAGTTTCAAACTCCAACGGAGTAAATTTTAACATGAATACCAACATGAAACAGCCAAAAATAGGACATTGTTTCAAACTCCAACGGAGTAAATTTTAACACCATGAGCGAGCTAGTTATCAGAAAGATTATGGGCTTGTTTCAAACTCCAACGGAGTAAATTTTAACCTAATAGTAAGGGGTGCACCATTCTTGATTTTATATTGTTTCAAACTCCAACGGAGTAAATTTTAACATAGAAAGGGTTAAATTTGTATCGTGCTGGTAGAGTTTCAAACTCCAACGGAGTAAATTTTAACGTTAAAAGGCGACATAAAGGACGCAAAAGCGGGGCGTTTCAAACTCCAACGGAGTAAATTTTAACAGCGGAGGCCGACGGTCTTGGCTTGGCTGAGGAGGTTTCAAACTCCAACGGAGTAAATTTTAACAGCACCAAAATATACATTTTTAGGGCTATTAAAACTCAAAGTCTATATTTTTACGCCTTAAATTTGCATAAAAAGCAAAATAGTATCGATACGAAATACCCTAAATTTCATCATTTCTAAAATCTTAGAAAAAGCTTTATCGACATAGTTTAGATTTAAAAAGGGCACTTAGAAATCAAATGTCCCGTTACGGTAAGAGCAAATTAACAACATTCAACCCGCTATAGCGATCAAAGCAAATTTTATAAGTCGAGTGCATTTTATATTTTATCACAAACATCCAAAGCAAAATCACAAACGCCGTTTTAGTGCAAAAACCAATACCGCGGCAAAGACGCATAAGTCAAATTTGATGCGAATTTTCTCAACGCTGGGAGCAAAACAACCAAAGACGCATAAGTCAAATTTCGTCGCAAATGCGTAACGATTTTTGCGCAACATTTTTGGCGTGAGTTTTTATGAAATCGTGCTGTCACAATCAAATCATCAAAATGCAAGCAATACCCTTTGTTGCCCCCGCCGACAAAATATCAAATTTACCCCCACTTAAATCCCTCATAAGGCGCATCCTCGCAGATACATTTCTTGATCTGATTAGCCTCGCGGCGGATCACCTGCCGCCACGTGAGGTTTTGCCCGTTTAGGCAGATCGTTTCACCAAGCCTCGCGATCATTTTTAGCTCGATCTTTTGCACGGCGTCGTTGCTAAATTTTATCCGCCCGGCGTCAAATTGGAAGTCCTTTGCGGTGATCTCCTTTTTATTTAGCATATTAAAAATCAGCGTATCGCCCAAAATCGGCTTAAAAATCTCCGCAAGATCGAGGTGCAGGCTCAGCGCGCGGTAGTTTGGCTCGTGCAAAAAGCCGATGCGTGGATCAAGCTCGGTTTTGTAAATTTCGCTGAGGCAGACGTTATAAATACGCGTATTTACGTAGCTTATGAAGCTGTTGATTTTATCGGCGGGCGGGCGCTTGGAGCGGACGGTAAATTTAAAGCTTTTTTGATCCGCGATTATCTCGTTCCATTTTTCGTAGTAGAGTTTTTGAAACGCCCCTTCTACCGCCATTATCGCAGGCACATCCGCGGCGGCGTTTAGCGCCTCTATGTGGGGCGATACGTCAAATTTCACGCCGTGTTTTTTGCAGTTTGACGCGTCGTTTAGGATGTGCGCGCGAGTGATCTCGCGGGCGATGTAGGTGCGCTTAAGCGGATCGTCAAAAGCGCGGACCTGATTTAGCAGCACAAAGCCGCTTTTATTGACCGAGTTTGAGGTATTTGGATAAAAATTACCGCGAAAGCTCTGATACGGGCTAAAAACGTGCAAAAGGACGTTGTTATCCGCTAAAAACGCCATAGTGTAGGTATCGATCTGCACTTTTGCCAGCACGTAAATTTCATCGATCGCGTTTATCGGCAAAATTTTACTAGCGGCAACCGCGCCCGCATCGTCAAATTTATCAAAATAGATATTGTTATCTTGCCTGCGAAGCCTGCCTGCGCTCAAAATAAAATGCGTCCTGTCGCTTTTTTGCATCTTTTTTCCTTAAATTTAGCTGGGATTTCAAGCGCCGCCAAACTCGGCAAATTTACGCGAGCAAATTTAACTAAACAGCGCGCCGCTTTTATCCTGTCCGATTACGATACGCTTGGAATACTTAAGCGAATTAAACGTGTAAATCACGATAGAATCGAGCTGCGTAATGCACTCTTTTTGCAAAATTGCGGTTAGTTTTTTAAAATCGCTCTCGCGAATCTCACCTTCAAAAACGGAAAACTGCACGCGCGGCAAAAACTTCTCGACCGCCTTTCTGATGCGGTTTGCGTTGTTTTTCTCTTTTTGCTCGGCGCCGGCGATGTCATAAAATAAAATCACGTACATTTTTATCTAGCTCACGCAATATCCGCTATAAGCGCAGTTTGCACAAAATTTGCCCTGCGTAAATTTCGGCGGCCGCTCCATGTTCGCAAGCGCCGTTATCTCGCTTAAAATTTGCTGGGTTAAAGCGAAATTTTCGCTACTATCCTCCACCAAAATCACCTTTTTACCGCTGATTAGTTTACCTTTTACCTCTTTTAAATTTAAGCCCGTCTTTAAAAGATAGACGTAAAAAAGTAGCTGCATCTTGCCCGCAAGCTCGTTTTTTAGGCTCTTTTTGTATTCGGTGACGAGGTAATGTCCGCGCTGCTTGGAAAGTTTGTCGAATTTCAAATTTGAAAATGCAAAGTCCTGCAAATCGCTCTCTTTGATCTCCGCCAGCGCCTTGCCCATCAGCACGTTTTCATCCTCCTGATCGGCGTGGATATGATGCGCGTAAAGCCACGCCTCACGCTTACAGGTGACGTAATAATTCACAAGCGTGCCGGTGATTTGGTCTTTGCAAAACATTAGTCGAATACCTCATCCGTGATGTCTAAATTCATATCTTTTTTAAGCCCGTAATCCGTGCTATAAAAATAAGACGAACCAAATGGCAGATAAAACATATCTTTTAGTCCGCGTATTTGCCTTAAATTCGGTAATAATTTCTCTTTATCTTTTAGTGTTACGTTTATGCTAAATTTCGACAACTTTCTGATGTGGTTTTTTAAAATATCTCGTATCGTAAATTCGTCATTTGAGCTATTTTTAATTTCAAGAATTTTAGCTTCAAAATCCTTGATAAAATTTTCTTCGGGCTCGATTATTAGCGTCTGCTTGTGATTGTCCTTCATAATTTCTTCGATTTTTTGATTTATATTTTCGAATTCTAGCTTTTTTATCTCGCTTTCTATATATAAATTTTCCAGTTGATCGCTGATTTTTTGAAAATACAAATTTGAAATTTCTAAAATTTCGCTCTCTCGCACCTCTCTTTGCCTAAAATTCTCCAAAATAGTTCCGCTTACTTTATACAAATCACCGTAGATAGATTTTGTAAATTTACTTATTTCAGGAAAGACGTATAGCTCTCCGCAAATTTCTCCAAAATGCCTATTTACGCGCCCCGCGGTCTGTATGACCGAGCTAATGGGCGAGACTTCGCGAAATCCCACGTCAAAATCAAGATCCACTCCAGCCTCGATAGACTGCGTGGAAATTAGTAAAATTTTACTCGCAAGCGGACCAACTTTACTTTTATCTATTGCGCACCTTACCGCCTCGATAGTAGCGCGTTTGTGATCATCATACATATATCCGTTTAAGCAGAAGCAGCTAAATTTATCCTTTAGTTTTACGAATAACTCCTGCGCTTTTTTGATCGTATTTACGACGACGAGGGTATTTTTATCGCTTGCGGTCTCGCAAATCTTTTCTAAAAGATCCTCTTCGCCGCTTATATCAAGCCATTTTATGACGTATCTATCCTGTTTTGAAAAATACTCTAAATTTGAAATTTCTTTAAAATTTTCGCTTTTAATAACCGGCATCGTCGCCGACATAAATATAAAAATAGTGTCAAGCCGCCGCGAAATGATCTCGCAAAGCAGGATAAAATCTTTTCTAAAATTATATGGGATCGCTTGCGCCTCGTCGATGATGACGACGCTATTTTTGAGCTGATTAAATTTGACGTTGTCTTTGTTTTTATTGCCAAATAGCGCAAATATCAGCTGATAAAGAGTAGTTATATTTATCTCGCCGCTAAAAGATTCCATCAAAAATTTGATCTTAGAATACCTATCCTCCTCGGTTAGATTTTTTTCATCTATCGTCGTTTTGTGGTGAGCCTTACTAACCGAAATATCGCTATTTTTATAAATTTTTGCGATAATATCGTAGGTCTGATCGATTATCGAAGTGAAAGGAAGCGCATAAATTATGCGAGATTTATTAAATTTCAAGGCAAAATTTAGAGCAGTCAAGGTCTTGCCGTAGCCCGTAGGCGCAGTCAAAGTAAAAAGTTTGTGATTTTCGTCAAAGTTGTTTAAAACAAAATTTCTAAATGTATCTCGCTTTTTATTTGGCGGTAAACTTTGGATATCACTCTCTAAAACATCTATCGGTATATTTTTAGTTTCCTGTTTTGGCATGCTAAAGATAGCCTCAAATTTATCGCTATAAACCAAATTTGAATATAGGCTTTTGAAATTTATGAAATCCTCATAAGTAAATTTGTGTTTATACTGCAATAAAATTAAGTATCGGCGAAGCTTTTCCGCTCTATCTAAAAACTCATCCTTTTTTGTAGATAATCCCGAATAAACCTGGGTATTTTTTGCGGCATTAGCTACTTCTTCCCAGTACTCTAGCTCTTTTGAATTTTTAAAAAATTTATTAGCATCTCGAGCTAATGTCATTAAATTTACCGCGTCGCCGTGGTGCGAAACAATAACAAGAAAACCAAATAGAGTCGGCATTTCATCAAATTTTGAGTTTAGCAAGAAAAAATATGCCGACAGAAATGAGTGATTTTTATCCAGCTTATCGTTTGAGGTATCTCTGATGTAAATTTGAAAATTATTTTTTAGTTTTGCGATGTCGTGATAGAGTTTGACCTGCTTATCCAGCTCTTCATCGCCAGCAGAGATCATATTTTTTATATGATTTTCTAAAAGTTTATTTGGATGAGACCAAAACTCGTCAAATAAAATAGACTCTTTCATTGTTTATCTGATATATATTTCCGCGATTTTTAGATTTTATAGCTTCTTTGCCGTTTATTTCCATTACAAAGTCTCTAAAATCTTTAAAAATTCGTCCATTTTCGCAGTCGCAAGGCATTCTAGCCGTAGTTAATTTCGCATTTTCATTAATACCATCAAAAACAAAGTCGTCCATAAGTGTAAATGTATATATAAAGCTTTCATCTTGCGATATTTTTTCGCATATTTTTATATCGATCCAGCTAAAATCGGCTATACAAAAGTTTATCCCAAGATACGGCGTAAAGGCGGTTTTATGCTCTTTTAAATTTGAAATTATCTTATCCCGATATCTTTGCTCTAAATTTTCTAAATTTAAAAATACGATATAAGACGGCGAGCATATGAGCTCTCTGTAAAACTGCTTTTTCTCCTTTGCGTTTTGGTAGCCTTCCTCTATGTGCATATTGCTTGAGAGGGCAAATTTTATGCCGTTAAAAACAAAACTCTTTTTTAAAATTTGCCTATCTATTTTTACACTGTATTTGATGCCAGATAGCTTAAAATACTCCTCCTCGCCTATAACGGCGCCTAAAAAGCCCATTATAGCGGTCTTTGGCGGCACCGGATAGGTTAGACTAGAATAAATCGTCGCTGGATGCGAAAAATGAGCGTAATCGCCGAACAATCTAAAAGCAATAATGCTCATTTTACGCCTCTATCTTTTTCCAGCTACTGTCAAAATTTTCTTTGTTTATCGCTTCAAAATCATAATCGCTCATATACTCTATTTTTTCTATATTTGCGACATATCTTGCGAGTTTATTCTTTAAATTTGTGAAGTCAATAACGTATTCGTTGATACTTCTTATCGCCCTATCTTCTTTTTCGCTTTTTAGGCTTATACTATTATTTAGATCGCCCGCAAACGTATCGTCTTTATACGTGATGATTAGCATAAACCTTGGAGTCTGGCCGATTTTGGAGCGAGTTGTTAAATTTTTAGTGCCGTGCCACAAAGCTTTTAAAATTTTAGCCTCATCGGCTTCGTTAAAGCCGGTTTTTGCCGCATTATAGTTATCGATAACGCCGTAAGTAGCAAAAATAGCGTATTTTAAAAATTTTTCCTCTCTAAAAGTCGCTTGATCTTTTTGTTTTTTAGGATCGTTTGGATCGTAATCGCTAGCAAAAGCGCCGGTTCCTCTTACGTGCTCTATCTCAACCTTGTTTAGGGATTTGCTTAATCTAAACTGTACCGGCCCCGTAAACTGAACGCCTGCGGTTTTTATCTCTTTATCCTGCTTCATCTCGTCTTTATCCGAAATCGGCAAGACGCCACCAAATGCGCGAATATCGATAAATTTAGAGAGAATTTCTTTTTGCAGTTCGCTTTTACTTTGCCTTATGTTTATGCTTTGTCTGATCGCCGTTTTAGCGTCCAGCACGGCATCTTCTATCCTATACTCCTTTATAAAAATCGACGCCTCGTCTTTTTTCATAATTTCGTCTCTAATAGTTCTTTTTATGCGCACGTCCGTTACTTCGGCTATGCCGGTTTCATCATCATACCTAGGAGCGTTATCCTTTAGCATATCGCCGTTTGGATTCCAATTCTCTCCGTCCCACAAAAAAAGTATCTCTTTTTTTTGCATCTTATTCTCCTTTTTATTTTGTCTTATCTTTTAGAAATTTGCGATAATCGCTTCCGCCCATAGCAAAAGCAAGCGTGGTATGTGAGCTTTTTACTATCTTGCCTTCTCTAGAAAAGACTTGCGGTAAAATTTCAATCAAACACTCTTTTATATTTTCAACGTTAGAATTTGGTTTGCCAGAAGCAGCCTTAAGCTTTCTAATCATCTCATCGCCCTTGGTCCAAATTCGCTCCAAATTTTCCCTGCTTATTGAGCCGCAGTTATCAAGCCAGTTGCTAAACGATACGCCGCCATTAACGCCAAATTGCCAGTTTATCAGGGCTGCGCTTAGCATACCGAGCAAATAAGCGCTAATGAGCGCATCGTTTTGATTTAAAAATTCGCTATTTTTTATTAGCTCTTTAATCAGTTCTTTTTTATCGGTTAAATTTTCCAAATCGCACTCCTTTTGAAACACTAGTTTTTTATTTAACACATCGATCTCGTTAAAAAAATTCTGATATTTTTTAATAACATCAATCGTTCTTTGCCTATAAAAATCGTTAAAATACTTACTCCACTCTATTTTCTCCGCATAGTCCTTATTGACGCTACCATAACAAATCAGATCGCTATATCTTTCTATCATAATTTCTAAATCAAATTTATTTCGCGACAACAAAAAACTCATCACGCTTAGTCTATCTTCAAACAAATTTTGCAAATAAATCGTTTCATTGGTTCCGCTGTTTTTTTCGTAGAAAGCTTTAATATCAAAATTGCCCATTAAATTTGAAATTTTAGAGATAAAAGAGGGCAAAACATCATCTATCGCAAGCTTTAAATCGATAGCAGCATTGCTTTGCGTATAAAATAAAATCGTATTTAAAACAGGTAATTTTTCCTGTTTTTTAGCGGCGATTTCGAGATAACTGTTTATACTTATGGCTTCTTCGGCCATCTCAATATTTTTCATATCGCTTTTTGAAGTTTCTTCTAGTATTTTTACAATCTCTTCTAAATTCACCGAGCCATCTAAAATCGTCGGCAAAATCGCCATTTTCATACCGTAGAAATTATGCGATAGCTTATCTTTTATCGCTTTAAAACCGTTTTCTACCTTTTTTGCGCTAATAGCGTTTAACGGCAGGAGTTTTGATTTGATAAATTGCATATTTGCGGGCATCTCATTTACCGAACAAAATGCCAAATTTGCATCACCGCCGATACCTTTTTCATTTGTTAAAATATCGTATCCATAGGACGATTTTTGCTCTTTTACGCTGATATGATTTTCAAAAACTTGCTTAAAATAGGCAGAAACGGGCTTGCCCTTGTATGAGAGCGAGAAAAAAGTGGCGACTTTTTTGCCTTTTTCCTTTTTTATCTCATCAAGGCCTTTGATCTCATCTATAATATCGGCAAAATATCCTTCATTTATGCTGGGTAACATAGACAAAATAGCCTCTTTTTCTATATCGCTCGGCTCAAAACACGAGAGCAAATTTGAAACCGATCTCAAAACGCCTTTTGTAAATTTAGCTTCGTCTTTATTTACTTCTTTGGATAAAAATTGAGAATTTGGAAAAAGATTACCGGAATTTGCGCCTACGCCAAATCTACATATTATCAGATCGTCTTTGCTTATGTTTAAATTCGGTTCTATTTGCTTGGTTTCTATGTCACAGAGATATACTTTGATCGCGTCGTATTTATAGGCTTCGTTTTTGAGACGCTTTTCGTCTTTTTGATATATTTCGCCTATGTCGGCGAAAATTTTAACTATATCGCCCAAAATATTTTCCTTAAACTTATTTCTCGTATTTTACTCTAATTTATTTTTAAAGTCAATGTTATTGTAATTTTAAATGCAGAAATATTTTTATGGTTTGCTTTTTTATTCATATTTTTATAAAATAACTTATTGAAAAGCAAGTTCCTCTTATCCTTGAAGGATTTTAAATTTGTATTTTTATATGCCTTGCTTTTCTTCCATCGCCTCCACAAACCCAGCTCCGCAGTTCATACATCCGCTTCCGACGCCGGCATCAAGGATCAAATTTATAAGCTCTGGCTGTGCGCAAATTTTCCATTTCGCTTGCCAAGCCTGAACCGGTGAGCGATTGTTGCCGTAATAAAAATTAAACGGATTTTGCAAATTTTGCCAGAGCAAATTTAGCTCAAATTTGCCGTCGTATCTGCGCCCGGTAAGCGTTTCAAATCTTTGCAAGGCATTTGTTTTCATCATCTCAAGATGCCTGGAATCTTGCGGTTGCAGATAAATTTTATGCCCCAAAAGCCCGCCTACCGCGCATGCCACACAGCCTTGTAGCACCGCTTCGCTTTGCGTAGTTCTATGTTCGCTCACCGCCACCGCCATATCGCACAAGCAAAGCTCGCCTAAGTTTAACCCGTCTTTTAGCACGGCAAGCGCGATTATTTTTTCAAATTCCGGCTCATAAGAGGTAAATCTAATCCGCAAATTTGCACCATTTAAACGAAAATCGAAATTCGTTCGTTTAAAAATTTTACCGCTTGGCTCGTGCCTATATCCTTCGTGCTCGGCGCTTGGCAGATAGCGGTAAATGTAGCCTTGGATGAGCTGAGGCAATGCCTTTGAAATTTTTAAATTTGCGCTCGGCAAACGTGAGGTTATCGTGAGCATTTGCGTCCTTGAATTTAGTAAATTTTAGACGTAATTATAAAAAATCTCGTATTAAAAATCGGTTTTGCGCAAAAGTGCGTCGAAATTTCAAATTTTACCAGTCAAATTTGCTAAAATATCCTAAAAATCACGCAAGGAGAGCAAATGAAATACGATTTTGACGCACCAGTAGAGCGAGGCGGGACGTATTCGTCAAAATGGAAAACGAGCGGCGACGAGCTGCCGATGTGGGTGGCGGATATGGATTTTAAGGTCGCACCCGAAATTTTAAAAGCGCTGCAAAAGCGCCTGGATAACGGGGTTTTTGGCTATTCGTACGTGCCGCAGGAGTGGAGCGAGGCCATTTGCTCGTGGTGGAGCAGGCGCCACGACGTCAAATTTGACCCGAGCTGGCTGATTTTTTGCACGGGCGTGATCCCGATTATTAGCTCCGCCGTGCGCAAATTTACGAGCGTGGGCGATAAAATCGTGATCCAAAGCCCCGTCTATCACGTCTTTTACCGCAGTATCGAAAACAACGGTAGGATCGCGCTCGCAAACGAGCTAGCCTACGACGGGCGCGGCTACGATATTGATTTTGCCGACCTAGAAGAAAAGCTCGCCGATCCGCTAACTACGATGTTTATCCTTTGCAACCCGCACAATCCCGTAGGTAAAATTTGGAGCGAGGAAAAGCTAGCCAAAATCGGCGAACTATGCGCTAAGCACGGCGTTTTGGTGATATCTGACGAGATACACTGCGACATCACGAGTCCCGGCAAAAGCTACGTGCCCTTTATCCGCGCGAGCGAAACTTGCAAAAACATCTCGATCACCTGCGTTTCGCCGACTAAAGCCTTTAACATCGCAGGCCTGCAAAGCTCCGCCGCCGTGGTGCCAAACCCAAAACTGCGCGCCAAAATGGCAAAAGCCATCAACGACGACGAGGTCGGCGAGGGCAATGCGTTTTCTTGTATCGCGGCGATCGCGGCGTTTGAACGGGGAGAAGCGTGGCTCGAGCAGATGCGCGAATACGTAGAGCAAAACCGCAAAATCGTAAGCGAGTTTTTGCAAAACGAACTGCCGCAGATCAGGCTTGTAGAGCAGGACGCCACGTATCTGCTCTGGCTTGACTGCCGCGAAATTTGCGACGACGCGAGCGATTTTCATAAGTTTTTACGCCAAAAAGCGGGGCTTTGGCTAAACGACGGCAACGCGTATAGAGGTGCCGAGAAGTGCTTCCTGCGCCTTAACATCGCCACGCAAAGATCGCGCGTGCTGGAGGGGCTAAAACGCCTAAAATCAGGCGCTCTAGCCTACGCGAAAAGCAGGCAATAATATATTTACGAAAAATTGGGATAAAATTTAGACCTTTTTGGTATGATTTGCGCGTCCGACAAGAAAACCTCCTTTTTGTAACGGCGCCTCGGCTCCCCCTGCCGAGGCGTTTTTGTCTTATTCATTAAGCTTTTTTAGTTATAATCCTTCTCATAAATTTACTCCGCCTAGCTCAAATTTAAGCAAATTTAGCGTTTCAGGCGAAAGGACGAAAATGCTAACTCACATAGACGAAAACAACCGCCCCAAAATGGTCGACGTAAGCGACAAGGGCGTAACTACGCGCATAGCCGTAGCAAGCGGCATCATAAAAATGTCGCGCGAAGCCTTTGACGCGATCAAAAACAACACGGGCAAAAAAGGCCCCGTCCTGCAAACCGCCGTCGTAGGCGCGATAATGGGCGCAAAAAAGACGAGCGAACTCATCCCGATGTGCCATCCGCTGCTAATCAGCGGCATAAACTGCGACATCGAGGAGTTAGAGGGTATCTGCGCCTACATGCTAACCGTTAGCGTCAAGATAGACGGCAAAACAGGCGTCGAGATGGAGGCGCTAACAGGCGTTAGCGTCGGTCTCCTAACGATCTACGATATGATAAAAGCGATAGATAAAACCATGCAGATAACAGATATCGCGCTAGAAAGCAAGAGCGGAGGCAAAAGTGGCGACTACGTGCGATCTAAATAAAGAACCAGAAATCATCTATCCAAATTTTTGGGAATACAAAATCATCGTGCTCGAAAACGAAAACGCCGAAGCTATCGCGCAGGGCGTCGTAGGCGAAAGGCAGCACAAGATAACGCCGTCAAAATCGAGCAAAGAGGGCAAATACAAAAGCTACAATCTAAGCGTTTTGGTTAATTCTAACGAGGAGCGATTAGAGATATTTTCCGCGCTAAGACGCGTTTGCAAATACGTACTATAAGGACTTTCATGCAAAATTTAGTCTTCATCCAAACCATAAAAGAGAACAAAAACGACCCGCAAATTTCCGTTTTGATAAGGGAATTTGCGCTAAGCGAGTTTAGAAAAAGCGTCAAAGGCGCAAAAAACGGCGACGCAAACGCGGCTCTGGCTAAAGAGTTTGAGCAAATTTGCGAGGCGCTAAAGAGCGAGGATCTGCTAAACCGCCAAAACGTCGCCAACCTCATCCAAAGCGCAGGAGACGCACTTAGCGAGGCAAAAGAGCAGTACATCCACCGCCTAATCTACGAAAAAGAGCAGATCGAGCGTCAAATTTACGCGCAAAAAGACGAGATCAAAAACGACGTGCGCGAGCTGCTTGAAAATATGGAAAATTTCATCAAAAACAGCGACCTGGCGGATAAAGAGGAAATTTTAACTGCGATAGACGAAAAAATGCTCTGCGAACTGCAAATGCTAGGCATCCTAAAAGAAACTACCGAAGCGGCGTTTCTAACCGCGATCGAAAAGGGCGACGACGTGAAAGATACGGTGGAGCAAATCGCAAAAAACGTCGTGCTTAGCGCGATAAACGAGGGCGAAGCGAGCAAAGAGCGCATCCTGGATATCGCAAGAACGGTCTGCGAGGCGGCGAGCGAGATAGCGGGCATCGATCAGGCCTTTGCCAAAGAGCTAATCAGCGGCGCGATCGGCGGCGTAAAAGAGGCGCTTAGCAAGAGGACGGAGAAGTTTATCGAGGAGATCAAATTTGCCCCGGACAGTCAGACGCTGCTAGGCGAAGCTAAAGAATTTATAAGGCTTGAGGAGAGATTCGTAGCGATGCTGCGCGATATGGCGCGCTCAGAGGAGCCGTCTGCTGCCGTGATAAACGAAATCCTAGACGAGTCCGTCGATAGCTACTTCGCCAAATTTAAGCGCCTGCAAAACGACGTTTCCCGCCAGATCGAGCTTCAGCTAGAAGAGCTAAAATTTAACGAAAATATCGATAAATTCGCGAGCCTTGCGGGAGCTAAATTTGAGGAGTTAAAGCGCGAAGTAACTCAAGCCGGCGATAAATTTAAAGAAAATTTTAATGCCAAAGAACGCCTCGAAGCGCTCAAAAAAGATATCGGCGACTTTGAAAAACGAACGCAGGAGAAGCTAAGCGCGATAAATGCGAGCGAGATCGGCGAAAATCTCAAATCAAAATCAAAAGAACTAGGCGAGAAGCTCTACAAATCCGCCGAAAATCTCATAAAAACCGCCAAAGAAAAGATCGGCAAAAAAGATGATGAGAAAAAGGACGAGTGAGCTAAATTTGGGCGCGTATGCTTAAATTTGCGCCCGGATTTTACTTGTTTATTTGGACGGCGGCAAATTTGACGCGGTAAATTTACGCCCAAATTTGACTCCGCCAAGACGCCGCGAAAGTCAAATTTAACCCCAAAGGATCAAAAATGAGCATCACGTTTTTCGTCAAAAATAAAAAGAAGTTTCTAGTCGGCCTTGTGCCCGTGATGAGCGTAGAGGAGGCGCTGCGACTGGTGCCGAATTTATCGCAGTTTAACGCGGACGAGGATGACGAGGAGTTTGACGCAGAGAGCTTTTATGGCGCGAAGCTCGACGAGCTTGACTGCCTCGTCGCCGGTACGGACGGACTTAGCGGGCGCGGCTTTGAGATCGGCTACGAGGATGGCGCCTACAACGTCCGCATCGGCACGCCAAGCACCCGCACGGACTGGCAAATCGCGCTAGAGTACCTAAAAAACCTAGCCCTAAAAATGGACAGCGAAATAACGAGCGAGGACGGGGAGAAATTTAGCGCGCAAAATATCGAAAGCTTTAACTATGAGCACGACATACGCGCGGGGCTAGAGGCGATAGAGCAAAATTTGCAAAAAGAGGCGCAAATCAGTACTATTTACGGCATAAGAAACGAAGTGTCGTTCGATCAAAAGATCATAGCTCGTATCCTCGGCGCGAAGGATCCCGCGGGCGAATTTAGCAAATTCGTAACCGATATCCAAAACCTGGATGCGTATTTTGCAAATCAGATGTTTTATCGCAGGAACGATAACGGCGAGATCAGCGGAGATTACGTCCTGTCGCAAGATGTCGTTACCGTGCTGCCGTATGAGCCTAGCGTAGAATATAAAAATTTGCAAATGCTAGGCGATGAGAAAGTCGTACACTGGTCGGTCGCGATATTTGGCGGAGAGGGCGATGATGAGGAAAAATACGAAATCCTAGCGACGCTGAAATATGAAAGTTTCATCCAAAATTTGCCAAAAGAAAAGTACAAATTTATCGACGCGAAAAATATCGTCGTAAGCGCGTTTAGCAAAGATGAATTTGACGCGCTCATTGCAAAATGCGGCAAAGAGGGGCTGGCGGACTAAACGGCTTGCTTGGCAATAAATCGCTGCCGCCGTGCGGTAAATTTAACGGCATAGTTAAATTTATGGCCGAATTTGCCCGCCGCCTTACTCCAAAAAGAAGCCAAATTTGACGCAAGATAGATCAAATTCGGCGTCAAATTTAAAGCTCCGCAAGGCTGTAAATTTAACCGCAAGCCAAAAATATTGACTTGCGCCGTACCTTTAGATAAAATCAGGCGCAAAAATCAAAGGAGATCAAAAATGCGAAAAATTTTCCTGCCGCTTTTATGCGCCTTCCTGCTAGGCGGATGCACTACGTACGGCATCGGCCCCTCTAATATATTTCTAGAAAACAAAGAGCTAACTCAGCTAAAAGGCCGCCATATCCTAGATATGGAAAAATACTCCGGCGGCTGGTCGCACATCGAGATAGGTATGCTTTCGAACAAATTTTATATGCAGCACGAACCGCGCGAAGTGCTATCGGTAGAGAGATCGTGCAACTTCTGGGGCTGCAGCGTAGTAGGCGTCAATTACAGCACCTACGGCTTTGTTTACTTTACTACCGACAAAGACGGCTATATCACGGACTACACCGAGGATGGCGACGCGATAAGGAGCGTCAAGCATAAATTTAAAGACCTGCTAGTACTGGAGAACTAAGATGAAAAAGACGGTAATAACATTATGCGCGTTTGCGATCACTGCGGCGTTTGGGCTCTCTAACGAGGATTACGATAAATTTATAGCGTTAGACGATAGCGGAAAATACAAAGAAGCGTTGGCGTTCATTACGCCGCGAGCGGAGGCGGGCGACGCTAGAGCCGTCACGCTCGTAGGCTACCTATACGAGGTGAGGATGTCTAATATCGGCGAAGGCGTAAAATGGTATAAA
This sequence comes from Campylobacter showae, assembly GCF_900573985.1. Lineage (NCBI taxonomy): Bacteria > Pseudomonadati > Campylobacterota > Epsilonproteobacteria > Campylobacterales > Campylobacteraceae > Campylobacter > Campylobacter showae. Next base: position 430,359 of record NZ_UWOK01000001.1, on the reverse strand, counting down.
AAGGCCATGGGACTAAACGATTCGCTCGCCCACTCTAATATGGCGCGGATCTACTACCGCATGACGGACTATAAGCTAGCCGCGCAGACCCTTGAAAAGGCAAGCAAACTAGGCGACACTGGCGCGGACGCAATGTTAGGAAATATGTATCTAAACGGAATACACTTTAAAAAAGACTATAAAAAAGCGCTCGTCTACATCCAAAAAGCCGTTGCCGATGACGATCCGCAAGCTCTAACCGATCTAGCTATATGCTACGAGAACAGCTACGGCGTCGCAAGGGATATGGATAAAGCCATAGAGTTTTACAAGCGCGGAGCGGCGGGCGGTAACGAATACGCCAAAAGGGCGCTAGAGAGGTTGCAGTAGCAGGCTGCGAAACCCTGCCCGAGTTTTGACGATACCGATTTTATCCGTCTGGTAGCGGCGACTCGGGCTAGCCGGGAGAATAAATTTAGACTCGCTTGAGCTCAAATTTTAGTTTTTAGTAAACCGGTCGATACTGGCGATCGGTTTGCCGACTTCGCCTCTACTAAATCACTCAAATTTGAGTAAATTTAAACCCAAACCAAGTCAAATTTAATAGATAAAAAGCCCCGTGTCTTTTGCTTCGCCAACCTTTCCGTTTTCACCCAAGCTGCAATATAGATGAAAAAAGAAGCCACGAGCAAAAAGAAACCAAATACCGCCAAAACACCGCTCGCCCAGAGTAGCTCGCCCGCAAAAAACATGCAAACGTAGACGCGAAAAAGCCCGTTTCTAGTTAGTCTCGCAAGCTCGAAAAAGACCCTCCCCCACACGAACGCGACATAGCCAAGCAGCAGTAGCGCGATGACGGCCACTAGTTTAGCGAGCGGATGAGCAGCGTCCGCCATATAGGACGCCAGCGTCGCCGTGACGTGAGCGATGAACATCACGATCATCGCCTTGCCGTAGTTTACGTGCAGATCCTCGCTATGAGCGAGCCTGGCGACTCCGCCTAGCGCAGCATAGGTTAGCAGTGCAGCCGATATGACGGCTAGATTGTCCGCGATCCGTAGCGCTAGTCCCGAGTAGCTCGCGATAAAGTACGCATAGATCTTGATCACGGCCGGCACGATACCCGATGCGATGCCTAGCGTCCTAGCCAGCTCAAACGCCGCACTCTCTTTTAACGCAGCCTTCGTCTCCTCGCTTCTGCTATCCTTTACCGCGCGCTTTTCGCCCTCGTCTGCGATCACAAATAGATCTCTCGCAAACGCCCCGTCAGGACGAAACGCCGCTCGCTCGCCGCCGCTAGGTCGCCCCGAGCGCACGTCCTCGAAGCTAAATTTATAGTACTTCCCGTCATCGCCGATTATCGTAGTTTCGTTTATCGCTACGCCCTTCACCAACTCTCCTTTTTGCGTTTTTGCCGCCCTGTTTTAGATTAGCCCGCTTGTTTGCATTTTTGGGGTGCGGGTTATGCCGCACGTCAAATTTGACGCCAAAGTCCCTAATCCAGCCAAATTTTACGGTTTAGCCGCAGCTCCTCGACGATACGCAAAAAGCCGCCGATCTCGTCTTTATAAAATCTATTCGCACCCTTGCCCACGAGCGGACGGCGCAGATCAGGCTCGAAGTTATCGCGCCCCGTGCGGATCGCCATGCAGATTTTATCGCCTATTAGTACGATATTTATCGGGCGGTGAAATCTCGTTTTTAGCAGTTTTAAATTTTCCATCAGGCTAGGCGTGAGCGCATATCTAGCCTCGATCTGATCGGTCGTATAGACGCGAAATAGCCGCTCAAACTCAGCATCATCCATCCTCGCGCGCTTGCCGCCGTAGTCCTTAAAATCATCCACCCCGCTGCAAATTTGCGTGACGCCCTTTAGCCGTTTAGGAAAATCGGCGACAAACAAAATCCCCGCAAAAAGCACTCTATGCGTCTTGTTTCCGCGCAAATCCTCTTTGATGCTTAGCGCCTCTACGTCGCTAAATTTGACCCGCACTCCCTCTATCTGACCGAAAATCAGGTCGTTGCCAGAGTATTTGTCGATGTCAAAATCATAAATCATATAAAGATAATCGCTCTCTACGCACTCGCCCGGATAATACGTGAGACCGCACTCCTCCACGATACCTCTCACGACTTTTCGCTTAAATTTAAAGGTAAAACTATCGGTAAAAATGCTCTCGAAAAAATAGTACATCGCAGCCCCGCAGACCACAAACGCACACGCGCTAAGAGCGGCGTTTTGCGCGGCTAGATACAGCAACCAAGCCACCGTGGCGGCGACGAAGACGCAGGTGAGCTTTAGCCTAAAAAGCGAACGCAAAACCTTTTGCCGCTCAAGCTCTAGCAAAACCAGATCGTCCATTTTTGCTCCTGTTTTAATCTAACGCCGTTTTTGCAAATTTGGCTATTTTGCGGGCTTTCGTCTTTAAATTTGCGTTTTAAATCGCTTAATTTTAAGCTCTTTTTTGCGGGCGGCGACGCTCAAATTTGGATCAAATTTGCCGCTTTTGCTTTTAAATTTAACAAGCTGACAAAGCCCGCTTGTATTTTAGGAGCGCAGTTAAAGCGCTCAAATTTAACGTCAAATTTGACGAAGCGAGCGCAAATTTAGCGGTTAAAAAGCTCGTGCACATCGTGCGGATCGTCTTGACCCTTAGGCACCTCGAAAAACGCCGCCTTATGAAACCTCGCCCAGCTAGCGACGATGTTTGACGGAAACATCTCCACGGCGTTGTTATAGTCGGTCACTGCGGCGTTGTAGGCGCGGCGCGCGGCGGAGATCTGCTCCTCGATCTCGTTTAGCGTCTTTTGCAGGTGCATGACGTTTTCGTTGGCTTTGAGCTCGGGGTAGTTCTCGACGACGACGTTGAGCTTTGAGATGAGGTTTGACAGCTCGCCGTTTAGCGCAAATCTCTGCTCGTCGCCCGCGGCCTTTTGGACGCCGCTTCTAAGCGCGGAGATGTTTTCCAGCAGCTCGCGCTCGTGCGTGATGTACTGCTTGACGGTGGCGACGAGGTTTGGGATGAGGTCAAAGCGCCTTTTTAGCTGCGTATCGACGCCGGATCTGATGTTTGAGACTTGGTTGCGCTTGCCCACTAGCGAGTTGTAGACCGAGATAACGATGAGCGCGAGAACGGCAATGATGCCTAGGACGATGTACATTTTTGCTCCTTTTTTGAGTGGGATTATAGCTAAACGGGGCTAAAATTCGTAAATTTGAGCTTGATTTTCGGCTTTTGGATGGCTGTTTGGTTGCCCGCTACTGCGCGGAATTTTGATCGTTTGCGCAGCTTGTTTGCGTATTTTGGTTGCGCTAAGATTTAAAGGCTTTAGCTTGACGGCGGATGTTTTTACTGCTACTGCGGATGAAGATCAAATTTGACTTCGGATGTAAATTTTCAAGCGGATTAAAATTGCTGCCAAATTTGATCTCGCACCAAATTTGGTATGCTTTCAATAAAGTAAATACGAAAATAATAAATTTAAAAACACGTAGTTAGATTTTAGCATTAAAATTTACTCCGCTGGAGTTTGAAACCCGTTTTCTAACCAAAATTCTACCTGCGGCTCTAAAGTTAAAATTTACTCCGTTGGAGTTTGAAACAAACACTACTTGATCTTCTCTATCCTAAACACCTGATCGTTAAAATTTACTCCGTTGGAGTTTGAAACACGTCCGAAGCGCAAAATGGGAGTATATCGATTTTGGTTAAAATTTACTCCGTTGGAGTTTGAAACGAAATAATAGTTTTTCTCTTTCCTCATCTGTAAAAGTTAAAATTTACTCCGTTGGAGTTTGAAACTAGCACAAGATGCCAAAAATGTCAAAAAGTGTAATGTTAAATTTTACCCCATTGCAGCAAAACAATGTTTCAAAGGGCGTAGAATATAAAATTCGCAGATAAATTTCACGTTTTCAAAAAGCCGTATCCGAAGCCAAAATCATCGTAAATTTAACCTCGTATACGACCGATGAACGCTATTTGGCAGATTTTAAAATCGCCTGATAGCCTTGTTTTTTGAGCACTTCTACGACTGTATTTTCCGCAAAGTCGTCCTGGACGACGATGTCGGCCGTTTTAGCTTCCAAATTTACCTCAAATTTCTTCACGCCGTTAAGCGTATTTAACGTCTGCGTGATGACCTCGTAGCAGCTCACGCAGGACATATTGGGGATCTCGTAAACCAGAGTCTTGTCTGCAAATGCCGCCGCGCAAAGCGCCAGCGCTAGAGCTAGCTTTTTCATTCTTTGATACCGACTTTGTATTTTTTGGCTTGGATCGCGTTCACGACGTCCATCACGTTTACGCTGCTATCTGCGGTGATGTTTACGTCTTTGCTTTTTAGATCAAAGCTCACTCCGGTGACGCCCTTGACGCCCTTTGCGGCATCTTCGATTTTCTTAGCGCAGCCGCTGCAGTTCATATTCGGCACGTTTAGTTCGTAGGTTTGCTCTGCAAAAACAGCGCCGCAAATCGCCGCCAAAAGTAAAATTTTCTTCATCATCGCTCCTTAAAAATAATATTTGATGTGAAATTGTATCACTATATTTCTTATATATTTATTATTTTTATTTATATTAAAATGTAATATAATTTACTTTTTCCTTATATTTAAAGCTAAAATTTGACGGTAAAATTAAGCAGATTTAAAGCGAGTGAAAAATGTGAGAGAGTATCTAGGAGCAAAATTTAGCCCGCAAAAAGCGCAAATTTGCAGGCTAAATTTATAAAACTATTCTTTGGTTTTTGCCATTCTGCGGCGCATAGTAGGATCTAGATAGCGTTTGCGCACGCGTATATTCGTCGGCGTAACTTCGACCAACTCATCCTCCTCGATCCACTCCAGAGCGCGCTCTAGGCTGAGCTTTCTAGGCGGCACGAGCTTGATAGCGTCGTCAGAGCCGCTAGCGCGTACGTTGGTTAGGTTTTTGCCTTTGATTGGGTTTACGTCCAGATCGTTTGGACGGCTGTGCTCGCCGATGATCATGCCCACGTAGGTTTTGGTTTGCGGATCGACGAAAAGGACGCCGCGATCTTGTAGATTCCAGAGGCTATACGCCAGCGTTACGCCGTTTTCCATCGAGACCAGAGCGCCGTTGCTGCGGTGCTCGACGCTACCGATGAGCGGACGGAACTCGAGGAAGCTGTGGTTCATGATGCCCTCACCTTTCGTATCGGTCAAAAACTGGCTTCTAAAGCCGATAAGACCGCGCGCAGGGATCTCAAACTCGATCCTCGTCTGCCCGTCGCCGGTCGGGTGCATCGAGACCATCTCGGCCTTTCTGCGTCCGAGTTTTTCGATCACGGTGCCGCTAAACTCGTCCGGCACGTCGCACACTAGCAGCTCAAACGGCTCGCAGCGCACGCCTTCGATCTCTTTTACGATAACCTCCGGACGTCCCAGACAAAACTCAAAGCCCTCGCGGCGCATATTTTCGGCCAAAATCGTGATTTGTAGCTCGCCGCGCCCGCTAACCTTAAATTTGCCCTCGCCGATGTTTTCGTAGCGCATCGCGATGTTTGTTTTCATCTCGCCCGATAAGCGCTCGTCGATCTTGTTTGAGGTTACGTGTTTGCCCTCGGTGCCGGCTAGCGGACCGTCGTTTACGCTAAATACGACGCTAAGCGTAGGCTCCTCGATCTTTAACGGATCAAGCGGTATCGGAGAGTTTGGATCTACGACGCTATCGCCGACGTCCAGCGCCTCAAAGCCCGCTATCGCCACGATATCGCCTACCTGCGCCTCATCGATGTCGCGGCGCTCAAGACCAAGAAAGCCGATGAGTTTTGAAATCCTACCCGTCGTTTTCGTGCCGTCGGCTTTAGCGAGCATCACGTTTTGGTTTTTAGAAATTTTACCGTTGAATATACGCGCGATGCCGATTTTACCGACGTAGTTGTCGTAATCAAGCGTGAAAACCTGAAGCTGCAAAGGGTTGTTTATATCGCCGCTAGGAGCCGGAACGTGAGACAAAATCGTCTCGAAAAGCGGCTGCATATTTACGTTTTCGTCGGCCAAATTTAGCTTCGCGTAGCCGTTTCTAGCCGCTGCGTAAACGACGGGAAACTCTAGCTGCTCGTCGTTTGCCTCAAGCGCTACGAAAAGGTCGAAAATCTCGTTTATCACGCGATCCGGATCGGCTGCGGGTTTGTCGATTTTATTTACGACGACGATCGGGCGAAGGCCGAGCGAGAGCGCCTTTTTCACGACGAATTTAGTCTGCGGCATTACGCCTTCTTGCGCGTCTACGAGCAGCAAAACGCCGTCTACCATCTTTAGCACGCGCTCTACCTCGCCGCCAAAATCGGCGTGGCCCGGGGTGTCGATGATGTTGATCTTGGTGTCTTTGTAGCGGATCGCTGTGTTTTTCGAGAGGATCGTGATGCCGCGCTCGCGCTCGATGTCGTTGCTGTCCATCACGCGTTCGCCGACGGCTTGGTGCTCGTTAAAAGTACCAGATTGTTTCAAAAGCTCGTCAACCATCGTAGTTTTGCCGTGATCGACGTGAGCGATGACGGCGATGTTTCGTATCTTTTCCAAAATTTTTCTCCGTTATTAAAATAGGGCTGATTTTAGCCAAATTTTCCTTATAAAAATAATAAAGCTACTTTGGAACGTTTCTTGCATAGTTTATGAAAGTTAAATTTAAAGGGTTTTTATGCAAACTACTCAAAACGATATTTTATCATTTGACGCGAGCATCAAAGGCGGCGTGAAAAAACAGAGTAAAAGCTCGCAAAAAGGCGGTAAAGAAGACAGCGCATTTCTCTCTATGGTGCTAGACGCGGCCGCGAAAAAGGGAGAAAATTTAAGCGAAAAAGACCTAAAAGAGATGGCAAAAGCCGTAAATTTATCCACTCAAACGACTCAAAATCAGCAAACCAAAGCGCCTATCCAAAGCACGGACGTAAAAGAAATTTTAGGCGAGGAAGCGGCGGAAAATTTGTTTGAAAACGCGACTTTTATGCAGCTTTTGCAAATTTTGGAGATGCTTAGCGGCGGCGAGAAAATCAGCAAATTTCCAAATTTTGAAAACCGCCTAGCCAAAGCGCTCTCAAGCGAAACGACGCTAAACGAGCTAAGGGGAGCCAAAAATCTAAACGAGCTAATAGAGATCGCAAATAAGCTAAATTTAGGCCTAGAAAATATCGAAGTAACGCAAGCCCAGGCGGACGAACTGGGCGAGAAATTTCCAAATTTGGCGAAAAAAGATTTCTTTGAACCGGTGGCGCCTAAGAAAAATTTCGCTTTTAGCGAGCTAAAAAACAAGGTCGAAGAGGCCATAAACGCAAACGAGCCCGAGCCAAAAGATACGCTAAACAAGCTACTAGCCGCCGTGCAAGAAGAGCAAAATAAGACCCAGCCAAAAGACGCCAATGCAAAAGCACAAGACGCACAAAATTTGGCTCAAAACTCTAAAATCATAAAAGAAGCGGTAAAAAATGAGGGTGAGAAAGAAGCAAATTTAAAAGACGAAAAGCCAAACCCCAAAGCCGAAGGCGAGCTAAATTTAACCGCCGAAAAAATCGAAAAATCGGGGCTCGGCCAAGACTCTAAAAAGATAAATTTGCAAAATTTGCTATTTCCGGAGCGAGAGAGCGCCGAGGAGCAAGTTTTAACCGAACCGCAAAGCGGCGATAACGAAAACAGCGAGCTAAACGCGATGGTAAAAGACGTCATCTCAAACGCCAAGGCGCAAAGCAGAAATTTCCAGGCCGTGCGCGAGACGTTTGATAACTTTAGCTCAAATTTGAAAGAGCAAGTCGCGGCATACAAATCGCCTTTCATGCGCTTCAACATCACGCTAAATCCGCTAAATTTGGGCGAAGTCGAGATCACGATGGTAAATCGCGGCAACAATCTGCACATAAATTTTAGCTCCAACACGCAGACGATGAACCTCTTTTTACAAAATCAGGCCGAGTTTAAAAACAGCCTCGTAAATATGGGCTTTACCGAGCTTGAGATGAACTTTAGCGATCAAAATCAGCCTAAAAAAGAGCAAGGGCAAAAGAGCTACAAAGGCTCCAAATTTAGCTCCGACGACGCAGAGCAAAGCGAACCGACTACGCCTCGTTTAGAGCTCGTCGTTCCGCGCTACGTGTAAATTTGGAATCAAATTTGCTTGAGATATAAAAATTTAAAGGATAAAAGATGTCAAACGGACTAGAAACCAATAACTTTACGGTAAACAACCAAGCCGCCAAAAAATCGGCGGACGCCCTACAAAAGGCCGCAGGCACCAATCCAAACGCCCAGCTAGATAAGGACGCTTTTATGAAACTTCTTTTAACCGAGCTTCAGTATCAAGACCCAACAAGCCCGATGGACACGGAAAAAATGCTAACTCAAACCAGTCAGCTAGCTTCGCTTGAAATGCAAGAAAACACGAACAAAATGATGCAAAAGCTAGCCGACCAACTAAAAAATAGCACAAATATGTACGCTGTCGGAGTACTCGGCAAGATGGCTAAAATCGGCGATAGCGGTATCGTAAAAGAAGAGGGCTCGGGCGTCAAATTTGCGGGATTTTTAGAAAGCGCGGCAAAAGGCGGCACGATAAATATCAAAGACGGCACCGGCAAACTCGTAAGAAAGCTGGAGTTTGGCGAAGCAAAAGCTGGCGCAAATACATTCGAGTGGGACGGCAAGGATAGCGCGGGCAACGACGCAAAAGCAGGCACCTACTCGGTAGAGATAAACTATGTCGATCACGCTGGCGGCGCCAAAACCGGCGGCGTAGGCAACTATCTCGTAGAAGGGGTTAAATTTATCGACGGCGTCGCACAGGTAAAGGTCGGCGGACAATACGTCAGCATCGACAAAGTCAAAGAATTTACCGAGCCGTCAAAAGGATAAATCCATGGTAAGAAGCCTATATAACGGCGTTAGCGGAGTCAGAACGCAGGGATTTAGCATGGACGTGTGGGCGAACAACATCGCCAACATAAACAACGTCGGCTTTACCGCTTCGATACCGGAATTTAAAAGTATTTTTTATCAGACATCCTTTGCCGCGGGCAATAACCCGACCCAAGATCAAGTCGGCCTGGGCGCTACGGGTATGACGACGGCGCTTAGCTTTTATAAGCAAGGCCCGTTTATGAAAACGGATAACGTCCTAGATATGGCGATAGGCGGCAAGGGGTTTTTCGGAGTAACGAACGGCTCTGGCACATACTATACGCGTGCCGGAAGCTTTGGCGTCGATAAAGAAAGATATCTCGTAACAAATCAAGGCAACTACGTACTAGGAACGCAAAATACGCTAACGCAAGTAACTCCAAGCCAGGGCGCGATAGAGGCTTTCGGTAGAGTAAACAGCACCGCCGCAGTCACGCAGGCATACACTTTAGGATCAGACACCACAGACCTTGACGTCGGCGACATCGGCTCCCAGGGCAAAATTCGCTTGCCTGAGTTTTTGTATCTACCGACCAAACCGACTTCAAAGGTGACCTTTAAAGGAAATCTCGACTCGTCTTTTAAAACCGAGCCAACCACTTTGCCAGTCGATAACGCTACATATAATAGCAGCATAAATAACCCCTCTAGAACTATAAATTTACGAGGACGAGTCACGGCTGACGATACGATAACTCGCCCTAGAAAAGGCGATATGGTTACCGTAACGGCAACCGACGCAAACGGTAAAACGGCTGAATTTAGCGCTCCGATCGACGAAAACGGCAACTGGAGCATAAGTCAAAAATTTGAAAGAGATTTTGATCTAACGACCGCGCCGAATTTGACTGCAAAAATAAACACTACTAAAGAAGCGGCAAATCAAGAAAAATTCGTAACCGAGCTTTTAAATGCGGACGGCACGAAAAATAAACTCGAGCTAACGCTAACAAAACGCGTACCTCAGAGCGCTAACGGTACGGTTTGGGACGCGGCGGCGACCGTAAAAGACGCAAGCGGCGCAGTGGTCTCAAATACTAACGGCGAGCTAAATTTTGATCACGAGGGCAGGCTTGTTAGCTCTACTTTAAGCGCTCTAGATAATAACGGCTCGCAAATCGAGTTAGACTTCGGCACTCCCGTGGCTGCGGGTCAAATTTACTCAGGCGTCACTAGCACGTCTCAAGCAAAAAGCATCTCGATCGCGCAAGACGGCGTACGAGAAGGTATTTTAAAGGATTATTACACCAACGATTCTGGAAATATCTTGGCGCAGTTTACAAACGGCCAAGTCCGCTCCGTCGGCAAAGTCGCTCTCTATCACTTCCAAAACGAGCAAGGTCTTGCAAAAATGGGTGATAATATCTATTCGCAAAGTGCGAATTCCGGTGCGGCCTTTTTCTATAAAGACGCAGGCGGCAAAAGTATCTACGGCGCCAAACTAGCTAGCAGCACGCTAGAACAGTCAAACGTCGATCTAGCGCAGGCTTTAACGGAGGTCATCGTCACGCAAAAAGCCTACGACGCTAACGCCAAGAGCATAACAACCAGCAACGAAATGCTCCAGCGCGCAATCGAGCTAAAACGCTAAATTTAACCCGTGAATTTGACGCGGGTTTTTTAATTTTAGCTGCAACCGTAAAGCCAAATTTAACGCGATAAAATAGTCTACTTCAAGATATCTAAATAATTTTTTAGCTAAAATCAGCCCCGAAAATTTACCGAATAAAGAAAAAAATTATGAACCGAAAAAGAATCTACAATCCAAGCTCAAACGAAAATTTGACCGATCGCCGCGTTTTTAACGGCAATCCGCACGGCATTTTAAATTTCACCAAGGCAAAATATCAATGGGCGCTCAAGCTCTGGGACCTAATGGAAGCCAACACGTGGTTTCCAAAAGAGGTCGACACGTCGGGCGACGTACGCGACTACGCCTACAACCTCACGCAGGCTGAAAAACGCATGTACGACTTAGTCTGGAGTCAGCTCATCTCGATGGATAGCTTCCAAACCAACAACCTAGCCGACAACATCAACCCATACATCACCGCGCCCGAAATCAACGCCTGTCTAGCACGCCAAGCCTACGAAGAGGCCAATCACTCCAAGTCCTACGCCGTCATGGTCGAGGCCATCTGCGACAACACCGACCTGATCTACGAGATGGAGAAGCACGACGAGGTTTTGCGCGAGAAAAACGACTATATCTCAAGCGTTTACGAGGAGCTTGCAGGCGAAGTCACGGACGAAAAGCTACTGCTAGCCATGGTTGCAAATCAAATTTTAGAGGGTATTTATTTTTATAGCGGTTTTACGGCGATCTATGCGCTGGCGCGTGCGGGCAAGATGCTAGGCAGCGCGCAGATGATCCGCTTTATCCAGCGCGACGAGATCACGCATCTACTGCTATTTCAAAACATGATAAACAGCGTCCGCACCGAGCGTCCCGATCTTTTCACGCCTGAGACGGAAGCTAAAATTTACGACATGTTCGAGCGCGCGGGCGAGCTTGAGATCAAATGGGGCAAATACATCACGCAAAACCAGATCATGGGCTTTACCGACGACATCATCGAGCAATACATCCGCTACCTCATCGATCAGCGCCTAGTCGCCATCGGCCTAAAGCGCCGCTACAACGTCCCTCACCCGATCAAATGGGTCGATGATTTTGCTAAATTTAACGACCAAAAGTCAAATTTCTTTGAAGCAAAGGTGACAAACTATAGCAAGGGAAGCATCAGTTTTGACGACTTTTAGTCCAAATTTATGTCCTATCGTCCTAACTGCGCCGACCTGCCAGCAAAGACAAGACGAACTGCTAGAAAAAATCGCCGCCGCGCCCAGAAACTCCATCATCTTAGCCAGCGAGCTATGCGTGAGCGGATATGATTTCGACGGATTTTTTAGCGGCGCAAACCGCGCGATACTGGGCGGTTCGATCGGCAGCTTTGACGCTATACTTTTTGAAGCCCTACAAGAAGCGCTCAGTCCTGATAAATTTCTCGGGCTCACACACCTAACGAGCCTAAACCGCGCCAAAGGTCTAGCGCAAATTTCAATCACGCAGGCGCAAAAAAACGAAATTTACAACGAATTTATCCTGCTAAACAGCCAAAACGTCTTTTACACGCAAAATAAATCAAAGCTTTTTCGCCCAAATTTAGAGCACGAAATTTTTGCCGCAGGAGACGAGTCGGCGGTAAAGCCGTTTGATTTTAAAGGGCTAAAAATTGGCGTTCTCATTTGCTTTGAGCTAAGATTTGCTCATCTTTGGCAGCAACTAAAAGGTTGCGACGTCATCCTAGTGCCCGCCATGTGGGGCAAGGCGCGAGAGGACGCATATCTTACGCTTTGCAAGGCCTTAGCGCTTGCTAACAGCTGCTACGTCGTAGCCTCAAGTTCGCTTGATTTAGAGTTTTCGGGCGTATTTTTGCCAGGCGGAGAATTTGCGCAAGAGGCCAAATTTGATCCAAATTTGATCCTTGAAACCAAACGAAATTTGGGGATTTTATGACCGCTCTTGAAAAATCAAAATGCACAAACATGGCCGATGAGATCGGCGATATACTCACTCTGACACCCTCGCTTTATAGGGCGCTTTGCGACACTCCGCGTGAGATATTTGCGCCCGTCACGCGCCACGCGTACAGCCTAGACGCCCAGCCAATCGGCGGCAATCAATGGATCAGCTCGCCACTAACGGTCGCCAAAATGACGCTAGCGCTCGAAGCCGAAGATATCGACAACGCCCTAGAGATTGGCTGCGGTAGCGGCTATCAGGCAGCTATTTTGTCGCATTTGGCGCACAGGGTTTTTAGCGTCGAACGCATAGAAAAGCTCGCAAACGAAGCCAAAAAACGCTTTGAGGCGCTTAAAATCCACAACGTTCACGTGCGATTTGATGACGGAAACGTCGGCTGGAAGAGCTATGCGCCATACGACAGGATCTTGCTTTCAGCGGCTGCACAGCAGGTGCCTCAAACGCTTTTTAACCAGCTAAAAAACGGCGGCATTTTGGTAGCTCCTATCAAAAATGACGGCAAACAGTTTATCGTCAAATTTACAAAGGACGCTCGCGGCGAGATAACGCAAAAAGCGCTTGATGAGTGCTTATTCGTGCCGCTTTTGGGTGGGATAGAGTAGCGCAGGTCGTCAAATTTGACGCCGTTATTTTATGAGTGCGGCTTTAAATTTGACTACGCAAACCCGCTCGCCGCGAAATTTTGCCATACGTTAAACCTAAAACTGTATAATCATCATACAAATTCTTAGCAAAGGAGCTAAAATGGCAACAGATCGCGAGTTGGTTAATTTCTCAGAGGAGCACGAGCTAAACACGGTGCTAGCAAGACACGGCAAGGCTCAAAGCATCGCAAACCGCGAGGTGCTTTGCGAGCTCGGCAAAGAGTGCAAGGAAAAACTAGGCAAAAGAGTGCTAACGCAAGATGAATTTGACGAGTTTTTAAAACCTGTTTTAAATCGCTTGGAGAATAAAAGAGCTTAAATTTCGGGGGACTTTCCCCGAAATTTCTATCCAAATTTCCCGCTTTTCCAAATACTTCTACTATTCTCTCGTTTTCAAATTTACATTCTCAAAATTTAACTTCAAATTTGATCGCCAAGCGTCAAAAACGCACGCAAATTTACAAACCCAAAAACGGGCAAGAGCCATAAAAGCCAGGCACGTTAAATTTGACGTTAGTATAAATTCGGAGCGGCTTAAAAAACAAAGCATAAAGCCAAAACCGCGCCGAATTTAACCGAGCTACGCCTTAAAAATGCACCTTAAATTTCGCCCAAAAGCTTCTGCCCGGCTCATAAAGCCTCGTGCCGTTCGGGATAGTCTCGTAGCCTGCGATACCGCCGCCGTAGCCGCCTTTTGAGTTATGATAGGCGTATTTGGCGTCGTTTAGGTTTTCCGCCGCTAGCAAAAATTGATAATTTTTGTATTTATAGCCCGCGCTTAGCCCCAGCGTCCAAAAGCTATCGCTCTTGCCCAGGTCCATGCCGCCCACGTCGCCGTAGCCTTTTTGCGCGCGGTTTTGCGACGCATTAGCGTAGAAGTCGGCTTTGACGAACCAGTCTGGCTTTTCTAAACCGGCGCTTAGTTTAAACGCTAGAGGCGAAACCTTAGGTAGCGCGTCGCCGTCTTTTAAGCCGCCCGCGTTTTTAGTCACCTTGCCGTAGACGTAGGATACTCCCGCCCCCAGCCTAAACATATCGGCTAGTAGCGTAGTGCCCTCTATCTCGCCGCCGTATAGCAGAGCGTCGGTATTAAAGGCGTCTGAGGACATGCCCATAGTATTATATTTTAGCATGATATAATCATCCATCTTTGAGACGAAGAAATTCGCACTTAGTTCGTAATTTTGATCTTTTAGCACTGCGCCAAAATCCAGCTGAGTATTTCTTTCTTTACGTAGCTCTAAGTTCGCGTCCTTGTTCGTTTCCCAGTGATCGGGCATCCTTTGCGCGTGCCCTAACCCCGCATAAAGCGTTAAATTTTGCAGATATTTTTCGTATCTAAAAAAACCTGAGAATAAATTTTCTTTCCTGCTCTTATGCGTTTTTAACAGTTTTCTCTCGCCCGCGTCCAGCCTAAGTCCGCCAAAAAGCCCGTAGTCGTTTTCAAGGACGTATTCGTTTTGAGTGTATATCGTTTTATACGTTACCTTGCGCTCTTTTACGTGCGGCTTTGATACGGCGGCATCCATTTCGGCTTTAGATACGCCGGCTCCGCCCGTTCCGGCACCCCGCCATTTAAAGGAGTCTTGCGAATAGCCCGCGCCGATGAAGCTGGTTAGATTATCGAAATTTAACTCGCCTTCTAGCTTAAAGCCGTACATATCGCGTATCGGGTGACTGATGCTATATCCCTTGCCGCGCCCCGTGCCAGGCACCACCGGACGCATGGTGAAGTTGTCCATTATGTGATCGATTTGATGATAGTACGAGCTTAGCCTGATCTTGTGCTCGCCGACGTCTTGTTCAAATTTGAGTCCGAAAGATTTACGGTCAAACTGTATGCCGTCCCTCATCCTGTCGGCATACGCCGCTTCGCCCTCGCCCAGATCCGCGCTTAGCTGCAAGGCGGTAGTTTCCGTGGGCGTTAGCGTACCCACGAGCGAGACGCTGTTGCGTTTATAGTGCGTATGCATTTTCTGCCCGCCGCCGCTTTTATAATCGCCGCTCTCGTAGTGTCCGCCGGAAACCTCTATACTGCCCAGCTCGTTACCCGCCGCTACGTCCGCGGTAGTTTCAAACCGCTTAAAACTGCCGCCCAGCACGCTTACGTTTCCTCCGAAGCTCGGTTTTGACAGCCTTGCTATCTCTCTATCGAAAAATATACCACCGCTAATGAGCGCACCGTATCTGATGTCTTGCGGGCCTTTTACGATACGAACCGAGCTGTAGTTTTGCGCCGAGATGTAGGTGATGGGCGTATCCATACGCATGCCGCAGCCGCCGTTTAGCGTGCTACCGTCGATCAGCACCGGCAGCCTAGCCGCCGTCTGCGAACGATAATAAACCTCGCTGCCGCCTCCGCCCTTACGCTCCATCGTAAAGCCGTTCAAATTTGAAAGCGATTTGGCGATGTCGCTGTTTTCCAGTATCGCGCCCTTGCCGACTATTTGGGCATTAGTCGGCTCGTCGAGGGCTGATTTTTGCATTTTTGACGAGACGGTAACGGGACTCAAGCTTACCGCTTCCTCGGCGCTAAGCATCAAATTTGACACCATGGCCAGCGCCAAAACGTAAGAAATTTTCATTTTCGCTCCTGCAAAATTAATATTAAATATTGAAATTGAAGCAAAAATAAACTTAAATAAAGAACGAATATTTATGTAATATTAATTATTTTGTGTGAAATTTAGCTCAAACTGTGCTATTTAGGCAGTTTGCGTTAAGTGTGTAGAAAAGTAACTTTAACGGATTAAAATTATAAATTTAGGTAATCTCGGTTTCATCAAATTTGAGCTCAACAAAACCGAGATTAAATTTACAAAATCTCTTTTACCAGTAATTGCGGCGTGACGAGTCCGCGAAACGAGTTTTTAGATACCGAAAAAACGAGGTCGATACTCTCGCCTGCATGCGGCTCGCGAGTGAAGTTAAAAAACAGCGCCTCGAGGCATTTGCCGTCTTTTTGCAGGATGAGTTTTAGGTGATTTTGCTCCCTGCCGATGCTGTCCGTGATAACGATTGCGTGTTTAAATTGCGGCATTTTGCTTTTAAATTCGATATAAAACTAGAACCGAGTCGCATCTTAAATAAGACGGCAAATATCAAAAATAAATTTTCACAAGACTCTAAAATTGACTCATAGATTTTAAAATTTCGTGTTTTATCCGCGAGAAATTGCCGTTTTGCGATGGGATTTGAAAATTTATCGTATGATTTTGTCGAATTTAAGCGCAAATTTTAA
Source organism: Campylobacter showae (assembly GCF_900573985.1). NCBI lineage: Bacteria > Pseudomonadati > Campylobacterota > Epsilonproteobacteria > Campylobacterales > Campylobacteraceae > Campylobacter > Campylobacter showae. Next base: position 414,041 of record NZ_UWOK01000001.1, on the reverse strand, counting down.
ATATTAATATTAAATTTAAATTTATTTAGTGCGTTCTTCTTGAGAAAAATCTTTTATGACGAGAATGTTTGTATACTTCTCTACAGTTCACCTTTTTCATTGCCTCTCTTATCGCGTCCGGCGTACCTTCTCTGAGCGCCTCCAGCATGACTTCGGGCGGCTGTTCTTCACAGACTATCTTTTTCTCGTTACGAGTAAACGTGCTAATGATATAGAAGATTACGGCGACGATAGCGATAAACGTATAAAATAAAATATCATAGGTTATTAACTGGCTAAAAATAGTTTTCTTTTTGCTAGATTTATCTTTTATTTGTTTAGATTTAGCCATAAAATTACCGCCGAAAAATCTCTAAATTTAATCCAAAATCCAGGTAAAACCAGCCGAATTCACGATATCTCTTTTACCAGTAGTTGCGGCGTAACCAGTCCGCGAAACGAGTTTTTCGATACCGAAAAAACGAGGTCAATGCTCTCGCCCGCATGCGGCTCGCGAGTAAAGTTAAAAAACAGCGCCTCGAGGCATTTGCCGTCTTTTTGCAGGATGAGTTTTAGGTGATTTTGTTCCCTTCCGATTAGTTTTTTGTTTTTGACGACGGCGGATTTGATCTCAAAGAGCGGACGCGGATTTTTCTGTCCGTATGGCTCGAAATGCTCCAAAATTTCAAGCAGCTCAAAGTCCACTTCGCCGGCTTCTATCTCGCCTAACGGCTCGTCAAACGCGCTAAATTCGTGCAAATCCATCAGCATACACGAGCTATTTATCGCGTTTTTAAACGCTTCTAAATTTGCCGGATCTATCACGATGCCCGCAGCCCCCTTATGCCCGCCGTAGCCTGCAAGTAAATTTTCGTGGCTAGCGATGAGCGAGAGGATGTCTAGCTTGCCCACGCTTCTAGCGCTGCCTTTGGCGCGGTTTTCATCGATACTAAAGACGATGGCGGGCTTTTTAAACTGCTTAGCCAGGCGCGATGCGACGATGCCGATGACGCCCTCGTGCCAGCCCCTGCCCCACGTCACGATGATATGCTCATCCTCGCGCACGTCCTTTAGCGAGCACTCAAAAAGCGTACGCTCCTCCTCCTTGCGCGAGTTGTTGAAGCTCACGATGGTGTCGAGACACTCGCAGGCACGGTCTATGTTTTTGGCGCGCAAAAACTCAAAAGACACGCTCGCATCGTCCATACGGCCAGAAGAGTTTATTAGCGGCGCGATGAGAAAGCTGATGTCGTCGCACTCAAATTTATCCTTGCCGTAAAGCTGCTTTATCGCCGTAAATGCGGGCCTGCGCGAGCTGTTTAGGCGGTTTACGCCAAGCTTAACCAGGATGCGGTTTAGGTCGCGAAGCTCCATCATATCGGCTATTATCGCGATGGCGAGGAGATCGAGAAATTTACCCATATCGTAGTTGATGCGGCACACGTCTTTTAGTGCGCCCACTAGATACCACGCGACCTGAGCGCCGCAGATTTCGACGTTTGGAAAGTGGCAATCCTTTTGCTTCGGGTTTATGATCGCATAGGCCTCGGGCAGGACGTCGGGCGGCATGTGATGATCGGTGATGATGAGATCGATGCCTTTTTGCTTGCAAATTTGAGCCGCGTCGTTTGCCGAGATGCCGTTATCTACGGTCACGATGAGCCCTGCGTCCGCGATCTCCTCGACGATTTGCGGATTTAGCCCATAGCCGTCGCTAAAGCGATTTGGGATACGCACGAAATACTCGCTAACGCCCAAATCATCGAAAAACTCGGCCATTATGACGCTGGCGATCACGCCGTCCACGTCGTAGTCGCCGACGACGACTATCTTTTCGTTTTGTTCGATCGCGCGTTTTATGCGCTCGGCACCTTTAAATACGTCCTTTAATGCATCAGGCGTAGGAATTTCTGAAAGTTTTTTGTGAATGTCCTTTTCAAATCTTTGGTTCAGTAATTCCTTTATCTTTTCCTTATTTAACATCGTTTTGACGGGCTTTCGCGTAAGCCTCGCCGTCAAATTTCGCCGCCTTGCCACCGTTTTTGCCTAAATTTTCGCTCGCCTCGGGGGTCAAATTTACCCCTATCGCGCCGCAAAAAAGGCTAAATTTTGGTTCAAATTTCATCTTTTTCCTTCTTTTTTATTTTCTAATGCGCAAATTATAGCTTTTTGAAATTTAATTTCTTATAATTGTAAATAAAGCGGCTATTTTACGGCTTGGATACGGATTTAAAAGCTTTGCAGAATTGATACTCTTTACAAATTTAACGTTTTTAAAAAGGTGAATGCGAGCGTAAAATTTTAAATTTAATGGAAGTAAATTTATGAAGGAAATTTAGAGCCGAGCGGCTCTAAATTTGATTATTTCGATTTTTCTAGGCTAGCTTTGATAAAACCCAAAACTACGGGATTTGGATTCGTTAGACGGCTGGTAAATTCCGGATGAAACTGCACGCCGACAAACCACGGATGCGAGTTTTTAGCGCCCGCCGCAGGCGAGCTAAGCTCGACGGCCTCGATCAGCCCGTCGCTCTCGCCGCTAACTATCAAGCCGTTTGCTTCAAATTCGGCTCTGTATTTCGGATTTGCCTCGTAGCGGTGGCGGTGGCGTTCTTTGACGCATTTGGCGCCGCCGTAAATTTGACTCAGCAACGAGCCGGGCTTCACGTCGCAAGCATACGCCCCAAGCCTCATCGTGCCGCCGACCGGGCTTTGGTGCGTGCGGATCTGCGTCTGGCCGTGCGCGTCGATGAAACTATCGATAAGATAGATGATAGGATTTACGCACTCGGGCTTAAATTCGACCGAATTTGCATCCTCGAGCTTTAGCACGTTGCGGGCAAACTCGATGAGCGCTAGCTGCATACCTAGGCAGATGCCAAGATACGGCACGCCGTTTTCGCGGGCGTATTTTATCGCCTCGATCTTGCCGCTCACGCCGCGCTCGCCAAAACCTCCGGCGACAAGCACGCCGCCCACGTCTTTTAGTAGCTCCTCGACGTTTGAAGGCTCGATTTTCTCACTATCTATCCACTTTAAATTTACCCTCGCGTCAAGGCTCGCGCCCGCGTGAATTATACTCTCGGTCAGGCTCTTGTAGCTCTCTTTTAGATCGACGTATTTACCCACAAATGCTATCGTGGTTTCTTTCGTCGGCGCGATGATGCGCTTAACTAGGCTGTCCCAGTTGCGCATATCAAGCTTTAGTTCGCCCAAATTTAAAATTTCGGCGATCGGGGTTAAGACGTCTTGATTATAAAACGCGAGCGGCACCTGATAGATGCTAGCCGAGTCGATACTCTCGATGACGCAGTTGCGCTCTACGCCGCAGCTGGCGGCTATTTTATCCTTTAGCTCGCGGTTTAGCGGCTGCTCGGCGCGGCAGATGATCATATCTGGGCTAATGCCGATACGGCGTAGCTCGCCGACGCTGTGCTGAGTCGGTTTAGTTTTTAGCTCGCCTGCAACCTTGATAAAGGGCACGAGAGTTAGGTGAATATTCATCGCGCGTTTGCGGCCGACCTCTATGCGAAGGGCGCGGATAGCCTCTAAAAACGGCAAGCCCTCGATGTCGCCTACGGTGCCGCCGATCTCTACGATCAGTATGTCGCGACCCTCGCCCGCCTTTTTGATACGGTCAACGATCTCGCCCACGATGTGCGGGATAACCTGGATAGTTTTGCCCAGATAGTCGCCTCTGCGCTCTTTTTCGATGACGGAGCTATAAACGCGGCCGGTCGTGAAGTTGTTATCTTGGCTTAGACTCTCGTCTAAAAATCTCTCGTAGTGTCCTAGATCCAGATCCGTCTCCGCACCGTCGTCGGTAACGAAAACCTCGCCGTGCTCGAGCGGACTCATGGTGCCAGGATCTACGTTGATGTAGGGATCTGCTTTTAGCATGCTTACTTTTAAGCCCGTGTTTTTAAGAAGCGTGGCGATAGAAGCCGCCGCGATGCCCTTACCTAGCGAGCTTAGCACGCCGCCGGTTATAAAAATATACTTTGTTTCGTTTGAATTTTTTTGCATATCGCGCCTTTTAAATTTTTAGCGAGATTATACCTTATTTAAAATTTATAAACGCTTGAGGGTGTAAATAATTTTATAAAATCAAAACTTTAAAATTATATTTTAAGTTAAATTTCTGTAGTATGTTAAATTATGATTAAAAAATATATTAAAAACATCTCGTCTTTGTATATAGACGGCTTTAGGAGCATGAAGCTCGGAAAGAGCCTGTGGCTCGTGATAGCTATCAAGCTACTTATAATGTTCGGGATTTTAAAAGTATTTATCTTTGATGAAAGTTTAAATTCAAAATTTGAGAGCGACGAGGCCAAAGCGAACTTCGTCATTTCAAATTTGACAAAGGAATAAAATGTCTGAAATCGCTTCGGTCGATTGGTCTAGAGCGCAGTTTGCGCTCACCGCCATATACCACTTTTTGTTTGTTCCGCTCACGCTGGGACTTAGTTTTATCATCGCCATTATGGAGAGTATCTACGTCAAAACCGGTAACGAGCAGTGGCTAAAAATCACCAAATTTTGGCTCAAACTCTTCGGTATAAACTTCGCTATCGGCGTAGCTACCGGTATCATAATGGAATTTGAGTTCGGCACCAACTGGGCAAACTACAGCTGGTTTGTTGGCGACATCTTCGGCGCGCCGCTAGCTATCGAGGGCTTGCTCGCGTTCTTTATGGAGGCGACGTTCTTTGCCGTTATGTTTTTCGGCTGGGATAAGGTTAGCAAGAAATTTCACCTCATCTCGACCTGGCTCGTGGCTATCGGCTCAAATTTGAGCGCGCTTTGGATCCTCATCGCAAACGGCTGGATGCAGTATCCAATTGGTATGAAATTTAACCCGGCAACCGCTAGAATGGAAATGGAAAATTTCTTTGAAGTAGCGCTTAGCCCGGTAGGTATCATCAAATTTTTACACACCGTTACTAGCGGCTACGTTGCTAGCGCGCTTTTCGTGATAGGAATTTCAGCGTGGTTTATCCTAAAAGGACGCCACCTAATCATGGCTAAAAAATCAATCATCGTAGCGGCAAGCTTCGGCCTCGTTACGTCGCTGTTTTTGATGTTTAGCGGCGACGAGAGCGCATATCAAGTCGCACGTACTCAGCCGATGAAACTAGCCGCGATGGAAGGCCTTTATAAAGGCGAAACAAATGCCGGCCTAGTCGCGATGGGCGTGCTAGATCCGTCTAAAAAAGTAGGCGACGACAAAGATCCGTTTTTATTCGAGATAAAATTTCCTTACGCGCTCGGAGTTATGGCTACGAGAGGGTTTAACAACTTTACTCCCGGCATCGACGACCTAGTGCACGGCAATGAAACTCACGGCATAGAAGGCGTCGCAAGTAAGATGGCCAAAGGCTCGTTAGCCGTTAGCGCGCTAACAACCTATAACGCCGCTAAAAAATCAGGCGATAAAGCCGCGATGGAACAAGCCGAGCAAACTCTAGCTCAAAATATGAAATTTCTAGGCTACGGTTATCTTGAAAAGCCTGCCGACGCCGTGCCGCCTGTGGGCTTAACGTTTTATAGCTTCCACGTGATGGTTGCGCTTGGCACTTACTTTTTAGCGCTATTTTTCGTCGTGCTTTATCTTTGCATGGCGAACAATATCGAAAATTTCAAAAAGCTACTCTGGCTTTGCGTATTTAGTATCCCGCTAGGACTAGTGGCGATCGAGACGGGCTGGATAGTAGCCGAAGTAGGGCGCCAGCCGTGGGTCGTACAAGATCTCATGACGGTGGGCGTGGGAGCGACGAATTTAGCCGATACCAACGTCAAAATTTCGTTCTGGCTATTTGCCGTTTTATTTACGGCGCTTTTGATAGCCGAGATAAAAATCATGCTAAAACAGATAAAAATAGGATTTGAAAACCATGCTTAGTTTAGAATTTTTACAAATTTACTGGTGGTGCGTAGTTAGCTTGCTAGGCGGTTTGCTAGTGTTTATGATGTTCGTTCAGGGAGGGCAGACGCTGCTTTTTGGGCTTTGCAAAAACGAGCTTCAAAAGGACATGGTGATAAATTCTATCGGGCGCAAATGGGAGCTTACTTTTACCACGCTCGTAATGTTCGGCGGTGCGTGTTTTGCGGCGTTTCCGCTATTTTACGCCACAAGCTTCGGCGGCGCGTACTGGGTATGGCTGGCGATTTTGTTTTGCTTTATCCTCCAAGCCGTGAGCTACGAATACCGCAAAAAACCAGACAACTTCCTAGGTCAAAAAACCTATGAAATTTTCCTTTTCATCAACGGCTCTTTAGGCGTTATACTGATCGGTATGGCGGTTAGCACGTTTTTTTCGGGTAGCGACTTTTTACTAAACGAGCACAACTTCGTGCAGTGGCAAACGCCGTTTCGAGGACTTGAAGCGCTAGGCAACATCATGCTCTATCCGCTAGGCATCGCGGTATTTTTTCTCTCTCGCGTGGGCGGAGCGCTCTACCTCATCAACAACATCGACGATGCGGAGATAAGAGCCAATGCCAGAAAAGCGGCGCTAAAAAATACTATTTTGTTTTTGCCGTTCTTTTTAATCTTCATCGCTTGGATATTTACCAAAGCCGGTTTTGCCTACGACGAGAGCGGCGTAGTAAGCCTAGTGGGCTTTAAATACGCTCTAAATTTACTCCAGATGCCGCTTGTGGCTGCGATGATAGTTATAGGCGTCGGACTCGTGCTTTTTGGTATATTTAAAGGCGCGTTTACGACAAGCATCTACGGCGTAGTGCCTTACGGCGTGGGCGTAGTGCTAACGGTTACGGGACTATTTTTGATATCAGGCCTTGCGGACACGGCGTTTTATCCGTCGTTTTCAAATTTACAAAGCTCGCTCACGATCAAAAACGCAAGCTCTAGCCACTACACGCTAAACGTCATGGCCTACGTGAGCCTGCTAGTGCCGTTTGTTTTGGGCTATATTTTCGTCGTTTGGCGCGCGATGGATAGCAAAAAGATCACGGCCAATGAGATCAAGCACGATCATCACGCATATTAAGGATAAAAATGATAGAAGCGATAGTTTTTCTTTTTCTTTGGGTTTTGGCGCTTTTTGGCGGATATAAATTCGTCCATTTTAACATCAAGCACGTCGAGAAAAACGACGACAAATACTTTGGAAATTTGCGCGAATAAGCGCTGATCCGTAAATCTCGTTCTACTTAAATTTTAGCTTTTGTCGCTATAATGAGGCTAAAATTTTAAGGAGAACGAGATGTTTGACTTCACTTTTCACAACCCCGTAAAAATCGAATTCGGCAGAGGCAAAGAGCGAAATATCGGGCTTTATATGTGCGAATTTAACGCTAAAAGAACCCTACTTATCTACGGCAGCGACCGTATCAAAAAAGACGGACTCTTTGACAAGGTTACGGCAAGCCTAAAAGAAAACGGCATAGAGTTTATAGAACTTGGCGGCGTAGTTAGCAACCCCGTGCTAAGCAAAGTTTACAAAGGCATCGAGCTAGCTAGGAGATTTAACGCCGACAGCGTGCTAAGCGTAGGCGGAGGCTCCTGTCTAGATAGCGCCAAAGCCATCGCCGCGGGCGCGCTGTACGAGGGCGACGTGTGGGACTTTTTCACAGGCAAAGACCCGAGCCGCGCACTAAAAATCTTTGACATCATCACTCTTGCGGCGACGGGCAGCGAGATGAACTCGGGTGCGGTCGTGACAAACGAAGCTACAAAACAAAAATTCGCCATCCACGGCGACGTGCTATATCCGCTAGTCTCAGTCGTAAACCCGCAGCTGCAAGCAAGCGTTAGCCGCGAGTACCTAGTCTACTCCGCTGCCGATATCATCGCGCACAGCATCGAGGGATACTTCACGGCTAAAGTGCAACCTGACATCATCAATCTCTACATCGAAGCCAACATCAAAACCGTGATGAAAACGACCGAAATTTTACTAGCTGACCCCGATAACTACGACGCCAGAGCCGAGTTTGCCTGGGCGGCGACGATGGCGCTAAACGGCCTAACCTACGTCGGTACGCACGGCTACTCCTACCCGAACCACATGCTCGAGCACGCCATGAGCGCGGTCGTAAACTGCGCGCACGGAGCGGGCCTAGCGGTCATAATGCCTGCGTGGATGAAGTGGTATAAGAGCCGAAATTTGGGCGCATTCGAGCGTTTTGCGCGCGAGATTTTCGGCGTAAATTCAGCCGATGAGGGCATCGCCGCCTTTAAAGCGTGGCTTAGTAAAATCGGCGCTCCAGTTAGCCTAAAGGTCGTCGGCATAGAGGACGAAACGCTAGAGGAAGTCGTAAATTTAGCCCACGACTACGCGGTAAACTGGCGCAAAGATAAGCTATACACGAAGGAAAATATCAAAGAGATTTTTGAGCTGGCAAACTAGATAAATTTGAAGATATAGTTAAAATTTGATGTTACATAAAATTGGCATCAAATTTTAACAGTATTTTGTTTAATTTATAATATTTTTCTCCGAAATCCAAAATCTGTAATCATCTATTTTGCTTTTATTTTGATCTTTTGATACGACTTCTAGCCAATATCTGCCGTCTGATTTTACTTTTACTAGGATGTTTTTAAATTTTACCGTCGAACTTGACATTTCGTCAGATATGCAGGTATATTTTATAAAATTTATATCTTCATTTGGCTTATCTTTGCATTTAATGTTCTCTAAATTTATATACCCAGGGATATTCTCTCTTTTGATGTCAAGATCGGTTTGATAGTTGCCTATGCCGGCAATTCGCACGAATGCTCCGCTTAAAAATATCATAATAAGTATTGTAAAAATAATCCCTAATACAAAGGTGAATTTATAATCTAATAAGCTACTAAACAATGTCAAAAATCGCATAAAAATAATCCATACATATAATAATATTGTTATAAATACCATAAATGTATCATTATAATTATAGTACACTATCAATAGTATAAATAAATCAGTTATAAAAATTAAGCAAAAAGATAAAATACAACTACTAGGTTCTTTCTTGTCGCTTTTTTTGAATGTATACACGAATGTGAATATTGTTAAAATAGGGTACATGGAAACCAAACAATTCATAGCAGATTCTGTATTTAAAGATAGCCACTTGATGGACGTTATTTTATCGACGATAAAAGGAGCAAGAGCCATAATTACAAATAACAATATATTTATAGCCATAAATATAAATTTAGAAAAACCAGGATTGCCGCTAAAAGCTCTAAATAAAAAGATATTTTGCGAAACATAGAAAAATAAAAAATATAATCCATAAATTAAACCTATAAAGGCAGCTATAACTAAAGACATGGGCATACTATCTAATGAAATGTCTGGAGTTTTTGCTATTTTTATAAAATATGGCACGCAAAACAAAGTACCGAGAAATACCAGATTTAGTATGGAAAATACTTTATGTTTTATCAAAAATTTTATCGTATTTCTTAAATCATACTCCATAGTATTTATAGAGTGTTTTTTTAAAAAGTCTTTGTACTCAGGCTTATTGCAAGCTTTTGTTCCCATTCTCTCATACGCATTATATATAGATTTTTCAGTTTTTAGAAAATCTATATATAATCTATTGCATTTTTCCTTATCTATCGACACTTTTTGAGATTTTATTATTATATCTTCACTTTTCAGTAGTCTTTCAAGTCCGGTTTTTATATACAGTTTATCACTTTGTAAATCACTGATGTACTTGAGCTCTTGTTCTATATCCGATAGGTCTTTTTCAGTAAAATATCTCTCTAACATTAATTTTCTACGCCTCCAAAATCGCTCCGTTGCTAGCATTTGTTACAAGCTTGCGATACATTCGCAGCCAGCGAAACGGCAGAGGCTTTTCGATCGGCTTAAATTTAGCTCTGCGCTTGGTGATCTCGGCTTCGCTTAGACGCACGTTGATCGCGTATGTGTCCACGTCGATGTCGATGATATCGCCGTCCTCTAACAGTCCGATCATGCCGCCCTCGGCAGCTTCGGGACTCACGTGTCCGATACTTAGCCCTCTAGTAGCGCCGCTAAACCTGCCGTCCGTGATTAGCGCCACGTCCGCGCCCAGCCCTCGCCCCATGATTAGGCTCGTAGGGCTTAGCATCTCCTGCATACCCGGGCCTCCGCGCGGCCCTTCGTAGCGGATGACGACCACGTCGCCTTTGTTTACCTTGCCGTTTGAGATGCCCTCTATCGCCTCGTCTTGGCTGTTAAAGCACACGGCCTTGCCGCTAAATTTGCGTTCGCCGATGATGCCCGCGGTCTTGATGACGCAGCCCTGCTCGGCTAAATTTCCAAACAAAATCGCCAGCCCGCCGACCTGCGAGTAGGCGTTTTCGACCTTACGGATGACCGATTCGTCTTTTATGGCGCTAGCTCCGACACGCTCGCCTAGGCTCTCGCCCGTGACCGTTAGCGCGTCTAGACCAAGTAGCCCGTTGTCGCGGCGCGAAATTTCATTTATCACGGCGCTTAGACCGCCCGCAGAGTCGATGTCCTCCATATGCACGTTTGGTAGGCTCGGGCTGATTTTAGCGATGTGCGCGATCTTGCGGCTGATCTCGTTAAGTCCCGCGATCTGTAAATTTACCCCAGCTTCGCGCGCGATAGCTAGGATGTGCAGCACGGTGTTGCTGCTACCGCCCATCGCCATATCGACGACTAGGGCGTTTTGGATCGATTTTTCGTTCACGATGTTGCGGATTTTGTATTTTTCATCGAGCGCTATCTGGCAGATGCGACGTCCCGCCTGCCTGATAAGCTCCTCGCGCTCAGGAGTTAGGGCTGGCACCGTGCCGTTGCCTTTTAGCGCGATACCCATCGCTTCGCACAGCGTATTCATCGAGTTTGCCGTAAACATCCCCGAGCAGCTGCCGCCGCTTGGACAGGCTTTGCACTCGATCTCTTTTAGCTCCTCGGCGCTGATCTCTTTGGTTTCAAATTTACCCACTGCCTCAAACGCCGTGGATAGGTCGATCGGCTCGCCCTTTTTGGTGTAGCCCTTTTTCATCGGGCCGCCGCTAACAAAAACCGTCGGCACGTTCACGCGAAGCGCGCCCATCACCATGCCGGGCACGATTTTATCGCAGTTTGGCATACACACAAGACCGTCCAGGGCGTGCGCATTCATAACCGTTTCGATCGAGTTTGCGATGAGCTCGCGGCTAGGCAGGCTATAGAGCATCCCGCTGTGCCCCATTGCGATGCCGTCGTCCACGCCGATGCAGTTAAACTCAAACGGCACGCAGCCGTTTTTGCGGATCTCGTCTTTTAAAATTTCGGAGTATTTGTTGAGGAAAAAGTGCCCGGGGATAATCTCTATGAAGCTATTTGCCACGCCGATAAATGGCTTTTCAAAGTCCTCGTCCTTTAACCCAGTCGCTCTTAGCAAGCTTCTGTGCGGCGCGCGCGTATAGCCTTTTTTGATGATGTCGCTTCTCAAATTTGATCCTTTTAGTGGAATTTGGGCGATTTTATCGAATTTAGCTTTAAAAAGCTTAATTTAAATCAAATTTGAGTATATTTAAACTCTTTTAAAATAAGGGTAAAAATGCTTTTTAACTCATTTGCGTTTATAGTTTTTTTCTTACCGATTACTTTTGGAGTTTATTTTGTTTTAAATAAACTCAAATTCGTTCAACTCAGTATCTTTTGGCTCACGGCCGCTTCGCTATTTTTTTATGGATATTGGAATTTTATTTATATCCCGCTTATTTTAGGTTCGATTACGTTTAACTTCTACGTCGGTCATCTACTTTGCGCCCATCCCTCCCGCAAAAAGCTTATTTTATGGGCGGGCGTCGCGGCAAATTTAGCCTTGCTGGCCTACTACAAATATACCGACTTTTTGATAGAAAATTTTAACGGAATTTTCGGCGCCGACATACCGCTTCACCACGTTATTTTACCTCTTGGCATCAGCTTTTTTACCTTTACGCAAATAGCGTTTCTAGTAGACTGTTATCACGAAAAAGTAAAAGAGCCCAGTTTTCTTCGCTACGCTCTTTTCGTGACGTATTTTCCGCATCTTTTAGCCGGTCCTATCATACACCACGCCGAGATGATGCCGCAGTTTGCAAATTTACGTTTAAAGCGCATAAACTATAAAAATTTAAGCATCGGACTTTTTTTATTTTCGATCGGGCTTTTTAAAAAGGTCGTAGTGGCCGATTTTTTCGCTAGGTTTGCCCTTCACGGTTTTGACGTTTACCCTACGCTTAGTATGAGTGAGGCGTGGATCACGAGCATTAGTTATACGTTTCAGCTGTATTTTGACTTTAGCGGTTACACCGATATGGCCATCGGCATTTCATATATGTTTAACATTATCCTGCCGTTAAATTTCAACTCCCCTTACAAAGCGCTAAATATCCAAGACTTTTGGCACAGATGGCATATGACGCTTTCGAGATTTTTACGCGACTACATCTACATCCCGCTAGGCGGCAACCGCAGAGGCGAATACCGTACCTACGCCAACGTTTTTGCGGTGTTTTTGCTAGGCGGACTCTGGCACGGAGCGGGCTGGATGTTTATCATCTGGGGAGCGTTACACGGGTTTGCGATGATGATCTGCAGATTTTACGGCGCGCATTTTCGCCCGATGAATAAATTTCTAGCTTGGTTTATAACGTTTAACTTTATAAATATCACTTGGATATTTTTCCGTGCTAGAGACCTAGATAGCGCGATGAAAGTGCTAAAAGGCATGTTTGATTTTAGCTCGGTTAAGATAAATTTTAACTACTTAGAGTACATAAGCAACTCTCTGGGATACAATCAAATAAATTTTATGGAAACACCGCAAATAGCCATGGGTACGTTCTGCGCTATTATGGGTATTACGCTTTTGGTTACGATTTTTGGGCGAAACTCGAACGAAATGGCCGCTAGAGCAAAATTTGGCTTTCTTACCGCGCTGTTTACGGCATTTTTGCTTGCTTTGGTTTTTGCGATTAACTCCGGCGCGCAGGAGTCGCCGTTTTTGTACTTTAACTTTTAGGATTAAATTTGAAAAAATATAAAATTTTTCTTTTGACGCTTCCTATTTTGACGCTAGTTATGATCGCGTTTTATATGGCGTTTGCGATGTTTCTCATCAGGGTTTCATCGGCTCATCACTACGCGTATAAAAACTACCTCATCTCAAACACGACCGAACAAAACCGTATCATCGTCGAAAGCGGCTCAAACTCCTATCACGGTATCAACTCCCAGATGCTTGAAAAGCACTTTGGCAAGCTAGTTATAAATTTAGCCGATCACGGCGGTTATCCGCTACGCCACAGACTCTACCGAGCGGCCAAACTAGCGCATAAAGGAGATATTTTTATCCTGCCTTTGGAGTACAGGTACTACATCAACGATGTTCCGCCCGATACTTATTACTACGGACTTTTTTTTGAAATTCACCATTTTTACGACTATCTGCCGTTTTTTGAAAAGCTAAAAACTATATCGCAAATCCCGTTTCAAGCATTTATAAACGCGGCAATAAGAGACTATAAAGAAATAGCGGCGTTTGAGATAAATTTCGATAACTTTATCAACAAAAAGCCTCAAGCCGTGCACGATTTTTCGCCGGATTTTAGAAACGGCGAACGCGGCGATTATAAATACATCGGCAAAGTAGAAGAAGCCAAAGACACGCAGATGCCGTGCCAAAAATACATATTTTTTACTGATTTTTCAGGCGGCAAAATCGGTATAAGCGATATTTTCAAAGAAAATTTAAATTTTATGAAAAAACTTGAGCGCGAAAAAGGGATCAAATTTATCTTTACCTACCCGGCTGTCGCAGGCGACGACTGCTACGATCTAAACTACCCGCACGCCGCGGATAATCAAAAATTTTTAAAAGACGTAAAAAAACTCATCGAAGATAACGGCTTTGAGATGATCGGCGATTATAAAGATAGCTATTTTCCGCGTAAATTTCTGCACGATACGTGGTTTCATCTAGTGCCCGAGGCCAGAGATATGCGCACGCAAAAGCTAATCGAAAATCTCGAAAAGTCAAAATACGCAAAAGAGCTACACGCGAAGTAAAATTTAATATTTGCTAGCGAGCGTAAATTTGAGTTTTTGGTTTATGGCTAGATCAAATTTGAGTAATTTTTACTAACCGCTATAATTTTTCGAACTAGAATTTAAAGTAAATTTAACACAGGTTTTTGAAATAGGAAACCCAAATTTGACGTAGAAAAATATGTAAATTTGAGCCCGAAAGCTCAAATTTAAGCTCAATGTAGAGATTGCTTTGCGCTTATAAAAGGCTAGAGCGATTCTGGTCACTCTAGCCTAACGAAGATAAAATCAATCCGCTACTTTCATCGCGCCGCCCGCGCCCAAACCGCCTTTTACGGTTTGCATTTTGTAGTTTCTGACGGCTTCTATTAGGTTATTCATCGAGTCGGTGAAGGCTGCTACTATGACTTTGCCCTCAGGCGTGTTGGCATAGGCTCCTAGCGATCCGCCGGCTTTGCTGCCAAATAGTCCTCCAAGTCCTGCAAAGTCCGTATTCCTAGCGCTTCCCTCGGCTGCCGCTAACTGTACGCCCGAGCGATTTTCGATTAGCGTTAGAACAGTACTTACGTCGCTTGTGCTAAACCCGCCGGCTACGGTACCTGCAACCGAGCCGAAAAATGCGCCGACAACGCCGCCTAGTCCGCTAGTATTGCTCTCGCTAAATGTTATCGTAGGAGTTAAGGTATAGTCCGCGGCGACCATCTGACCTTTTTTGAAATTTGAGTTCTTTCTAAGCTCGCCCGACTCCATCAACGCGCGCTCTTCTAACATTTGGTTAAATGCCTTGCTACGCTCGACGACTACGAAGCAGTTTGACTGCTGAGCTAGGAGCCTAAGAACCGGGATAGTAGATGTTAGTTTGTACTGCCCGGTTACGACGGAGTACCAGTCGCTATTTCTATCCTCATAAATCGTAACCGTACCCATAGACTCGGTACATCTGGTTAGTCCAGAGTTAGTATTGTGCGCGCTTGAACCCGCAGCTGAGCCAGTAGCCGTCGTTTTAGCCCCAGGCGATCCCATACTCATCGACGACATACAACCCGTCAAAAGAAAAGGCAAAGCCAAAGTCGCAATCTTCGATGCGTTAAAAAACGATTTTTTCATTTATAACTCCTTAGATAAATTTACAAAATTGTAATATATTTGCGCTAAAAATTTACTTTATTTTAAATTTGATGTTATAAAATGATTTAGAAATAACCAGAAAGGATTTAACATGAAAAAACTTGTTTTAATCGCTCTTTTTACAGCGTTTTGTTTAAATTTGGCAAACGCTTACGACCGTTATTCAAACGAATCTTTAATAGTCATCCCGGATAACAGCTACAAATACAAAAAACGCCGCCACCGAGATAGATACGACGACGACGTAGTGATATATATGGACCCTCCGTACGGCGGCTACAAACAAACCGACCGAGGCAGAGACTATCGCGACAAACTAGTCGATCAGTACATAAAAAACAATAACATAAAAAAAGGCGGCTCGAGCAAATCGGACGACCGAAGCTACGAGAGAGGCTATGACGACGGATATGATGACGGATACCGCGACAGACGCGATGATTATTACTATTCGCCTCGCCCGCAAGTAGGCATCCGCGTTAGATAAATTTGACGCCCGTTCGCCGCTAGTCGTCAAATTTGACCGGCGGCGAAATTTGATTTACGAATTTGATTTACAAAAAGGAAAATAATGCTAACCAATCCCGTCGTGATCAGTATCCTCGTGATGACTGTGCTTTGTTTGTTAAGGTTTAACATCCTGCTTTCCATCCTCGTCTCCGCCCTAGTCGCGGGTCTCATCTATCACGGCGGATTTGCCGGCGTAGGGGCGTTTTTCGACGCGCTAACAGCTACCACATCAACGCTGATAACGGGCATGAAGGGCAACCTAGAAACCTCGCTCAGCTACATCCTGCTCGGCGCTCTCGCAGCCGCGATAGCCAACACAAACCTAACCGCGATCCTCATAAACGCCGTTAGCAAGGCTCTAGCAAAAACTAGCACCTATTTTGCTCTGATAATCGCCGCGATTGCGTGCTTTTCGCAAAATTTGATCCCGGTTCACATCGCTTTTATCCCGATTCTCATCCCACCGCTTTTGCCGCTGATGAACCGCCTAGGCATCGACCGCCGAGCCGTCGCGTGCGCGCTAACTTTCGGACTAGAGGCGCCGTACGTGAGCCTTAGCGTTGGTTTTGGACTTATTTTTCACGGTATCATCAAAAAAGAGCTCGCAAACAACGGCGTAGAGGTGCAGATGAGCGAGATCTCAAGCGTAATGTGGATCGGTGGCCTTTCTATGCTAGTGGGCTTGCTTTTAGCCGTTTTCGTCTTTTACCGCAAAAAACGCGACTACGCGCACACCAAATTTGAAACAAGCGAAGAGCAAGAGGCGCAGTTGGCCGCAAGCCTAAAAATGACGAAAAAAGAGTGGGCGGTGCTTGGCGGCGCGGTTGCGGCGTTTGGAGTGCAAATTTATACCGAGAGTATGCCGCTTGGCGCGCTTTTAGGACTGTTAGTTATGGTCATTTTCGGCGGTATCGAGTACCGTAAAATCGACAAAATCATGGACAGCGGCCTAGCGATGATGGGCTTTATCGCATTTATCATGCTCGTTGCCGCGGGCTTTGGCTCGGTTTTACGCGAGAGTGGCGGTATCGAGCAGCTAGTGAGCTTTGCTAGCGCGGTCGCAGGCGGCAAAATAGGCGGCGCGATACTGATGCTGGCTATCGGCTTGCTCGTTACTATGGGTATCGGCACGAGCTTTGGCACGATACCGATCATCGCGGCGATCTACGTGCCGTTTTCGCTTTCGCTGGGATTTTCTCCGGCGGCTATCATCCTGCTAGTTGGTATCGCGGCGGCTCTGGGCGATGCGGGCAGCCCTGCTAGCGACAGTACACTAGGGCCTACGAGCGGTCTAAATGCCGACGGCCAGCACAACCACATATATGATACGTGCGTGCCGACTTTTATATTCTTTAATATACCGCTACTAATCGGCGGCGTTATCGGAGCGATGATTCTCTGATCTAGTCTCGTCTTTTGAGTGCTTTTTGCGGAGTTTGCTAAAATTTTGCTCGGCAGACCATATGTCTAGCCTATGCAAAATTTTAGCCGCACAGCCCCAAAAATCATCTCAAAATACTTCGCCTTAACTTTTTCTGCTTAAATTTGAAGTAAATTTACAAATTTTAACTCATATACTCTTTTTCGCTACTACCTTCGCAAATACTAAACTAAAATCAAATTTAAATTTGGAACGTCTTTTGCTTAAGTCATCTTAAAATTCACTTTTCAAAAAGGATAAAGCTATGATGAGATCACTTTGGTCGGGCGTTACGGGACTACAAGCTCACCAGATCGCTATGGATGTTGAGGGTAACAACATCGCTAACGTCAACACAGTCGGATTTAAATACAACCGTGCAAATTTCGACGACCTTATCTACCAAACTTCGCGTATCGCCACCGCACCGCAAAATCAACACGGCGGCGTAAATAACATGGAAGTTGGCCTCGGCACGCAGATAAACTCCACTACGAGGATTTTTAAGCAAGGCTCGCTGCAAACCACCGACAAACAAACCGATATCGCGCTTCAAGGCGATGGATTTTTCATGGTGAGCTCAGACGGCGGCAAAACCACCTACTACACCAGAAACGGCGACTTTTCAAGAGACAGCGAAGGTAACTTCGTCGATAACGGCGGAAATATCGTGCAAGGCTGGATGAGGGACGAGGAAACGGGAGAGATAGATCCTACTAGACCTATCGGCGATATAAAGATTCCAGTCGGCCTAACCGTGCCTGCTCGCGCTACAACAAACATCGCGCTAAAAGGAAACTTGGACAGCGGTAACGACGTAGGAAATAAAAAGATACCTATCTATAAGCTAGATCAGCATCACAACTGGGTTGATCTCAATAACGACGGCGCAAGAACTGCCAACGAAATACACGATGAAAATAACGTCGGAGAAAATAGATTCTACGTAAATAGGAACGGCGAACAAAGGATGACGGAGCGCGGAGCCGATTTGGGAGTATTGTTTAATAGCAACGGCGATGCATATAACCTAAGAGACGCCCAGGGAACCGGCGGACAAGGCATATGGGCTAGCTATGCAGACGCCAAAACCAATGCGCTAGATTTAGGTGCGGCTGCAGACGGTACTTTTGCTACCCCTCCAGCCCCAGGCAAAAATCTTAACATAACTTTAAATGGGCAGAATATAACCGGTACTAATATAATGACCATAGGTCAATTAGCAGCTCTAATAAACGGAAAATATAGCGAAACCGGCGTAGAAGCAAGCGTAACAAACGGTAATAAGCTAGTTCTAACAAATAGGAACAATATTGGAACTACAGTCAATACAAAAAATATAAAAATGACTGTAAATAATCCTGCTGATTGGACAGGAACAGATTTTGTCAATACTAAAATAATAACCGCATATCAGTATGTTTACAATAAAACTAATGTGGCCGCTACGCATACTTATGATGATGCGCATGAAAGAGAAGTAACAACAACTGAGGACTTGCGTGAAGCTATGCAAGAGGATGCTAGAAAATTTACAAACTATACCCATGAGCAAAACCCAACTACTCTAGCTGCGACCAATGATAACAACGGCGTAGAAGTAACGGTAAACGAACACGGTCAATATCAATTTAAAAATCCTAGCGCTGCAGGCGCCAAGGATATGAATATCTCTGTAACCGGTTTAACGAACGCTACTAAAAACGTAACGGAAAACGTCAAATTTACCGCATCTATGGCGCCAATTTCAGGATCTTTAAGCGCAGGCGGTTCAACTAGGGTAACCGATAGCCTAAACATGGCCGCTCATAGCTCTAGCACCGATCTTTACGATAGCTTAGGTACGAAGCATAATATAAAAATGGACTTCGTAAAACGCGGTTACACAGAAAACGGCGGAACCGAGTGGACGATGGTTATCCAAGTAGCCGAACCAAACTCTATAAATACGGTCGAGCCTAGAAACGTAGTAACAGGTTACGTGAGATTTAACCCGGACGGCTCGCTAGCGACGTATAGTCCTGCCAGTATCACTTTCGGCGCGCAAAACGGTTCGGCTATCGGCCAGCACATCGAGCTAAAATTCGGTACTACGCAGACCACCGACGGACTAACGAGCACCGATAATAACTCAAGCACCGCTGATATCAGCCAAGACGGCTACGCTAGCGGCGAGCTAAACGGTATCAGGATAGATCAAAGCGGAACGCTAGTAGGATCATTTACGAACGGTAGAAGCCTAGGACTAGCGCAAGTGGGCGTAGCTAAATTTGCAAACAATCAAGGCTTAGCCGGCGAAGGCGGAAACCTCTTCTCACGCACGGCAAACTCCGGCGATCCTATCATCGGCGCTGCTCAAACGGCCGGACGCGGTAAGATCTCAGCCTCAAGCCTAGAGATGAGTAACGTCGATCTATCTCGCTCGCTAACTCAGCTCATCGTCGTACAGCGCGGCTTCCAAGCCAACTCAAAGACGATCACCACGAGCGACGAAATGCTAAACACGCTGCTTCAATTAAAATAATTTTACCTCATCGGCTCTCTTTTTGAGAGCCGAATTTATCTTTTTATAATTATTCTATCATTATAATCACATTATGAATTACGAATGGAATTTGATCAAAGAACGGCTAAATGTCGCAAAGCACGGGGTCGATTTTGAAGAAGCTAAAAGCGTATTTGCCGACGAATTTGCGTTAGTGCTTTTTGACGAAGATCATTCAAACGATGAAGAAAGATTTTTAATTTTAGGCATGAGTCAAAAGGAGAGAATTTTACTCGTCGTACATTGTTACCGCGAAAACGATACGATCAGAATAATCTCTTCAAGAAAAGCAACAAAAAGCGAAGCCAAACAATATAAGGAGCGAAAATGAAAAAAGAATACGACTTCTCAAAAGCGATAAAAAATCCGTATGTAGACAAGCAGTTAAAAAAGCAAATTTCGATGAATATAAATGCCGATACAATAGAATATTTTAAAAATATGGCAAATAAAAAAGGCGTACCATACCAGACGCTCATTAATATTTTTTTAACCGACTGCATGAATAAAAAACTCGACATCGCAATCGTACAAGGGTAAATTTGCCCAACTATTGGATATAAAATCAAATTTTTATTGATTTTTAGCTAAATTTACCGCTAAATTTAGCTAAAAGAGTCAAAAATGCAAGTAACGCTTCTAAATTACACCCCGCTAAATATCTGCTCGCATGCGATCCGCACATGTTGGCAAAGCTTTGAAAAAGGCGACAACGGCGGAGAAAAAGACGTCGAGCTCATCGAGCGTGTCGGCAATAAATTTAAACACGCCAGCACGCTTGAGCACCTTTCCTACAACTTCTACATCCAAGGCATCTCGCGCGCCCTGCTACAAGAGCTAGCCCGTCACCGCGTAGCAAGCCTCAGCGTCAAATCAACGCGCTACACGCTAAAAGAGCTAAAAAAAGAGGCTAAATTTGAGCTTGGCGACTTTGAGCGGGCGGCGAGATTTATAGTATTAACGGGCGACGAAACGGTCGATAACGCAAGCATCAAAGCGCTAGAAAACCTGCGCGAAATCCTAGCAAATACGACAAAAAGCCTCGACATCGTCAAATACTGCCTGCCAGAGTGCTACAAAACCGAGCTCACGTGGAGCGTAAACGCGCGCAGTTTGCAAAATTTCCTCTCGCTTCGCAGCTCAAAATCAGCGCTTTGGGAGATCAGAAACCTCTCGCTAAAGCTTTACGAGTCGCTACCACAGGAGCATAAATTTATCTTTGAAGATCACGTAAATCAAGAATAATAAAGCGCTTTGTGCCGCCTCCAAGATAAAAGCAATGCTGTGTGAAAATTTAAGACGAAATTTAAGGAAAAATCAGGAGCGACAAAATGGGACTATTTGATATTTTTAAAAAGGATAAATTCAACGTCGACGTGCGCTCAGACGGCGTTTTCATCGGCGGCGTAAACTGCGGGTTTGATCTGGCTAAATTTAACGAAGCCTTGGGCCAGCCGCGCGTGATCGATGACGGAGATGGAAAAAGCCGCTATTTTTGGGATGAGGCGGGGATTTTCGCCTTCGTGCGCGCAGACGGGCGCGCAGGAGAGCTCGCAGAACCGAAGCTTTCCGAGATAATTTTGATGCTTGAGGTCGCAAAGGGCGTGCAGCACGAGGTTCCGCGCAAGCTCTACGGCGGCGCGTTCACGATAGATGGCAGGCCGCCGCTTGAGGCCGTACCCGAGCAGGAGCTGCGCGGCGCATATATATTTTTGGAGCTTAGCCTAGGTAAATTTGAAGTATCGCTAGCACTCGCGCAGGCCGTGCAGGAGCGTATAGGCGCGATGGACTTCGCCGAGCGCTTCGCTAAGCGCGACACCGACGAGATCGCAGACATCGTGCGAGCTGCGAAAATGCCGATAGGGCGCGTCTGTATCAATCAGAAAACGAAAAAGGTAAAACGAAAGCCGAGCGATAAATTTAAGCTTCCGCGCGCGGCCGGTGAGACGCTAGCGTTTAAAAATTTCAATTTCAAAATCGCCGTGATGAACGAGCTGATGTATGAAAAAGCCCTGCTACAGCCTAAATTTGACGTGTTTGAGTACTGCGAGGAGCGCGGCATCGATCCGTATGCGGACTTCGGCGCGCTGCCGCAAGCCAAAAAGTGGTTCAAGGACTATCCGGTCCCTGCGGATTTGGTGGAGCGGGTGAGCGAGCTCTATCTTGACGGCGGAAATGAAATTTACCTGCAAATCGCGCCTGATTGGGACGGCGAGGACGATCTTTTCGACATTAAAAACATCGATGCTGCCGAGCTTGTGCCCCTCAAAAATCTTAAAAAAATCGAAACGACCGGCATAGGCATATCCAAAAAGGCGCGAAAAGCCTGCGCGGATGCGGGGATCGAGGTAGTTGATTGAGCGCGGAGATAAATTTTCAAGCAATCAAATTTTGCGCTAAAAATGGGCAAAATTTGAAGCCAAAATTTAATAAATAACAATCAAAAATTTGAACTTATTTTAAGCGTAAATTATTCGCATGCGTTAGCGCGATAGCGATAGCGTCGGTGATGTCAAGCGGTTTGATCTCCTTTGTTATACCGAGAATTTTCTTAACCATAAAGGCCACCTGCTCTTTGTCGGCCTTGGCTTTGCCCGTGACCGTTTTTTTAACCTGAAGCGGCGTATACTCGGCAAAATCACCGTGAAGCTGTAAAATTTTAAGACTGAGCGCGCCTCGAAACTGCGCGAGCTTTAGAACCGTTTTTGGATTATAAGCGAAAAATATGTCCTCGATCGCCACTTCGTCAAATTTATGATTTTTAAAAATCAGGTCAAGTCCCTCGCAAAGTTCGGTGATTTGATACTGCAAAGAATTCAGTTTTATTTTGATTAGTCCCGCCTCGATCAAAATAGTTTTCACGGGCGTCTTTTCGACGATTGCATAGCCGCAATTTCGCGATCCCGGATCGATTCCTAAAATTTTCATCTCATCCTTTTCAACGGTTTTTCACGCTTTTTTCACGGCGTGAAAAACGAATTTCAACGCCATTTTAACAAATTTAAGATAAAATCTAGCGAATTAATCTTAAAGGCAAAAATTTGGTCGCAAACGAGGTTTTGGAGCTACTTTCCAAAGAAATTTTACCGTCGGAATTTGAATGCTACATCAAGCAGCTTAAATTTAACGAAAAAAGCTCAAATTCGACGAACGTCGTATTTAACGCGCCAAACGAGATTATCGCCAAATTTATCCAGACCAAATACGCCTCCAAAATCGCTCATCTTTTTGAAGTAAAAACTGGACAAAAGCCCGTAATCAACGTCCTAGCCGCGACCAAAACGCAAAGCAAACCGGCTAAAAAAGTGGACGTAAAAGAGATAAAAGCGCAAAGCAGCCTGCTAAATCCAAGCTACACTTTTGAAAATTTCGTCGTCGGCGACTCGAATCAATTTGCATTTTTAAGCGCGAAAGCCGTATCCGAGCAGCTGGGTAAAATTTACAATCCGCTTTTTATCTACGGCCCGACGGGACTTGGCAAAACTCACCTTTTGCAATCAGTCGGAAATTTTTGCCTAAACGGCGGCAAAATGGTTATTTGCGTCACGAGCGAGCAGTTTATAACGGATTTTACCTATAACCTCAACAACCACTCGATGGAGCGATTTCGCGAAAAGTACCGAAACTGCGACGTTTTACTCATCGACGACGTACAGTTTTTAGGCAAAACGGATAAAATCCAAGAAGAGTTTTTCCATACGTTTAACGAGCTTCACGCTAAAAACGGCCAGATCGTGATGACCTCGGACCGCCAGCCAAAGCTACTAAAAGGCTTTGAAGATAGGCTAAGAACGCGTTTTGAGTGGGGTATCATCGCCGATATCACGCCACCGGAGCTCGATACCAAAATCGCAATCATCAAGAAAAAGTGCGAATTTGATAAAATTTACCTCGACAAAGACGTCATAAACTATATCGCAACAAACATGGGCGACAACATTCGAGAAATCGAAAGCGCAATAATAAATTTAAACGCTTACGCAAGGCTCATGAGGCAGGAAATCACGCTAGAGTTTGCCAAAAATATCCTGCGCGATCAGATAAAAGAAAAACGCGAAAATATAAACCTAGAAAATATCGTTGAAATCGTGAGCAAAGAGCTAAATGTCAAACCAAGCGATATGAAAAGTAAATCCCGCTCGAAAAATATCGTCGAAGCTAGACGCATAGTGATATATCTGGCTAAAAATTTGACGCCAAACTCGATGCCGCAGATCGCACAATTTTTCAACATGAAAGATCACTCGGCAGTAAGCCACAGCATAAAAAAAATAAACGAACTAATAGAAACGAATGAATATTTTAAAGTTCGCGTCGAAGAACTAAAGAATAAAATTTTAACCAAAGAGTAAAAACGTGAATAAAAGTGAAAAAATAAACCGTTTTTTTAACGCCGCAAATGTCCTATTTAAAGCAAATAAAAGCAGTTTTAAACTTTTCACGCCCCCTACTAATGCTACTAAAAGAAATTTAAAAACAAAAGGAAAAAAATGAAAGTCGCGATTAATAAAAACGCTTTAGAAAGCATCGTAACAAATAGCAATTCTTACCTAGAGAAAAAAGATCTAAGCGCTATAACTTCGCATATATTTATCGGAGCTAAAGACGGTATCCTAAATATCAAAGCAACAGACCACGAGATCGGTCTAGCCTATAAACTCTCAAACGTCAAAATAATGGACGAAGGAAACGCTACTGCAAACGGTAAGAAATTACTTGACATCATAAGAAGCTTAAAAGACGAAGAAATCACACTAGAGACGGTAAATAACTACCTCTACATAAAACAAAAAAACTCAAAATATAAGCTTCCGATGTATAAATTTGAAGATTTTCCAAATTTCCCGACGATAGAAAATAAAAATAAATTTGAAGTCGATGCCGTAATGCTTGGACGAAGTTTAAAGAAAATTTTTACAAGCATCGACAATAATAACCCTAAATTTGAACTAAACGGCGCACTTATAGACATCAAGCAAAACTACATAAATATCGTCGGTACCGACACGAAAAGGCTTAGCGTATTTAGATTTGAAACGCCGACTCAAAGCGAATTTTCTTTGATAATCCCGAAAAAAGCCATTAGCGAAATTCAAAAGCTATTTTTTGATAAGATCGAAATTTACTACGACGATACGACCCTGATCGCTCAAAGTGCAAATTTCGAGTTTTTTACAAAGCTTATAAACGGCAGATTTCCTGACTACAACAGAGTAATCCCGCAAGAAATCAAACGAAGACTAAGACTAAGCAGAGATAAAATGGTAGAAGGCATCAAAACCGTCTCAATCATCTCTGAGAGCACGAAAATCGTATTTGCTCCTCAAACCATAAGCTTTGAAAGCATCGTAGAGGATAACTCTGAGGCTAAAACAACGATAGAATTTGCAACCGGACTAGAAGAAGAAATCTACGTCGGCGTGAAAAATAGATACTTGCTTGATTTCTTACAAAGCATCGAAGAGGAGCATTTCGAATTTGGATTTAACGACTCGAATTTAGCCTTTACGGTGAGCTCAAACGAGCTAAAAACGGTAATCATGCCGATAAATTTATAAAATAACAAAGGTAAATAATGCAGCAAAATTACGGCGCGGAAAATATTAAAGTTTTAAAAGGGCTTGAAGCGGTTAGAAAACGCCCCGGCATGTACATCGGCGATACTAACATAAGCGGCCTACATCACATGATCTACGAGGTCGTCGATAACTCAATAGATGAGGCGATGGCTGGCTACTGCGATACGATCGATATTGAGCTAACGCGCGAAGGCTCAGCGATAATCAGCGATAACGGACGCGGTATACCGGTAGATATGCACCCTACGGAGAAAATTTCAGCCGCAACGGTCGTTTTAACCGTACTTCATGCAGGCGGTAAATTTGATAAAGATACTTATAAGGTTTCAGGCGGTCTGCACGGCGTCGGCGTTAGCGTCGTAAATGCGCTTTCTAAAAAACTGGTCGTAAATATCAAACGCGACGGCAAACTACATAGACAAGAATTCTCAAAGGGTATTCCTCAAAGCGATCTTGAGGTTATCAAAAACACAAATAGAACTGGTACTCAGGTGGAGTTTTGGCCTGATGATAGCATTTTTGAGGTTACGGAATTTGACGATGAAATTTTAACCAAACGCTTTAGAGAACTAGCCTATCTAAACCCAAAAATCACGATAAATTTTAAAGATCAAAGAAACGGTAGAAGCGAGAGTTTTCACTATGAAGGCGGACTTGAAAGCTTCGTAACTGATTTAAATAAAAACGAAGCCGTAAGTAAAGCGGTATCTTTTAGCGGCGGCGAAGAGGACGTTTTGGTCGATTTTGCCTTGATGTACAACGACACTTATAGCGAAAATTTACTAAGCTTCGTAAATAACATCAAAACTCCTGACGGCGGTACGCATGAGGCGGGATTTCGCGCTGGTCTAACACGCGTGATAACAAACTACATCGCCGCAAACGCCGCAGCCCGCGAAAAAGATACAAAAATCACGGGCGAAGATATCCGCGAGGGCCTCATCGCAGTTATCAGCGTAAAGGTACCAGAGCCGCAGTTTGAGGGCCAAACTAAGGGAAAACTAGGCTCAAGCTACGTAAAACCGATCGTTCAAAAGATGGTTTTTGAGGTACTTAGTAAGTATTTTGAAGAAAATCCGATCGAAGCTCGTGCGATAATGGAAAAAGCGCTGATGGCGGCGCGCGGACGCGAAGCGGCGAAAAAAGCTCGCGATCTAACGCGTAAAAAAGAGGGTCTAAGTATAGGAACGCTGCCTGGTAAACTAGCCGACTGCCAGAGTAAAGATCCTACCATTAGCGAGCTTTATCTGGTGGAGGGCGACTCTGCGGGCGGCTCGGCTAAACAAGGACGAGATAGAGTGTTTCAGGCTATTTTGCCGTTAAAAGGTAAAATTTTAAACGTCGAAAAATCGCGCTTAGATAAAATTTTAAAATCAGACGAAATAAAAAACATGATAACCGCGCTAGGTTGCGGTATCGGCGACGAATTTGACGCTGAAAGGCTTCGCTACCACAAGATCATAATCATGACCGATGCCGACGTCGACGGTAGCCATATTCAGACGCTGCTTTTAACGTTTTTCTTTAGATTTTTGCATAAAGTCGTGGAAAACGGTCACATCTATCTAGCTCAGCCGCCTCTTTACCGCTATAAAAAGGGTAAAAAAGAGATTTATCTAAAAGACGAAAGAGCGCTCAATGAATTTCTAATAGAAACCGGCATCGAAGGGGTCGAGTTTGAAGGTATAGGAAATGCTGATCTTATAGACTTTTTAAAGATAGTCGCGGCTTACAGAAACGTGTTAAAAGAACTTGAAAAGCGATTTAGCGTGATTTCCGCGGTTAGATATATGATCGAAAATCCTGATATCGTTTCAAAAAACTACGGCGAAATTTATGAAATTTTGAAAAATTATTTAGAGGCGCAGGGACACAATATCCTAAACTCATACGTCAGCGAAGAAGAAGCTAGAATTTACGTACAAACCGAAAGCGGCCTAGAAGAGCTTTTGGTAAATGAAAATTTGTTTACAAATCCGCTTTACGAAGAGGCACTTTATATCAGCCAAAAAATAAAAGAGCGCGGTATCGAGCTAAAAGGCGACGTGATAGACGTACTAGACGAGATCGAAAAAAATGCCAAAAAAGGCGCCTATATACAGCGCTATAAAGGCCTTGGTGAGATGAATCCAGAACAGCTGTGGGAAACGACGATGAATCCAGAAAATCGTCGTTTGCTAAAAATAAACATAAACGATGCCGTAAGCGCGTCGGATACGTTTAATCTATTTATGGGCGATGAGGTCGAACCGCGAAGAAACTACATACAAGAGCACGCAAAAGACGTGAAACATTTGGACGTGTAAAATGCTAAAATCAGAACTAAAAGAACGATCAAACAGGTTTAAAACCGCGCTTGAAATCTCTTCTATTTTTATTTTAAGCGTTATCATTTTGATGTATATTTTCGTTAAAAAAGATCAAATAGATTTTGACGTCAATGACATCATTTTGATCACTATTTTGGTTCTATGTCAAGTTTATTTTACGGCTTATAAAATTTATCAAAGCTTTCAAACGAGCGTACTCGATCAAGTAACAAAAGCCTATAATAGAGACGAAATTTTAAGACTTTTATCAAAGCAAGCTTCTAAATTTAAAGGCAAAAGCGGCGGCAATATGCTAATGCTAAAGATAGAAAATTTAAACGATATAAACGAGCGTTATAGCTTTGTTAGCACCGATATTTTGCTAAAACGACTAGTCGAGCGGCTGGAAAAATTTCTAAACGAAAAAGTGTCTAAAAACACTCTCATCGGTAGATATTCAAACGAATATTTTCTGATCTTTTGCGAGAGTAAAAGCACCGAGCTCATCCACCTTTTAAACGTTTTTGAAAAGAGCATTTTGAGCGACGGAATCTACAATATCGAGCTAAAGATCAAATTTGACGCTATAGACATAAATCACTCGGCAAGCCTCAAAAACTCGGTCTCATATCTCATCCAAAAGCTAAACGAGAGCGATAGCGAAGATAAAGTGGATATCACGGACGATCTTGAAAAAGACGTATGTAACTGCATCGATATGCAAAGATTTATCTTTCAAACTCAGCTCGTAAAAAGCCTTCGCTTCGGGCAAAATTTAAAAAATATCATCGTAAAAGTCTATACCGATAAGCAAGGTCTCGTCTCAAAAGCAAAAGTGCAAAATATCGCGAACAAAAACGGCTATGAGGTGCTTTTTGACATAAACGTCATCAAAAAGCTATCCGAGCTTAAATTTAAAGACGAAGATCCGATCGTGGTCGAAATTTCGTCGGTTTCGATTAGAAATTTAAAATTTACGAATTTTATAAAAGAGTTCGTACAGCTAGGTAAAATCGATCCAAATCGCGTTATTTTCGAGTTTAGCGAGAAGTTGGTATACGACGAGATAAATAGATTTAGAGAAATTTTAACGGAGTATAAAAATCTAGGTTTCCGATTTGCGCTTAATAAATTCGGCGGCAACAACGCGGGCTTTGAATATTTTAAATATTTGCCGATAGATTTTGTTATCTACGACATCGAATTTAACAAAAATATCAAAAACGACAAATTTAAAACGCTTTTTGAAAATCTAAATTTGACCGCAAAAAGAGTAGGCGTAAAATCCATCGTGAGATTTGTGGAGGACGACGAGTTTTACAACATCGCGGAGCGCTATCAGACCGACTTCGCGCAGGGCTTTTTCATAGAGAAGCCAAAAGAAATTTAAAGGAAAAAAATGCAAGAAAATGAGGTCGTAGAGCCAAAATACGGCGAGAAAATAATAAACGAATTTGACGTAGAAAAAGACCTGGAAATCTGGGAAAATAAGCACGAGCGCGACTATAAGATCAAGATCACGTTACCGGAGTTTTGCTGCCTATGCCCGCGCTCTGGGTATCCAGACTTTGCTACAATTTATCTCGAGTACGTGCCGGCTAAATTCGTCGTCGAGCTAAAAGCTATCAAACTCTATATCAACAGTTTTATGACGCGCAACATCAGCCACGAAGATAGCATAAACGAAATTTACGAAGTTTTAGAGCGAAAGCTAGCTCCAAAATGGATGAAAATCACGGGCGACTTTAACCCTCGCGGCAACGTCCATACGGTGATCGAAATTTGCTCGGACGAGATAATCAAAAAAACGCAAGAGCAAAGCTTTGAAGCGCCGAAATTTGAGAAATTTACGAGAGATAGCGAGCGAAGTTTCGATAGAAGCGGTTACGGCGGACGCGAGTCTAAATTTAGCAAAGACGGCTCTCGCGGTAAGAGTTTCGGAGCCGATAGAAGAGATACAAAAACCGGTGATAGAAAACCTCGCGCGAGTAGTAAAGATAAATTTGACGATAAACCGCGAAGATCGGGCAGCAAAGACGGCTTTAAAAAGCCTGAATTTGCCGGCGAAAAGCGTGCCCGCGTCGTGAAAAAATCATCGGAAGATAAATGATAAGCGCGCAGCTGATCGAGCACATCTTTAAGGCCGCGTCCATCTCGCGCTGGAATGACTATCCAAAGATGACGAATTTAGTTGAGCTTGATAAGCAGGCCCATAAATTTATCATCGCGTATTTTATCGCAAAGCTCGAGCACGGCGCCAATATGAACTACATCATCGAGGCCGGTATTTTCGAGTTTCTCGCGCGAGTCGTGGTCACGGATATACGCCCCGATGTGTTTCATCAGATGCAAAAAACCAAAAACGAGCAGATAAACGCCTGGGTATTAACGATCCTAGAAGGGCTCGTAAAAGACGTCGAGGACGGTAAATTTTTAGAACGGATGCGCCGCTATCTCACGCACAAAGACAAAGCTCACGCCAAAGAGCGCCTGATCCTAAAGGCCGCTAGCTATCTCGCGACGCGCTGGGAGTTTTCGATCGTTTATCAAACGAGCAAATTTTTAAGCGACATAGACGAGCTAAAAGCGCGCGTGGAGGAGGAGCTGGAGGATTACTACGAGCTAATAGGCGTGCGTAAAATCGTGATGAATCAAAAGCTAGCCAAGCTAGTAGATCTAGCCGGCAGACTGCGCTTTCAAAAGCGCTGGGCGCAGACGCCGCGTATACCTGAAACGGCGGTTCTAGGCCATATGTTAGTCGTGGCGATTTTGAGTTATTTTTACTCGCTTGAGGTTAAGGCCTGCAAATCAAGGCTAGAAAATAACTTCTTTTGCGCGCTCTTTCACGATCTGCCAGAGTCGTTAACGCGCGATATCATTAGCCCCGTAAAATACGGTATCGAAGGGCTAAACGAGATAATCAGCGAATACGAAATGCGCCTGATAGACGAGAAAATTTTGCCTTTCGTGCCTGAAAATTTTAGAGACGAGTTTAGTTACATCCTCGGCATCCGTATGGAAAATGGCAAATTTATCAAAAACGAGTTTGAAAATAGGGTCTGCGAGAAAAAGCCTCTGCATCACGAAGGCACGATGGAAAACGTAAATGAGGATAAATTTAACGCCATCGACGGCAAAGCGCTTAAATTTTGCGACAAGCTCGCGGCTTTTTTCGAGGCTGGGATATCGATCAGCTATGGCGTAAAGTCAAACGAACTAACCGAAGGCTTTAATAATATGGATAAATTTTTTCAGAAAAATCAGAGCTTGGACGGAGTGAATTTCTTAAAAGTTTGCGTTGATTTTAAGGAGCATTTTTCGCTTTTGCAGGTTTAAAAAACCCTCTCTCAGATGACTGCGGCACACGCCTAGCCTAAGTGCTCTGCTGTGTTCCCACCCTGAAGCGGTGCCTAGAAGAGACATTGCACAGGTCTAAGAAAGGGCAAGAGCGATTTTACTCAAATTTTACTTAAATATATTTTAGGCGGCAACATGGGATTTGATATAAAATGTAAATTTTTGTCGTTGTTTAGGGAGTTTTTGGTCTATCACCACCGCTCGCTGGAGTTTCGCGCGAAGGTCTTTGCGGCTATCATCTCGGCTAAACTCAATCCCGAAGAGGACGATTTTGAAAATTTATACGATATCTCGAGTGAAATTTACGGCGGCGACGAAAACCGCAAACGCGTACTTATAGAAACCACCAAAGAATACGTCTCCCGTATCAAACGCAAAGACCCGATGACGCTTGATAGCTTGCTCTTGGCGATCGATCAGGCCATCAGAGCTAACAAAAACTACGCGCTAAAGATCGACTTCGAACACCTACGCAGGCTCATCGACGCCGACGAATACGAAGGTCTCGTGCAACAACGCGTGTATGATTTCTTGTTATATGAGGTAAAAACCTACGCGCCAAACAGATAAAACGTCAAATTTGAAGGTCAAATTTTGTCTATTTTTACTGCTCTTTAGCGGTGCTTTTTATGCGACTTTTTATTATGGGTTTGATTTTTTGGGTGACGATGCGCTTGATGACGGCATTTACAAAGAGGCCGATATGTCGGAGGCCGGCAGCGCGACCGATATAAATTTTACCGTCAAAAAGACCGGTATCTACGAGATAAGTTTCATCTACGCGCAAGATCCGCAAAAGCAAAAAGAGGAAGAAAAACGTGGCGAAGAGGTATTCCCGGGATACGGTAGCGAGGCGTTTACGAAGTGGTTTTGCCAGAAGACTACGACAGCTAAGCTAGCCGGATACTACGGTTATACGACGCAAGGCGTCCCTGAGCCAATTGGTACGAGCGAAGAGGAAAAAGCGGCCTGTACGGGCGAAAAAATCTTGCTAAAAGTAGCGCTAAAATCCATGCAAAACCGCAAAATAAGCTACGCAAAAGGCGGCGAAATGAACGATCTAAAGCAAAATTTGAGCGCCCTAACCGAAACCTTTGATCTGTCAAAATACGGCGCAACTTCATGGTACAGCGCGCCAAACGGAGGCTTTGCGCACGATAAAGTTTTGCTCCGAGCAGAGCTCGAAAAAGGCGAATATAGCGTAAAAGTGCAGGCTCTAAGCGACGTGCCCGAGCTAAAAAAGATCGTGACGTTTATTAAAATTAGTAAATATCACAACTGGAAGTGATGATTTGTGAGATTTTGGGCGTCAAATTTGCTCCTCTGAGTGCCAAATTTGACTAAATTTACTAAAAATTCCTAAGCCCTATTTCTAAATTTGAACGTATCAAATTTGGATCAAATTTGACCTTCGCCTGCGTCAAATTTCCGAAATTTTCGCCCGTGTCGAGAAAATTTTGTAGATAGTAAACGCCTCTATATCCGTGCTCGTACAAAATCTCGCTCATCTCTGAGATATCGGCTTCGTCTAGCAAGTCCGCGTGCACCGTCGTTCTAACCTCAAATTTAAGGCTGCTTTGCAGCAAAAACTCAAGCGTTTGCAAGAAGTTTTTATATAAATTCGAGCCGGTAACCTTTAGAAATTTCTCTTTCGGTGCTTTAAAATCAAGCGCGATATAGTCGATCAAATTTAACGAGATAGCCTGTCCAAGCGCGGTCAAATTTGAACCGTTGGTATCGACTTTGAGCGAAAATCCGCGCGACTTTACTTCGCGAGCTAGCGGTAAAAACGCTGGGCTAAGCGTGCATTCGCCGCCGCTAAAAACCACACCGCTAAGCTTGCCTTTGCGCTTGTCTAAAAAGTTGATAAACTCGGCGCAGCTGATCTGTCCAGCGCCTGTGACGATAGGGACGTTGTAGCAATAGGCGCAGCGCATGTTGCAGCCCGCAAACCACGCTATACAGGCCGTTTTGTCGGGGTAGTCGAGAGTCGTAAAGGGGGTGAGCGAGTAAAGCGGAAAACCAGCGTCTTTCACGTTCTACTCGCAGGAGTTTAGCGGGATTTTGGCTCGCAAAATTTGACGCGCTCTTTATGCTCGCCTTTTTTACCGAGGTTAAAGCTCTCTACAGGGCGGTGATAGCCCATTACGCGGGTGTAAACGACGCATTTCGTGCGCTTTGCTTCGAGCGAAGCTAAGATTTCTTTGTCGCTCATTTGTCACTCCTTGATAATTGATGTCAAATAGTATAGCACTTTGTAGATAACTACCGTCTTAAATTCCGCTGCATACTTTTGTTTTTCAGCCATTGTTAAAAGTATGGTAATATCCGCGTTACGATTAAATTTAAAACAAAGGAAAAATATGGCAAAAGTCAAATTTCACGGCGCAGACGTCGTGCTAAAAGGCGAAGAGGTATTTGTAGGCTCATGTGCGCCCGAGGTCGCGCTAGTCGGGCAGGATCTAGGCGAGTTTAAGGTCGGCGGCAACAACGGCATCGAGATACTAGTCGCAGTTCCGTCGCTAGATACGGGCGTTTGCGCGACGGAAACGCGTAAATTTAACGAAAAAATGGCAGCCAAAGCGGCGATCAAACTAAGCGTGATTTCTATGGATCTGCCGTTTGCGATGGGTAGATTTTGCTCTACGGAGGGCATCAAAAATTTAAAAGTCGGTAGCGACTTTAGAGCTAGAGAGTTCGGCGAAAAATACGGCGTAATCATCGGCGAAGGACCGCTTGCTGGGCTTTTAGCCAGAGCTGTTTTCGTTATCAAAGACGGCGTCATCATCCACAAACAAATCGTCCCCGAGATCACGGACGAGCCAAACTATGACGCGGTATTTGACGCAATAAAATCAAGCGGAGGCTGCGGCTGCGGGTGTATGTAAGCCGCGAAATTTAAAGGCCGCGAGAGCGGTCTTTTTTATACAAATCTTAAATTCCTTACCAAATAGTGATAGTATAAATTTACTAAATTTTTACAAATAATCTTATATAGATAACAAGGGTAAAAAATAACTCATGTAATTATTCCTACTAACAAAGTTCTCGTATCGCATCAACAATAGAATCTGTACTCCACTTAACTATCCTGTCGGCAGAGTTTTTAACTACCATAGAGGTTCTTTCTGCTGCCCAAGGTTGTACAGCAATTATTTTCTTGTTCATGCTTTTTGCCAACTCTATTTCAATATTAATCCATTTGCTATAAGTAGCATATACTCCAGCCAATATAATAATGCAACTTGCTGGCTGCATTTGCCTTTTTATTGCTTCTTTCAGCTCCCAATCACTACCCGCATTATGAATTGGATTATTTTTAGGAACTGAATAATTTTTATAATAAAAATATGGTTTTGCATTCAATAGCTTTACAAGATTATCATATGCTTCTCCATACGCCCAAGAGTGACTAATAAACAAATTGTACATAAATTTTTCCTTACGAATAATTACATATTAAAATAATAATTAAAACAATATAAGATACTATAAATATTGACGGAATAAAATACTCAAGTATTGTCCTATCTATATATTTTCTATCTTTTAAAAGCTCCCATTCTTTAATAAATGGTTTCTCTGGTAGTTTGTTTTCAATATCATTAATGACTTTAAATTTTTCACTATTTAGAATTCTAAAATTTCTTAATATAAAAATCCAAGCAAAGCATAATAAAACACCAATCAAAGAAACAATTAAAGATTTTAAATCCTATATAATTGAAATAGCTGTTAGAATTGCCATGTTGAGAGTTACAAACAAATTGTTTAAAGTATCTCGCCTTTGGCTTATAGAATTTGCCATTTCTACACAGGTTTGCCATTTAGCTAAAATAATATCTTTATTTTCCAAATTTATCCTCTCGTAATTTTACTAAATAGATTTACTGACATCCCTCGCACTCGATCGAGCGATCGGCGACGTTATTTAGCTTTTCGCTATCAGGGCTTTCGGAGCGTAGATAGTAGGTCGATTTTAGTCCCAGCTCCCACGCAAGCGTGTAAATTTCGCTCAGATATCCGCCGCTGGCTTTGTCTAGACTCATGAAAATATTTAGGCTTTGGCCTTGGTCGATCCACTTTTGGCGGATGGCGCCGGCACGCACGAGCATGCGCTGATCTAGCTCGTAGGCAGGCGTGTAGAACTGCCACGTCTCTGGGCTGAGATTCGGCACGACGTTTGGTATCATGCCACTCAGGTTGTGCTCGAACCACTTGCGCTTATATACGGGCTCGATCGTCTGGGTGGTGCCCACGAGTATGCTGATGCTCGACGTCGGCGCGATCGCCATCAGATAGCCGTTTCGCATACCGTCTTTTTTGACCTTTTCGCGTAGTTTGCTCCAGTCGCAGGCGTTCTCGTCAAACAGCCCGCCTCTATCGTTTAGAAGCGCTTTGGCGTTTACGTTTGCCGTATCGATAGGCATCACTCCCCTGCTCCACTTTGAGCCTTCAAAAAGCGGATACACGCCCTTTTCTACCGCCAAATTTGAGCTGGCGTAGATGGCGTTATAGCTTATGTTTTCCATCACGCTATCAATCAGCGCTAGGTGCTCGTAGCTGCCCCATTTCACGCCGCGTTCGGCTAGCATCTGCGCCTCGCCCATCACGCCAAGGCCGATCGAGCGAGAGACTAGGTTGGTGTGTTTGACCTTTTTGTGCGGGTAGAAATTTAGATCGATGACGTTATCTAACATACGTACGGCGATCGGCACGACGCGCTCGATGTCATCTTTTTTGTTGATTTTGCTTAAATTTATGCTCGCGAGGTTGCATACGGCGGTTTTGCCCTCGACGCTTTCTTTTTCGACGATGAAAATTTGCTCGCCGCCGATGCTATCTAGCGCGCTTAGCTTTTTGGCTTTTTTGGTTATGCCGCTATCGACCGTGACGTCTTCTTCTTCGTCAAATAGCCGCTCGGAGCCGTTATCAAACGTGATCTTGATCTTGTAGTAGTTCGGTTGCGTATTTTGGAAAATTTCGGTGCATAAATTTGAGCTTCTGATGATGCCGTCGTGGTCGTTCGGATTGGCTTTGTTGGCATTATCTTTAAAGCACAAAAACGGCATGCCAGATTCAAAATAGCTAGTTAAAATTTTCTTCCACAGTTCCTTTGCCATGACGACGTTTTTTTGGATCTTTTCGTCGTTTTCGTATGCTAGATAGCGTTCCTCGAACTCATCGCCGTATAGATCGCACAGATCGGCGACTTCTGCGGGGTCAAAGAGAGTCCAGCGCGCGTTTTCTTTGACGCGTTTCATGAAAAGGTCGTTTATCCAAAGCGCTGGAAATAGCTCGTGCGCTCTTCGGCGCTCCTCGCCCGAGTTTTTGCGCAGATCCAGGAAGTCGCTCACGTCCATGTGCCACGGCTCGACGTAGACGGCTATCGCGCCCTTTCTCGTGCCTAGTTGATCGACGGCGACGGCGATGTCGTTCGTGACTTTTAGAAACGGAATTATACCGCCGGCCGCATTTTTATGTCCGTCGATGCTACCGCCCATAGCGCGCACCTTGCACCAGTCCCAGCCGATACCCCCGCCAAATTTGCTAAGCAATGCCATCTCTTTATAGCTATCGAAAATTCCCTCGATATTATCTGGCGTACTTCCCACGTAGCAGGAGCTTAGCTGGTGGCGCGTCGTGCGGGCGTTTGAGAGCGTCGGAGTGGCTAGCATGACTTCAAATTTAGATATAAGGTCGTAAAATTTCTTCGCCCAGCCTTGGCAGTCTAGTTCGTTTTGCGCGAGGAACATCGCTATGGCCATAAACATCTGCTGCGGTAGCTCGATCGGCGCACCGCTGCGGTCTTTTATGAGATAGCGGTCGTATAGGGTCTTGATACCTAGATATGCAAACTGCAAGTCGCGCTCGGGCCTAATGTAGTCGTTTAGGTCGTCCAGATCGTATTTTTCTTTTAGTCCAGGGATGACGCGGCCTGCTTTTTCGCCTTTTTGCAGATAGTCGCGTAGGTGGTTGTAGCCGCTAAAGCCCGTGACCTTGTGATAAAGGTCGTATAAAAACAGCCTTGCTGCGACGAAGGTCCAGTTTGGGCGGTCGATGTCGATCTTTTCGACGGCCGTTTTGATTAGCGTTTGCTGGATCTCTTCGGTCGTTATCATATCGCGAAATTGAATTTTCGCATCCACCTCAAGCTCGCTTAGGCTCACGTTTGCTAGCCCAGCGACCGCCTCGCTCGTGTATTTTTTGATCTTGCTTACGTCAAGCTCTTCCGTGCGTCCGTTTCGTTTTAGTACTTTCATTAAATTTCGTCCTGCTTTCCAAAAACTCTTTTAAATATCCCATCCACGTGCCTGGCGTAATACGCATAATCAAAGCACTCTTTGATCTCTGCCTCGCCCAGGCTCGCGCGTAGCTCCTCGTCGGCGAGCAAATTTTGCAAAAATAGGCTCTCGCCGTTTTCGTTTATCGCTTTTTTGCCCTCTTGTAGATCCGCCCAGACCTTCATAGCGTTGCGCTGTACGATCTTATACGCGTCCTCGCGCGAGATCCCGCGCTGCGGAAGCTGCAGAAGCACGCGCTGAGAAAAGACGAGCCCACCGGTCAAATTTAGATTTTTCATCATATTTTCCGGATAAACTACCAGATTTGCGATCAAATTCGTAATGCGCGCGAGCATAAAATCAGCCGTGATAAAGGCGTCCGGCAGGATAAATCGCTCGACCGAGCTGTGGCTGATGTCGCGTTCGTGCCAGAGCGCGACATTTTCGAGTGCCGGCGTCACGTATGAGCGCAGCATCCTGCAAAGGCCAGTGATGTTTTCGCTAAGTACGGGATTGCGTTTATGTGGCATCGCGCTGGAGCCCTTTTGGCCGGGGCTAAAGTATTCCTCTGCCTCGTAAACTTCCGTCCTTTGGAAGTGGCGCACGGCGACGGCGATCTTTTCGCAGGTGGCGGCTAGGACGGCGATCGCGCTGATGACGTGGGCGTAGCGATCGCGCTGAATGACTTGATTTGACGCTGGGGCTGGCTTTAGGCCGAGCTCGGCGCAGGTTAGCTCCTCAAACTCGAGCGGTGCGTGAGCGAAATTTCCCATAGCGCCGCTTAGCTTGCCGTAGGCGGCGACCTCTTTGGCGTCTTGTAGCAGCTTGAGCGCGCGCGCGACCTCGTCGTACCAGACCGCAAGCACGAGCCCGAAGGTGATCGGCTCGCCGTGGATGCCGTGGCTACGGCCGACCATCATCGTGTTTTTGTGCTCCTGCGCTCTGGTTTTGATCGCGCTCATCAGGCCTTTTACGTCCTCGATAATGAGCTCCATGCTGCTTTTGATCTGAAGCGCGACGGCGGTGTCAATGCAATCTGAGCTAGTCATGCCGTAGTGTACGAAGCGGCTCTCCTCGCCCAGGCTCTCGCTCACGCTCGTTAGAAATGCGATCACGTCGTGCTTGGTCGTCTTTTCAATCTCGTCGATGCGTGCTACGTCAAATTTTGCGTTTTTGCAAATTTTCTCGCAGTCCGCATCGCTGATAAAACCCAGCTTATTCCATGCCTTGACCGCAGCCTTTTCGACCTCCAGCCACGCGCCGTATTTTGCCTGCATATCCCACTTCTGCGCCATCTGTTCACGCGAATATCTCTCTACCATCTCTTTAGCCTTTTTTATGCGAATTTTTGTATAATTTTTTAAGGAAAGATTATATAAAAACTGGGCTGAAAAGGCGGTTAGTATCCGCTAAATTTGCCCTTAAATTTTAGATTTAAAGAGTTAAAATTGCCTTATATTCATAAATTTATCGCACGTGCCGAAGGGCAAAAAGCGTATGAAATTTTGCTGCAAAACGGCTATAAAATGCGCGAAGCCCAGCGCCTAATCGACAAAGGCCGACTTATCTGCGACGGCGCGGTCGTCAGCGAGAAAAACGCATTGCTAAGCGGTGAAATTTGTCTGATAGATTATGAGACGAATCCGCGCGGTTTACAGCCGATTTTTGAGTGCGATAAATTTGCGGTTTTTGATAAACCCAGCGGCGTGCTCAGTCACCCAAACGGCAGGCACTGCGAGTACTCGCTAAATGACGAAATTTGGTCGCTCTACGGCCGCGAGGCGTCAGTAGCGCATCGTCTGGACTGCGAAACTAGCGGACTCATCGTCGTTGGCAAAGACAAAAATGCGGTCATAAATTTGAAAAAACTTTTTGAAAATCGCCAGGTTTATAAAAGCTACGTCGCGCTCGCACACGGCAAAATAAGCGAAAATTTGTGTATCGAAGCGAGTATGGATCTAGCAAACGACTATGACGACGTGAAAATGCGAATGCGAATTTGCGAGGATGGCAAAAGTGCGGTTACGGAGATTTTGCCGTTAGAGTATTTTGCCGATATCGATGCGACGCTGGTTCGAGCCGTACCGCTTACGGGCAGACAGCATCAAATTCGTTTGCATTTGTTCCACGTGGAACATAAGATTTTAGGCGAACCGCTTTATGGTCTAGCGCGACCGCAAATCGAGAAAATTTTAGATAAAGAGATGAGCGAAGCTGAGCGAATTTTGATGACCGGTGCACCGAGATTGCTGCTACATTCGAATGAAATTAGTTTTAAATTTGACGGCGTAGAGTACAAAATAAAATCCAAATTTGACGCTAGAAACGAGTTTTGCAAGATCATAAAATCAAAATAAAAGATAAGCAATGAAGTTAGATATCGAGCAACTAAAATCAGAATTTGAACGCGAGCTAAATACACAAAATTGGTTTAAAAATATCGGCAATCACTCGCTAGATATCGGTAAAAATTTTGCTCCGTTTTGCGTCAAATTTGCAAAATTTGAGCAGCTATCAAAGCTCAAACGAGTGGAGCGATATCGATCTTGATATTTTTGCCGAAATTTGTCGTTTTAGCGATCAAATTTTACGGCAATACTCGCTAATGGATGAGATCGCAGCTGCGGCTCGGGAGATTTTATCGGTTAAAAAAGAGAGTTTGATTCAGGATGTTCTGACGTGCGGCTTGCCGATTGAAGCCTATGATTATTCGGTGCTTCCGATTGTTCTGCGTAGATTTCAAGAGTACGGCATACGTAAAATTTACCCGAAATTTCGCATTGATTTCAATATAAATTTGCTAAAAATATTAAATTTTAGGCCACCCTCCTTGCGGCTGGAAGCATGATACGCCAAAGCTCTGGTAGGCTTATAATCCGATTACATTTGTGGGCGATAGCGTAAGGTGGCAGAATAAATTTAGCTACTGTGACGGAGTGTTGTATATTTATTAAAAAATAAAATTTAATCGCAACTCATAAACTTTACGGTTTTGTTTTTGCTGTTATTGCATTATAAATTTTCTACTGATTTGCCTCATGATTTGGAAATAATCTCCGAATTTTTCTTCGACTTTTTTAAAGTTTTTCATCTTATACACATCTTTTTTATCGCGATGACTGAGCATCAAATAGGTCGTAAAGCGTAAAATATCTAAAATCTTAGCCCTTAAATTTTTATCTTCTATCTCGTTTTCTAGGCAGATTTTTAGGATTTTTTTGAGAATTTTTCTTATCAAAATAACAAAAATCGTAGAGAAAAACGAAAAACGAGCTGTCGTTATTTCTGTCTATTTGCTCTCTTAAGAATACTATTTCATCGGTTGGATTTGTCATAAAAAGCCGTTTTTATAATCAGTCCAAGCCCTATAAAAACCACGATACAGACGAAAACTATCTGTGATATATCAAGTAGTGTCATTTTGCCGTCTTAGCTATCGTTTTGCCGTTTATTTGATTGTCGCGCTCTTTTAGCTGTCCGCACGCTGCGCTGATATCTAGCCCCTTGCTCTGCCTGATGGTGCAGGTTACGCCGTGGTCGCGCAGATACGTCTGAAATGCCTCCATATCGGCTTTGTTCGGACGACCGTATTCGCTGCCCTCGTGCGGGTTAAAGTAGATCAAATTTACCTTTGCCTTGATGCCGTGCAGCAGCGAGACGAGCTTTTTGGCGTCCTTTATGCCGTCATTCATGTCTTTTATGACGAGGTACTCAAACATCACTCGCTTGCGCATATCGATGGGAAACCCTCTCACCGCCTCCATAACGGACTCGATTTTGTAGGCGTTATTTATCGGCATCAGTTTGCTACGAAGCTCGTTAGTAACGGCGTGCAAAGATATCGCTAACAGCACGCCCAGATCCATCTCGCCGAGCTTTTTTATCTGGCTGCCTAGCCCGCTAGTACTAACGGTTTGGCGGCGCGGAGCGATAGCTAATCCATCGTTCTCTTTTAAAATTTTTATGGCTTTACTAACGTTTTCTAGATTATCCAGAGGCTCGCCCATGCCCATATATACGACGTTTACGCGGCGCTCGTATGGGATTTTGTTTTCTCTTTTTATCCATAAAATTTGCCCTACGATCTCGCCCGGCGTTAGGTTTCTTGTTAGTCCGCTCTTGCCTGTTAGGCAAAACGAACAGCCCATGCGGCAGCCTACCTGTGAGCTAACACAGATCGTATAACGAGCATGGCGTGCCACCTCACCGTTTTCGTCGCTGATCTCTTCTTTCATCGGCAGCAACACGCTTTCGATACGCAGCCCGTCTTTGAGCTCGAAAAGATACTTTATAGAGCCATCGGCGCTACGTTCAAATTTGACGCATTTTAGCGGATCAAGGTAAAACTCCTGCGCCAAATTTGTACGCAGATCCTTCGGCAAATTTAACATCTCATCAAAACTAGTTGCGTTTTTCTTATATAGCCACTCGAAAATTTGCTTCGCGCGAAATGGCGGCGAGAGCTGTGATTTTAGCTCGTCTAATGTAAAATCAAGCAAATTTTTCAAATGATTTCCTTTTGTTTTAGGTATTTTTCGAGCTCCTTTTTTGCTTGCTCGTGATTTTTGCTAAAGTCTGCGTGCGCGTTTTTGTCGCAGAAATTCGTTGCGACGAATATGCCGTAAGCGGGGATTTGAAATTTTTGCGCGACTTTGAGGACGGCAAAAAATTCCATATTTTCTAAAAAATATCCTCTATCAAAAAGCTTGTGAGCTAAATTTTGATCGGTTGTGATAAAATTTGATGAGTTAACCTTGCATGTTCCACGTGGAACAACAGAAGTGATTTCACTCTCTATCGGCGAATAGCTTTTGTTTTCTAGGCTTGAAATTTCGATGTTTGCCGCGACTGAGCTCTCGTAAATTTCAAAAACTTCGCCGTCTTTGTAAAGTCCTGCCGAGCCTATAAAAATGATTTCTCTCGGCAGCGCATTTAAAATTTTATCCGGATTTTGTGAAGTTTTCGCGCTTTGCAAAATAGGTGAATTTATCAAATTTAGCCTTTCGTCAAGCTGTCCATTAGCCGCCAAATTTTGCTTGTATCTGTCGCAGCTATCAACCATAGTTCGCTTTTGCAAAAGCGCCGTCAAATTTATGCTCATATCCACTAGCCCCACGCCCATAGGTAGAGCAAATGCAAATACTTCATTTCGTCCCGCAGAAATAATCACGCCCTGCCCTTTTGTGCGTCAAATTTGAACTCAAATTTCATAGCCTAACCTCGATACCTTGATTACGCAAATATGTCTTAAGCGCCTTGATTTCGATCTCTCTAAAGTGAAAGATAGAGGCTGCCAAACACGCGTCCGCACCTGCTAAAAATGCGTCCTTAAAGTGCTCTATTTTGCCCGCACCGCCGCTTGCGATGACGGGGATGTCAAGCTCGCTAAAAATGCGCGTCAAATTTAACTCGAAGCCGTTTTTAACGCCGTCGCAGTCCATCGACGTGAGTAAAATTTCGCCCGCACCGCGCTCCTGAGCTTCTTTTGCCCAAGCAAGTGCATCCCTGCCGGTATCCAGCCTGCCGCCGTTTATAAAAACCCTATAACTCTCGCCCGTCCTCTTTGAATCGATTGCGACTACGACGCACTGCGAGCCGAATTTATTCGCCGCTTCGTCTATCAAATTTGGATTTTTTATTGCGGCTGAGTTGAGGCTTATTTTGTCGCAGCCGACGTTTAGGAGGCGTGAGATGTCGTCGATCGTACGGATACCGCCGCCAACGGTCAGCGGGATAAAAAGCTCGCGCGCGACCCGCTCTACGACGTCCACGATCGTATCGCGCTCAAGGTGTGACGCCGTGATATCGAGGAAGCACAGCTCGTCCGCACCCTCCGCGTTGTAGCGTTTGGCTATCTCGACCGGATCGCCCGCATCCACGAGACCTACGAAATTTACGCCTTTTACCACGCGTCCGTCTTTGACGTCTAGGCACGGGATTATGCGTTTTGCAAAATGATTCATCGCTCTTCTTTAGCTAAAATTTCACTTTATTTTAGCTAAATTTGACTTATCTAATCATTACATAAGATATTTTTGGGTAAAATCGGCGAAAATTTAAGGTAAATTTACGCCGATGCTGCAAACATCGGTGTGCTTTAGGTGGGTGCAGGGAGCTTGCTCCCGCCCGTAAAGAGTGGCTTCGCCACTCTGCGGAGTTAAAATGGAAAATATTAAAGCAAAAAAATGCTTTGGGCAAAATTTTTTACACGACGAAGCGACGCTAAACAAAATCATCCAAGCGATTCCCAAAGATACGCAAAATATCGTTGAGATTGGGCCTGGCTTAGGTGATTTGACATTTAGAATTTTGCGGATTTGCGACGTAACTAGCTACGAGATAGATACCGAGCTTTTTGCGTTGCTGCAGAAAAAATTCGCAAACGAAATTCAAAAC
The DNA here is from genome assembly GCF_900573985.1 of Campylobacter showae. Taxonomy (NCBI): domain Bacteria; kingdom Pseudomonadati; phylum Campylobacterota; class Epsilonproteobacteria; order Campylobacterales; family Campylobacteraceae; genus Campylobacter; species Campylobacter showae. The sequence goes on along the minus strand of NZ_UWOK01000001.1, from coordinate 370,522 downwards.
GGACGATTGAAACTTTTTTGCAAAGACGCGCTGGATCAATGGAGCGAAGACGGCCTGAGCGATGAGCCGTATTTTTTAGCAGCAAACTTGCCCTACTACGTCGCTACGAAGATGATCCTAAATGCGATCGAAGACGAAAAATGTCGCGGCCTAGTCGTGATGATACAAAAGGAAGTCGCGCTCAAATTTAGCGCGAAAAGCGGCGATAGAGATTTTAGCTCTTTGGCGATTTTGGCTTCGCTTCAAGGTAGCTGTGAGCTGCTTTTTGACGTGGCTGCGAGCTGCTTTAATCCGCCGCCCAAGGTGACTTCCTCGGTTATAAAACTGCAAAAAAGTAAAAATTTAATAGGTGAAACGGGTATATTTGAGAGTAAATTTGAATACGAAAAATTTAAAACTTACCTCAAAATCGCCTTTAGCGCGCCTAGAAAAACGCTGATGAAAAATTTGAGTTCAAGCTATAATAAGCCTGAAGTCGAGCGAATTTTTAGCATGTTAAATTTGAGCGCAAGTATCCGTCCGCACGAACTAAATGTCGATCTTTATCTAGAAGTTTTTAGAAATTTAAAGGAAGATAATGAACGACAAAAGCGAAGAAAAAGCGGTAGTTTCTCAGGGCAAGAGCAATAAAAAGCGCAGATTTCGCCCGAGAAATAAAAATAAACAAGAAAATTTAGACCAAAACGTACAAAACGGCGAGCAAAAAGCTAGCCAAAGCGTGATAGATAATTTCTTTTTAGAGCCTTTTGACGGCGGCGAACAGCACGCGCAAAACGGCGAACAACCTAACGCTAACAAACAAAACGGTAAAAGAAATCGTAGTAAAAACAACAAACAAAACTCTCAAAATAGCGCGCAAAACGATAATAAAAACGCTAACAAACAAACCGCTAACGCCGAAAATCAAACGGGCGAAGCTAAACCGAAAAAACAGCGAAAACCGAAGAAAAATTTACCCGCTAAGCTAAACGGCAACGAGCAGTGGCAGCAAGATATAGCTAGCGCCATGGAGGCTAACAAAGCCGTCCATGAACTACGCCTCGAGCCGATGAAATACCTAAACTCGACCGATCACAGGATCCGCGTCACGCCTCTTGGAGGGCTGGGCGAGATCGGCGGAAATATGACGATATTTGAGACCGACACGAGCGCAATCATCGTGGATATCGGCATGAGCTTTCCTAGCGAGAGCATGCACGGCGTGGATATCCTGATCCCGGACTTTGACTACGTACGCAAGATAAAAGACAAGATAAAAGGCGTCGTCATCACGCACGCACACGAGGATCATATCGGCGCGGTGCCCTACTTTTATAAAGAGTTTAAATTTCCGATTTACGCCACGCCGCTACCGCTTGGTATGATAAATAACAAATTTGAAGAGCACGGGCTAAAGCAGGAGCGTTCGCTTTTCCGCTCGGTCGAAAAGCGCAAGCCGTATTTGATAGGGGATTTTGAGGTCGAGTGGATACATATCACTCACTCTATCATCGACGCCAGCGCACTTGCCATCACGACAAAGGCAGGCACCATCATTCATACGGGCGACTTTAAGATCGACCACACGCCGATCGACGGCTACCCAACAGACCTTGGCAGACTCGCATACTACGGCGAGCGCGGCGTGCTGTGTCTCATGAGCGATAGCACGAACAGCTACAGAGAGGGCTTTACTAAAAGCGAAAGTAGCGTGGGCAAGACCTTTGATGCGATTTTCTCAAAAGCCAAAGGCCGCGTGATAATGAGCACGTTTAGCTCCAACATCCACCGCGTCTATCAGGCGATCGACTGGGGGCTAAAATATAACCGCAAGGTCTGCGTCATCGGTCGTAGCATGGAGCGCAACCTCTATACGGCGATGGAGCTTGGCTATATCAAGCTCGATAAGAAAATTTTTATCGACGCCAACGAAGTCGGTAAATTTAAAGATAACGAAGTGCTGATCGTCACCACCGGCTCTCAGGGCGAGACGATGAGCGCGCTGTACCGCATGGCTACGGATGAGCACAAATACATCAAAATAAAGCCGACCGATCAGATCATCATCAGCTCAAAGGCGATCCCGGGCAACGAAAGCAGCGTATCGACGGTACTAAATTTCCTCATCAAATCAGGCGCTAGCGTCGCGTATCAGGACTTTAGCGAGATACACGTGAGCGGTCACGCGGCGCAAGAGGAACAAAAACTGATGCTGCGCCTAATAAAGCCTAAATTTTTCCTCCCGGTCCACGGCGAGTACAACCACATCGCAAAGCATAAAGAAACGGCCGTAGCATGCGGCGTGGACGAGCGAAATATCTATCTGATGAGCGACGGCGATCAGATGGAAATTTGCCAAAAATACATGAAGCGCGCCAAGACGGTAAAAACGGGCAAGGTATTTATCGATAACCAAATCAACAAGCAAATTTCAGACGACGTCGTGATCGATAGGCAAAATTTGGCTGAAGCGGGCGTCGTGATGATCATCGCGCAAATCTCTCGCCACGGCGCTAAGCTCATAAACAAACCTCGCGTCATCAGCTACGGACTCGTGGGCGATAAGCAAGACGGCGAGTTTAGAAAAGAGATGGAGGGCGTGCTGGAGCAGTATCTAAGCAACGTCAAAGAGGAGCTTCTAAAAGACGGTAGGATGCTCGAGGGGCAGGTGCGTCAAGTCATCCGTAAGCATATCTTTAGAAAAGTCAAAAAATACCCGACCATCGTGCCGATCATATACCTGATGTAAGGGCGCAAAATGAGCGATACAATCAAAATAGCCGCTAACGTGCTAAAGACGGAGGCTAATGAGCTAACGAGAAATGCCGAAATTTTAGACGGCGAATTTGAAAAAGCGGTCGAGATTTTATACCAAACCAAAGGCAAAGTCGTAGTCACTGGCGTAGGCAAGAGCGGGCACGTGGGCGCAAAGATCGCCGCGACGCTTGCTAGCACGGGCACGCCTAGCTTTTTTATGCATCCGACCGAGGCGATGCACGGCGATCTGGGTATGATCGGCAAGGATGATACGCTACTAGCTATCAGCTTTAGCGGCGAGAGCGAGGAACTAACTAAAATCCTACCTCACGTGCAGCGTTTTGGCGTGCCGATAGTTGCGATGGCGAGGGATAAATTTAGCACGCTAGCCAAATTTAGCGACGCCTTTGTGAAGCTTGACGTTAGCAAAGAAGCCTGCCCGCTAGATGCCGCGCCAACTAGCTCGACGACGCTAACGTTAGCCCTAGGCGATGCGTTAGCCGTTTGTTTGATGGAAAAGCGAGGCTTTAAAAAAGAGGATTTTGCAAATTTTCATCCAGGCGGAAGTCTTGGCAAGAGACTATTTCTAAAGGTAAAAGACGTAATGAGAAGCGAAAATTTACCGATAGTACGCTGGAATGCGAGCCTAAAGCAGGCGATCGACACGATGACGCACGGCAAACTCGGTACAGTTTTGATCGTCGATAAAGACGGCATTTTGGACGCTATTTTAAGCGACGGAGACCTTAGGCGCGCGCTGATGAGAGAGGACTTTGATCTAAACGACGCTGCGATCAAATATGCGACGCTAAAGCCAAAAGAGCTAAATGATAAAGAGATGTTAGCGATAGATGCGTTAGCGCTCATCGAGCGGCACAAGATACAGCTACTAGCCGTCGTAGAAAACGGCGTTCCGGTCGGCGTTTTACACATACACGACCTTGCAAATTTAGGACTATAAAATGCAAAAAAGCAGACTAAACAAATTTATATCGCATAACACGAGTTATTCGCGTAGAGAGGCTGACGAGCTAATAAAGCAGGGCAAAGTTAGCGTAAACGGCCGCGTCGTTAGCGAGCTGGCTACTAGCGTTAGCGAAGAGGATAAAGTAAAAATAAACAGCCGCATAGTAAGGCTAAAAAAAGAATTTACCGTGATCGTTTATCACAAACAAAAGGGCGAACTCGTTAGTAAAAAGGACGACCGCGGACGCAAAACGATCTATGATAGTTTGGATCGTCAGTTTGCAAAATTTGTTAGTATCGGGCGGCTTGACTACGCTAGCGAGGGACTACTTTTACTAACGGACGCTCCCGCGATCGCCACGGCGCTGATGAACAGCGACGTAGAGCGCGAATACTATCTGAAAGTAAAGGGCGAGATAACGCCTGAGGTGATAACGGCGATGAACGAGGGTTTTTTCGCTGCGGACGCTACTAAGGGCGCGCATGCTAAAACTGCGATAAAATCGATGGAATTTAAGCCGTTTTTAGACTATAAAGTTTTTGGCTCGAGCGGCGGTTTTACGAAGCTAAAAGTCGTGATAAACGAGGGACAAAACCGTGAACTACGCCGATTTTTCGGATATTTCGACCTTGAGGTGATGGATCTAAAACGCGTTAGTTTTGGTCGTGTCGATCTTGGTATGCTAAAGCCAGGCAAATGGCGATACTTTGAAAACGGTGAATACGAAGCGTTGAGGGATTTTTTGAAGGTTAATAATATTAGATACTAACCTTTTGTAAGGCGGTTTACCGTTAGTTATATATCGCGGCTAAAATTAGCCGTGTTATATTCTGTGGTATCATAAGATCACTTGTTTGTGAATATCGGTTTTTGAAAAAACGTTAGTGATATTTTGTCAAATTTCTAAACTAACGGAAACACCTAAAACGCTTTAAAATTATTTATATAAATTGGCGATACGTGCAAATTTAGCTAGCAAATATAAAATTGTAATCTTTGCCATAGCCAGCCATCTTTCTTGTAGCGGTAAAATATTTGTCAAATTTCATACAATAGACCGATTGTTAAGTATTTGCGGTGCGGTAACAACTGTCCCCTTTTAACCGTTTTTACTTTGGAGAGACAATTTGCTTCTTGGAGAATAAAATAGCCAAATGGGCTCTAAAAGCTAAATTTTATTCTCCGAAAGCAAGATAAAAATGAGCGGATTTATCAGCGTCTCTCCCCGTGCGGCGTAGAGCATTACGTCCTCGAAATAGTTGTCGTTGATGCCGTAAACGTGGTATTCGTACGCACCGATACCGTATCCCATCGGAGTGATGTCTACGCGCGAGTACCAGGCGTCTTTAGCTAGGATATATCGGCTTGTGTCTTGCGAATACACCCACAGCACGACGTCGTCTTTATTTTTTTGCCGCATGAGCCAAGTAAACGAGTTTGAGATGTCGTAGAAAAAGTACGTATCGCCGTTTGGCATCACCGCCTGAGCCGTGTTGTTTAGGTCGCTAATGAGCACCTTGCTCTCAAAGCAGAGGTATTTGCCAAGCTCGATTTCTAGCGGCTTTTTTTCTATATTGCCGTGGCGAACTACGATTTTGCCCTCGCTAGTATCCACGGAAAACGCGAGCAGCGCCACCACGCCGATAAGTAGCACGGCGGCGAAAATTTGCCTTATCATAATAAAACTCCTCGCAAAAGGTAGTATTTAGCGACGAAAAAGCTGCAAACAAGAGCATTTACGATCAGCCAAAAAGAGGAAATTTTGAGCAAATGCTCGTAAGGTTTTTTCACGATTAGCTCGACCAAAAACGCCGATATGCCGTAGAAAATACCCAAAAACAGCGAACCCCAGATGAGGTAACCGACGTAAAAATACTCGCCTTTTAGCATGCAGTACGGGCATTTGTGATTTGGCTGTTCGTAGACGTAAAGCCCGAAAAAATAAGTAATCGCGTAGTATGCGATAAATAAAAACAGCAGGTTACAAACAAAGCTCGCCATCGTCTGTTTGAGTAAATTTAGCGTCAAAATGACCGCAAAAACGGCGTAGTAAAATATGACCAAATTTAACTTCGTATAGCCAAACGGTAGCTTTGGCGCCTGGAACACGACCGAGCAGCAAAAGACGGGTACTTTTAGCGGTACGTTGCTAAAAAACAAAATCTCAGCGGCAAATTCGATCAAAACGCCGATAAAAAGCGCGGTGAAGATGACGTATTTTCGCTTTAAATACGGGAAATTCGTCGCCTTTAAATCAAGCGAATTTATAATGAGCCACAGCCCGAAGCCAAAAATGAGTAGCAGTTTTAGCAGTAGCAAAATGCCGCCAAATTGATTTGAACCGATGACGCCGGCAGAGCACATGGCGCCGGGTACCACGTCTGCTAGCTCGTTTAGAGATAGCGCAAAAAATACGAATAAAACGATCTTGCAAACTACGGCGAAAAACAAAATCGTATTTACGAGGTAGTTGCGCTTTTCTAGGTCGTATTGCAAATTTGACGTCGAGTTAAAGTCCCACAGGCGCATGATGCGCACGACGAAATACTGCGAAATACCCATTAAAACAATTATTATAAGCTCGATCAACAAAAACGCGATAACTTCGTCAGATAAAAATACGCTCACAGCATCTCTCCGTCCTGCATCCTCACGTAGCCGTCCACGAAGTCCAGATCGTCAAATAAAATATCGTGCGTGGCGACGACGACGGTCTTTTTTAGCTCTTTAAATTTTTTTAGCATTTCGATAAAAATAAGCGAGTTTTGTTTGTCCAAATTTGCCGTCGGTTCGTCGGCTAGTATGACGCTAGGATCCATCGCTAGAGCCCTTGCTATCGCGCATCGCTGCTTCTCGCCGCCGCTTAGCTTTGAGATGATTTGATCTTTTTTGTGCGCGATGTTGGCGAGATTTAGCGCGCGCTCGATTTGCGAATTTAGCTCGGTTTTTTTAAGACTTGTTAGGCTTAGCGGCGCTAGCACGTTTTGATAGACGCTAAGGCCCTCGATCAGGTTAAAGGACTGAAATATAAACCCTACCTCGCTATGTCTAAAATTTGAACTCATGATGTCGGGTAGCTTTGAGACGTTGCGGCCGTTGATCAGTGCTTCGCCGCTACTTGGTTTGCTAAGCGCGCCTAGAATGCCTAGTAGCGTACTTTTGCCGCTACCGCTAACGCCTTTTAGGATAACTAGATCGCCGCTTTTTACAGTCAAATTTATATTTTTTAGCGCGTGAAATTCGTTGGGTTTATTTTGATTGTAAATTTTACATAGATTTTTTACTTCTATTGCGTTCATTTTATCGCCTCGCTCATGTCGCTAACGGCGATGCGCCACGACGGGATTATGACGAATGCCAAAAACGGAATCACGCTAAAAACGAAGATCAAAAATAGCATATTAAAGTCTATGATCGGCGTAAAATCGGTAAAATTCGCCACCTCGCTGCCTAAAAATATATCGCGTAAAAACGGCGCGCCGAATAAAAACACGTAGATATAGGCTCCCGCGACGCCTAGCAAATAGGCGCTAAAAGAAACGACGATGTTTTGGATAAATTTAAGTGCGATGATATTTCTAACGCTAAAGCCGATACTGCGCAATATCGCGATCTCCTTTTTCTTCTCGCCGTAAGCGAGCGAAATTTGATTTTTCAGCAGGATGAAAAACGAAACCATCGCCACGACGTAAAGCACCATGAAAATGCCGCCTTTGTAGTAGTAAAGGTGCCTTATTTTGGCTACTCCGTCCTCGATGCTCGTAACCTCGGTGTTTGGATAGACGTTTTGGATCTTTAGGGCCACTTCGCTGATCTCGTTTACGTTTGGTACCTCGACGTAGAGCCTCGTGTATTCGCCCTCTTTTAGGCTTAGCACTTCGCGCGCGGTGGCGGGATTCATATAGATGACGTCGTTTGAGACGATACCCGTTTCATGCGGTGCGGTTTTGTTGATCTTTATCGGTATCATCTTTTCTTCGGTTAAAAAGTTAAAAACGTCATCGTAATAAAGCTCCGCCATCTCTTTTTTCACGCCTTCGCCCACGATCATCTCGTTTTCGTCCAAATTTTCATCGCCGACGATGCGAAACCAGACTCTCTTTTGCGCGAAATAATACTCCCCCTCGACCGCGCCCTCTACGCTAGCTACGCCCGCGATCTTTGAGACGTCGTAGATGTAGCCGTCGTGCATCAGATCGCGTTTGCCGGCGCGCAGAGCTTCGACGACGACTTCGGGCTTTGATCGGGTCAAATTTGTAAGGTCGCTTTGGATGGAGCTTGAGACGAAAAGAACAGCGCTTAAGATAAACACGATAAAAGCGAAGATAAAAAAGCTAAAAGCGTGATCGGCGCGGTCTTTATAGAGCAGCGTAACTGCGTAATCGATAAAATTTTTACTCGGCATAGACAAACTTCCCGTACTCTTTTGAAATAAAATTCGTCGAAATTTGCGCGTCTTTGACGGATTTTTGGATCAAATTTAGCTGAGCCTCCTTGCCCGCTCTATCAAAGCCTAGATAATGTGCCCCGATACAAATGTAAAGGATCGCAAAAAAGCCCGCTAAAACGCAGATGAGCCTCACATCAACCTCTCAACTAAAAGAGTCGTGATCTCGTCAAATTTGACGATCTGTTTGCCGCCGTGATCTTTGGCGAAGGTCTTAGCGTCCTCTTCGCTGGCAAACGGTATCAGCTCGTTGCCCATAGGTCCGAGTACGTTTGAGCCGGTTACGTAGTAGGCGGTTCTAGCGTCGATTTTGTTTAGCTTGTAGTAGTCGCTAACGAAAATTTGATCGTCTTTTTTGCCTTTTTCGAAATAATACTTCATCATATCCTTGACGCCGTCAAAGTAAAGCTCCTCTTTGCTTGTTTTCATCATCGTCGCCCACTGCGGGTTTTTGCCGATTAGCATACCGCAAACGGGGCAGCGCGCGCCTTTTGGCACGACGATCCTCTCGGCTTTTTGCGTTTTTTGCTTAGATTTTGAGGCTTGATCGCTCGTGCCTAAATTTGCCGGAGCGTCCCATAGGTAAAGTGCTGCTGCTTGTAGGTGTTTGTCGTACTCAGGGGCTTTGCCGGCACCCTTTGCGTCGCATGTTTTTTTGAGATGGGCTTTTAGCTCGGAGATAGCTTTAAAGTTTTTTGGATTGGTTTTCTCGCAGTTTGCTTCGTAAAATTCCTTGCCGTGCGCGTAAACGCCGCTCTCGCGTTTGGCTTTGATCATCTTGTTATCGCCCTCAAAGTCCTGTCCCGCGATCTCGTAAGCCTTAGCGAAATTCATTATCTCGCCGCCGTTTTCGGCTTGGAACTCTTTTGCGTCGGCCTCGGTTGAGAAGGCGTATTTGCTATTTCTAGTCATCGTGCCGCCGATCTTGCTGCCGACGACGTAAAAGGCTTTATTTGCATCGATCAAATTTAGATTTTTCGTATCGACGACCTGCGCGTCGCTTGGGATCTTGCCCTCCGTGAGCTCGTATAAGCAGTGCAGCGATGCTACTTGTTTGCCGTTATAGACGTGGTTGGTTTTATAAAATTTAACCAAATTCATGCCGCAAACGGCGCAGTACTCTTTATCCTCGCCGCTTCCTACTAGCGTAGCTTTGCTTGGATCTACGCTTTGAAACATCGGCTTCATCTTGCCGGCTTGTTCGTTTGCTTCGGCGCCAAACATTAGCGCCGCTAGTAGCGCCGAACCCAAAATAGAACGTAAAATCATATTATCTCCTTAAATTATTTAGTTTTATTTGTTTCCGGTTTTAAAAACTCCGCATTCTCGCACGCGACTTTTAGGCCTTTTGCGCAGCTTTTGTCAAAGAGCTCTTTGGCCTTGGCGACATCGGCCGCGACGCCTTTGCCCTCGGCGTACATTATGGCTAGGTTGTTGCAGCCTTTGTCGTAGTTTAGGGCGCAGGATTTTTCGTAAAATTCTTTAGCTTTAGCATAGTCTTGCTCCGTGCCTTGACCGAATGCATACAAAAAGCCTAGGTTGTCGCAGCCGATACCGACGCTGCCCGCGCAGGCCTTTTCGTAAAAGGCTTTTGCTTTGACGTAGTCTTTTTCTACGCCCATGCCTTCAAGGTGCAGATAGCCTAGGTTATTGCATCCCATCATATCGCCGTAGTCGCAGGCTTTGGTGTAGAGCGAGATGGCTTTTTTGATATCGGTTTTGACGCCCGCGCCGTTTGCGTAAAGTAGCCCTAGCGAAGTGCAGCCTTCGTCGTCTTGGCAGGCTTTTTCGTAGTATGCGGCTGCTTTAGCAAAGTCCTGAGTCGCGCCGTTGCCGCTTTCGTAGATGTAGCCTAGATTGTTGCAAGCAAGCGCAAATTTGGCGTTGCAAGCTTTTTGGTATAAATTTATCGCCTTTTCATAATTTTTCTCTACGCCGCCAGTGCCTTCGAAATACACCACTGCAAGGTTGTAGCAGCCCGAAGCCTTGTTTTCCTCGTGGCAGGCTTTTTCGTAGATTTCTATCAGCTTTTTATGGTCGCCGCTTTGCTGGGCTTGCATGCCCTCTTGGATAAAGCCCGCGTTTGCGCTAGCGCATAAAACCGCCGCCGTTAGTAGTTTTTTATACATTTTTTCTCCTTTTTAAATCGTTTTTACGTCGCGCCCTCTAAAGGCTAGCGCGGTTATCAAGAGCATGCATCCAAGCGCGATATATACGCTAATGTGCACCGGCGGCAAATCTCCGCTGGCGTAAGAGTGCATGCCCGTTAGGTAAAAATTTACGCCAAAATAAGTCATCGCGATCGAGGCGTAAGAAAACACCGATGCGATCAAAAATACGTAGAGCGAATTTAGCTTCGGTATAAAGCGCAGATGTAGCGCGATCGCGTAAACCAGGATCGAGACGTACGACCATGTTTCTTTGCTATCCCAACCCCAGTAGCGCCCCCAGCTCTCGTTCGCCCAGATTCCGCCGAAAAAATTTCCAAGCGTCAGTAGGCAAATGCCGATAATCAGGCTTGCTTCATCGATCGCCGCGATATATCTAATCTGCTCGTTTAGTCTAGCCTCGTTGGCTTTGTTTTTAAACGCCATGAGTCCTAGCGCGATAAGCCCAAGCACGCAGCCAAGGCCCAAAAATCCGTAGCTAGCCGTGATGACCGAGACGTGGATACTGAGCCAATAAGACTTTAGTACCGGGACTAAATTCGTTATCTGCGGATTTACGAAGCTCATGTGAGCCACTAGCATCACGATGCCGGCCAGCAGCGCCGACGCCGCAAGCGCAAGCAACGAACGTCTAAAAAATATCATCCCAGCTAGCGCTCCGGACCAGCCGATATAGATCATTGATTCGTAGCTATCGCTCCAAGGCGCATGCCCCGAGACGTACCAGCGTAGCGCCAAAGCTGCCGTATGCACCGCAAATCCAAGCGCAAACGCCGCTAAAATCGCTCGCTCAAGCGGTAAAATTCGCCTCGATAAAAACACTGAAGCAAGCCCAAGCAAAAGCGCGGCAAAGCCCAAAATCCAGTAGAAATAAACCAGTTTTTTAAACACCGAAGCACGATTGTAAAAGACTTCGGCATCGACTCTGCTAACGCTAGGTAAAATTTCCGCCGAAGCCGTTCGCTGATAGTTTCTTAGTGCGGCTAGTGCGGAGTCGGCCTTGCCCCAGTTATTATCCGAGATGCCTTCTTGCAGGCCAGTTATATAGTCGTTTAGCATGCTTTTTGCATTGGTATCGACTCGCTCGTCGCCAAATGCGTCGTTTGGCGAGAGCCAGGCATTTTGCGGGTCGTTTGCTACCGGGATAAATTTAAAAAACGTGCCCTTAAACGTTAGATACGCGATGTTTAGTCGCTCGTCAAATTTGATGAGGTCGTTATCGAGCGTGCCTCGTTTTGATAGAGGTTTTTCGTTCGCGGCTTCGACCTGTGTGGCCAGTTTATACTCGCCGTTTGCGTCAAACGCATCTCTAAAACTCGCGTAATCTCCGCTCAAATTTAGCATCTTTTTTATCTCGCCGTTTTTTATCTTGACGATTTTTATCTCTTGCCACAGCGCGGGATTTAGATTCATACCAAGCACGATTTGTTCGGCGCTTAGGCCGTAAAGCGAGTCCGTGCCCGAGATTTTATTTACGATTTCGCCCGCTTCGGTGCTAAGCGGCTTTATCCTGCCCGCGTAGTCTTGCACGAGAAGCTTTGCAAATTCGCCGTTAGCGTGAGCGGCGGTGTTTGCGGCGAAAGTTTTTAAAATCTCGCTCCCGTTTTGCTCGGCCGCGTTTGCATTAAAATTTAAAAAACCAAGCGCGATAAAGGCCGCGACGAGCGAAAATCTGCTGTTTTTGATGAAATTTATGAGCTTTAAAAAGCGGCTATTTTTAGTAAAAAAGTTGCCGATAACGCCGGCGCAAAGCAAGAAATATCCGATATAGGTCGGGATTTTGCCCGGGTCGCGGTTGACCTCTAGCACCGTGCCTTGCTCGTCCGCGTCGTAGGATGATTGAAAGAGTTTAAAGCCTTGCAAATTTAGCGGATGATTCATGTAAATTTTATATCTCGTTAAAACCTCGCCCGCGTCTGAAAGCGCCTCTACGTCGCTAGAGTATGAGGACGGGCTTTGAGAGCCTGGGTAGCGTTCAAGCTCAAATTTAATAAGCTTTATCGAAAACGGCAAGCTAACTAGCCTTGAGCCCCAGGTTAGCATTATCTCCTCGCCGTCAAAATTTAGCATACTAGGCTCGCCCAGCCAGCCTACGCCGCCGTGGATTTTGGCTGTTTGTTCGCGCTGCCCTTCAAAGCCCGATTTTACTACGAGAGTACCGCGCTCGCCTTTTGGCGCGGGCTTATATGAGTCAAATTTGACGGTGAAATTTTTTGAGTTTATGGTTTGCGTGAAGCTAAAATTATTATCGCCGATTTGGGTTAAATTTAGCGGATACTCGAAAAATGCGTCTTTGGTGCGTATTTGCAAAAACGGTTTTACGCTCACCATCTCATTTCCGCTCTCACCCGCCCTTACGTGCAGTACGCCCTCAGCGCCCAGATAACGCGTCAAAGCCGCACCGATAAAGATGACGATAAATGCCGCATGCAGAACGAATGAGCCGAAGCGGCGCCACATTTTTGTTTTTATGATTATGCCGAGCAAGCAAAGCGCGAGCGCGCTCATAACGCACTCGTACCAGCGCGCCTCGTAGACTAAAATTTTAGCCGTTTGCGTGTCGTAAATGCTCTCTAAAAAGGTTGCGACGCCGGCGCCTGCGGCTAGGATAAAGAGGAGGCAGAGCGCAAATTTGTAAGAAGTGAAAAATCTAAATAAATTTACGCCCAAAATCGCCTCTCCGAGTTTTTACATTATTATATCGTAAGTTTGACCTGCGTATAGTATAAACATTCTAAGAAGTAATACTCCGACCACGCTAGCAAGCGCGCTAACGTAGAACGCAAACGCGGTGTGAGCGATCTTTTTGCCCAGTGCGAAATTTAAAACTAGCGGTACGCAAAATCCTACGCCTACGACGCCTAGCCAAAATAGCTGAGCGTAAATTCCATCGCTAAATGCGGCGCTCGCGGCTTTCTGCACGTCGCTGCCCGTTACTAGCGAGACGAAAATCATACCGATTAATAAAATTTCCATCGCTAAAACCGGCCACTCGACCGCGTGTAGAATTTTTAGATCGCCGCCGTGCGGGTCTGCTTTAAAGAAAAGCGCGGCTATGAGGCTAGAGCCTGCGATACCCGCAGATAAGCCAGACGCCACGAAAAGCGCAGGTAAAACAGCGGTATTAAGGATAGGAAATCTAACCAAAACCGAGATCAAAAAGCCCGTATAGGCGCAGATCGCGACCGCAAAAACAAGCGTAAGCGCAAGAAGTAGCGGGCGAAGCGCGTTTAAAATTTTCATTACGAGCGTGAAAAGCCCTTTTAAAAAAGTAAGTCTGCGTGATAAAAATCCGCTAAGATCAGCTTCAAACGCATAAAGGCAGGCTACGAAGCTAAGCGGGATATAGACGCAAAGCGCCGCCACGCCCACGGACATAACCGAGGTGAAGTTATAGTTAATCAAAATTTTCCAAAAAAGTAGCGGCCGCTCTAAATCGGCTACCAGGCAGACCATACCCAGAAGGATTGCTACGAAAGATAGCAACGACGCAGCCTTAAACAGCGGCGTGCTTTCGGTCTGCTTTTTATAAAATTTGACGAGGATCGCGACTACCAAAGCGCCGCCGCTCATACCCGCTAGCAAAAGATAAACCGCAATCGGCCAGCCCCACTCTACGCCGTGCGAGAAGGTCGCAGTGAAATTTATAGCTCCGTTCATATCACACCCCCAATTTAACCGCAGGAATATAGCGAAGGCTCGGCTTCGTGCCGCACTCAGGATGCATTCGTAGGCTGTCTTTGACGCGAAGTAGCTTGCTGATGTGCGACTCTTCGTCGTTTAGATCGCCGAACACGATCGCCTCGTATCTGCATGCCTCGATGCAGGCAGGCTCGTGGCCGTCTTTTAAATTCGTATCCAAGCAGAAGTTGCAGCTCTCTGCGGCTTTGGTTTCGTGATTTATAAAGCGCACGTCGTAAGGACAGGCGACGATGCAGTATTTACAGGCGATGCAGTCGTCGGTGTTCATCGTCGTGATGCCGGTTTTTTCGTCCTTGTGGCAGGCTTTTGTCGGGCAAACGGTCACGCACGGCGCGTCCTCGCACTGCTGGCAGGAAACCCTGACGTAGCGTTTTTCTTTTAAATTTAGCGGATCGGTTTTATCCTGGATAAAAAGCCTCATCTGGCCTTTTGGAACCAAATTTACTTTTTGACAGGCGACCTCGCAGTCGGTACAGCCGACGCATTTATTCTGATCAAAGATCATGCCGTAGTGCGGCTTTTTGCCGTTTTCCGTAGGGGCGTCTAAATTTATACTCTTGCCTAGTACGCTAGTCGCTCCCGCAACCGCCGCTCCAGAAGCAAGGAATTTAAAAAACGTCCTTCTTGTATTTTGCTCTTTCATATTCTTCTCCATCCGTATGGATTAAATATCCTAAATTTATCTACCAACGCTACTTCCGTGGCTATGCGCGCCATGGAAATTTCGCGGCTGAGTTTCGCTTAGTTTTTTGGCTGCGCCGGCTAGCTCGCCAGGTTTTAGCGCCTTTACTAGCTCGACTTCAAAAATCAACGTCGAGCCGCCCGGTATCTCGTCTGCGCCCTCGTCTCCGTAAGCTAGGTGAGACGGGATGACGAATTTATATTTTGAGTTGCCGTTCATCATCATGAGGCCCTCTTGCAAGCCGTCTATCAAATTTACCATCGAAAGGATCGCAGGCTCGTTTCTAGAGTACGTGTCGTCAAAAACTTTGCCGTTTATGAGGTAGGCTTTGTAGTTTAGCGCGACTACGCTCTCGGGTCTTGGCTTATCGCCGTCGCCGACTGCCATGACTTCGTACTGAAGCCCTGATTTAGTCGTTTTGACCTTTTTGTTTTTGGCGTTTTTCGCCATAAATTCTTCGCCCTCTTTTAAATTTTTTTCAAGCGCTTTTTTAAGCGCGTCTTGGGTTAGCTTATTTAATTTTTCGTCCCTTTGATTGAGCAGGGAGATTATTTCTTCGTCTGTTAGTTTTTGTTCTTTTTTAAAGGCGTCTGCAAAGCCGTCTAAAATGGACTTGCTGTCAAATTTAACACCTAGGCTTTCTTGTTTTTTTAGTTGTGCGGATATATAGGTTCCGGTTGAAATTCCGATACTGTATGATTCTTTTTGCTCTTGCGTCATCGCCTCTTTATCCGCCGCACTAGCGCATAAAACGCAGCCGGCCGTTAGGCAAAGAGCTAAAAGCGGGTTTTTGCTAAATTTAAAACGCATAAATTTTACCTTATTAAATTTGGACGCCGCAAAATCGCGGCGTCCGTAATCGCATCATAAATTGTTGTTTATGATTCTTTGGGCTTCTTTGATGTACTCTTTAGAAGCGTCGAGTCTTTGTTTTGTATATTTAAAGCCGTGCATACCCCATGAGCCGTCTTTTTGTAGCAAGTCAACTGTGTCTTGCGCTTTTTCGATTAGCTCATAAACTCTTGTCTTATCGCTAGGGCTTAGTTTCTTAGTTTCTAAGATAGCGTAAAGTCCCTCGATACCGATTTTGACTTGAGAGAAGTCGTTTTTAACAGGAGTTTGCCATCCCATTACTTCGTCGTAAACCTGTTTTTGGTTCTTGAAGTGTAGGGTAGGTTTTAGCTCAGATAGAACAGGGCTATGGCAGCCTTTAGTATCTTGCATATCTTTATCCGCCCAAGACGTTCTAGCGCACGCCCACATTAGGTCAACGAAGTTGTGTCCGTTTTTATCCCTTTGGAAGTGCCAATCTTTAGCGTCTCTCGGTCCTTTAGCAGCGTCGCCCGCAACTAGAGATTTTCTAGTAGGATCTACGTCGATCTTCCAGATGTGAGATCTTCTTTGAGTATCAAATCCAGCATTGTCTTGGAACTGGATAGCGTAGAAGTTCTCGCAGCTCATCATGAACGGCATGTGGCAAGATGCGCAAGTGTTATCTTTATGCGTATCGGCTCTTGAAGCGATATATGCTTGCTCTTTGTGGCAATCTTGACAATCTTTTCTGATTTTTGGTTTGGTGTAAAGCGCACTTAGGTAGCCTTGCTCTGAGTTATAGTTTACGCCCTTGATAGTCTTATCGCCTACAACCGGACCTGTGTTATCGTGAGGATCGTGGCAAGTGGTGCAGCGCATGCCTTTATCGTAGTGAGCGGTAAAGTATGATTGTGAACCCTCAGATCCGCATCCTGGCCCCATTGATTTAAATTTAGAGCTTAGAGATAGGTCAAGCTTGCCTTGGTTTAGAGGATTGGCTCTAGCTAGGTCTGGGCTATAGTTAAATCTTTGGTGACAGCGTTCGCAGTTTGATGTTCTAAAGTTTGTAGCTCCGTCAAGGTGACCGCCGGCTCCGTGACACTCCTCGCAGCTTACGCCTTTAGAGATAGTGTGCTTTTGAAGCTCTTTAGCATTACCAAGAGCCGCATAGAACTCTTTCTTGGTTTTGAAGTCAAATTTGAACGGGTGGCAAACTTCGCAGTAAGAGCCGTTTGCTTGGAAGAACATTGACTTTTTGTATTTAGCGGCGTATGAGGCTAGACCTCTGACGTATCCGCCGTTATCGCCGTAATCAGCTAGAGTTTCCGGAAAATCAGGAACGAAATCTTTGATTTTCTTAACTGTTTCAGGAGTTAAATTTAGCGCCCAAGTTCTTTGGAATTGGTTACCGCCTGCTACGACTTGACCAGTACCGTCTTTTAGGTTACCGCCCTCTATGTGGTAAGTTCCTCGCAGCAACCACGCGTCTACGTAGCCGAATTTGGTTCTTAGGTGTCCGACGGTGGCGTAAATAACGTCCGGGGTAATACCTTGAGGCAAGATAGACGCAGTATCAGGGCTAAATACCGGATCGGTTAGGTTGTTGTTAACCTCCGGGTGCTCGCCGGGGAAGCGGATAGTAGTGGCGTGGCGCGATCTGCTCCATACCTCGTACTGCGCAGGGTGGCACTCGCCGCACTTTTCTGATCCTACGAATTTGTTAGGGAACTGCAAAGACGAACCAGCAGGTATCCTATACATCATAGAGCTGTAGCCTTTACCGCCGTCTCTTTTACTAGCTTTTGACATATCAAAGCCGTGACCTTCGGCAAGCCACTCAAGTCCACGGTCGTGAACATCTAGTTTACCGACTGTTTTACCGCCGTATTTTGTGAAAATCGGGTGGTTTTTAAACAGCCACTCATACATCTCTTGCTCTTCTACGATGTAGTCTTGCAAGGATATTACGCCTCTACTTTGAAGCGTGCCTTTTGGGTTTGCTATGACGTCTCGCGCTTGTTGAGACATCTGCATGTTGTGTTCTTCGCAACAGGCTTGCGATGCGAAGACGCTAACGCCCATAAGCAAACCTAATAAGGTTTTACTTAAATTCCTCATTGCGCCCTCCTTATAAATTTTGGATCTAAAATCAAAAAGATTTCATACTGATAATGCTATCGTAAAAAGGGGGCGAAAAAAGGGGAAATTTAATAAATTATGAATTTTTAAATTTAATAGTAAATACTACGCCGTTATTTATATTTTGCGCGTAAATTCGGGCGTTATTTTTTTCGGCTATCACCTTACTCATATATAGCCCAAGCCCGCTGCCTGACTTTTTCGTAGTAAAATGCGGCTTGAAAATTTTATTTATCACCGCTTTATTTATATTGCCGGCGTTATTTTCGAGCGTGATCGCGCGTTCTCCGTTTTGTAAAAGGGCGGTTATTACAATTTGCCGTCGGTTTGCTTGCGCCCGCTCTTGCGGTAGATTTAAAAATGCTTCTTTGGCGTTATTCATGACGTTGATTAAAATTTGAATGAGCTCGTTTATATTTCCGTAAAGCGTAAAATTTTCTTTTATCTCGACTTTTACGTCGATGACGTGCCTTTTGAGCATCGCGTTTAAAATTTTACAAGCTTGTTCTATGGCCTGTTTTACGTCAAATTCGCTCTTTGGCATATTTGGATTAAAGAAATTTTTAAAATCCTCGATAGTGCCGGACATAAATTTGACCTGCTCGTTTGCCTCTTCGATGGCCTCTTTTAGCCTCTGCTCGCTTAGCTTGCCTCGCTCGGAGTAAAGCTCCAAATTTACCAAAGTCGAGCTGATCTGCGCTAGAGGCTGACGCCACTGGTGCGAGATGTTGCCGATCATTTCGCCCATGGAGGCTAGACGGCTTTGATTTATCATCAAAAGCTCGTTTTGCAGTTTGGTTTTTTCGTTGCCTTTGTGGATTTTATAAACGAAAAATAAAAACGCCGCAAAGATCGCCGTGATCGCCACGCCGCTAACGATAAATTCTTGTTTATGATAAAGCAAAATGCTTTTTACCGGGATTTTAAAGCTCACCATCGCTATCGTGTCGCCGACTTTGCCCTCGAAATTATTTAAATTTCCGTATTGTTCGAGCATTTTTTTAGGCGCGCTGTTTATGTTGTGGCACTCGACGCAGGACGGGTGGGAGTTTTTGATCGGAAGGCCGACGAAAAAGTACGAGGCGTTTTGGTCTTTGATTACGTCAGAGTAGACCTCGTATTTGCCCTCCTTAAACCCTTCTAAAATTTCATTTTCGAATTCCGTGCCTTCGTGTTCGGGATTTAGCGGGTTTGTCGCCGTTAGCCTGTAGTCGTAGTTTATATTTTTTTTGGCGAGCTGGATTTTGTAAATTTGACGCGTGATGTAGGATGAGGACATGAGTCTGGGGTCAAAAAGGTCTTTGTCTATCGCGCCGTGATCTTTTAACTCATCTATGAGCGGGCGCTGGACGGTAGAGATGTAGTCGCGTATGCCGTTCATCGCATCTAGCACGTAAACTGCCTCCTGCTTGGCGTCTTTTAGTGCGAGATCGCGGTAAAAGTTAAAAACCAAAACTGTAATGGCGCCGTACAAAACGACGAGCAGCAGGATGATAAATTTAAATTTGGACTTCACATAGATATCCTACGCCGTATAAATTTCTGATCGTGTCCTTGCCGATTTTTCGGCGCAGTTCTTTTACTATGGTTTTGATGGCTTCTTTGGTCGGCTGTTCAAATTCCCACATGTAGTCAAACAGCTGCTCGTAAGTGATCGTTTGATTTTTGTTGTTTAAAAAATACTCCAAAAGCTTGCTTTCGCTTTTGGAGAGGCGACAGGCCTCTTCCTTTATATATATGATTTTTTTGCTAAAGTCGTATTTGAGCTCGTCGTTGATACTAAACATCGGCGTATGGTCGATGAGCTCCATCGCGACGTCTTCTAGCGCTTTTATAAACGTATCTTTGTCGTAAGGCTTTGATAGATATCTCGTGATCTTTAGCTCTACTGCGCGCCACAGATACTCCTGCTCGGTATGGCTTGAGATGATGACAATAGGGATTTTGTGGTTTGCGCAGCGGATCTTTTTAGCTACCTCTAGTCCGTCCATGTGCGGGACGCTGACGTCAAGGACGAGCGCGTCATATGAGCCGCTCATAGCCTCATCTAGCGCCTCGATGCCGTCGCTTACGCCTTTTACTTCGGCAAAAAACAGCTCGAGGGAGTCGATCATATTTTTTAATATATAAGGTTCATCCTCTAAACAAAGGACTTTTTTATTGGATAAAACGTCTAAAATGGAGTAATCTTGCATCTTTTTCCCGTGCTAAATTTTGCCGATACTAACACAAGCAAGCTTAAAATACTATTTTTAAGGATTGAGATATTAACCATAAAACATAAAATAATCAAAGTTTTTGATGATGTAAAATTTGAGGAAGAAATTTAAAGATGGTGGAGTTAAGCGGGATCGAACCGCCGACCTCTTGAATGCCATTCAAGCGCTCTCCCAGCTGAGCTATAACCCCAATTGTCGAAAATATTTTGGAATTATATCATTTTTATCTTACGAAATTTTGAAATTTGATGAAATAAAATAAAATTTTAAGCAAAAATCAGCTAAAATCACATTTCTCAAACAAAAATGCGGGAATAGCTCAGGGGTAGAGCACAACCTTGCCAAGGTTGGGGTCGCGAGTTCGAATCTCGTTTCCCGCTCCATCGGTTTTAAATTTAGGGAATTTTTGCCCGGGTGGCGGAATGGTAGACGCAAGGGACTTAAAATCCCTCGGTATTTTTTACCGTACCGGTTCAAGTCCGGTTTCGGGCACCATTGACTTTTGGGCGACATAGCCAAGTGGTAAGGCATGAGCCTGCAAAGCTTTGATCCCCGGTTCGAATCCGGGTGTCGCCTCCAAAAATTATAAGGAGAGAAAATGCGTTATTTACTAGTGCTATTATCTGCTACTTTGTTTATGGTTGGCTGTTCAAATACTTGGCGCGGAGCCAAAGAAGATACAAATAACGCCGTTGAATGGTCAAAGGAAAAAGTCAACAAAGGCGCTTCCTATGTTAAGGAAAAAACCGAATAAATTTGGCTATAATTAGCCAAAATATTTTTGCGGGAGATGGCTGAGCGGTCGAAAGCGGCGGTCTTGAAAACCGTTGAGGTGTGAAAGCCTCCTGGGGTTCGAATCCCTATCTCCCGGCCATTATCTAAATAATATACTAATCTCCAATATATTAATATTTTTAATCTTCTAGTTATATTTTTGCAAATTTAAATAATTTTTCTTGATTTTATTACGTATTTTATTTATAAACTAGAGTAAGCAAAATCTAGTAAATGCCCTCAAATAAAACACAATTATTAACCACTAGCTTAAGGCAAAGCCACCAAATATAAATATCGACACTGTTTGGGGATTCGCTGACCAGCCCGTGACATATTTTATTTCTGTAGTTTAGCCCCATCGGCTCCGTTAGTAGAAATTTTAGTTCTTCCGTCAAATCTCTCCCGAGCAATTCATATATTTTTGGTTCTTGTAAAAGCGAGTTTATGCTTTTTCCGATTCTACGCCGCATTCATCGATAGTAGTCGTAGGGATTTTTTCTTGTTGCAGTAAAATTCTCGCTAAATGCTCTATTTGAGGTATCAGCAAATGGCTTGAAACCAAAAAGTCTCTATCAAAACCGTAATATAAACCTTGCGCCCAGATGTCTACCCTGTCTGCAGGAACTACGCTAGAGTTTTTGCAGATATTATAAATGCAGCGCATAGACACTCTATGCTCCTCTAAAATTTGCCAAAACGCAGGCAATATACTGCAGTCTACCGTCAACTCGACATGTATATGGTATTGCTGGTACATTTCATGTTTTAATCGATCATCTTTTGTAGTTATTTGCGATAATTTTCTTCCGCCAGCATCTACGTAAATTTGAGTAATAAAATTTGAAAACAGAGGCTTCTTTAAAAGTTTCTCGGATGACTTTTTGATATCTTCATATAGTGGATTTGCTGTGATATTAGCTAGGCATAATACCGCTTAAGATAGTTGCTTGCCTTTTACCGCTAGCTTTGCATTATTTTTATAGCGCGAAATATCGATCTTATCGGTAGCAATTAAGCTCATTTCGCTTCCAATATCTTGGTTATTTTGCTCTATCAGCTTGTGTATCTCGTCTATTTTTTGATCGATTCCGAGCTCATTTCTATCTTTTGCAGGAATGCTTCTGAGCTCTTTTAGTGCTTGCTCTAGGTCTATTTTTGACGATATAGCGCCGATTTCTTTTGCTTTTTCTATTAAGATATTAGCTATTTTGAGTGTGGTTTCGGCTATTTTACGGCTATTTTTGAGCTTCTTATACCATTTTTGCGACTCTTGATAATAGTCTATAGCCGCTATAAATTCTTCCTCTTCTGTAAAGGTATCGGCAAAATTTTCTAATTTTTCAGCTACGCTTGATTGCAGTTTTCTGTTCAGCTCCGCGATATCCAATAAATACGACATCCTTAAGCAGTAGTATTGATCGGTTGGCTCCGCCTTATTAAAACATTCTAAAATTTTATTCGATATTTCGGCGTATTGATTTTTTGTGATTTCGGATAGTCGAGATAGCCTGATAGCTCTCCCAAACGCATTTATCTCAAACTGATTTACCAATTTTGGCTCTAGAGATATTTTCGAGTACTCATTTACGGCGATCTCTAAAAATTTGATATTTTTAGGGCTTTTTAAAATCCATAAAATATCTGCTATCCTTGATTTTAGTCTGCAATCGGTTATTTCATCCAAAATACTCGCTAAAAATTTTAAATCCTGCTCGGTAAAATCTTCTAATATCGCCGATCTGCAATCGCCTGCGATACACCCGGCCTCGTACGGCTCATTTAGACTTCCGGGTCTTAAGGCCATAGAGCAAGCATTTCTAAATAAATAAAATACCTTGCTCGCTTTTAAATTTCCATTTCTAAAATTTTCCTCGAACAAGTCCGCAAATTTAAAACTGTAATCGTCAAAATATTTTGCGTCTTTGAGTATTTCGTCCAAGTTTATACCCAAAAAATCATCTTTAGTTATTGTTGTTTGATGTATTTCTTCGATCAAATTTCATCCTTTTTAAACTAAATTTCTCACTCCACCATCGCAAATTTGGCTAGTCTCGGCCGCGCGATGCGTTCATAATCCTTTGTATTTAAAATAATAGAGTGATCTAGCAAACCCGCATTAAAGGCGAGCTCGGCATAGCGCGTAAATAGGCTCGGATCAGCGATCAGCTCCAGTTCCTCGTGAAAGCTAAACGGCGGAACGCTACCAAAGACGCAGTCGGTGAGTCGCATGACCTCATCGGGGCTGGCTAGGCTTGCCCTAGTGCCGCCCAGTGCGTGTGCGATGAGCTGTAAATCAGCCTTGTAGTCCGCTGGCAGTACGGCTAAAACATATCGCTTTGCACCCCCGCCTTTTACGACGCAAACGAGCGCTTTTGCCCCCTGCCCTAGCTCTGTGCCGCGCACTACGGCAACCTCGGCCGAGGTTTTGGCACTTGCGTGAGATACGGTGCGAAAGTCTGCATTTTGCGAGCTTAGCAGCTCTTTTAGCTTCTCAAAAATTTGCTCGGACATCGTTGTTCCTTTATTTAAAATTTAGTTTAAATTATACAGCAAATTTTTAAAACCGCCCTGCTCTTTTTTGAAAATTTAACAAGATAAATGCGTCTAAATATGACCGCATCTTGAGTCGCTTAAATTTAAATATTTTTGGCTATCATTTCGTAAATTTGCCTTAAAATGATCGTAAAGAAAAAGAGCAAATTTACAAAGGAAAATCATGCAGATCGATAAAATACAAATCGAATCAAGCTGGAAAGAGGCGCTAAAAGAGGAGTTTTTGAGCGAGAATTTCGCCCGCGTGAAGGAAAATTTCCTGCGAGCAAAGGCCGCCGGCGAGGTATATCCGCCAAATGCGCTGATATTTAACGCCTTTAATCTTACGCCGTTTAACACCGTCAAAGTCGTGATCCTGGGGCAAGATCCATATCACGGCGCGGGACAGGCGATGGGGCTAAGCTTCTCCGTGCCTCGCGGCGTCAAAATCCCGCCAAGTCTTGCCAATATCTATAAAGAAATCCGCGACGATCTGGGCGTAACGGAACCAAACTCGGGCGATCTGAGCTACTGGGCGAAGCAGGGCGTACTGCTGCTAAATGCGACGCTAAGCGTTAGTGCAGGGCAGGCTAACTCGCACTCGAATTTCGGCTGGCAGGAGTTTACGGACGCTGCAATCAGGAAGCTTAGCGAACGCGCCCAGAACGTTGTTTTCATGCTCTGGGGCAACCCGGCTAAGGCCAAAACCCCTCTCATCGACGCTAACAAACACCTTGTACTAACGGCGGCTCATCCAAGTCCGTTAGCGCGCGGCGCATTTTTTGGTTGCAGGCACTTTTCAAAGGCGAATTTGTATCTCGCCGAATACGGCAAAGCGCCGATAGATTGGGATTTAAATAACGCGGTTTAGGGCGCTTTGATGTGAGCCGTGACAAAACGAGCTTTTATGATTTGGCTAAAGCGAGTTTGCAAAATTTAGTAAGCATGCGGTTTTGATTGCACCGGGCTACGTCAAATTTGCATTCAAAAGCTTGCCAGACTAGGTTTGGCAGGTTTCAAATTTGATTGTAGAGCTTTTGACTCTACTCGGCAAAAGCGGCTCAAATTTTCTATAAAACAGGCCTACTTTTGCGCCTTTTCTGCTCTCATTTCATCTAGCACGGATTTTATCTTGGCCGATTCGCGCTCGCAAAATTTCTCGTCGCCGCTTTGTATGATTAGCGCCGCTTGGCCCTCCTGAGCTTTTTGCAGCTCGCTAAATTTGAGCTCAAACAGCCTAAATGCTTGCGGATCGTCTTTTAGCTGCTTGGATTTTGTTTCGTAAAGCTCGTTTAGGTAAATTTTGCTTTGCTTTACGTACTCCTCGCACGCGTTTTGAGCGCCTAAAACCAGTGTGCCCAGAGCACAAAATGTCAATATTTTTCTCATCGCCGTCCTTTAAATTTGTAAAATTATACACTTTTTTAGGTTTTAAATTTTATAATTTTCAAAAATTTAAAGGCGGAAAAATGAGACGAAAAGATAGAGAACTAAGCGCGCAGGAGGGGCTTGCGATCATCGATGCGTGCGAGTACGGCACGATATCTTGCGTTGGTGAAGAGGGCGAGATTTTTAGCGTGCCGATCTCGGTCGTGCGCGAGGGCGAGAGCGTATTTTTGCACGGCGCTCCCGTAGGCTCTAAGGCAAAGCTGCTAAAAGACGGCAAGAGCGTGACGTTAGTTTGCGTGAGTTACGCGCGGGTGCCGGTTTTGACGGACGAGCAGCTAGACGCGATCAAGGACGACGGCAAGGCGCTTGGCGCGAAGGTCTTTACGACCGAATACAAATCCGCCGTCGCCGTAACCAAGGCCTACGTCGTGACGGACGAGGCGGCGAGGCTGCACGCGCTACGGCTACTTAGCGAAAAATACACGCCAAACTACATGCGAACCTTTGACGTCGCGGCGGCTCACGGGCTAAAGGCGATGAATATCTACGAGCTAAAGATCGCGAGCATAACGGCAAAGGCGAAGATTATTCGGGATTAAATTTGTGCTTTGAGGCGGCAAATTTGATGCTAAAATTTTGATAAATATATAAAATTTAGATAGAAACTAAGAATTTGAAAAAACAAAAAATCCCTCCAAGCGGAGGGATAAAAATTATTTAGGTAGCGTAGCTATAACTTGCTTCATTTGGTCAAGAGCAGGTTTGCAAGCAGCCTCTTGAGAGTCTTTCGGAAGTTGAGCAAACTGGGCTTTTTGGTCTTCGTAAGTAGATTTCATAGCTGCCATTTGCGGGTTGTCTTTTGTTTTTTCAACAAACTCGTCAACTAGCTTAAAGTACTCTTCGCAAGAAGGCGAAAGCTCGACCGTGGCAGCGGCATTTGCGCCCATTAGACCAAGGGCGGCGATTACTAACAATGACTTTTTCATATATTCTCCTTAGATGAAATAGGCGGGCATTATATCCTTTTTCTTTCCTTTTTTCGTAAATGAAATTTAAAAATTTCGTTAAAAATAAAAGTTAATTTAAATAAAAAGTAGATAAAATTATACCTATTATCAATTTCTTAATATAAAGGGGATGTTATGGGTAAATTTAGCATTATAGCGGCTGCGGTTTTACTGAGTGCAGCCTCGGCTCTCGCGCAGACGGGAGGAGCGGATGGCAAATTTAAGCGAGCCGATAGCAATGCAACCGGATCTGTAAAGCTAGATATGGTTTCCGTCACGGCAAACAGGAGTGAAACAGACGTCGCTAAATACGCGGGCCAAGTCAGCGTCCTAAATCAAAACGACCTAGTTAAATCGCCGTCCGTTATCGACGCTATCGGCTCGGTGCCTGGAGTGATGCTCGGTAACGACCACGGTAGACAAGTCGGCCAATACTACAACATCCGCGGCTTTGGTTATCAAAGCGAAGCGCGCGTCATCATCGAACAAGACGGCATAAAGCGCTCGCCTTCGCTTTTTTCTAATCAAATTTCAACCTTTCGCGTGGATAACGACTTGCTAAAACGAGTCGAGGTCGTAAAGGGGGCTAGCTCCGTGCTACACGGTAGCGGCGCGGTCGGCGGTATCGTTAGTATGAGAACAAAAGACGTGAGCGACTTTATAAACCCGGGCAGCGACTATGGCGTCACGATCGGCCACCGCCAAGAAAGTAATCACATGAACTCAAATCGAGCCGCCGTCGCAGCTAAACCGACGGAAAATTTCGGTATTTTACTCTACGGCAAGCACGCGGACTTCGGCAAGATAAAGATGGCTAGAGACGGCAAGCGCTCGGGCGTGAAATACGCGGAAAACGACGAGCAGGTAAACACCGTCTTTGCCAAAACTGAGTGGGCGATAACCGACGAGCATGCTTTGGAGGCTAGCGTATTTAACTACCACGAAAAATTCTCCTCTTCGCCTTGGCAGTCGCTTTTCTGGAGCGAGGACGCGGAGCTGCCTACCTCGGGACGGCTAAAACAGCGAGACTATAGCGTGATATACAAATACGCTCCGCTAAATAACAGATGGATAAATTTCTCCGCTCAGTACTACAACGCAAAAGCCCTAAATCACAGGATTAGAACAGGCTTTAGCAGAGGCAATCCCGTCTACATCGACTACAAAAACAAAGACGACAGATGGGGCGTTAGGCTCAAAAACGAAAGCCTCTTTGAAACCGGCATGCTAGAGCACAGGCTAGTTACCGGTATCGACTACGAACATAGAAAAGAGGACGCGATATTTTGGCACAACGGTGCGCTTAGCGACTTTGGCTCATTTCCGAATTTTTACAAAGATCTCGGTATCTACGCGCAGGATGTATTTAGCGTAGGTAGATTCGAGTTTACTTTGGGCGGCAGGTTTGATAAATTTAAACGCGGAGTCAAAAGCGGCGATCATAACTCATACTCGGAGTCTAGATTTTCCCCGAAACTCGGCCTTGCGTACGAAGTTTTTGACGGTATAAATTTACTCGCAGGCTACGCAGAGACATTTAGAGGACCGACGCCAAACGAAACGTCATCGGCCGGCCCGCTAAATCCGCACTACTGGTACATACCAAACCCAGACCTAAAACCTGAGATCGCAAAAGAGTACGAAGTGGGCTTTTCTGTCGACAAGCAGGGACTTTTGGGCGATGATGAGCTGTATTTTAAGGCTACCTACTACGACGGCAACATCAAAGATATGATAAATCTAAAAGCAAGACCAGATAAAGGCAATCCGCCGTTTGACGCCGAAGCGCCGGGCAGACGCTACGGTATGTACGAAAACGTCGATAATGCAAAGCGCCGAGGCGTCGAGATCGAGTCCAAATACGCGATAAACAACCTTACATTCTCGCTCGGATACGACCACACGAAAATTTACGACAAAGCGACCAAAAAGATACTCACCGTCTATGCTGATAAGCTAACTTTGGGCACGATGTATAGATACGAGCCGTGGGGGCTTAGTCTGGGCGGCGATATGACGCACTGGTTTAGACCTAACAACGACGAGAAATATTACGTCGTACGCGGTCAAAAATACGAATACGTAGACGAAACCTTTACTATCGTAAATTTTAAAGGTAGATGGGAACCGAAGAATTTTGACAGCTATCTGCTAAACAAAGGGCTAAAAATCAGCTTTGGCGTAAACAATATCTTTAACAAAGAGTACATTTTCGCAAACGGATTTAAAAATACGACCAGAGTGGGCAAAGGCAGGAACTTCTACGTAGATTTTGAGAAGACGTTTTAGCTTAACTCGGCAAGCGGACTAAATTTGGCTAAAACTAGCTTAAATTTGGTCCGCTTTAGCCGTTAAATTTACCATTTTTGACGGTTCGTTTTTGTCTAAATTTGAGTTTGCGAGAGCAGGGCGCTAACATCAAATTTACCTTTTCTTGCCTACCCAAATTTAACCCGCCCGCTCCCGCAAATCCGCTTCTTAATTTAAATTTGACTATAATGCCTTAAAATTTAAAAGGAGCAAATTTGCAAAATTTCGCCTTGAAATTTCGTCCGACGAGCTTAGACGAGATCTGCGGACAGCGCGAGCTGGTGGGCGTTTTTAAAAAATTTATCGAAAATAAAAAAATCCCACACAGCATATTTTACGGGCCGGCAGGCTGTGGCAAGACTAGCTTTGCTCGCGTCGTAGCGCGGTCGATGGAGTATGATTTTTACGAATTTGACGGCGGAAATTTAAAGATCGAGGAATTTCGCAAAATCCTAAAAAACCACGAAAACGCGCTTTCTAAGCCGCTATTTTTCATCGACGAGATCCACCGCCTCAGCAAAACGCAGCAAGAAGCCCTGCTGATACCGATGGAAAACTACCGCGCCGCTATCATCGGAGCTAGCACGGAAAATCCATATTTCACGCTAAGCTCAGGCGTCCGCAGCCGCTCGATGCTCTTTGAGTTTAAGCCGCTTGCGAGCGAGGATTTTGAAAAGCTACTTGAGCGCGTGAGGGGCGAGGTCAAATTTGATATCTCAGACGATGCCAAAGCCTATCTCGTAAAAAGCAGCGGAGGAGATGCGCGCGGGCTGCTAAATTTGCTCGAGTTTGCCGTGAGTCTGGGCGAGGAAATAACGTTAGAGAATTTAAAAACGCTGCGAGCTAACGCCGTTAGCGAAGGCGTTAGCGATGACGATGTGCATTACGGACTGGCAAGCGCATTTATAAAAAGCCTGCGCGGTAGCGACGAAAACGCCGTCATGTACTATCTAGCACGGCTTATCGACGCCGGCGAGAGCGCTGATTTTATCGCGCGAAGGATGGCGATATTTGCTAGCGAAGACATCGGTAACGCCAACCCTAACGCGTTAAATTTAGCTGCTAACGCGCTTGCCGCCGTTAGCAAGATCGGCTTTCCAGAAGCGCGTATAATCCTGGCTCAATGCGCGATGTATCTGGCTCACTCGCCAAAGTCAAACTCTAGCTACAAGGCCATAAATGCGGCGTTAGCCTACGTAAAAACTGAGCCGCCGCTAGCCATCCCGCCATATCTCATCAACACCGCGCCCGAGGCCAAGGACTATCTGTATCCGCATAGCTTCGGCGGCTGGGTAGAGCAAAAATACCTCGAAAAGCCACTTAAATTTTACGAGAGCAACGGTATCGGCTTTGAAAAAACGCTGGACGAGTGGCTGGTTAAAATAAAATCTAAGGGCTAAATTTGGAATGTTTGCGTTAAATTTACGCCGACTCAAATTTGCCCTGCCGGCTTATCAAATTTTACAAAAAGTATTGCAATTAAATTTGCTGCATTTTTAGTTTTTGGGTTTTATAGACTTGTTAAATTTTTCGGAAAAATCTCGTAAAATCGCCGCCAAATTTGCAAAGTCCCGTTAGAAGCCCAGCCCCAAAACAAAACCCGCCCCCCCCAAATCAAGAATATCCTTTAAAACCGCTCGCCTTGCCAAATTTAACTCAAATTTTACCTATATTTTTAAAATAGGCTAAAAAATTTTTATTATTTATTTTAGTTTTATATTTTTTTAAATATACTTGAAAAATTTTAAAAAATAAAGGCAAATCCATGCTCACCGACCTCGTAAGCTCTATAAATTCATTCCTTTGGGGGCCGTATTTCCTCATCGCGCTACTTTGCGGCACGGGGCTTTACTTTACGATTAGGCTTCGTTTCGTGCAGATTTTTAAGTTTAAAATGGGGCTTAATAGGCTTTTCGGTAACTTCTCATTGCACGGCGAAGCGGCGGGAAAATCGGGCATGAGTTCGTTTCAGGCGGTCGCCACGGCCGTCGCGGCGCAGGTGGGCACCGGTAACCTCGTGGGTGCCACAACCGCACTCATCATGGGCGGGCCGGGCGCGATATTTTGGATGTGGTGCGCTGCGTTTTTGGGCATGGCGACGAATTTTGCAGAGATCTGCCTCGCGCAAATTTACCGCACCAAAGACGACAGCGGCCATATGATCGGCGGGCCGGCGTTTTATATCAGTCGCGGGCTAAAGAGCCGCTATGCCAAGGTTTTGGCGGCATTTTTTGCGCTGGCTATTATTTTGGCGCTCGGATTTATGGGAAACATGGTGCAGGCCAACTCGATCTCGGACGGATTTAAGGGCGCGTTTGGCATACCGCAGTGGGCGAGCGGGCTGTTTTTGGCGGCGATTTGCGCTATGATCTTTATCGGCGGCGTCAAAGCCATCGCCAGAGTCGCTGAAAAGATTGTACCTATTATGGCGATCCTCTATGTGGCGGTCGGACTTGTGATCATTTGCTTTAATCTTGATAAAATTCCCGGCGTCATAGCTCTTATATTTGAAGCCGCGTTTAATCCGTCCGCAGCTTGGGGTGGCGCGACCGGAGCCACGATAGCTACGGCGATGAGATACGGTATCGCGCGCGGTCTGTTTTCAAACGAAGCGGGCATGGGCTCGACCCCTCACGCGCACGCTGCGGCCAACGTCAAACACCCCGTCGATCAAGCGGTGCTAGGCATCATGAGCGTGTTCGTCGATACATTTATCGTGCTAAACATCACTGTTTTTGTCGTGCTTAGCGCCGACGTGATACATTTTGAAAACGGCAAAGCCGTGCTAACGGGCATCTCGCTCGTGCAAGAGGCCTTCTCGACGCATGTTTTGGGACATGCGGGCGGCTATGGATTCGTGGCGATTTGCTTGTTTTTCTTTGCGTTTACGACGATTTTGGGCTGGTACTACTTCGCCGAGATCAATGTACGCTATCTTTTTGGAGCCAAATTCGTGCGAATTTTACAGATATTAGTCGTTGGATTCGTCTTTGCGGGCAGCTTGCTTAAGATAAATTTCGTCTGGGAGCTGGCCGATATGTTTAACGGTCTCATGGTGCTTCCAAACCTGATCGCCATCATCGTGCTTAGTCCAGTCGTGGTTAAGCTCCTAAAAGACCACGACGAAGGTAAAGAATACGATCCAAACGAGTATATAAGGAAGGCTTGAGCGCCGTTTAAATTTTACGGCAGTTGATTGCGCCGTAAAATTTGCTTCTTTTTAGCGGGAGAGAAATTTCCCGTGTTTATTTATGCTTCAAATTTGATCTACCGACAACTTTTACGGTATCAAATTTGAGCCAAATTTAAACCCTTTCCGCCGCTTCTAAAACCACGCTTTTTAGCAAATTTACCCCGTTAGCGATATCGCTCCAGCTGGAAAATTCTGCCGGATTGTGGCTGATACCGTCTTTAGATGGGATGAAAATCATCGCAGTCGGACAAAGTGCGCTCATGTGCATCGCGTCGTGCCCAGCGCCGCTTGGCATGATTTCAAAGCTAAGCCCGAGCTCTTCGGCTTTTTTGGCGGTTAGCTTGATGAGGCGGCCATCTAGCGCGCACGGCTCGTCGAAGGCTAGCTGCTTGATCTCGCATTTGACGCCGCGTTGAGCCTCGATGCGCGAGATTTCGGCCAGGATCTGCTCGTATGCCGCCTCGCGCGTGGCTAGGTCGATGCCGCGCAGGTCGATTAGCAGCGTCGCCTCGCCCGGCACGACGTTCATGACGCCCGGTTTTACCGTGCAGTTGCCTGCGGTCGCTACTACGCCGTTTACCGCATTTTCGCGCGCAACATGCTCGACAGCCAGCACTATCTGTGCCGCCGCGCAAAGCGCGTCGTGACGGTACTTCATCGCGGTCGTGCCGGAGTGCTGAGCCTGGCCCTGCACGTGCACGCTAAATCTGTGCGGCGCGGCGATGGCGCTTACTACGCCGATTTGGATATTTTCGTTATCCAGTAGCGGTCCCTGCTCGATGTGCAGCTCGAAAAAACTCTCGTAATTCGGCGTCAAATTTTTAGCCTTTTCGATGCTAGCTAGATCGATGCCAAACTCCGCAAAAATCTCGCTGATAGCTCGCCCCTGAAAGTCGCGCACCTCTTTAAGTTTTTCAAAACCAAGCTTGCCGCACATTACCTTGCTGCCAAGCGTCGCGATGTTAAATCTGCTTGATTCCTCGCACTCAAAGACGATCAGCTCGAGCGACCTTCGCGTCTGCACGCCCTCGTCGTTTAGTGCTCTAATCAGCTCTAGCCCGCCCAGGATGCCGAGAATCCCGTCAAATTCGCCGCCGTTTATCACGGTGTCTAGATGCGATCCAAATGCTACTGCTGGTAGTTCGGGCTCTGCACCCTCGCGCCTAGCAAAGATATTTCCGATGGCGTCTATGCGCACTTTTAGCCCCGCCTCTTTACAGCGCGCGATAAATAGCTCTCTGGCGGCCTTATCCTCGCGCGTATATGCTAGGCGGCTCATTCCCGCGCCGAATCCCTCGTCGTTGATCGCGTTTATCTCACTAAAAAGCACCTTAAGTCTATCTAAATTTATGATCATCGCCCGTCCTTCGTATTTAAAATTTACCAAATTCTAGCCAAGAAGCATTAAATTTATACTTTAATATTTTTATTTAATACAATATTTAATTTTTTGGATTTTAGATAATGTTTGGGATCTAAGAGCTAACAAATGCTAACGTTAGTTTTATTAAAATTTAGCGTTAAAATCGGCTTTTGCATATAAAATTTACAAACAGATAAAGTAAAAACTTTATGCTATAAAATACTAAATTTTACTAACAAATTGCCCGGTTTGAGATATAAATTCGCAGAAAACATAATAGTCAAATTTAAACAAAAGCAGTGGTTTTTTGAGGAGTACGGCCAACAACATAAATTTACCGTAAAAAAACTTTGGCTCACAATGTATTTACGAGCCAAAGTTAAATTTGCCTGCTTAAACTAGCTGTGCACCCCCGCCTTTTACGATCTCGCCGATGACGTAGCCGTCGGTATTTGCCAGCACAAAATCAGCGTTTTCTTTCGGAGCTACGATGATCATACCCACGCCCATGTTAAACGTCCTCATCATCTCGGCGGGCTCTACCTTTTGCGCGATGATTTTAAAGATTTCGGGCGTGCGGATCGCGGCATGCTCGATCTTCGCACCTAGTCCCTCCGGAAATACGCGCGGCAAATTTTCCACGATACCGCCGCCCGTGATGTGCGCGAGCGCGTGGATCTTGTCTTTTAAATTTAAAAAGTCGCCGACGTAAATCCTAGTCGGCTGCAAAAGCACGTCGATGAGCGCGCGACCGTCCACTTTGTCGTCAAATTTTAACCCCAGCTCGGCGATCACTTTTCGCGCGAGCGAGAAACCATTTGAGTGTAGGCCGCTGCTAGGAAGCGCGATGAGCACGTCGCCCTCACGGACGAATTTTGAGCGGTCGATCTCGTCCTCTTCGGCGATACCCACGGCAAAGCCTGCAAGGTCGAAGTCGCCTTTCTCATACATCGAGGGCATCTCCGCCGTTTCGCCGCCGATCAGCGCGCAGCGGGCGAGTTTGCAGCCCTCAGCGATGCTTTTTACGACCTCTTTGGCATCCGCGATCTCGAGTTTCGCCGTCGCATAGTAGTCGAGGAAAAATAGCGGCTCAGCAAAGTTGCAGATGAGGTCGTTTACGCACATCGCGACGAGATCCTGGCCTACGCCGTCAAATTTGCGCGCGTCGATCGCGAGTCGCAGCTTTGTGCCCACGCCATCGGTGGCGCCTAGGATCGCGGGCTTTTTGTAGCCTGCAGGCAGCCTCACCGCGCCGCTAAACGAGCCGATGCCGCCTAAAACGTGCGGAGTTTGCGTCGCTTTGACGAACGGTTTTATCGCGTTTACGAAGTTATTTCCTGCGTCTATATCGACGCCAGCGTCTTTGTAGCTTATCAAATTTTATCCTCCAAGATGGTATAATTTCGCAGATTTTAGCTAAAATCGAATAAAAACGCTATAAAGGCCCACCTTGAAATTTAAACACGCCGTCGTCATCACGGGCAGTATCGGCAGCGGCAAAAGCACGGTTTGCGAGCTACTGCGCGAGCGGGGATTTAAGATCATCGACGCGGACTCAATCGCTCATGAACAGCTAAATTTATGCGCGAGAGAGGTTGCGGCGGAGCTTGGAGACGAGATTTTAAGCGGCGGCAAAATAGATAGAAAAAAGCTCGGCGCGCTAGCGTTTAAGGATGCGGAAAAGCTAAAAATTTTAGAGCAAATTTTGCATCCGAAGATCAGGCTTGAAATTTTATCTCGCGCGGCAAGGTTAGAAAGCGCGGGCAGGACGTATTTCGTAGATATTCCGCTATTTTTTGAGGGTAAGAGGTATGAGTTTTTTGACAAAGTAGCGGTCGTTTATGCACCTAAAGATACGCTGATCGCACGCGTGATGAAGCGAAACGGGCTGGATCGCGCCGCCGCAAAGCACCGCGTGGAGTTGCAAATAGATATCGAGCAAAAGCGTGCCGTGGCGGATTTTGTTATAGATAATAGCGGAGATTTGGAAAATTTAAGAGACGAAACCAGGTCTTTTTTGGAAAAATTAGCTTAAATTTGCATATATAAGACTTTAAAAATAGCTTACCTTGC
Organism: Campylobacter showae; assembly: GCF_900573985.1. Lineage (NCBI taxonomy): Bacteria > Pseudomonadati > Campylobacterota > Epsilonproteobacteria > Campylobacterales > Campylobacteraceae > Campylobacter > Campylobacter showae. Next base: position 336,005 of record NZ_UWOK01000001.1, on the reverse strand, counting down.
TATGGCACGGTATTTTTTGCTATTTGAACACTGCTTTAGTCGCTTGGCAACGGCAGTTTGTCGTCATGTCTAGCCCTGCTGCTACTTGTGACGCAAACTACGTTGATTATTTTGGTTTATTTGCAGTCTTTGCTTTCAAGTTTTACCCGAGTAAGCTCTTTGTCTTTTATATAATAAACAAAATCGACGCCGTCAGCTATCTCTCGTACCGCCTTTAACCGCGTATCTTCGCAAAATTCTTTTTTGAGTTCCTTTGTTTGCTCGTCTTTTAGCTCGGCTATATCTTTATCATTTAGCGCGTTTTCATCCATTTCTAGCCCTTTTCCAAGTGCATATTGATAAATGATGCGACGATTTTCACAGCTAATTTTTTCGAGCGTATTTATCTCATCTAGTTTTCTCGGGAGACCTGAATTTAGTCGCGCCAGCATTTCTTGCACATTTGATGCTTCGCATAGATTTTCTTTCATTTGTTCTTTTGCGTATTCTACTTTACTGCCTATAAAAACTTCTACGCCGATCCAGATCGCGACAGCGATGCCTAAGATAATAAATAAAAATTTGTTGAGTTTGTTTAGGTTTTGATTTAGTTTTTTTATATCCATTTTTGCTCCTTAAATTTGAGGCGGTATTTTATCGGAAAAAACGAAAAACAAAAATTAAAATTTGGAGCGGAATTTGTTTTATTGTGATTTTTTTGGGGGGGGGCGAACGATCAAATTTAACTAAAATAAATAATCAAAGAAAAAGGAGCGGAAGTCGCCCCTGGGTATTATAAAGCAGCCTTTGCTTTTGAAGCTAGCTCGCTGAAAGCTTTTGCGTCATTCATAGCTAGATCGGCTAAGATTTTTCTATCAAGCTCGATATTTGCTTTTTTAAGTCCCGCGATAAAGCGCGAATAGCTAATGTCGTTTAGGCGGCACGCAGCATTTATGCGCACTATCCACAAGCGGCGGAAGTCGCGTTTCTTGCGGCGTCTGTCGCGGTATGCATAGACCAAACTTCTTTCTAATTGCTCTTTAGCTTTTCTAAAGTGTTTGTGTCTAGCACTGAAAAAACCTCTAGCTAGTTTTAAAACTTTTTTATGGCGTCTTCTTCTAACTACGCCTGTTTTTACTCTTGCCATATTTATCCTTTACAAATCGGCGCTCACTGAGTGAGTCTTGCCCCAAATTTGGGGGAGTTTGGAATGACTTTTCGTCAAAAACTTAAATTCCGAGCATCGCTTTGACGCTTGCGACGTTTGTGCTGTCTACGTATTGAGGCGAGCGTAAATCTCTCTTGCGGTTGCGAGATTTTTTGGTCAAAATGTGGCTTCTAAAAGCAGAGCCTCTTTTGATCTTGTTTTTGCCCACTTTAAAACGTTTAGCAGCGCCGCGAACTGTCTTCATCTTAGGCATACTAATCCTTTTAAAATTTCTTTTACGCCTTACGCGTAAGAGTGGGATTATACCCAAAATTCCTTTAAGAAATTTAAATTTGATAGAGTTGGCAGCAAAACACAAAACAAATTTACAATACAATCTTGAAAACAGCTTAAATTTTAGATTTAATTAATATTTTTAGTCCTATAATTTCACTTAGATTTATTATCTCAAATCAAGGAGTAACGATGAAGATAAAGTTTCTCGCCTCTGCGGCGGTAATAAGCGCGATGTTTTGCGCAAACGCGTTAGCTTGCACGACTATTTTGGTTGGAGAGGGAGCCTCAGACGACGGCTCGATGCTGGTAGCTAGGAGTGCCGATAGCAAGGCGATAAAGGCGCAGGTATTTTTGATACACCCAAAAAAAACCAATCAAAAAGGCGTCCACAGCTCAAAGGCGCACGACGGAGCAAATGATTTTACCTATCCGCTGCCAAAAGAGGGCATGAGATACACGACGATAGCAAACTCCCACACCAAGCTTCACGGCGCGGTCGGCTATAATGACGCAGGCGTTGGTATCAGCGGCACCGAGACCATATATGCTAAAGACGAACTGCTAAAAATCGATCCGTATAACGAAGCGACCGGCATCACGGAGGACGATATCCCAGATGTCTTGCTGCCTCGCATGAAAAGCGCAGCCGAGGGCGTGAAGCTGCTCGGCGAGATCGTGGAAACTACGGGCGCGGGAGAGGGTTTTGGCGTAGTGTTCGTCGATAAAAACGAGCTTTGGTACTTTGAAACTGGCACCGGTCATCACTGGATGGCGGTTAAACTACCAAAAGACGAATACTTCGTCTCCGCAAACCAAGGCAGACTACAAAACTACAAAGAAAACGATCCAAATTTCATGGGATCAAAGAATTTAATCAAATTTGCCCAAGATAACGGCGCCTACGACCCGGCAAAAGACGGCGAATTTCAGTTTACGAAAGCCTACACCAGGGACGACGAGAGGGATATGACATACAACTATCCGCGCGTTTGCTGGGTGCAACAGATGTTTAATCCCGAGCTAAAAGACAAGCAGACCCTCGACGGCGGCAACTATCCGGTATTTTTAAAACCGGCTAAAAAGCTAAGCGTGCAGGATCTAAAAACCGCGCTCAGATCCCACTATGACGGCACCGCCTACGATAACTACTCCAGCAAAGACGAAAATCAAAAAAATATCTACCGCGCCGTGAGCGTCTTTAGAACCTACGAGTCGCACGTAATGCAGGTGCGCCCGTGGCTACCGCAAGAGATCGGCAGAGTGACCTACGTGGCTCTGGGTATGTCTGATCTTGGCGTTTATTTGCCGTATTACTATGGCCTCGACAAATTTATCGACGGCTACGACAAGGGCTCGTATAAAGCCGACGACGAGTCGATTTATTGGACATATAGAAAGCTGCAAACTCTCGTGATGATGGATTACGATAAGTATTCGCCGGTAGTAAAAAAGGCCTACAAGGAGTTTGAGGACGCGCTAGCGGTCAAACAGGCTAAATTTGAAGACGAATACGTCAAACTCTACAAAAAAGACAAAGCCAAAGCAAACAAGCTGCTAAACGAATTTTCGATAAATATGATGAAGGAAGCCAAGGCTTTAACGCAAAATTTGACTAACGAAATCTTCACGATGCTAACGGACGACACTGACGCCAAGCTAAAATCGCTAAACAAAGGCAAAAAAGACTAGGCAAATTTAAGAGGCGGGCTGCGGCCTGCCTCAAATTTAGCCCGAATTTGATAAAAACTTCTTGATTTATTTTTTAAAAATCTTTATAATACGGCTCAAATTTGACCCCAAAGGATGAGCTTAATGCCTTGCCCCATGCCTGAGACTCTTTAATCTTAGCAAAAAAACCGCAAACGACTTTAAAAAAACAGCCAAATTTTTAAATAATTTCACGTTTTTAAACATTAATATAAATTTATTTCTATCGCCGCGAGGGGCGCATTGTAATTGCATTTTTAAAAACAAAGCGAAGCAGCATCTGAAATTTGGGCGAAATTTATTCAGTAGAGTTTTTTATAAATTTTATTTTAGTTTGAGAAAAAGCGGTTGCCACCCGCCTTTTACTTGCGCTCTCTTGGACGATTTTGACGGAGGCTTAAATTTGCTACCCGCGGCAGGCTACGTGCCTAGCCTTGGTCGCAAATTTGGGCGCCAACCGCCAAACTCGCCTCAAGATAACGCAATTAAAATTTAAATCCAAAAATCACAAAATTTAAAAAAAGGAAAAGAGAATGATAAAAAGTTATGTTACGGGTTTCCCGCGAATCGGAGAAAAAAGAGAGCTAAAACGCGCACTTGAGGGTCTTTGGGCCGGCAAAGAGGGCTTTAGCGAGGAGAATTTACTAAGCGTCGCTAAAACGCTAAAAAACAGACACTGGCAGTACCAAAAGGACGCCGAAATTTCGGCCATCAGCGTAAATGATTTTTCATTTTACGATCTTATGCTTGATAGCATCATAGCATTTGGCGCCGTACCGCCTAGATTTGCAAATTTGAGCGGACGAGAGCAGTATTTTGCCTGCGCTCGCGGCAACAAAACGGGCGTAGCGATGGAGATGACGAAGTGGTTTAACACAAACTACCACTACATCGTGCCTGAGCTTAGCGCCGAGACGTCGTTTAAGCTTGATGCATCAAAAATCCTTGCCGAATACGAAGAGGCAAAGGCTGCGGGCGTAAAAGGCAAGGTAAATTTGATCGGCCCTATCACGTTTTTGGCGCTTTCAAAGACCACCGACGGCAGCTGCCCGTTTAAAAATCTAAACGCTCTAGTCGCCGAGTACAAAAAGCTTCTTGAGCTACTTTCGACGCTTGATGACGAAATTTTGGTGCAGTTTGACGAGCCGATTTTTGTGACAGATAAAAACGAAGAAATCCTACTTAGCGTCATCGCCAAAGTATATAACGATCTAGCCGCAGCCGCAAGCAACGTCAAAATCGTGTTTATGACCTATTTCGAGCACGCGCTAAAAGCGGTCGCCGAGGTAGCGAAAACTAAAATTTACGGCATAGGACTTGATTTCGTTCACGGAAAAAGAAATTTCGAAGCGCTTGAAACTATCAAAAACAGCCACTTAACGCTATTTGCAGGCGTCATCGACGGACGAAATATCTGGAAAAGCAACATCGACGAAAAGGTAAATTTAGTCCGCGAGATCGGCGAGAAAATCGGCGGCAAAGATTTCTACGTCGGACCTAGCTGCTCGCTGCTCCACGTGCCATATACCCTAAAATACGAAGAAAAACTAAACTCCGAGGTCAAAAGCTGGCTGAGCTTTGCCGTAGAAAAACTAGACGAGATAAAAATCATAACCAAGCTAGCTAACGGCGTAGCGCTAAATGCGACGGAGAGCAAAATTTACGAAGAGAACAAAGCCGCGGTTAAAACGCGTGCGACGTCAAATTTGATCCACTCCTCAAGCGTCCAAAACCGCGTGAAAAATCTAGTCAAATTTGAGCGCGAAGATAAATTTGAAGATCGCATCAAAATCCAACGCGAAAGCCTAAACTACGGCATCCTGCCGACTACGACGATAGGCAGCTTCCCCCAAACCGTCGAGCTAAGAGTGCTTCGCCAAAACTTCAAAAAAGGTGAGATCGACGCGGCTGCATATGAAGCCGGCATCAAAAAATACATCGACGACTGCGTAAAATTTCAAGAAGATATCGGCCTAGATGTGCTGGTCCACGGCGAGCCTGAGCGTAACGACATGGTTGAGTATTTCGGCGAGCAGATCGAGGGGTATGCATTTAGCGAGAACGGCTGGGTACAAAGCTACGGCAGCCGCTGCGTGAAACCGCCTCTACTTTTCGGCGACGTGAGCCGCCCAAAAGCGATGACGGTCGAGTGGATGAAATACGCCCAAAGCCGCACTAGTCGCATAATGAAGGGCATGCTAACGGGTCCTGTAACCATGCTAAACTGGAGCTTTGTGCGCGACGACCTACCTCGCAGCGAGGTGGCTAAGCAGCTTGCGCTTTGCATATTTGACGAGATCGCAGACCTGCAAGACGCCGGCATCCGCATCATTCAAGTGGACGAAGCGGCGTTTAAAGAGGGCTATCCGCTACGCGCCGAAAACATCCCTGCGTACGAGAAATTCGCGGTCGATTGCTTTAAGCTCTCCGTTAGCTCGGCTGAGTCTAAAACGCAGATCCACACGCATATGTGCTACTCCGAGTTCAACGATATCATCAAGACGATCGAGGCGATGGACGCCGACGTCATCAGCATCGAGACCGCTCGCAGCGGCAACGAACTGCTAAAGATCTTTAAATCCGTCGGCTACAAACAAGAAGTCGGCCCAGGCGTCTACGACATCCACAGCCCGCGGGTTCCTAGCACCGACGAGATCGTGCGCCAGATCCGCGCGCTGCTTGAGGTTCTGCCAAAAGAACAGCTCTGGATCAACCCAGACTGCGGCCTAAAAACGCGCAAATGGGAAGAGGTCGAGCCGAGCCTAAAAAATATGGTCGAAGCCGTCAAAATCGTAAGAAATTCATAATTTCGACCGCTTGCGACTCGGCTAAATTTGCCGCTTTTGCCGTTTAAATTTGCGGTGAGAGCGGCTTTGCTAGCTCAAATTTTGGTTGGTTTAGAAAACCCGCTCAAATTTGACGCGGAGCAAATTTGTCGGTCGCGGCGAATAATTTATCCTGCGCACGCGCCGTCGCAGCGTAAATTTAACCGCAAACGGCGCTGTTTTCTACATTTTAATTTGGAAATTTCATGCTAAAAGAAAAAATTTTAAACAAAGAAAAGGGGCTCGTGCTCTACGGGCTAACGCCACCAAAGGCTGAATTTGACGAGGCTAAGCTGCGCGACATCTCGGATCGCTGGACGGGCAGGATAGAGAGCATAAACGCCGACGGACTCGTGCTCTATGAGGTGCAAGACGAGAGCGAGAGAAACGAAAGCGAGCGGACTTTTGAGTTCAGCGGCACGCTAAGCCCGGAAATTTACTACCGAGACTACCTAAACGTCGCGACGCCGAGCGTTTTTTACCGCGTAGCTAGCGGCTACGCCGAGGACGCATTTCGCGCGGCGATTGCGGCTCAAAGCTCAAATCTAAACGTGCTAGTCGGAGCGACGTCCAGCTCGCAAAAAGTGCGGCTAAATTTGGCTCGCGCGTACGAGATCGCTGGCGAATTTGAAAATTTGGCTGTCGGCGGAGTGTGTATCGCCGAGCGTCACGCCAAAAAGGGCGACGAGCCACAAAGGATGCGCGAAAAGATCGCGGCTGGGGCGAAGTTTTTCATCTCGCAGGCTATTTTTGACGCGGATATGACGCGTAAATTTTTAGAGGGCTGCGCGGCCGCAAAGATAACCGAGCCGATATTTCTCACGTTTTCAACGGCGGGCAACCCAAAAACGCTAGAGTTTATCAAGTGGCTAGGCGTTAGCGTGCCAAGCGCAGTCGAGGCGCGTCTAAACGCTGGCGAGGACTATCTGGCGCAAAGTTGCGAGATAATCAAAGAAATTTGGCGCGAGCTAAAGAAATTTGGCGACGAAAACGGGCTAAATTTGAGCGCGAACATCGAAAGCGTGATGGCTAAGCGCGCCGAGATCGAGGCGAGCCTAGAGCTAGCTCGCGAGTTTAGACTTCTTTAAGGCGAGCGCGGCGGTAAATTTGAGCGACAAGCACGCGAAATTTAGGTGTAAAGGTTGCGCCGCAAAGCAAATTTTACCTTCGCGCAGGTTTGTTTAAATTTGGGTTCATTTATTAAAATCCTAAATTCCCGTAAGGCGCTAAATTTAAAAGAGCGAAATTTAAACAAAAAAGGGCGACAATCGCGAGAAAAAAGCGCGGGTCGTTTAAATTTACAGGCAAGCGGGACAAAACAAGGCAGCGGATGGCTTAAATTTAATCAAAAATACGAAATCAAAAGCGGAGTAAATTTAAGCGCGAATGCGGACCGCGCGGCCTGGATTTAATTGTCGCGCCGAAATTTAACCGGGGCGGCTTTGGTTTGCGAGCCAAAAAGCCGTAAAAATAAGCGGCCAAACGCGTAAAGGAGTTAAAACGGAGACTTTATTTACCTTTATTTTCGTCGGCGCCATAGCCGTGCTTTTCGCGCTTCCCGCGGCTTCTAATCTTTTTGCGGCCTTAGGCGAAAAACCCGCCCGAGGTTTAAGCGAAAACGGCCAAAATACAGCCCAAAGCAATCTTTCGTCCGAGCTAAAAGAGCTAGAAAACGAGCGCATAAATTTAGTAGCCGCCGTCAAAAAAGCAAATTTGATCGGCATTGGCGTCGGCATTTGCGTGGGCGCGGCGATAGCGTATCTTTTAGACGCGATTTTTGGCGTGACGCTGGGCGCGATCTCATATGCTGCGACGACCGGCCTTTTGACTGCGTCTAAAAGGCGTGAATTTAGGGCGAATTTTAAGCGTCAGATCATAGAAAATATCGTAAAAAAACACGGTCTTAGCTACGATAAAGACCGCGGGCTAGGGCTTGATGATTTTTTTACGATTTACGATTGCAGGGTCGATGAGTGGAGCAGCGAGGATCTCGTTGAGGGCGATATAGATGGCGTCAGTGTCAAATTTAGCGACTTTTACGCGGCCAAAAAGGCGAAAAAGAAAAACAGCACCGAGACGGTCGTGCAGTTTCAAGGCGTGCTTTTTAAGGCCGATTTTAATAAAACCTTAAGCTCCATAACGCAAATCGCACATGTAAATTCAAGAAATTTAGCAATCTACGGCAAAAAGGCGAATATGGACGACGTGAGATTTGAGAAGATATTTGACGTCTATACGACCGATCAGATCGGCGCCAGATACGCGCTTAGCCCGGCGCTAATGGAAAATTTTACCCATCTTTGCCTAAGACTAGACGCGCCGGTAAACGCCGTTTTAAAGGATAGCCAAATCTTTATCGCAGTAGAGACCTGGCGCGACGACTTTGAGCCAGATATCCGCAAGTCCCTAATAAACAACGAAACCATAGCGCTTTACGAGAGCGAGATAGCAAGCTTTACCCAGATAGTAAAAGAGTTAAATTTAAACCGCAAAATTTGGTAATTTTGAAATTTGGACAGCTTTGTGGCTCGCGGCTCAAATTTGAATGCAATGATAAAATTTTACGTAAATTTAATCACGATATAGCGTAAATATTTTCTAAACATTAAAGCGTTTTTGTAGTATAATCGCTTTATAAATCCACACAAAGGAGTCGTCATGAAAAAGTTGATTTTAGCGATCTTTTTGGCGTGTTTGGCGTTGTCTTCGGCACAAGGAGGCCAAGAGTACGGTGATGGATTGAGAGCCGTATCCAGAGGAGAGTGGGCTAACGCAGTGCAGTATTTCACGGCAGCTTGTTATAACTATAACGATAACGAAGCAGGCTCTTGCAAAGAGCTTGGCGTGATATACGAGTACGGCAAGGGTGGTGCTGGTCCTCAGAGAGTGAAAAAAAATGACGCTCTCTCAAAACAAGCTTACGCGCAATGCTGCAAAAAGAGCGGTGGTCTCATGAGAGAGTGCTGCAAAAAGGTCGGCAAATAATCGCGGCTCGTTCTGGGCACTAGCTTTAAGTATGCGGTCGCTTTGGGCGTGGAATTTAGCCTTGGGCGGCTCGCATACGAAATTTACGTTTAGCGATTTTGGCTCAAATTTATCAAATTTACTTTTTTGGCGCCATTTTGTGCGCCAACTTGCAAATTTTATATTTGAGGGTTTAAATTTACCGAGCTTTTGGGCTTTTACTCGGTCAAATTTTGATCGGCGATCTGAAGTACTTTTTCTAGCTTTTTATTGTTTTTGCCATCTTTTTCAAGATATAGTCGCTGTTGTTCTTTTAGGGCTTTAAAAATTTGTGCTCGCTCTTCGCCGCCCGTTATTTCAAGTAGCGCTTGCGCCCAGTTTGCGGGATAGCCAAAGCCGTATTCGCCTATACCGGCAAGAGTTTTTTGCATTCGCTTAGCGTCGCTTATTAGATTATGAACGGGGTAGGTTGGGGTGATTTTTAGCGTTTCTCGCTCCGCTATTTCGCAGGAGATCAGTTCTTTTGCTAGCTCGATACGTATTTTTAAAATTTCTTTGATCTGATCGTTTGTGTAGCGATTTGACTTGCGCGAGTTTGCTTTTTGCATATTCGTTTTATCTATCTTTTCTTCAACATATTTTGCTAGCTTTACGCCCTTATTTATCTCTGCAAAATATGACTTGTTAACTATGGAGCCATCTGGAGATTTTGCATACTTAATGATTTCATTTGCACTTATTTTATTTGATAATATTTGCTTGCTAAATCTTATACCAAACAAATGTATCATGGCTACTCTTTCGCCGTCTTTTGCTGTAAAATACATATTTGCCAGCTCTTTTCCTAGCTCTTGTGCAGTCATAAATTTCCTTTGGTGGAATTTTAGGATAAATTTGAGCGATTTCTCGCCCAAATTTATTAAATTTTACCTCTTCGGCGTTACCAACATATTGACGTAGCGGCCTTCTAGCAGTGGCTCTTTATCGCGGTCGGAGACGTCTTTTACCATCTCCCAGACCTTTTGTAGCATCGCGACGCCCGCTTCCGGATTGCTCATCTCGCGACCTTTTAGAAATACGCGAAATTTGACGTGTTTGCCGTCCTCTAAAAACTCAAGCGCGTGCTTGACTTTGTAGTTGATGTCGTTTTGAGCGATTTTGACGGAGAGTTTGATCTCTTTTACTTCGATCGTTTTTTGCTTTTTCTTGGCCTCTTTTTGCTTTTTTTCCTGCTGGTAGCGGAATTTGCCGTAGTCCATTATTTTGCAAACGGGAGGTTTAGCGTCAGGCGCGATTAGCACCAGATCAAGCCCCATTTTCTCGGCGATTTTCAAGGCCTCTACTCTTGGGATGACGCCGTATGCTGTGCCGTCGTCCCCCACGCATCTTACTTCGCTCGCTCTGATATCTTCGTTGAGCAACACTTCGTTTTCTTTAGCCAATTAGTTTTTTCCTTTAAGTTGAAATTTGTTGATTATATCCAAAAATATTGTGTTTTTATTGTATTTTTCGTAGAAATTTATTGCGCCGTGACAATTTTTGCGGATTTTGGTAAAAGCCAGGCTTAGCATAAAGCCGCGCCTAGCTCAAATTTAGCGGATTTTCGCTGGGATTTCAAAAACTTACCTCGGCGAGTTTTGATTTTAGCAGCTCGACGAATTCATCCAGCTTCATATCTTTTTGCTCCCTGGTCGTGCGGTCGCGCAGAGCGATGGCGCTATTTGCCACTTCGTTGTCACCAAGTACCGCAATCATCGGCACGCGCTGTTTTTCTGCGGTGCGAATGCGTTTGTTTAGGCTCTCGTTTTTGCTCGCGATTTCGCTATCTACGCCGATTTTGCGAAGCTCTTTGGCGACGGTTTTGGCGTAGTCTAGGTGCGCGTCGCTAATCGGCACGATGACTACTTGCGTCGGAGCAACGAAAAACGGTAGCTCGCCGCCGGTGTGCTCGATCAAGATGCCGATAAACCTCTCAAAGCTTCCCAGTAGCGCGCGGTGTAGCATGACGGGCTGCCGGCGTTCGTTATTTGCGTCGATGTAGCCCAGATCAAAGCGCTCAGGCAGGTTAAAATCGACCTGGATCGTGCCGCACTGCCACTTGCGTTTTAGTGCGTCGGTGATTTTTATGTCGATTTTTGGACCGTAGAATGCGCCGCCGCCCTCGTCGATACCGTATTTAAATCCGTTTTCGTCAAGCGCTTCTTTTAGGGCTTTCGTTGCTGTTTCCCAAATTTCGTCCCCGCCGATCGCTTTTGCAGGCTTGGTCGAAATCTCCATCTCGTAGTGGAAGCCGAAATTTTCCATTATTTTGCCGGCAAATTTTAAGATTTCTAGGATATTTTCTTTTATTTGACTTGGCATACAAAAGATGTGCGAGTCGTCCTGGGCAAATTCGCGCACCCTAAAAAGTCCGTGCAAAACGCCGCTTTTTTCGTGGCGGTGCACGACGCCGTATTCGAAAAATTTAAGCGGCAAATCGCGGTATGAGCGGATGTCTGACTGATAGACCTTGATGTGGCCGACGCAGTTCATCGGTTTTATGCCGTATTCGGCCTCGTCGATCGTCGTAAAGTACATATTTTCTTTATAGTTTGCGTAGTGGCCGCTCTTTTTCCATACGTCGGCTTTTAGTAGCTCTGGTCCGCGCACTGGCTCGTAGCCGCGGTCGCGGTGCGCTTTGTATAAAATTTGCTCTAGTTTGGAGCGCAAGCGTCCGCCGTTTGGCAACCAGATCGGTAGGCCGCCGCCGACCTCTTCGTCGAAGGTAAACAGCTTCATCTCGACGCCAAGCTTTCTGTGGTCGCGTTTTTTGGCCTCTTCGATGATGCGGATGTGCTCTTTTAGGCTCTCTTTATCGGCAAATGCCGTTCCGTAAATGCGGTTTATCATCTCGCGCGTCTCGTCGCCGCCAAGATACGCTCCAGCTACGCGGGTTAGTTTAAAAAATCTTAAAAATTTGGTATTTGGCAAGTGCGGTCCGCGGCACAAATCCTCGAAATTTCCTTGCTTGTAGCTGCTGACTTCGCCTTCGGGGATACGTTTTAGCACCTCTTGTTTTAGCTCGTCGTCTTTAAATTTATCGCTCATAAAGGCTTTTGTGGAGCTTGCTTTGACGATATCAAGCTTCGCTTCGGCTAGCTCTTTCATCTTGGCTTCTATCGCCTCTAAATCCTCGTCGCTAAGCTTGCTGTTAGCCTCATCGACCTTAAAATCATAATAAAATCCGTCCTCGACATTTGGTCCGACGAAAAATTTAGCCTGAGGATAAAGCTCTTTGATCGCTTGCGCCATGAGGTGAGCACAGGAGTGTCTGATGACGTTTAGCGCGTCGGGGGAGTTGTCAAAATAAATCGGCTCTGCGGCGTTTTCTCGCCCGTTGATACTCTGAGTATCGACTATGTTTCCATCTAGTTTGTATGCGATGATATCGCTCATTTTATGTCCTTTTTATCGAAACATCTTTCTTACGCTGAAAGAATTGGGCTTGATTTTAGCTAAAATGTTTTTAAGCTTTACTTAATGTTTTATTTGATTTGGGTTTAAACGGCGGTCAAATTTGAGTTTTGAATATAGTAGAATATATTGATTAAAATTTAAATATTGTTAAATCGATAATATTCTCAATATAGTTTATTATATTTTAAGAAAACTAACGCTAATATTTCATCGAATGAATCATGCATTTATCTCGTCTTTGCATTGTTTTGATTCATTTTTCTCCCAAAATTGCGCAAAGGAGTGGTTGCCTTTGCGCTTTAATCTTTAAATTTATTCCCAAAAAACCTGCACAAATTTGACGCTATCGAGTTAAAATTTAGAAAATAAATACATTTTGGCTTTAGCTGGCAAATTTGACGTTTGGATTTAGGGTGCGAAATAAGTAAAATTTGATGAAATTTGAATCAAAAGAAGCGAAATGGTGGCCCCGAATGGACTCGAACCATCGACCACTACCATGTCAAGGTAGTGCTCTACCAACTGAGCTACGGGACCGAAAAATGGAAATTTACCCAAAATAATATTGAAATTAGCTTAAATTTTGCTATTTTTCGTAAAAAGCAAAATTTGAACGCAATCCTATTTCGTCAAATTTGCCCCTGCCTGGCGATCCTAAAATAAAAATACATAAAGATTAGAGTTTAATAGAAAAGTCTTGATAAATCTTAAAAATAAAATCTCATAAATTCATATCTTCTCGGTCAAATTTGCATTAAATCCCCTAAATTTAGGGATAGCTTTGGTAGAGTAAATTTTTAATAAAACTCACAGCAAACTCACGATAATATAATTATAATGCCATCATGATATTTCATTCAAAGGAGAATGTATGCAAGAGCAAATGTCAAGACGCGACTTGTTAAAGCTAGGTATGGCGGGTGCGGGCGCGCTCGCGCTAGGTGCGGTAAATGCGCAAGCAAGCGTGCTAAACGCAAAGGACGTCAAATTTGACGAAGAGTGGGACGTGATCATCATTGGCTCGGGCTTTGCGGGACTTGCGGCAGGCTTAAAAGCGGCGCAAAAAGGCAATAAGGTACTAATCCTAGAAAAAATGGGTCGCATCGGCGGTAACTCCGTAATCAACGGCGGCGGCATGGCGGTCGCAAACAACCCGGTGCAAGCAAAAACTAACATCAAAGATAGCAAAGAGCTATTTATCGCCGACTGTCTAAAAGCCGGTCTTGGTATCAACCACACAGAGCTTTTGGAGACTTTGGTCGATCGCGGTATGGACGCGTATAACTTCCTAGTTGAAAACGGCGTTCAGTTTAAAGAGCACTGCGCGCACTTCGGCGGTCACACGGTCGCTCGCTCGCTGCTAACCACAAACGACTCGGGTTCGGGCTACATCCAGCCGATGCTTGAGAAATTCGAAGCGCTAAAAGACAAAGGCTGCGAGCTTCGCCGCCGCGCCAAATTTGACGACTTCGTGCTAGACGACAGCGGCCGCGTCGTGGGCGTGACGATCAGAGAAGAGTATAGGTTCGACGATAAGCTTTACAGCGACGACCTAGAAAACACGAGCGGCACGAAAAAAACGCTAAAGGCAAACAAAGGCGTCGTTCTAGCAGCCGGTGGATTTTGCCGAGATAAGGCGTTTAGAAAGCTCCAAGACCCGCGCATCCCTGATGACGTCGATAGCACGAACCACCCCGGAGCTACTGCGGGCGCGCTGCTAAAAGCATTTGAGATCGGCGCGTATCCGGTGCAAGTAGACTGGATACAGTTTGGTCCATGGGCGAGCCCGGACGAAAAGGGCTTTGGCACCGCTCCGATTTTGACGCAGCAAGGTACCTTTAAATACGGTATCGCGGTCGATATCCGCACCGGCAAGCGCTTTATGAACGAGCTAGCCGACCGCAAAACCCGTGCGGACGCCGAGTTTAAAATTTTACGCGAAAAACCGGGCGCGTATCCGATAACCTTCGCCGACACCAAAATGGCGTTTAAAGACCTAAGCGAAGAGATCATCCAAAAAGGCATGGGTAGCGGCAAACTAGTGGGCGAGTGCGCTACGCTCGATGATATCGCTAAAAAATACGGCGTACCTGCCGACGCGTTAAAAGAAACCGTAAAGAAATATAACGAAGGCGTAAAGGCTAAAAAAGATGAATTTGGCAAACAAGAAAGCGCGCTAAGCGAGATCAACGAGGCAGGACCGTTCTACGTCATCCGCCTATCGCCGAAGCCTCACCACACCATGGGCGGCCTAAAGATCAACGCCAAAGCCGAGGTCATCTCAAGTAAGACGAATAAACCGATCCCTGGCCTATATGCCGCAGGCGAGATCACCGGCGGTACGCACGGCGCGAGCAGACTCGGTACGGTTGCGATAACCGACTGCATAGTGTTTGGGATGATAGCTGGAGAAAATCTAGCTTAAATTTGGTAAAACGAAGTTCTCGCGAGCGCTTTTAAATGATTTCGTAAATTTCGCCCTGCGACAGACTATATGTCTAGTCTTGGGACGAAATTTACTTCAAAACATTTAAAATCATCTCGCGATAATCCGTTTTAATTTCGTATCGCAGGTTAAATTTAAGATTAAATTCGAGGATTCGGCTTGCGATACTTTTAAATTTGATGGTAAATTTATAAAATTTACTTCCCAAACTGCGACGCTTTGCGTCAGCAAAGCTATGTCGCCACCTTAAAAGCGTCGTAGGGGGAGGGGGATTAAAGGGGGCGGGGAGCTCTTTTGCATCGCTACGCTTGCAACTGCAAAGCAGAGCGCAATTTAAGCCCCCACCCCCTTTACAACAAAGTAAAAAACAACCGTTTGAGGTTGTTTTTTACTTAAAGAGTTAAATTTAAAAACCAAATTTGCCCCTCAAATTTAAAGGTAAAAGAGTATATCTCTTTAACTCCTCATAGAAAGGAATTCGCATGAAACACAAAGCGTTTCTCGCCTTGTGCGCATCTATGCTACTATGCTCTTTTGCATTTAGCGCAGGAGCCCCAAGCGCAAAGATAACGTCTTTAGTCGATCTTAACGTCACCGACGAGCTGCGAGCCAAACACCCTTTAAAGCCTCATCACGAAAAACTAAGCTTCACCTGTCTTGATTGTCACGAAGGACAAGGAAACGACGCTAGTAAATTTAAATCTATCGGCGATAAAGGCTGTTTGTCCTGTCACGGCGACAAGAAAAAGATAGCTAAAAGACTAGAATACATGGATCTGCTAAAAGCAAATCCTCACAACTCGGTTCACGACGGCCCTACGCTATACTGCGACGAGTGCCACAACGAGCATAAAAAATCAACCAATATGTGCACGGAGTGCCACGAACACGAAGTTCCGCAATGGATGGGGGTAACGCCATGAAAATTTCAAAGAAAGTACTAGCGCTTATTATATTAGTAAGCGGCATTATAGGGTTTTTAGTCGTACTTCCCGTGCATTACGCCCTAGAAGAAACTAGCGGAGAGAAGTTTTGCGTAGTGTGTCACGAGATGGATCCTATGGTTATAGCTTATAGTAACGACGTACATAGCGGCAAAGGCAAAAGCGGAGTAAGGGCTAAATGCGTAGACTGCCACATACCTCACGACAACCTAGCTAAATACGTCCTAGTTAAAGCTAAAAACGGATTGATGGAGGGATATATTCATTTCTTTAAAGACCCTGAGGCTATAGACTGGCATAAAAACAGAGAGAAAAGAGAGCACTTCGTATTTGATAACGGTTGCGTTAGCTGCCATACGAATTTGGTGGATAATAAGCTAACCTCAGCCCAAGCTCAAAAGATGCACGCTCACTATCAAAGCTTGCTAAATACGGATAAGCAACTAACCTGCGCTAGCTGTCACGCCGAGGTAGGCCACAGCGGGCTAAACAATATGCTAAACTACTGGAAGCCTGAATACAAAATCTACGAAAAGAAAGCCGCAATCAAAAAAGAAGAGATAAAGAAGGCATATTTCGGGGAGGATTATGTGGGGCCGAAGGTAGAAAATAAAGAAGGCAATGCCACCAAAAAGTAGGCTAAAATGAAGAAAATTTTGCTCGTTAGCGACGACGTGGAGATGCAACTAAACCTCAACGCCGCGCTTTACCGCTTTAACATCCGCATAGTTCGCTTTGAAAATTTAAGCGAGCTAAAAGAGGATTATTACAACGGCAACCGCTACATCTTTTACGTCATCGACGTAAAGACGAAGGATCTGGCAAATTTTGAGTCGGTCAAATTTCTGCGAGATAACGGGAGCCTAACTCCCGTTATGATCCTCGTAGATAAGGCTATTCCTGCGCTTTACAAGAAAATTTACTACGCCAAATACGACGACTTTATGGTAAAGCCTTTTTTGCCGGAGGAGTTTTTGTTTCGCGTGTTTAGAAACTGCCGAATTTTGCTTGGAAGCAAATTTGAGCTAAAAAACGGCGCTATCTACGACAAAAACAGCCTCACGCTACACATAAACGGCACAAGTATAATGCTGGGCAAAAAAGAGGGGTTGTTTTTAGAAATTTTGGCCAAAAATGCCCCGCACGTAGTAACGATCCAGGAGCTTGAGTGGAGTATCTATAAAGACGAAAACGTCTCGTCCGATCGCCTGCGCTCGCTCGTGCGTCAGCTACGTGCGAAGCTACCGTTTGAGCTAATAAAAACCGTGCGCAGTATCGGGTATAGTTTAGAAGAGTAGCTAGAGCTTAGGCAGGATCACTTCTTTTTGCGCGAGCCTCTCAAAGGTGCAGACGTCGCCGTAAATTTCAGTCAGCAGCTCGTCGTTTAAGACCTGTGCGACGCTGCCTTTTGAGACGATCCGCCCGTCGCGGAATACTATCACTTCGTCGCAAAACCAAAGGATGTGGTTTGGCTCGTGCGTGCAGATGACGATCGTCTTGCCGCCCGCAGCGATCTTTTTTAAAATTTTCCAAAGCGTGATCTGATTTTTAAAATCAAGCGCAGACGTCGGCTCATCAAGCAAGATGAGCGGCGTATCCTGCGCGAGCGCCCTGGCGATAAAAACGAGCTGCCGCTGCCCGCCGCTAAGCTCGTTCATCTTTTTATCCGCCAGATGCGAGATACCGATAAACTCCATCGACTCGCTCACCGCCCTTTTGTCGTCTTTACTAAAGCCAAATAGGCTCTTTATGTGCGTGGAACGCCCCATCAGGACGATGTCTCTTACGAAAAACGGAAAATGCAGCTCGGTGTGCTGCGCGACGTAGGCGATGTTTTTAGCCATCCACGCGGGGCTTTTGTGCTTCGTGTTTTGCGAACCAACGTAAATTTCGCCGCCTTTGATACTTAGAAATTTCATACAGCAGTTAAAAAACGTGCTCTTGCCGCTGCCGTTAGTGCCCAAAAGCCCGCATATACTGCCTCTTTTGATCTCGATGCTTACGTCTTCGAGCCCAAATCCTCCGTAGCTGAAGGATAAATTTTTGGTTTGCAGTATCATTTTAGCAGCTCCTTTGCCTTGCTTCTTAAAAGTGCGATGAGAAAGGGCGCGCCCACCAAAGAGGTTATGATGCCTACGGGTATCTCAGCCATCGCTACCGTACGCGCGAGCGTATCGCATACGAGCAGATACAGCGCGCCTATGAGCCCCGATAGCGGCAGCACCCATCTGTTATCAGGGCCGCTTATGAGGCGCGCGACGTGAGGCATGATGAGCCCGATCCACGCGATGATGCCCACGTTTGCCACGCACACTGCGGTCATCAAGGTAGCGATCGTTATAAATATGAGCTTGTATTTTTCGGGATTTATGCCGAGGCTTCTTGCCTGATCGTCGCCCAGGCTTAGTAAATTTAACTTCCATGCAAGCGTGCAAAGTGCTACAAAGCAAACTCCCGTGACCGAGGCGATCTCGCCTAGGCTTTGCCATTTGGAGTAGTATAGCCCGCCCATCATCCAAAAGGTGATCTCTCTTAGCTGCGCGTCCTCGCTGACGTATTTTACGATCGATACGCACGCCGAAAATATCGAGCTTACGATGACGCCCGACAGGATAAGTCCCACCACGGGCACTATGCCGCCGTTTTTTGCGAGCGTATAGGATAAAAACACCGCAAAAAACGAAAAAGCAAACGCGCTTAAAGCGATATTAAAAAATATGCCCGAAAACAGTATCGCTAGCGCCGCACCCAAAGCCGCGCCCGAGCTAGCCCCCAGTATAAAGGGCTCAACGAGCGGGTTTTTAAAGCAGGCCTGATATATCGCGCCCGCGTTTGAAAGCGCGAAGCCCACTATCACGGCGGTTAAAATTCTAGGCATTCTGATTTTAAAGATGACGGTTTGATCCATTTTTGAGATGCCTGCGGCGGGGATGTCAAAAATTTTCAAATTTAAAACGTCTAAAATTTTAGCGATCGAAATTTTATAATCCCCGAGCATGAGCGCCGCGATCATACAGAGCAAAAGCGCGCCCAAAAGAACGAATAAAAATAGTAAATTTGACTTAAAAGCGCCGGGCTTAAAAGTCATTCTCTACCGTCCAGTCTAAAATTTGCTCGCTTCTAAGCGCCTTTGCCTGCTCCTCGCTCACGCCGTAAACGTCTTTGTAAAAATCAAGGACGAATTTATGAACCTTGATGTCAGAAAAGAGCTGCGGATAGGCCGCTTTTGCGATTATTAGGATATCTATCGGATACTCCACGCGGCGCGCGCAGTTCATCGGCGACCACGGCATGGCGTAAACGCGCTTGTTTTTGATTGCTTTTAGCTCCTCTAGCTTTTCAAAATCTGCTGAATTTAAAAGCTCGCTTGCAGGATGGTAGCCGTTTGAGGTCGGTAGCACGATGACGTCGGGATCTATCGCGTAAAGCTGCTCGGTACTTAAGATCACGTTTGAGCCGTCGCCTCTAAAGGCGTTTTTAGCGCCTGCGATATTTTCGATAATGAAGGATTCGGGGGTATTTACGCCGTAAGCACTCGCCACGCCGCCGTTTTTGCGGATGTTTGGATTAAGCCCCATGTAAAGCATGCTGACCTTTTGATCCTCTTTTAAATTTGCCGTGCGCTCCTGAACGAGTTTTTGGGTTTTGTCGAGGTATTCAAAGAGCTTTAACGCCTTGTCCTTTTGCCCGAATATCTCTCCCAGCACCCGCATCTCCTCTTGCATCGTTGCGATTTCAGCGCCTCTTGGAGCATAGATCACGGCAAGCGGGATGCCTAGAGCTTCGATAGTGGCGATCGTTTTTTCTACGGCGTCTTTATTTGAGCCGCGCAGCGTGCAGTCTCCGATACGAAGGATCACTAGCTGCGGGTTTTCGTTTGCTAAAGCCTCGAAATTTACGACGTTTCCTTGCGGAGAATTTACGCAAGGCAGGTCATTTAGCCACGGATGTAGATACTTCATTACGTTCCATCCGCGAAGAGTGTAAGCTTCGCCCGCTTTGGTGGTGAAGTCGTATTTGTAGTCTCTCTTCATAGACCACGAGCCGATGAGCTTGACCTTGGCGATCACGCCAAGATGCGTCATGACGCTCTCTACAAACCCGTCGTCGATCGTAGCGACCCTCTCAAGCGGAGAAGCGATCTTGACCTCCGCGCCGCGCATATCTTTGACGCTAAACTCGCTGCCAAACGCCAAGCCAAGCGCAAGCAAAAAGCCGAGTAGAAATTTCATAAAAGCTCCTTTTTAGAAGGTAAATTTATCTTTGTCATTATAGCCTAGTATGATGAAATTTAAATTAATATTACCGACGAGCTACAAAAACATAAAATTTAAAATAAGCCGTTTTCGATATAATTTTCAAAAATTTCGGAGCGGAAAATGGGTAGAAAAGAGCTTCTGGGCGGCGCAAAACGTATCGTCGTAAAAATCGGTACCTCAACGCTTACCAATGCGGACGGTTCGCTAAATGAGCGGCTCATCAAAAGTCTAGTCGCGCAAATTTGCAAGCTAAAAGATGCGGGCTTTTGCGTGGCTTTGGTAAGCTCGGGCGCCGTGGGCGCGGGCATGGGGCTGCTCGGTATCGCGCAAAGACCTAAAATTTTAAGCCGCAAGCAGGCTCTAGCGGCGGTCGGACAGGTCGCACTGATGCATCTTTACGAGCGGCTATTTTGGGCGCATGACCGCATTATCGCGCAGCTGCTGTTAAGCCGAGGCGATTTTAGCGACAGGGTGCGCTATCTTAGCGTGCGAAACGTCTGCGCGGAGCTACTCTCGCGCGGCATCGTGCCGATCATAAACGAAAATGATCCCGTCGTAGCAGATGAACTGAAAGTGGGCGACAACGACACGCTAAGTGCGCTAGTAGCGGGGCTAATCGATGCTGATCTGCTCGTGATTTTAAGCGATATCGACGGGCTGTACGACAAAAATCCGAGTGAGCACGCGGACGCAAAACTTTTAAGCTTTATCGAAAAAATCGACGAGCACGTCGTCAAAATGGCAGGCGGCGAGGGCAGTAAATTCGGCACGGGCGGCATGGCGACCAAGATCGCGGCGGCGCAGATGGCAAATCAGATCGGCACTAGCCTGATCATCGCAAACGGGCGTACGGACGGAATTTTGCTTAAAATAGCGGCGGGCGAGGAGGTAGGCACCCTCTTTAGCGCGGGCGCGGCGCGGCTTAGCTCGCGTAAATACTGGCTCGCATACGGCGCGATTAGCAAAGGCGCGGTGATTATCGACACGGGTGCGGCAGAGGCGATAAAATCGGGCAAAAGCCTGCTTGCGGTCGGGATTGCCGAGGTGCGCGGCGAGTTTGAGCGCGGCGAGATCGTAAACGTCTGCGCGACTGACGGCAAGCTGCTGGCGCACGGCATTAGCAACTATTCAAGCTGCGAGCTTGCGCGCATAGCGGGGGTAAAAAGCGATGATATAGAGCAAGCTTTGGGCTACAAAAGCGACGATGACGCGGTCCACGCGGATAATATCGCGCTGCAATGAAATTTTAGCCGTGTTCGCGCGTTTAAAATTTTAAACGGGGGACGTAGATGAAAAAGATTATATTTTTTGCGCTACTTTTGACGGGCGCGGCGTGGGCGTACAAAGAGGCAAATCCCGCTAGAATTTTTATAGCGGCTAACGACGAGGATCAAGGCGGCACGCTAAACCGCGCCGAGCGGGAGAAAGCGGTAGCCCCAAAGAATATTAAGTTTAAATTTTCGGCGCAAGGCGCGGCGTGGACGGCAAAATTTGACGAACCGGACGCCGATAAAAACGGCAAACTAGACGTTCTTGGGCTGTGCGGATAGGAGCCGGCGGATTGCGTAAAAGCACTATGCGCGAATTGGAATGAGAAGGTTGGGCATAATGCCGAGAAATAGCTAAAGAAGGGATTTATGGCATGAGTTTGGCTGATAGTAAATTTACAGCATAGGGAGAAATCTTTGAGAAAATGAATAAAAACATACTTTACAATACTGCCACAAGTACGGCAGTGGCGATATTCTTTGCTAGACTAGCCCGCGTAGCTTGCGATTTTTTATAAGTCAAGGAAACAAAATGAGTGAAATTTTGAATGAAAATATAGAATTTGGAGTGTCTTTCCTTTCGGATACTCACTTAATTCATAGCGATGAGACCTCCAAATTGGTACCATTATAACAAAAGATGATTAAATGTATCTTGAAAGTGTAATCTGTAAAAAACTATGTGAAAACTTAGACTGTGATGCAACGAAAATGCCGGGCTTCGGTAAACTTAAAAATTCTATTGCACTGCTTCACAATAAATATTTGTTGGGTGCTTGCAAAGAAGCTGCCGTCATTATTAAAAAATATGCCAAAAATAATGTTGACATCTTTGATTTAGTCATTTCAATCTATAATAAACGCATAAAATCGCACCACGAAATGTTTTTAATCATCCATATTTTTGAAACGGCATTGCGTTCTAAAGTTGCACTAGTACTATCTGAAATTTATAGTTCAAATTCTAACGCCGACGACTGGTTTTTATACGGAAAAAATGCGAAGCTAATAAAACAAGCTGCCCATATAGCGCAGACCAAAAAGGTTAATCTAACAGAGCAAATGAATAGCTTTGATGTGCTTGATTTATTTACGCTAGGTGATTTGCAAAACATCATAGACTCGAATTGGAGCGATTTCAGAGATATTTTTGCAAGCGTGTGCGAATACAAGGGGCAAAAGTTGCCAGAATACGGCACAAAAAATAGTCTTTTAAATGTATTTTCTATGATTCGTAAGTCACGCAATGATATCTTTCACAATAATCCGCCAAAAACCAAAGCAAAATCAATAACTGTAAATATTGAAATTTTGCTATTACGACTGGGGTTTAACCTAAATGATGCATTTAAAAATATATCAAATTTAAACCATATGGTAAACTTAAAATATAAATATGATTAAGGAGTAAAAATGAATGAAATTTTAGATATCTGTAAGCGCGCGAAGGCCGCTTGCAGCGAGCTTTTGAGACTTGATAGCAAGGCTAAATTTGAAATTTTAAACGCCGTGGCAGACGAGCTGCTCGCGCAAAAGGACGCGATAAAAGCGGCAAACGCCAAAGACATTGCAAACGGTGAGAGATCGGGGCTTAGTGCGGCGCTGCTGGACCGCCTAAGGCTAACCGACGCCCGTATCGAGGCTATGGCGCAGGGCGTGCGCGAGGTGGCGGGCTTCGCCGAAGTCGTGGGCGAAAATCTAGGCGGCTGGAGCCATCCAAACGGTATGCAAATCAGCCGTGTGCGCGTGCCGCTGGGGGTGCTCGGTATCATCTACGAGAGTCGCCCAAACGTCAGCATCGACGCGGCGGCTCTGGCGCTAAAAAGCGGCAACGCGGCGATCCTGCGAGGCAGTGCTAGCGCGCTAAATTCGAACATCTTTTTAGTAAATTTATTTAACGAAGCGGGGGCAAAATTTGGCCTTCCAAAAGGCGCGGTGCAGCTTATAGAAAGCCCTGAACGCGAAGTAGTGGCGCAAATGGCGAAAATGAGCGAGTATATCGACGTTTTGATACCGCGAGGCGGCAAGAGCTTAAAAGATTTTATCGCGCAAAACGCGACCGTGCCGATCATCATGACGGGCGCGGGGGTGTGTCATATCTTCGTCGATGAGAGCGCGAATTTAAAGCAGGCCGCGAGGATAGTCAAAAATGCCAAAACCCAGCGCCCAAGCGTTTGTAATGCCGTAGAGTGCGTGCTTTTGCACGAGCGCACAGCGGGCGAAATTTTACCTGAGCTTGTGCGCGAGATGCTGGGGGTCGAGTTTCGCGTGAGCGAGCAACTGCTAGATGCGTGCGAGTCGGAGTTGTGCGGTTTGGTAAACGTCAAGGCTGCCGACGAGAGCGACTTTGGCGCGGAGTTTTTGGATCTCGTTTTGGCTGTACGCGCCGTGCGGGACGTAAGCGAGGCGATCAGCTTTATAAATGCGCATTCTAGCGGGCATTCGGACGCGATTTTAAGCGCCGATTACGCAAACGTCGAGCGATTTTTGAACGAAGTCGGTAGCGCGGTCGTCTACGCCAACGCCTCGACTCGTTTTAGCGACGGTAGCGAGTTTGGATTCGGCGGTGAGATCGGCATCAGCACGCAAAAGCTGCACGCCAGAGGGCCGATGGGGGTGAGGGAGCTCACGACTTACAAATATATCGTCCGCGGAGGCGGGCAAATTCGTTAGCGGCTTGTCTTTTTGTCATATACTTCGTTTGATTTCGCTGCGGGCTGCAGTCACGTATTATATATACGCTCCTTTGCCCTTGCTTATCCGCCTCGTCTATGACGAAAATACTTCGCCTTATCGTTTTACGTTCAAATTTGGAGTCAAATTTAAAGCCGAATTAGTATTTTTTCGGTGCGGCAAAACATCGAAATTTGCGATACCCGCGGCGACTTTTTCGGCGATGAAATTTGACCCGTCGCAGGTCGCCGCTCGGGCGTAGAAAGGCGAAATTTATGCTAAAATCGGCGCAAAATTAAAGGGAACCGATGAAAAAACTAAAATTTATCATTGCTCTTGCCGCGGCGTTTATTTTTAGCGGTTGCTACGAGACGACGCTGCTTACTCGCGTGCCGATCTCTGCGCTTGTTTCGGACAAAGGCGCGGACGTGAAATCCACTCTCGTGCTAACGGACGTAACACCGCAGACACACGACGAAAAAGTAGTAACGGATAACGTGCGTGTTTTTGTTCCCGACGCAAAATTTAAGGATTTCCCGACCGGGCAGACCGCCTACGAGATGAGCGTGAGCGTCGGTATGGGCGACAAAGGCGGCAAAAACTCGGACAAGCGCGCCGTACGCATCTATCTGGACGAATTTGGCGGCATCTACGGCAAGCTTAGCAAAAATGTACTCGAGCAGTACGCGGGCGCGGCAAAACAGGGTGAAGCGCCGACGCTAAAAGCGGCGATAAAATTTGAAAACGACACTAAGGATACGTACGAGATGATCTTGGGCAACGACTTTAAGGCTAGCGATGAGACCGAGACGGGCGGCGTTTATATCTTGGCGCCGGGGCAGGTCACGGGTGCCATCTGGGCGGAAAATATCGCGATACGCGAGGCACTTGCCGGCAAGGCGGTCAAAATCGGAGCTCTAAGAAAGGCGGCAAAATGAAAAATCCTAAAATCGGCTTTATCGGCGGCGGAAATATGGGTGGCGCGATGATCGCAAATTTGGCGCAAAGGCTGGGCGGCGAGAGTGTGTTCGTCTATGCGAGGAGCAAAACGGCGGATCTGCGCGAAAAGTGCGGCGTAAGTGTCTGTGAGAGCGAGGCTGCGGTCGCGTCGGCGGCCGATATCACGGTGCTAGCGACCAAGCCCGCGGCGTATGTGGATATATTAAATTTGATAAAAGACTCAGCGCGAGGCAAGGTTGTAGTCACGCTCGCGCCGAGTTTTAGCCTAGAGCAAAGCGCACAAATTTTGGGTGCGCAGGCCAAGATCGCGCGCGCGATGCCAAATACTCCGGCCGCTATCGCAGAGGGCGTAAGCGCGCTGTGCTTTAACGAAAATTTAAGCGCGGACGAGCGGGCGGCGGTACGAGAGATTTTTGAAAATTTCGGCGCCGTTTATGAGCTCGAGGAGGCTAAATTTGCCGCATTTACGGGTATCGCGGGTAGCTTACCGGCCTATGTTTTTATGTTTATCGAAGCAGCGGCCGATGCCGGAGTGCTCGAGGGGCTGCCTAGAGCATTGGCGTACGAAGCGGTCGCGGCTAGCGTCGCAGGCTCTGCGCGGCTCATGCTAAAAAGCGGCAAACATCCAGCAGCCTTAAAAGACGAAATTTGCTCACCCGGCGGCACGACGATAGAGGCCGTAAAGGCGCTGGAAAACGGCGGGTTTCGTGCGGCGGTGATGGATGCAGTGGGTGCGTGCGTGAAAAAGGCGCGCGGGTAGTTTTGGCGGTTTTATCTTTTGCGTTTCTAAAAAGCATAAATTCACCGATCGCTTACGCTGCGCCCGCGGTAAATTTGCCTGAGCTTTAATCGTCAAATTTGAGCGTTTGAAGTTTTGATCCCGCCGATCTTTGCGGCGCCTTATGGAGTCCAAAAGGCTTGGTTAAATTTGCGAATTTTATCGTGGCAGTAGATTTTTGTATTTTTGGGAGTAAATTTGACTGTGCGGTCCCGAGGCAAAGCAGGTTCGCTCCGCCTCGGGGCGCGTATTTATCGCGGTTAAAACGGCTTATACACCATCATCCAGATGATGATAACCATCGCGATGGTCGGCACTTCGTTGTAAGCGCGAAAGAACATGCCGCTTTTCTTACAGCGTTTCTCGCGCAGCTGCACCATATAGCGGCCAAGATCTAGGTGAAATACCGCGAGGATAACGACGACGGTGAGCTTGACGTGCACGTAGCCGCTACGCAAAAGCTCAGGCATCGCGACGATGATCAAAATACCCGTCAAAAACGTGCCGATCAGCGCGACCCAGCCGATGTAGTGGTACATCTTGTACTCCTGCACCTCGACGACGCGTACGAAATCAGGCTTGTCCATATTCTCCGCGTGATAGACGTAGAGGCGCGGCTGATAGAACAAAAACGCCATCCACGAGATGAAACACAAGTAGTGGAAGTACTTGATGAGGTTGTAATACTCTGACATTTTTTCTCCTTTTAGTTTTTTATTTTAGCGGCTTGTCTCGCGAGTGCTTTTCCGAGATTTTGCAAAATTTTCGCTCCGCAGGCTATATGCCTAGTGCACGCTCAATTTTGCTTCTTCTGCTTGCAGCTGCGAGCCTACGAAGCAGAAAACTCGAAAAATCATCTCACGATACTTCGCCTTATCTTTTTACGTTCAAATTTGAAGTCAAATTTGCAAATTTGATTCACCGAGACCCGCGTCTTGAAAATGCTAAATTAAATTTGCTGCCCAGAAAGGACGCTTTTGCGCAAAGAGTTAAATTTGAATATATCAAATTTAACCGAGCCTCACCCTAGCAAAATTTCTTTTCTAGCTTCAAATTCCTCTTTGCTTATCGCGCCGCTCTCATAAAGCTCGTAGAGGCGTCTAAGCCGCTCCTCGAGGTCTTGTGCGCGCAGTTTGTCTTTTAGCGCTTCTTTTTTCTGATTTTTCTCGACGGCCGCGCCGGTTAAGCGCAGATCAAAGAGCCACCACGCGCCCCAAAGCGCCCAAAATACGTAGCCGACAAGCGCCCACGCCAGGCTATATCCGATGAAAAACAGCGCCATCATCGCAAAACCGCTCACGAATTTACCCAAATAAAATCTGTGCCCGCCAAACCAGCCCGTAAGCAGCCAAAGCGCGTAGGCTATATAAACGTTATCGCCCATTTTTAGCCCCTTTTCGCCCCGCGGCAAAGCTCTGCCAGAGTATGAGTACGACTCCGACGTCGATCATAACGTCTGCGAGGTTAAAGATCGCAAACTCAAACCACTTGTGCCAGTAGACGTAGTCCACGACGCCGCCGTGAACGAAGCGATCGAGCAAATTTGAGCTGCCCGCGCCTAGGATTATACCCGCTCCTAGTGCGTGCTCCTCTAAAATTTCCTTTTTTTCGCCGTTTACGCTCAAATTTGGCTCCGTTTTAGCCACGATCTGCGCGTCAAATTTACGCTTTAACCGCCAAAGTAGATAGCCGCAAACGCCAGCAATCAGCGCTAGCTGGATAAATTTGAGCCACTGCCCAAGAAACGCAAACATCGAAAACGCCACGCCGCGGTTGTATGCAAGCGCTAGCGAAAAATACTCGCCCTGCCACGAAAATCCGCCCAAAAATATCTGCTTGACCGCCTGATCGAGCGCGAAAACGACGAAAAACGCCGCAAAAAAAACGCCTAAAATTTTAGCCATTTAGCGCTTTTACGAAAAATTTCTCGACCTCGTCCATGCGGGTTTTTAGCGCGTCGGCGCACTTGCCTTCAATCAAAAGCCTGATGAGGTTTTCGGTGCCCGAGTAGCGAAATAGCGAGCGGATACCCTCTTTTGCGAGGCTTGCTTCAAGCTCTTTTAGTCCGGCGATGCTTTCAAGCGGCTTTTTCTCGGTTATCTTTAAATTTAGCAAAATTTGCGGGTACGGTTTTATCTCGCTTAAAATTTCGCTCGCTTTTTTGCCTTTTTTTAGCACCAGTGCCGCAAACTGTAGCGCCGCTACGAGCCCGTCGCCAGTCTTTGCATAGTCGCTAAATATGATGTGACCGCTCTGTTCGCCGCCAAAATTCGTGCCGTTTTCTTTCATCTTTTCAAGCACGTATTTGTCGCCGACGTTTGCTCGCAGGAGCTTGATTTTGTGGGATTTTAGATAGTCTTCGAGCGCCGCGTTACTCATCACCGTAGCCACGACCGCGCCGCCTTTTAGGGCTTTGTTTTCCTGTAAAAATGCGGCCATGACGCCTAGCAAACTATCGCCGTTTGCCACCTCGCCGCACTCGTCGACGACTACGAGCCTATCGGCATCGCCGTCAAACGCAAAGCCCAGATCGGCCCTTAATCGTACGACCTCGGAGGCTAAATTTTGCGGATAGAGCGCGCCGCAGTTTAGGTTTATGTTGCTGCCGTTTGGCTCGTCGTTGATGACGATGGTTTCAGCTCCTAGCTCGCTAAATATAGTCGGAGCGACCTTGTACGCCGCGCCGTTTGCGACGTCTAAAACTACGCGCAGTCCGTGCAGGCTTAGGTTTTTAGGAAATGAGTTTTTGATCTGCACGATATAGCGGCCGATGACGTCGTCGATGCGCTTTGCGGCGCCGATTTCGAGCATTTGCTTTTGCGATCTTTCGATAAGCGCGTCGTCAAAATAAATCTTTTCTATTTGCGCTTCGGCTTCTTCGCTCAGTTTGTTGCCTTCGCTGTCAAAAAATTTGATACCGTTATCGTAGTATGGGTTGTGTGAGGCGCTGATCATGATGCCCGCGTCGCAGCGCATATCTTCGGTGAGAAACGCGATCGCAGGGGTAGGCATCGGGCCGATCTGACGGACGTTGTAGCCCACGGCCGTGAGCCCCGCGACGATGGCAGTCTCGATCATATAGCCGCTTCTGCGCGTGTCTTTGCCTAGTAAAATGGTGTTCGTATGCGACGCAAACTGCCTAAAATATATCCCCGCAGCCATAGCAAGGCGCATGGATGTGACGGCGGAGAGTTTTTCGCCGGCTTTGCCGCGGACGCCGTCGGTGCCGAATAGTTTCATTATTTTTCCTTTTATGGCTTATATCGGCTTGTCTTTTGAGTGTTTTTAAACTCATTCAAATCCATCTCAAAATACTGCACCGCAGAATTTGCCAGACAGCTTTTGCTTGGCAAATTCCATAAATTTATTAAATTTTCGACCTATTCTATCAAAAAATATCCAAATTTAAGTTGTAAATTTCCTCGCTTTAAATTTTACTTAAATTAAGCGGATTTTAAAACTGATTTTTATATAATCACGGACTAAAATTATGACAAAAGGGACATTATGGCAAACCATAAATCTTCTGAAAAAAGAGCCAGACAGACTATTAAAAGGACTGAAAGAAACAGATTTTACCGCACTAGGCTTAAAAATATCACTAAAGCCGTGCGCGTAGCCGTTGAGGCAGGCGATAAAGAAGCCGCGCTAAACGCGTTTAAAGTGGCAAACAAAGATTTCCACAGCTTCGTTAGCAAGGGCTTTTTGAAAAAACAAACAGCTTCTCGCCGCGTAGGACGCCTCGCAAAACTCGTAAACAAACTATCTGCTTAATCTAAATTTTAATGTTAGCCGACAAACTGCAGCCTTTTTTGGATCGCTACGACGAGCTCTCTCGTCTGCTTAGCGATCCGTCTATCACAAACGATATCGCAAATATGACCAAGCTCTCAAAAGAGCAATCAAATTTAGAAGATATCGCTTCGGCTGCAAAGTCCTATCTGCAAACTCTCGCAGACATAGAGGAGAACAAAGCTCTACTCGATGACGCCGAACTTGGCGAACTAGCCAAAGACGAACTAAAAAATCTCGAATCCCAAAAAGAAAATCTCGAAGAAGAGATCAAAATTTTACTCCTTCCAAAAGATCCAAATGACGATAAAAACGTATTTTTAGAGATCCGCGCGGGCACCGGCGGAGACGAAGCTGCGCTTTTTGCTGGCGATTTGTTTAATGCCTACGCCAGATACGCCGAGCTTCGCGGGTATAAATTCGAGATCGTTAGCCAAAGCGAGGGCAACACGGGCGGCTTTAAAGAGATTATTTTACTGATAAAGGGCAAGGGGGCGTACTCGAGGCTCAAATTTGAGGGCGGCACACACCGCGTCCAGCGCGTACCCGAGACTGAGAGCCAAGGCCGCGTGCACACCTCGGCCGTCACGGTCGCTATCATGCCCGAGGTCGAAGATAGCGAGATCGAGATAAATCCAAACGACCTTCGTATCGACGTCATGCGCAGCTCGGGCCACGGCGGACAGTCGGTAAATACGACGGACTCGGCGGTGCGAATTACTCATATCCCGACGGGCATAGTCGTCACGAACCAAGACGGCAAAAGTCAGCACAAAAACAAAGAAGCCGCGATGAAGGTGCTAAAAGCGCGCCTTTATGAGATACAAGAAGAAGAGCGCCTAGCCAAAGAAACCAGCGAGCGCAAAAGCCAAGTCGGCACGGGCGACCGCTCGGGACGTATCCGCACCTACAACTTCCCGCAAAACCGCATCAGCGACCACCGCATAAATTTGACGCTTTACCGCCTCGACGCGATAATGGCGGCGGGACTTTTTGACGAGATTATCGAACCGCTGATTGCGCATTATCAAGCCGAAGCGATCTCGGACGCCGATCTATAAATTTTAAAATTCACTCAAATTTCGGCATTTTTAACGCGATATTTTCGTTAAATTTGGATGCAAATTTTGCTGCAGACGGAGTCGTCATGCAGGTTAAATTTGAGAACGACTTATCTTTGCTTTTTAGGTAAAATTTCTGAAAAATAGTTGCAAATTCGGATCTGCTTTTTTAAATTTAGCTTTAAAAATATCAAATAAAAAACCAAGCCGAAATATATAAACCGATAAATTTTTAGTCGCCTTTAACCCGTCCAAATTTATCAAATTTTTAGCCCGCCACGCCGTCAATATGTAAAACAAAAACTGTTTGTCAAAGTCAATCGGCGCTCGAAATCGGGTTTTATTAAAATAGCAAAACCCGTAAATTTCTCAAATTTAATAAACAGACACAAGGCGTCTAATTTATTGCAAGCGGCTTTGTAAAATTTAAGTGAAGTTTTGTAGCAAATTACCCAAATTTAATAACTAGAAATAATTTAAAATTTCACGCCGAAACTAAATTTAACATCGCACCGGCGTATCCGTCATGCGCAAAATCCGTCTTTATTCGACTAAAAAACAGCTTTATTTCGCTAGTTCAAGTATATTGCACGCTCGTTTGGAGCCCAGCTCGCAGGCCTTTTTGAGTCGCTCGCCCGATAGCTCGAAGCTCTGCTCTGCGATGTCGCCTTTTAGATAAAACACCGACTCCTCGTAGCAGCTCTCCGCGCTCCCGGCGGCGCAGGCGTCTTTGTAGATCGCAAATGCCTTCGTCCCGTCCTTGTAGCCCGTTAGCCCTTTGGCGTAAAACTCCGCGGAAAAATAACAAGCCAGCGCGTCGCCGCCCGAGCAGCTTTTTTCTAGCGCGGCGAGCGTTTTTTCGCAGCTTGCGGCGTCGCCTTTGTTTATGCAGGCATTTAGTCCGGCCTCGTTTATAGCGGCATTTGCGAGCACAACTGCGACGGCTAGTATCCAAATTTTCCTCATTTTTTATCCAACTCTTTTAAATTTTTAAATCTATAAATCCCGTTTTTCACTCGCTCGAAAATTTTGCGATTTTCAAGCAGCTTGATGGTCTGCGTGACTGTGGGCTTGCTGGCGTCCGTCTGCTCGCAGATATCTGAAATTTTAACTGTTATGAAGCCGTTTTCATCCACATTTTGGGCTAAAAACAAGATGATCTCCATCTTTTTCTCGCCCAAAATTTGACCGAAAATCTCCCTCTCTAACTCCGTCATCGCGCTAAATTTACTTGTATTCTAGCAGTTTAAAGTATTTTTTCGCAATAGGATCGAGAAAAAAGGCATCGTATTTATTGCCCGGATCCTGCCCCATAAGTTCCGGTCTCATGTTGTATTTATACATTTCTCGACCATTTTCATTTTCGTCTTCATGATAAACGTAAAACGCGCCGTCTAGGACGACTTGTCCAAATTTACATTTTTTGCTCTCGCTTTCTTCATTAGGCCATTCGTATTCCCATTTGTATATTTGCCCAAAATTTGAATTTCCGACTTTTAAAAATATATTTTTGAGGTGATTGCTGTTAGGCTCGTCCAGCATTAGTTCGCCGTATTCAATGCCTGTGTTTACATCTCCGTCATATCCTTCGCCAAAGTCGTAATTTTTTCCTTCGTAGGTTATTTTGCTGCCGTCCGCCATAACGAAATTTTCGCCCAGACGACTATAGTTTTCGTCCTCTTTACGCTTGCTTGCCTCGGCTTCTAAGTATTGCATACTGTTTTCATTGACGCAGTAGCTGAGTTTTAGCTTTACGATATCGTTTTTATTCTTTTTTAAAAACGATTTTAACGCGTGCATAGACTTGACGTCTGACAAAAATATCTTGGCAGTATCTATCTCTTTCGCACCCAAAAACGCGGCAAGCGCAAGCGATAAAACGATGACTTTTTTCATTTTTTACTCCTTAAAATGATCCTAATTTTACTAAATTTTAGCTTATTTTACGGCTCTTGCGATACAATACGCCAAATTTAACAAAGGATCAAATTTGAAACTAATCAGCTGGAACGTAAACGGACTGCGCGCCGTCGCCGCTAAAGACGGTTTTGCTTGGCTGGCGCAGCAGCAGCCCGATTTTTTGGGACTTCAGGAGATAAAGGTGCGCGAGAGCGACGTGCCCGCCGAGATTTATAAGCTCGGATTTAACGAAATCAGCGTAAATTCGGCAGCTCGCGCTGGGTACTCGGGCGTGATGAGCCTAGCTAAATTTAGCTCCGTTACGCAAAAGGCGGCGTTTTTTGACGACGATGAGGGGCGGGTTTTGGAGCATAGATTTGGCAACGTCGTACTTTTTAACATCTACTTTCCAAACGGCCAAAAAGACGACGCGCGCCTAGCCTACAAGATGGATTTTTACGCTAAATTTTTAGCCTACGCGGACGAGCTCGTAAAGCAGGGTAAAGACGTGATATTTTGCGGCGACGTGAACACCGCGCACCGCGAGATCGACCTCAAAAACCCAAAAGCAAACGCGAAAACCTCGGGCTTTTTGCCTATCGAGCGCGCATGGCTAGACGAGGTCGTCGCACGCGGCTTTATCGACACATTTCGGCACGTACGCGGCGACGAGGCGGACGCGTATTCGTGGTGGAGCTACCGCTTTAACGCCCGCGCCAAAAACGTCGGCTGGAGGATCGATTATTTTTTCATTTCGGCAAGCCTCAAAGACCGCCTAAAAGACGCGTTTATCCTGAGCGATATCACGGGCTCCGATCACTGCCCCGTCGGTATCGAGATCGATCTGGACGGGCTTATTTAAATTTGTTTTTTTAGCGGCGCAGGCTAATTTTGACTAAAATTTACGCTTTTTACTGCGAGCAAAACTGGGGTCAAATTTGACTCGCCGCGCGATTTGCCAAATTTAAGTCCAAATTTTACGCCCGCTTTTTAAAAACCAAACGCTTAAATTTAAGCCGCGATATATGCGTATATAATTATAATATCTAACGAAAAAAGCGACAAATAGGCGAGCCAAAAGGCTTTTACGTAATCAAATTTAAAGGAAAAACATGATGAACAAAACTATCTTATCGGCTATTTTAGCCGGAGCTACCGTTTTAACCCTAAGCGGTTGTTTTGATTCGGGAGCTAGCGGAAGCAAAGAAACCAAAGTCGATAAACCTAGCGGAAAGATAGCAAAGAGCCTAAAAGAGGTTTGCGATAACCCAAATACTAAATACGACGCTTTAGTAGCGGATTTAAAAGTAAAAATGCTTGACATAAATGATAAAGCCGATAAATGGGTATTCTTTTACGATAAAGATAGCCAAGATTTTAAAATTACGGCAAGAACTACGACAACGGATTATCAAATTCAACACCTAGTTATTCCACGTATAGAATTTTTAAACGTCCATTTAGAAATGCAAGAACCTGAATGCAGAAACGAATCAAATCCGTATAAAGAAAAAATACTGAAAGATAAAGACATAACGCACAAAGAAGCGGCGGAATATGAAAAAGTAATTCCAATAAGAAAAATAATACAAGCAAAAGAAATATAACTTATCTAAAAATAGGAAATTCATGCAAGAAACGATACAAGTTACGATAAATTTAACGCCTTAAGCTGCTTGCGTTGTCTGTTTTGCCTTGCGGTTTGCACGAACGGCAAATTTAACAAAACGGCGCTTGCCGCAAGGCGCCGTCAAATTTAGCTCAAAAACCCATGATCTAAAAGGTGCGTGATTAGGATTTTAAAACCTAGTGCGATGAGGATCGCGCCGCCTAAAATCAGTGCCTTTTGCTCCAAAAACTCTCCAGCGAATTTACCGACGTAAAACGCCGCGACGCTAAGCGCGAAGCAAACTATCCCGATCACGGCGGCGCTAAAGTAGATGTCAGCGGCCGCAAAGCTCAGCGTCACGCCCACGGCTAGCGCGTCGATGCTGGTGGCAAATCCGCCTGAGAGCAGCATCTTCGTATCAAGGCTCACGGCCTGCGCAGGCTCGTTTCTACAGGCTTCGCGGATCATCTTTACGCCCAAAAAACCCAAAATCGCAAATGCGATAAAATGATCGATCTGTGCGATAAATCTCGCAAACGCAGCACCGAAAAAGTAGCCCGCAAGCGGCATAGCCGCCTGAAAAAATCCAAAAACTGACGCGATAAATAAAATCTTTGATAGCGCGAGGTTTCGGTATTTCGCGCCGTTTGCGATGCTAAGCGCAGCCGCGTCCATAGCAAGCGCGATAGAGAGAAGTAAAAGCTCCATTTTGCCTTTTCAAAAAGGCTAATTTTAACTCAAAATTTGCCTCTTGCGGTTAATCTCGTTCAAATTTGCGGCTAAATTTGACGCCCTAAATCGCTCGCCAAAAAGATGATCGCAACTTATAAATTTGAGCTTAAATTTAGCCCTTAAATCACGGCTCAAATTTGCGATTTAAATTTTGCAAATTTAATCCTCCGCGCCGTAAAAATGCGGGTAAATTCGCTCTAAAAAGGACAAAATTTACCCGTTTAAAAGCCGAGTTTTAATATCATAACCGCCGAATTTTACTTTAAGGAAAAATCGATGAAGAAAAGTTTGATCTTATGCGCGGTTTTACTCGCCGCTTCGGCGCAGGCGGCAGGCTGGCAAGAGACTCTAAATCAAGGCGCGCAGGTACTGGGCGCGGCAAACTCGGGCGACTACAAAAGCGCGGTTAGTTCGGCTCTAAACGCGGCCGTTAAGGAGCTGTCAAACGGGGGATTTCTAAAAAACGCCGCGGCTAAAATCCCGCTGCCAAAGAGCCTGGAAACGGCTGCAAATTTGGCTAAAAAAGTAGGCGGCGAAAAGTGGGCGAACGAGCTCGTAACCTCGATAAATAACGCCGCGAGCGCAGCCGTGCCGGGAGCTGCGGACGTATTTTCGGGCGTGATAAAAAACATGAGCGACGCGGATGTGAAAAAGGTGCTAGAAGGCGGCAAGGATAGCTTTACAAAGTTTTTGCAACAAAACTCGAGCCAGAAGCTGCAAGCCGTATTTAAACCGATCATCACCAAAATGATGAGTGACAATACCTTTGCCACCGCATATAACGGGCTAAATTCGCTCGTCGCGGGTAGCGCGCTGGCAAAATCAGACGCCGCAAAGCAGCTAAAAGGCATCGCAACTAGCATGGGCGCTGGCGA
This sequence comes from Campylobacter showae, assembly GCF_900573985.1. Classification (NCBI taxonomy): domain Bacteria; kingdom Pseudomonadati; phylum Campylobacterota; class Epsilonproteobacteria; order Campylobacterales; family Campylobacteraceae; genus Campylobacter; species Campylobacter showae. Next base: position 300,334 of record NZ_UWOK01000001.1, on the reverse strand, counting down.
ATACATCCCGCAAGAGGACGAGGATCTAAACGACTACATCACGCGCAAGACGCTAGATGGGCTCTTTAACGTGATGAGCGAAAAGGAAAGCTCGCTACGAGGCGGTGCGGTCGAGCAGGGCACGAAGATCCTGCAGGGCATTTTTAAGTAAAAATAAGGGAGAATAGTGAAAAATAGTTTGGAATTTCGCGCCGACGTAGGCATGATATTTGTTGCGATAGTCTTTGGTCTAGGCTATCTGCCTACCTCGCTCGCGCTTGCGACTAACGGAGTTTTCGGCGTTTTGTTTTGGAGATTTTTGCTAGCGGCGATCATAGCCGGGGCGATTTTTTACAAAAAGCTAAAAAACGTAAGCGCGTCTGATATAAAACCCGGCGTGATTTTGGGTCTGTTTTTGTTCGCGGGATTTGTGAGTCAGACTTTCGCGTTTAAGTACGCCGACACCTCGTCCGTGGCCTTTATCATCGGGCTAAACGTGGCTTTGGTGCCTTTTATTGCGGCGGGGCTTTTTAGGCATAAAATTTACTCTTACGCATATGTGGGCGTGGCATTTGCGGTGGCGGGACTTTATATGATAGGCGATACGAAGGTGGGCTTTGGTCTAGGCGAAATTTTGGCTCTAGTTTGTGCCTGCGCATACTCCTTTCACATCGTGCTAACGAACCGCCTAGTGCAAAAATGCGACCTCGTAAATATGGTCTATTTTGAAATTTTAACCCTAGTCGCGCTTTGTTTTGTAGCTATTTTGGTTTTTGAGGACGCTAAAATCGCGCCGGTCGTGGACAAGGCATTTATCATAGCGATGCTGGTCGTGGGCGTGCTGGGCACGGCGTTTGCGTTTTTCGCGCAGGCGCTTATGCAAAAATTTACCACGCCGGTTAAAACGGCGATATTTTTCACCCTAGAGCCCGTAACCGCAGGAGCGATGGGGTATTTCATCGGCGCGGAGGACATCAGCGCGTACAGGCTTTGCGGCGCGGCGCTCATCTTGGTCGGAGTTTTGATCAGCGAGATAGGCAGCTACCTGCGCGCTAAAAAGGAAAATTTAGCCTAAATTCGGGCGAGTTTTGCTTGGCGTTTTGCTCAAAGCGCCGACCCGCTGTAAAATCAAATTTATAAAATCGCCTCTAATTTTACTCTCGCGGCGATTTTGACGCAAATCTTTTAAAATCGCCTCTTAAATTTAGCTTTAAATTTATCGCCGTTTCGCTCGCTAGCAAGACGGCGACGACTTTTAAATTTGACGCAATAAAGCCCGAATTTAGTCAAATTGCGTTAAATTTGCCCCTTAAATTTAGCTAAAGAAATCAGATGAAAAAATCAACCGAATTTAAGGCCGACTTTGCGCTATTTGTGATCGCGGTGGTCTGGGGCGTGACGTTTTTGCCGATGGCGCAGACGCTAAAGACCAACGGCGTTTTTACGCTTTTGTTTTGGCGGTTTTTGATCTCGGCCGTCTTGATGGCGCTCATAAGCCTCAAATTTACGCGCAAGATCGATCCTAATTCGCTAAGATTCGGCGCGTTTTTAGGCGCGCTTTTGTTCGTGGCCTTTACGCTTCAGACCTTTGCCCTAAAATACGCCCCAAGCTCTACCGTCGCCTTTATCACGGGACTAAACGCGGTTTTTACGCCGTTTATCGCGCTCGCGTTTTTCGGGCAAAAGGCCGCCAGTTACGCCTTTATCGGCGCGTTTTTGTCGGCGGCGGGGCTTTATTTGCTAACGGGCAGCGAGCTGGGTTTTGGTATCGGCGAGGGGCTTAGTGTCGTTTGCGCGCTAGGCTTTGCGCTGCATATCATTTTCACGGGTGTTTTGGTGCGCAGGTGCGAGCTGTACTGGATGGTGAGTGCGCAGTTTGCGGTCGTGGCGGCGCTTTGTCTCGTCGCGGCGCAGATTTTCGAGCCTCGCGGCGTCGTACCCGTTTTGGACGAGGCATTTTTCGTCGCGGTTGCGGTGACGTCAGTCTTTGCGACGGTTTTAGCGTTTTTCGTGCAGACGGCGGCGCAGCGCTACACGACGCCCGTTAAAACTTCGCTCATCTTTACCTTTGAGCCCGTGAGCGCCGGGATCGTGGGGTATTTTTTTGGCGGCGAGATACTAAGCGGCGTGCAGATAGCAGGAGCTGGACTCATACTCTTTGGCATCGTTGTTAGCGAGGTGGGCAGCTACTATAAAAATAAAAGATCTCGGGAAAATTTGAGCTAGCGGTTTTTGCATGCTTAAATTTGGGGCGGCCGAATTTTACGGTTAAATTTAAGGTTTTAACGGCGAGTTTGAGTGCTAAATTTTGCTCAAATTTGTGCGCATCGAAAGCAAAGTTTGACGTGCGCGGCCCAAGCTTGCGTTTAAATTTATTTCGGCGTAAATTTGACCGCAAAAAGGAAGGGGAAAATGAACGAGGATGAAAATTTAGCGGCGCCAAAGTGGATGGAGCTTGACGCCGACGAGAAAATTTTGTGCAAATTTGAGCTCGCGCACACCATCCACAAAGAGGTTAGGATGGCGCTTTGTCTTTTGATACTGCTTTTATACGCGGACGACAAGGACTTTGACGTAGGCGTCTTTTGGGTCGCCATGACGGCGGGCTGCGTGTTTTTCTTTTTTATTTTCGCACGGCAAAGCGTAAAGACTGCCAAAGTAAAAAAATTATACGTCACAAACAAGCGTTTTATAACTGAATGCGGCGATACGGTGGGTATCGGCGACGTGTATTTTAGGTATCTAGAGACTAGCGGCGGCGATATCATAGCCTTTAAAACCCAGATTTATTTTTATGAAAATAAAAGATTTTTATTTTATTGCGTTGTGGACAAGGAAAGCGACGAATATAAAAATTTGATAAAAACGATATACGATATTTCAAAAAACGAGCATATTTTAGGGGAAAGACTGCCTTATTTTGTAAAGCGAAAGCTAGTTAATCCCTAAATTTAGCCAAATTTGGGAGGCCGCGCAGTCTGTCGCCTGCGGGGTCACAAGCCAAATTTGATCAAATTTAACCCAAAAACGCCGAATCTACCGCCTTTTTATCGCCGTAAATATAAAAAAGCAAATCGAAGCGATGAGAATGATACTTGCGCCGCTGGTTAAATTTGCCTCAAAGCTCAGCCACAACCCGCTCACGCAAAACGCGGCCGAGATGAGCGCCGCGTTTAGCATCATCGTGCCTAGGCGGCTCGAGACCGCGCCCGCGATATATGGCGGGATCGTGAGTAGCGCGATAACCAGGATGAGCCCGACCGCGCGTATCGTCATCACGACGCTTAGCGCCATCATGCACGTTAGCGCGTAGTAGAGCAGCGTCGTGCGCACGCCGCGCAGCCTGGCAAACTCCGCGTCAAAGCTAAGCGCCTCAAACTGCCTGTAAAATAGCGCGACGGACGCGAGTATGACGCAGTTTGCGATCGCCATGAAAACAAGATCGCCCTGCGGCACGGCCAAAATCGAGCCGAAAAGATAGCTCATTAAATCGACGTTGTAGCCAGGCGCTAGGTCGGTGAGGATGATGCCAAACGCCATGCCAAACGCCCATAGCGCGCCGATAACGGAGTCCATCTTGCTTTTGTCTTTGAGCGTTATCGTAGCGATGAGTAGCGCCAAAAACAGCGAAAACAGACTCGCGCCCAGCAGCGGTTCGAGCGAAAAATAAAACGCGATGCCAAGCCCGCCGTATGCGCCGTGAGCGATGCCGCCTGCGATAAAAACCATGCGGTTTATGACCGTGAGCGTGCCGATCACGCCGCAAGCGATGCTAACGAGGATGCCCGCCAGCAGGGCGTTTTGCATGAAATTTAAGCTAAGAGCTTCTAGCATTTGTTTCCTTTTTTTACTTTTTTCGGCGTTTTTGGTGTTACTATGCGAAACCCGCACCTTTAAGGTGTTAAATTTGGTTTGGTTAAATTTAGCGTTGCGCACTAAATTTAATCTTTCTTGTTAAGGGGGAAGGGGCTTGAATTACGAGGTCGCTCCCTTCCCCCTTAACAATCCCCCATCCTCTACGACGTGAGAGGTTGCTGCACTGCGTGCAGGTTTATTTGGCGCTGTCGCGCCGCAAATTTAGATTTACATTTTTGCGGTGCGGGTCTCGGCGACTCAAATTTAAAAATTTGACTTCAAATTTGAACGCAACAATGATAAGGCGCAGTTTTTTTGAGATGATTTTTGGGGTTGCACAGGTAAAATTTAGCGTAGGCTAGACATATAGTCTGCCGAGCTAAATTTTAGCCAGCTCCGCAAAAAGCGCTCAAAAGACAAGCCGCCGCCAAATTTAGTGACGTCCGCAGCCGCACTCTTTCAACGCCACCTCCACATCGCAAAAATGCCTATGATCTCTCGCCAAATGCTCGATAAAATCCTGCTTTGAGCCGTGCGAGATCTCGTGCATAAAAAGATCGTGATTGACGTAGGCGACTTTGGTGGCGAAATTTAGCGTCAAATTTACGTCGTGGCTGATGAGCACGACGCCCGTGCCCTCGGCGTTGATCTGTTTTAGCAGCTTATAGACGTCCGCTTGGCCTTTCGTATCGATACTGGCGGTTGGTTCGTCTAGCATCAAAATTTTAGCCTTCGCGCAAAGCGCGCGCGCGATATAGACGCGTTGGCGCTGTCCTCCGCTTAGCTCGCCGATCTTTCGCCTCGTAAATTCGCCCATCCCGACGCGCTCGAGCGCCGCCTCGGCCTCTATCTTGTCGTCCTTGCCGTAAAATCCAAACAGCTTTTTATCTATCCGCCCCATCAAAACGACCTCGAGTACGCGCATCGGGAAGCTTTGATTTATTGGGATATTTTGCGGGACGTAGCCCACGGCCTTGCTCACGCTAGCGGGCTCCTGCCCAAACACTTCGATCGTCCCGCCGCTTGGCTTGTTTAGCCCTAGCAACAGCTTTAAAAGCGTACTTTTGCCGCCGCCGTTTGGGCCGATGATAGCTAGAAAATCTTTGCAATCGTATTCTAAATTTATACCCTCAAACACGAGGTTTTCATCGTAACCAAAGCTCAAATTTCGCACCGAAACGTCGCTCATAAAACGCTCACCTTACCCGAAATATAAAACATAAAAACGCCAAGCCCGAGCATAACCAAAAGCGCGGCAAACTCGCAGAAAGTCCGCAGCGCGCGAAATCTCATCGCGCCCTTTAGCTTAAAGCCGCAAACGGCCGCCAGAAATATCACCGCGCCCATGCCAAGCCCCATAAATACGCCGCTAGCAAGCCCCGCCGCGTAGCTGTTTAGGCTAAATGCTAGCACGAAAACTAGCAGCGTACCTGGACACGGCACTAGCGATCCGGCTAGCACCACGAGCCACTCGCTAGCAGTTTTTGGCATCTCGGTAGAAGCCCTACAGGCTGCGCAGCCGCACTCGCTCTCGTGAACGGTAGGGCTAAATTTGACCGATTTTGCGCTCAAATTTGACGCGGAGGCTAAATTTGAGCCAAAAACTTTACTCGCTCCATTTGCGCCTTTTTCGCCAGAAACGGACGCGCTAGCAAAGCTAAATTTAGGCTTTAGCGCCGTTTTTTTAAGCTTAGCGTAGATCATATAAAGGCTCACGCAAACGATCGCTACGGCCGAGATTTTCGTCATCGCGCCCGCTATGTCGCTGACCTTGTCCGTCAAAAACGCGTTTAAAAAAACGTAGCTAAAAAGTACGAGCAAAAACGCCCCCGCCACGTGCGCGAACCCGACCTTCATCGCAAAAACTAGAGCGCGCGAGTAGCTGCCGCCGTTTGCGACGAAGTAGCTGGCCGTCAGCATCTTAGCGTGACCCGGACCCGCGGCATGCAAAAAGCCGTAAAAGAAGCTAACCGCGGCTAGCAGGGCGAAATTTAGCGCGTTTAGCTCGGCGCTATTTATCTTGATGAGCTCTTTTAGACGCTCTAAAAACTGAAGGCTCATGCCCGAAACCGAGTCAAATTTAGCCTTATCCGCCGCGTCGATTTGCTCTAAATTTTGCTTATTTTGCGCCTTAACTAGCGAGCTTAGCTCGGGTTTTGCGGGTTCTATTTTAGGCGCTTTTGATGTCATTTCAAAAAATGCCGCGCTCAAATTTACGTTTGGCACGAGATAAATTTTATCGGTGAGCGCGTAGGGCTCGGGCGAGCTTATTTTAAAGTTAAAAAATCCCTCGTGGTCAAAAACCTCGACCGTGACGACGCGGCCGTCCTTGACCGCCAAATTTAGCTCTAAAATATACTCGAAATTTAGCCTGCCCTCATCCAGATAAACCCGCTGCGAGAGCGTTTTGGCGTGCAAATTTACGGTCTCGCCCGCGCCATCGTAGTAGCCCACGCTAGTTAGGTAGCCGCGCGGCACGATGTAGTCGAGTAGGGATTTTTGCACCTTCCACGCTTCGTTTTTACTAAGCGCTTTGTCGGCGTTTTCGTCGTAGCTTTGTAGCGTGAGTTCGGTGAAATTTTCAGAAAATGTCCAGGTTACGGCGACCGTTTTGATCGTCTCGCCTTGCAGGTTAAATTTAATGTCGGCATGCGCGGTCGGAGTGTAAAGCGCGCAGAGCGCACAGGCATGCGCAAAGCTAAAAAAGGACGCAAGAAGCGCTAAAACGGCGAGTATGCGTCCAAATTTCATTTATAGGCTCTTTGCGAAAATTTGCGCCGTTTTGCGTAGCTCGGCGTCCCAATCAAGCGGCAGTTGATCGATCTCTACGACGCTAGCGCCGCTTTCTTTGGCGACGGTTTGCGCGGCTTTTTTAGAAAACTGCGGAGCGACGAAAATCACCTTCACGCCGTGCTCTTTAGCCTCCTCGATGAGTTCTTTTAGCTCGGCCGGTTTTGGTTCTTTGCCATCCACTTCGATCGCGATTTGCTCTAGATCGTAGCGTTTAGCAAAGTAGCCCCAAGACGGGTGATATACGATAAATTCGCGGTTTTTGACGTTTGCTAGAGTGCTTTTGATAAAGCCGTCAAGCTCGTCGAGCTTAGCTTCAAATTTAGCCAAATTCGCCTCGAAAAGCGCCTTGTTCTCAGGATATTTTTCGCTTAGTGCGGCGGCGATATTTTTAGCTTGGATTTTTACGGAAACGGGATCTAGCCAGATGTGCGGGTCAAATTCGCCGTGGTGATGCTCGTGATCGTGGTGATCGTGACCTGCGTGCTCGTGTTTATGATCGTGGTGAGCGTGTTCGTGCTTAGCGTCATGGTGATGATCGTGGTCCGCGTGCTCGTGGTGACCTTCAAATTTGATCTTTTCCACGCCCTCATCGGTTTTTACGATTTTGAGATTTGGATAAGATTTTTGAAATTTCGGCAGCCAAGCATCTTCAAATTCGATCCCGATAGCAAAATAAAGGTCGCTTTTTTCAAGCGCGGTCATTTGTTTCGGTTTTGGTTCGTACGTGTGCGGATCGGCTCCCTTGCCCACCATTACGTTTACCTCGACCGCGTCGCCCGCGATTTGCTTGACGAAATACTCCTGCGGCAAAATACTGACGCTAACTTGTCCTTTGGCGTATAGCGCGACTAAGCCCAAACATAAAAACGCGAAAATTTTTCTCATTTTTATCCTTTCCGTGTTAAAATTTGGGCGAAATTATATCAAAAGCAACTTAGTTGCAAATTAATTTTTCTCAGGGTATAATACCCTAAAATTCTTAATGCGGAGGAAAAATATGAGCGAAAATTTGGAAGAAAAAGCCGGTTTTGAGGAGCTTTTAACGAAAAATGATATCAAAATCACTCCGCTTAGACTTGAGATTTTACACATTTTACACGCCGCCGCCGCACCGCTTAGCTATGATGAAATTTTAGCCCAAATAGGCGCAAACAAAACCACGTTTTACCGCTGTATGGACCTTTTTGAAGCTAAGGGTATCGTGCTAAAAAGCGAAAATAATCGCAAGAATTTCTACGAGCTTGAAAGCGGAGCAAAGGCGTATTTCGTCTGCGACGTCTGCCACAAGATGACAAATATCGACATGCCGCGCCTAAAACAAAATCACGTAAAAAGCGTCGTGGTTAAGGGCGTTTGCGATGACTGTTTTTAAAATTTACGCTCAAATTTGATGGTAAATTTGCAGCTTAAATCCGCTTGCCGAGCAAATTTTATAAAAATACGATCTACTAAATTTAAAGCGACCGCTGCGTCAAATTTAAAAACTCAAATTTGACGCGGGCGCTATAAAACTAATCCTCGTAAAGCTTTGCGATCTCCGGCGGTATCGCGATCGGACGACCGCGCGCGAGATTATAAAATACGTAAGTCGTCACTGCGCTAGCAACTGGCGCTCCATCTTTACTAAACTCGTAAAAACGCTTCGAGCAGCTTCTTTTTTCGGGCTGCGTCCAGGTTTTCACGCGCACCTTATCGCCCAAAAATAGCTGCCCCAGATAGTCTATCTCGTGTCTGCGCACCATCCACGTGCGGTTTTGCGCGAGATTTGTCTCGATGAGATCGCCCACGGCGTTTGAGTGCGCGTTTGCCGCTTCTTGCATCCAGATGACGTAGTGAGCGTTATTTGCGTGATGGTTCACGTCGATGGCATCCTCGCCCACGATAAATTCGTAATAAAAAATTTTCATTTTCGCTCCTAAAAACGCTAAAATTGTAGCAAAAATTTAAAGGCAAACAAAATGAAAGAGATGTGGGACAAAAAGGCGTCGAGCTATACGAGATTTACGGGCGAGCCTAGCGTTTTTCAAAGGCAGCTATACGCTAAGATCGAGGAATTTGGCGTCAAATTTGACGGTAAATGCGTTGTAGATATCGGCTGCGGCACGGGCGTGCATACGCTACTTTTAGCGCAAATTTGCCGCGAGATAACCGGCATGGATATCTCGGGCGAAATGCTAAAAGTCATGCTTGAAGACGCGGCGAAATTTAATATTTCAAATTTAACCGCCGTTCAAAGCGATTTTAAAAACTTTAATCCAAACCGCGTTTACGACGTTGCTTTTAGCACGATGAGCCCTGCGATCGCAGACGAGGAGGATTTTAGTAAATTTATAAATTTGGGCGAAAAAAGGGTCTATCTTTGGTGGAACAAACCGCGTTATTCAAGCGTTTTGGAGCTTTTTTACGAAGGCTCGCAGAGAGGGTGCTTTAAAGAAAAGGCTAATTTTTTCGAAGAGTACTTGCGCCGCGAAAATATCATTTTTAACTCCTGCGTGCTCGAGGAGTCTCGCGAACAAAAACGCACGCTTGAGGAGATGACGCAAAACGCGCTTTGGCATTTACAGATAGCAAATTTTGCACACGAGGAAAACACGGTCAGATCGCGGCTAGAGAGTATCGCACAGGACGGCTTCGTGACGGAAAAAATCGTCTCTTCAATGAAGCTTTTAGTTTTTTAAGATATAATCGCGATATTTATTTAAAATTTAAAAAGGATTTTAGTTGCCGCGAGCGTTTTTGCAGATATTTTCGTGCGTTTTATGCTTCTTTTGCGTTCAAGCTTTCGCCGCTTCGCACGTTTTATCTCCGGTCGCTCAGCCGAAATTTGACGAACAAAAAGCCAGACTAGGCAAGGAGCTGTTTTTCGATGCCTCGCTAAGCCCCAGCGGAACGCTATCTTGCGATAAATGCCACAACCTTTACTGGGACTTAAGCGGTACGAGTAAAAAAACGTAAAAATCTCCGCCGACGAGGAGATTAGCCCGCCAACTGCGCTAAATTCGGCGCTAAATTTTATCTTTTTTAAAAACGGCGAAGTTAAGGATATAGCCGAGCAGGTAAAACAGAGCTTGACCGGCAAAAATCAGCTTGCTAGCGAGCCGAAATTTCTAGTCCAAAAGGTAAATCAAAACTCCGTTTATAGGAATAAATTTGAAGAGCTTTATGAGGATGGAGTAAGCTTTGAGGGTATCGTCGATGCGCTGGTAAATTTTGAAAAGGCCCTCGTTACGCCAAATGCCAAATTTGATAAATTTATCAGCGGCGACGAGAGCGTTTTTAACGAAGAGGAAAAGCGTGGATTTGAGTTTTTTAAAACAATCGGTTGCATAAACTGCCACAGCGGCGCAAATATAGGCGCAAATCTCTACTACGAGCTAAAATTTGACGCAGACAGCAACAAAACCGGCCGCTACAAAGTACCCAGCCTGCGAAATATCGAAAAAACTGCGCCGTATCTTTATAGCGGCGAGCTAGCCGATCTAAAAGAGGCGCTAAAAATGATCGCTAAAATGCGCATAAGCTACGATTTAAGCGACGAGCAGACGCACGCGCTTTATAAATTCTTGCTGACTTTAAGCGGCGAAAAACCGGAAATTTTAAAATGAAACACAAGATAATCTTTCATAAAATTTTATTTTTTACTATCGTTTGTATCGTATTTTTTGGAACCGTGATGACCTATAAGGCCACCAAGGACCTAGTAACCGCTTATGAGTGGAAGGGCACGATAGAAAAGGTGATGGACGCTAACGACGAAGCGAATTTCTTGCTCGAAAAAAGCCTTCTAGAGGCCGACTACGACGCGATCATGCGCTATACGGCGGAGTTTCAAAAGGCTCTAAAAAAGCTTGATTCAAGCAATCTAATATCCTTTGAAAAGCTAGCGTTAAACGAAAAAACTTTTAGCGAGCTAGAGGAAGCGGTTGAAAAAAGAGTCGAGCTAACGGATAAATTTAACTCCGTGACGATAATGGCAAAGCTCGTTTATAACGAAATAATCTTAAAATTCGAGGCTTTAGACGGGCTGTATTTTAACGAGCTAATGCCGCAAATTTTGATGTTTAGATACGACTTAAACACTGATCTAGCGGCACCTAAAAAGCTTTTAAACGAGTATTTAAAGAACCCAAAACTAACTAAAAACGACGCAGGATTTTTATCTAGCGCGCAAAAACTGATCGGCTACTACGAGCAGGCGCAAAAGCTTTACCGCGATATAATTTCGCTCGGAATTTACAATAAACTATCCGACCTCAAAGAAAGTAGCGAGCGCTACATACAAAACGTTCTGTCGAATTTACGCGGCACGATGGCCTTAGTTTTCGTATTGTTTGCGCTTGCGTCGGTATTTGTTTATATTTCGTATTCGAGGGCTAGAAACAACATCAGACTACTAAGCCGCTTTGAACAAGCCGTCGATAATAGCTTTAACGCCATAACCTTTACCGACTTGGATAGAAGGGTAAAATACGTAAATAAAATTTTCGAGCAAAATTTCGGATATAAATTTGAGGAGCTAAAAGATCAAAATATAAACATCATCAAGTCGCATCAACACTCAAATGAATTTTATCAAGATATGCTAAAAACGATAGAATCGGATCAAATTTGGCGAGCCGACGAGCTGGTGAGTAAAACAAAAAGCGGCGAACTCATATACGAGCAGGTTATTTTCTCTCCGCTTTTTAACGAAAGCGGCGACAAAGACGGCTATATGTCGATCAAATTTGATAAAACCAAAGAGATCGCGATGACAAAAGAGCTCGAAAACAAAAACAAAGAGCTGCAAAACGAAGCGCTAAAAGACAAGCTAACGGGACTTGGCAGTTATTTTGCTCTGACGCAAAGGATGGAGCAGGGCTCAGGCGGCATGATCATCTATATAAACATCAACAACTTTATGGATTTTCGGTTTTTTTACAAAACAAAGACCGTGGACGCCATCATCGCTTCATTTGCGACGACGCTTCAGCTTTGTATCGACACTTATAAGATTGATGCGAACATTTATAGAGTGCAGTTTGATGAGTTTTGTATCTGGTACGGCGGTGACGATGCAGAGCGGGTCGTACGTAAATTTATTGATTATTTTAAGGCAAATAATCTCTATATCACGGTTGAGGGGGCACGCGAGTTTATCCCTAATATCAAAATAACCATCGGCGTTAGCCTGCCTCAAGACACTCCGCAAACAAACCGCCTAACTCAAGCCATGCTAGCTCACCACGAAGCTAAGCAAAACGGCGAAACGGTGCAGTTTTACACCGAAAACAGCCACATAGAGCAGCAGTATTACCACAACCAAATCATGTCGCGCACCATCGAAAACGCGCTATATAACGATACCGTGATCGTCGAGTGTCAGCCGATCTACGACGTATCTGGCGAAACGGCGCGGGTCAAATACTACGAAGTGCTCGTGCGCCTCATCGACGAAAACGGCAAGATCCGCTATCCGGGCGAGTTTTTGGACATAGCAAAGAAAATTTCGCTTTATAACGAGATAACCAAAAAAGTCGTCGAGCACGTATTTAGGCTCGTCGAGAAGTTTACGAACACGAGCTTTTCGATGAATCTTTCCAGTAGCGACATCACAAACGAGAGCATAAGAGAGCTCATCGAGAAAAAGCTACGCGTCTGCTCAAGGCCCGAGCACGTGTATTTTGAGATATTAGAGAGCGAAGGCGTGGATGATTATAAGATCGTAAATGACTTCATCAACAAGATCCGCGCCTACGACTGCAAAATTTCGATCGATGATTTCGGTAGCGGCTACTCGAACTACTACCGTATATTGGAGCTTGATATCGACACGATCAAGATCGACGGCTCGATCATCAAAAAGCTGCCGTACGACAAAAATGCTAGGTATCTGCTGCAAACTATCATCGACTTTGCCGGAAGACAAGGCTATAACGTCGTAGCTGAGTTTGTGAGCTCAGAAGAGATCCTCGCCGAAATCAAGAAATTCGGCATAAAATACGCGCAGGGATTCTTGCTAGGCAAACCGACCTCGCCGAGCAATATCGAGGAGTAAGCGGACGCGGCTTTGAGCTGCTAAATTTAGCTCGTCTTAGTCAAATTTATCCGCTCAAATTTGACTACTCCTGCATCCAGACCGCCAAAAATCCGAGTAAAACTATAATCAAAAACAAACCCGCCTGAAAATAGAAATTCTTTTTTAAATTTTCGTTTATCAGAGCGCAAAGCTCGGAGATAAAGATGTATAGCTCGCTCACGCATATCCTTTGGCCTCAAATTTTACGTCAAATTTGCTGCTACTGCCTAGTCAAATTTGAGTGAACCGCTAAAAGCAGCTCAAATTTAGCTTGGATTATAAATTTGAGCTTGGCTCGTCTTTAAATTTCCTTCTAACAAAAGCGGTGCAAACCGCAAACGAAACCGCCGTCAAAGCGTAAAATATATAGCTAAAAATAGGATTTGCGCGCGTTTCGCTATCTTTTAGCTTTTTAACCGAAACGGCGTTTCTAAACATATCAAACATCGCGATGCGCCAGCCGTAGTATTTGATCTGCGCCCTGCCTTCGCCCACTAGACTCTGTGCGGCTGCTTGGACGTCGGCGGAGTTAAATTTAAAATAAAGCGGCAAGCCCCAGCCCGTGTCCTCATTTCGATACGGCATCACCTTCGTGCCGTTTAGCTCCCGCGTATAGATAAAGTACACGTCGCGCGTCGGGCCGTCGGCGGGATTTTGCGCGTCGATGAAGCCGTCTTTGTCCATGCGCTTGACCTCGCCGCCCGTGATGATCGCCTCGTCGTAGTGCGGAAAAGCGTAGTTTATCGCCGCAAACGCTAAGGCGTGCAGAGCAAACAGAAAGGTAATGATGGAAATTTGAAAGTATTTTTTAAATTTTTGCATTTTCGTCCTTTGGGGCGAATTGTACAAGATAGAAGTTTATAATAAGCTAAGCCCCTAAAGCAGGGGCTTAGAAGGGTTAGGCTTTGGCCTTGCAGCCGCAGCTTCCCGCGATAAATTTAAGAATCTGGATAAAGAAGCAAACGCCGCCGATGATAAAGATCGTATCGCCGATCATCCTTAGCCAGCGTAAATTTTGCAAGTGATCCATCTGCAAGAACTCCGCGCTTCTAGCGTACCACATGCCCACATCTATCGCAGCGACTGCCTGATAAAGACCGATCGGAAGTAGCGACGCCACGATCATCAGCATTAGTCCCGCGTTTAGCGACCAAAAGCCTACTTTCATCAGCTTGTCGTTAAACTCTTGCCCTTTGAAAAGGTAAAGCGCCACGAGCCAAACAAAACCTAGCGCCAAAAATCCGTAAACGCCAAACAGCGCCGCGTGTCCGTGCACCGAAGTGGTGTTTAGACCCTGGATGTAGAACAAAAATAGCGGCGGGTTGATAAGGAAGCCAAACACGCCCGCGCCCAGCATATTCCAAAACGCAACCGCGATAAAGCAGTAAAGCGGCCATTTGAGGTTTTTCGCCCAGCTTTGCGCAAACTGAAGCGAATACTGATGAAAGGCCTCTGCTCCAAGAAGCACCAAAGGCACGACCTCAAGCGCAGAAAAGCTAGCGCCCACCGCCATGATCGGAGTGGTAGTTCCCGCAAAATAAAGGTGGTGGAAGGTGCCAGGAATACCGCCGATAAGAAATAAGCTAGCGCTTGCCAAGGTTGAGTAAGTCGCAAATTTTTTACCCACTAGACCCAAAGAGGCAAACACGAACGCAAGCGACGCGGTCGCAAACACCTCGAAAAAGCCCTCGACCCAAAGGTGAACGACCCACCAGCGCCAGTATTCCATTACAGGTAGCGGGCTTCTTTGACCGTAAAATAGTCCCGCGCCGTAGAAAAGTCCCACCGCGATAGCAGAAGCCGTAAAGATAGCTAGCAGGTTTTTATCCCCATCAGCCTTAAATCCGCCGACGAATCCGCGAAGCACGAGCGCCATCCAGATAACAAGACCGACAAACAAAATAAGCTGCCAAACCCTGCCAAGCTCGATATACTCGTATCCTTGGTGACCAAGCCAAAAGCTAGTAGACGTTTCCATCTTACCCGCTATCGCCATGTACTCGCCGATAAAGCTACCCACGACTAGGAAAAGCAGTGCGTAGAAAAGCAAATCCACGCCTAGTTTTTGAAATTTAGGATCCTTGCCGCCGTTGATGATAGGCGCTAGGAAAAGCCCGGCCGCCAAAAAGCCCGTCGCGATCCAGAAAATGCTCGCCTGGATGTGCCAAGTGCGCGCCAAAGAGTACGGGATGTGCTCGGATAAATTTATACCGTAAAACTCCTGCCCCTCGACCGTGTAGTGCGCCACGAAGCCGCCTATCATGATCTGGAAAACAAATAGCGCGAGTGCTACGAAAAGGTATTTGCCAAGCGCCTTTTGAGACGGAGTTAAATTTAGCTTTGAAAGCGGATCGGCGTCGATAGGAGCGAGTTTCTCGTGATCTTTTTCGCCGTAGAAATTTGAAAACCAAACTAGTAAACCCACGCCCGCAACCAAAATTGTAACGCTAATAATCGTCCAAAATACGTTTTCTTGCGTCGGGACGTTGTCGATTAGCGGCTCGTGCGGCCAGTTGTTCGTGTACGTAGCTTCGCTATTTGGGCGATTCGTCGCCGTAGCCCAGGTCGCCCAGAAGAAGAAATCGTTTAGCTGCTCGCGGTTTTCCTCTTTTGCCAGCGTGTTGTTTTTCATCGCGTAGTTTTCGCGTAGCTTCTGGTATTTCGGATCGTTACCGAAAAGCCCGTTATACTCATCACGCACTACCTTTGCCGCCGCGATCCTCTCGTCGCTGATCGTTATAACGCCGTTTTTTAGCGTATTCGTGCGGTATTCGCTCTTTGTTAGAGCCTTGATGTTTGCTTGTTGCTCGGCGCTTAGAGCGTCAAATTTGGCTCCGTAAAGCTGATTTGCCTTTATATCCATAAACGCGACTAGCTCTTTATGTAGCCAATCAGCCGTCCAGTCAGGCGCTTGATACGCTCCGTGTCCCCACACCGAGCCCACCTGCATACCGCCGATGCTTTGCCAGGCCTCTTGGCCTTTATAAATTTGCTCTTGCTCGACTATTATTTTGCCGTTTTTATCGGCAAAACTCACTACCGGCGGCGCTTCGCGATAAACCTCTACGCCGTAATAGCCGAGTATCCCGAAGGCGATAGTAACAACAGCCACTAGCGCCCACCAATACTTCTTGTATTCACGCATACTTTGTCTCCTTTTGAAAAATTCGGATAAAGTTTATCCAAAATAAATTTTCGCAAAAATGATGTATATCAATAAAAGGATTAAATTTGTCCTTAAAATATGCCTTATATTAAAAAATGTATAATTTCAAAAATATATTTTAGGGGATTTTATGTTTAAATTTGAGATCGTTTATAAATTTTGCCTCATTTGCATGCTGATTTTGGGACTTTGTCTGCTCGCGTTTTCGGGGGTAAATTTCGCGCTCGGAGAGTACGGCGAATTTTGGATGGGCGCACATAAATTCGCGGGCTTTTTGGTTGCGCTCGCGGCCGTTTTGCACGTGATAAATCGCAAAAAAAAGCTCATCAAACTCGCAAATGAATTCATAGACGTCGTCACTCGCCGCAAAAACCCGAGCATGTGCAACATGGACCGCATCATCGCATCGCTCGAGCCCTATACGATCGCTGAGATCTCGCAAAGGCTTGGTTTTGACGAGACTGAGTTTTGCCGCACCTTGCGCGAAAACGGCGTCAAATTTAACGGTGCCGATCAAACTTTGCGCCAAATCGCTTTTTTAAACGACGAAAAGATATTTTTCGTGCTAGTTCTTATAGTCGAGGCGAAATTTGGCAAGAGATTTTGCGGCGAACTCAAATTTAAAGGCGCTAAATTTAACGGTGGTAAAAATGCGGCTTAAGCTTGGCCGCAAGCGACGCAGGGGTTAAATTTGCATTTTTGAAAGGACTCAAATTTTAAAAATAACCGAAATTTTAATCATAACTTTTAACATCTTGCTTTTTGGCGGGATTGCTTGGACGATATTTTGGCGCAACCCTAGCAAACTTAGCCGACGCCAACTCGCCGCCGTAAACGAAATCGGCGAAGAGGGCGCAATAAAAAGGCTTTCCGTGCGGCCGTTTTTGCTTTGGTTGGAGAGGTTTTTCATCTCATACGAGAACCTTTGGTTTGATCAAAACTACATCTACGTTTTTAGAGGGCAGGAGCTTGCGGCGAGGTATAAATTTGAGCAAATTTTAGCGCTTGAGGGCACGAAAACGCGCATCAATAGCGCTAGAATTTGGCGGATTTGTTTTGCGGACGAGTTTGAGCAAGACGGTTCGGCCGAATATAAATTCGCGCCCGCCGTTTCGATTTTTATGCCGAATTTTAAAGAGTTTTTGCAAATTTTACGAGAGAAAAATCAGGACGCGATCAAAACGAAGCCAAGATTTTGGGAGACCGTTTAGGCTAAATTTCGCTTTTAACTTAACGAAACGATTTGCATTTTGTCGCGTAAATTTGAGGGCAAATTTGAAATTTCACTTGCCAAAGCCGATATCGATAACCTTGTCAAAGATAAATTTAAGCTCCTCTTGGTGCGTAATCATCAGCACGCCAAGACTCGGAAAGTCGCGCTTGAGATTAACAAGAAGCTCTTTTGCCAGTGCGCCATCAAGCGCCGAAGTGGCCTCGTCAAGCAGTAAAAATGCAGGCCTAGCAAAATAAACCCTCGCAAACGCAAGCCTTTGCGCTTCGCCGCCGCTTAAAATCTTGCCCCAGTCTTTAACTTCGTCTAGCTCAAAGATAAATTTCTCTAGCCGTACGCGCCGTAAAATCCCCTCAAAATCGGCATCGGCGCCTTGCAAATCGCTAGGATACGCGATAAGCCGCCTTAGACTCATGCGCGCTAAAAACGGCTTTTGCGGTACGCTCATAGTCCCGCACGGTACGCAAACCTCGCCCGAGCCGTGACCCCAGATGCCCGCGATATACCTAAATACGCTGCTTTTGCCCGTTCCGCTAGCTCCGCGTAGCAGCACCCATTCGCCGCTTTTTACGCTCAAATTTAACCCGCAAACCAACCTTTCGCCGCTCGGGGTAAAAATTTGTAAATCTGTACACCTTAGCTCGTTTTGTTCGCAGTTCTCGTCAAATTTAACGCTCTTAAATTTATCTTGTGCCAAATTTGCCGCCGTTGCCTGGGCGGATTCGTTCACTCCGTCAAGGTTGCTGTTTTGCTCTCTAATTTTAGCGCCAAATTTGACCTTGGAGTCCGCTGCCTGCGCGATCTCGATGAATTTATACACGCGCTCTACGCTTGCTGCCCACTCCATGATCTGTTTATAATAGTCCATAAACCACGCAAAGCCGTCCTGCACGCTATAAAACGCCGAGCGCGCCCGCATCATATCGCCAAATGTCATCGCGTGCGCAAAGTAAAGGGGCAAGCAGGCGAAAATCGGGATGAGATTCGTGACCTTTAGATAGCTTGCCGAAAAGCACTCGAGGCGAAACTCGGTGTTCATGATGACGCGCCAGTTGCGCACGACCTCGCTAAAGCTCGCTCTAAAGCGCGATTTTTCAGCGCCGGCACCATTCATCAGCGCGACGGCTTCGGCATTTTCGCGAGTGATGAGCAAATTTGCGCGGTAGTCGGCCTCAACCTGCTGTTTTTCGTAGTTTAGGCGCTTTAGGCTGCGGCCTATGAGGTGCGTGATTAGCGAGCTAATGAGCGTATAGATGAGCGCGACGTAGACCAAAAAGCCCTCCAGCGCAAACTCGAGTCCAAACGCGCTAAAGTGCAGTACCTTTGATGCTTCCCAGAGGATAAAGGTGAAGGCAAAAAGCTTGGAAAGGTTGTAAACCATGGATTTTATTAGATTTACGCTTTTGTCGGCGAGCAGGAGGCTGTCCTCGGCGATACGCTGGTCCGGGTTATCAAAGCCCGCGACCGCGGATAAGCGGTAAAAATTTGCGTTTTTTAGCCATAAATTTTCCATCTCTTCGCTTAGACTTTTGCGCCACGAGATTACGAGTAGCTTTTTAAACCAGTTTCCGATCACGATAAAAAGCACGATAACGGCGGTATAGACGAGAAATTCGCCCACAAGCGGGAGCATGAGATCTTTTTCAAATTTTTCGATCGCGTCATAAAATTTTTTATCCCATGCGTTCATTAGCGTCGCGACTTTGACGATGGCTAGGCTAGCTCCCAGCGTCACGACCAGCATCGCCCACGCCGTTAGCGAGCGCTTGCCCGTCCAAAACCAACCCGCGATGATGAAAAATTTCTTTAAAATTTGCAAATTTAGCCTTTTTTTAATTTTATGTTCGTCTGCCTTGCTTGACGGCGCATTATGACTTTTGCGCAGAAATTTATCTTTCGAATTTTACCGCAAATTTAATCGCGCTTTACGGACGAGTAAATTCGTATTCCGCAAGCCGAGAAAGGTTAAATTTGAGCAAATTTAGCTCCGTAAATAAGCAAGACAAATTTACGCTAGAGGCTCGTATTTATAAATTTTACGAGCCTAGCTAAGTCCGAAAAGCAGGTGCGCAATAGCCTGATTAGTATGCGTAATTAAACGTCACCATAAAGTTCCTAGGCTCACCGTAGAAGTTATTTTGTCCGGCCACGCGGTTATTTTGATTGATAAAATACTTCTCGTCGGTTATGTTTTTGACGGATAAATTTACGTTAAAGTGCTTGTCGTAATAATACGCGATATTCGCATCCCATAGCGCGTAGGCCTTTTGGTCCGGGATGTCGTTAGCCGGATAATACGCGCCGGTCGTGATATTGTATCTTGAGTACATGTTGTTGGTCTTGGTCTGATAGCGTACGCCCGTGCCAAAGACTAGCTTTTGCTGCGCGACTAGAGGCAGCTCGTAGCTTGTGTAGACCTTGACAATATGTTTTGGTATCCAAGGCTTAGCATTTGCGCCTTTGCGGTAGTCGACACTTGTAGGATTGTGCGTTTCGTCTTTCATGTATTCGCTTTTATTATACGTATATCCGCCGAAAATTTTCCATCTATCGGTGATCGCGCCGTTTGCTTCGATATCAAGGCCGCGGCTTCGTACTTTACCCTCGGCTACGCTTCTGTTTTTATTCGTGGCGACGTAGTACTCGTAGTCTTGTATCGCGCGATTTTCTTGCTCGATCTGAAACAGCGCTACAGTCGTGTTTAGCGCGCCGTCAAAAAACTCGGACTTTAGACCGATCTCGGCGTTGTAGCCCACGATAGGCTTCAGTATCTCGTCATTTCTATCGGTAGCAGTTTGGGGCTTATATATCTCGGTGTAGCTGGCGTACAGCGAGTGATCTCTGGCAAAATCCCACGTAAGGCCGATATACGGCGTTAGTTTGTGCTTTTTGACCTCTTGCGCGACCGTATGCGTGCCTCGGCGGTAGTTATCGGTAGTGCTATTTCTCTTTAACCACGAGTATCTAGCGCCAAGGAGTAAATGCCAGTCGTCGCTAAAGTTATACCTAGTGCCGATCGTAAACATTTGTTGGTAAATTTTAGTGTTATAGTGTAGATTGTAGCAGTTGGTACCCAGCGCGCAAAGAGCCGTCATATCTCCCCAGTTTGGTTCGTTATTTATGAGGCCTTTGTTGAAGGTATTATAGGTGAGATTTGCCGCGCCCGTAAATACATCTCTGTCGTGCTGCGTGAAGGTCTCGCGAGACATCGTAATGCTGGTGAAAAAGTCGTGATTTTGACCAAATAAATCATAGTTTGCGTCGATACCGGTTTTAAAGCTAAATTCTTTACTTGCGTTGTAGTATCTGTCGTAGCCGATATATCTGGTAATCGGATCGCGATTTACTCCGTGCCAGCCGCCGAATTTGAGAGTGCTTTTGCTATCGGTATAGTTAAATTTGGCATAAGCCTTGATGCTGTCGTTAAAATAGTGCTCAAGATCTAAAAATAGGTTATATTTTTCGTAGATCGCGCGACTCCAGTCTGATATAAAGGTCGTTTTGCGGTTTAAATTTAACTCCTCGCCATTCTTGCCTACAACCGGTACGCCAAACGGATCGTAGACGCCTCTACTTTTTTGGTAGATTATCCCGGCAAGCGCGTTCGTGGAGTCGCCTATGTCGGTTTCTATCATCGCAGAGACTGCGCCTCTTTTGTTGCCTTTCATATCCCTAAACGACCCATCCTTGCCAAGAGTGCCGATTACTCTGCCTCGGACGGAGCCGTCGGAGTTTAGCCCGCCCGTCACGTCTGCTACGCTACGGTATGTATCCCAGCTGCCTATACCTAGGGATAAATTTGCTCCGAACGTCTTTTGCGGACGCTTTCTAGCTAAATTTATCGTGCCGCCGGGCTCGCCGTTACTCTGTGTCAGACCCGCCACGCCGCGAAGTACCTCCACGCGGTCATAAAACGCCATGTCGGTATGCTCTTTGGACTGGCCATAGAGCCCCTGCGCAGCAAGCGCGGTGGTGGACTGCATGCCGTCTTCTTGGATGTTATCGATGTTAAAGCCTCTAGACATCGGTAGATTCATGCCAAACCTGCTCGTAGTCGTAATGCCCGGCGCATAGCTTAGCGCCTTATCTACGTCGTTTAAATTTAGATCTTTAACGAGCTGATCGGGGATAATGGTGACGGTTTGCGGCGTTTCGCGGATAGTTAAATCAAGACCCGTCGCAGTGTTCATGTTTTGCGTCGTATATGAGCCCGTACCCTCGGTGGCTGAGATGTCTGTTTTACCGTAGGCGGTCACCTCGCCGAGGTTCGCATCGACTGCGTAGAGTGAGCAAGCAAGGCACATAGATAAACCTACAAATTTGCATTGAGCGTTCAAAATTTTCTCCTTAATATTGATAATGATTAGGCGAATTATATATCAAAATATTTAAGAAAAAATAAAGAGCAAACAAGCGCTAAATCAGACAAAACAGGGGTTAAATTTGAGCGGATAAATTTAGTATTTTGGGTTAAGCGATATAAATTTGGATCAAATTTTAAATAGCGAGCGCCATAAAACGCTCGCTACTGAAAGAATTAAGCACCTATAATAATATGGCTAGCTTTGATGATAGCAGTTACTTCATCACCTGCTTTTAGAGCTAGGTTTTTAGCAGACTCGTTAGTGATGATAGCGCTTAGCTTATCTCCGCCAGCTATCTCGATATCTACTTCAGCGTTTACCGCACCCTCTACTACTTTTACTACCTTACCTTTTAGTTGGTTAGTAGCGCTTAGTTTTAGACCGTTCTCGCCTTTAGCTACTATGATAGAAGAAGCTTTAAATAGATAAACTACCTTTTTACCCGCTACTAGATCTAGAGCCTTTTGGCTATCTACGGTTACGGTTGCTTTTACAGTCTCTCCACCTTGTAGCTTTGCTACTACTAGAGAGTTTACCGCTCCCTCTCTTACCTCTGTGATTTGTGCTGACAGTTGATTTCTTGCGCTAAACATTATGTTTTCCTTTGTGATTAAATTTGATTTCGTATTAAAATCTGAGCGAATATTAACAACTTATACTTTCATAAAACTTAAAAAACAAATATGCAAAAATACAACTTTATTACTAAAAACGCATACATTAACGATTATCGGAATTTTAGGTATTTTGATAAATGAAGTAGAAAAAATTAATTTCGTAAATTGGAATTCGGGGCAAATGGGTTTTGGGGTAAATTTGAGTGAAAATAGAGCAGGGCGGCTAAATTTAACCGCCCGAATTTAATGCAAATTTGAGCCCTAAGCCGCGTCAAATTTGCCGTCTAAAGCAGATCAGATAGGTAGGACGCGGATATTTGGGCTGAGGTTTTCTTGAAGCACGTTTTCGATCGCATATAGCGTGCCGGTCGCACCGCTCGTGCAGCCGCTGCAAGCACCCATATATCTTATATAGACGTCAAATTTACCCTCGGCGTCTTTTTGCAAATCGAGGATTTCCATATTACCGCCGTCCATCATCAGCATCGGGCGAATATCTCTATCTATGACGCTCTCGATGGCCTTTAGCTGACCCACGACGGTCATGCTCTCAAAGCTCACGTCATCAAATTTGCCCGAAACCTGTGCGTCGATGACGGCTTGCTTTTTCTCCTGTTCCATCTCGGCTCTGGTGTCTGCGAGGATATCGACGAGATAATACTCGCGCTTTTCGTGTCCGCCCGGGCGCACGCAGGACTTGCAAAAGGCGCCTGCTTTGGTGTATTGCGTGATCTCCTCGACCGTGTGTAGATCGTTTAGGCGGATGACCTCTTTGATCGTGCCTAGGCTCACGCGCGCGCACTCGCACACGATGATCTCGTCCTCGAAATGCTCCGGATCTACGCCCTTGTACTGCGCCGCCGCGGCCTTAATGACGTCGTAGGCCATGACCGAACAGTGCATCTTTTGCGGCGGAACGGCTGGGACGTCTGGGGTATCGCGCATGGCTTTTTCTACGTCGATGTTTGTGATTTTGACCGCTTCGTCCACGGTCTTGCCGATGCAAAGCTCAGCCATCGTATCTGAGCTAGCCACCGCCGTACCGCAGCCAAAGCTCTTAAATTTAGCGTCCATGATGCGGTCGGTTTTCTCATCCACGAGCCAATACAGCCTCACTGCGTCGCCGCAACTCTCCGCGCCAAAATCCGCCACGATAAGCTTGCCGCCTCTTGCTTTTGCCTCGTCCTGCGTTATCTCACCCATAAATTTGGGATTGTTCATGCGGTTTTGGACGTTTTGAGAATACTCATCCCAAATCGAACCGCCTATTAGATTATTTTTTGCCATTTTATTCCTTTTTTGCGCTTCGTCTTTTGAGCGCTTTTTGCGGAGCTGGCTAAAATTTAGCTCGGCGGACTATCTATCCAGCCTACGCTAAATTTTATCTACGCAACCCCAAAAATCATCTCAAAATACTTCAGCTTGCACTTTTTATTTAACTCAAATTTGAACTTCTAAAGCTCAAATTTCAATCAAATTTAACCTCAAATTTGAATGTAAAACGATAAGGCGCCGTATTTTTTCTTTAGACGAGGCGGAAATGAGCCGAGCGAGGGCGCGTATATGAAATACGTAACCGAGCTTCGGCGAAATTTCTAACGACGTATAAAGGAAAAGACAAGCCGTTACTTGCCGTTAGGGTTATAGGCGTACGTGCTTGAAATACCCCTTAGCCTCACCACCGCCTTTTTGATATGCTCTATCGCATACTCGATCTCTTCTTCGGTATTAAACCTCGACAGCGACAGCCTTAGCGCCGTATGCGCCAGATCGCTGCTAGCTCCGATTGCTTCCATTATCGGATTGCTCTCTAGTGTCTCGGACGCGCACGCCGAGCCCGTAGACGCCGCGATACCTGCCTGATTTAGATCCCACAGCATCGCCTCGCCCTCGACGCCTTTTATGGCGGCCAGGATGGTGTTTGGCAGCCTGTGAGCGCGCTCTCCCACGACCGAGACGTCGGGTAGCTCTAGCAGCGCGTCCTCGAGCTTGTCGCGCAGACGTCTAACGTGCAGATTTTCAAACTCGATTAGCTTGTTGCTGTTTTCCAGCGCTTGCGCCATGCCGACGATGCCAGCGACGTCAAGCGTCCCGCTGCGTCTGCCGCCCATGTGTTCGCCGCCGTGAAGCAGGCTTGTTAGCTTTTGCGAGTCCTTGATATACAGGCCGCCTACACCCTTTGGTCCGTGAAATTTATGCGCCGAAAAGCTCATAAAGTCCATGCCCATCTCGCGCACGTTTATCTTGATCTTGCCGACGGTTTGGGTCGCGTCGGTGTGAAATAGCGCGCCGTGCTCGTGAGCGATCGCCGCACACTCTTTTATCGGGAAAATAGTGCCCGTTTCGTTATTTGCCCACATGATGCTAACGAGCGCGGTTTTGTCGTCGATGAGCTTTCTTAGGTCGTTTGGATCGAGCAGGCCGTTTTCGTTGACGGGCACGCGGCTCACGCGCACGCCGTACTTTTTGAGAAACTCGAAAGTCGCCGAGATCGCCGGATGCTCGACGGCGCTAACGATGACATGATCTTTGTCTTTATTTAATATATGATCGAAAAATACGCCCTTGGCCACCCAGTTGTTGCTCTCGGTAGCGCAGCCCGTGACCACGATGTCGTCGTTATCGCTCGCGTTTATGCCAGCATAGAGCTGATCCATCGCGCGGCGAAGCGCTGGGTGCGTCTCGGAGCCGAACCTATGAAGCGAGTTTGGGTTACCGTATTTTTCGCAGAAAAACGGCTTCATGAGCTCGAAAGCTTCGGGATCGACCATCGTCGTGGCATTGTTGTCTAGATATACTCTCACGCTTGACCTTTATCAATTAGGATATATTTTATCCCTTTTATTTTCGTGACGATAATATAACAAATTTTATAAATTTTTGATTAAAATTTTAGCTTAGTTTTTTCAAATTTAAGCGGTTTTTGATAGAGTTTATATATTGAAATTCCTTATCAAATAAGCAAAACATCGCCGTTTCGGCCAAATTTGATATAAAAAGATAAAATATATCCTAAACTTAGTTTGATTTCTTAAGGTTTTAGAAAATTTAAAAATTAAAATTTTCGCATCTTGAGTGAAAATTTGGCGAAAATAATCCAAATTTTGCACCGACTCGGGATAAATTTGTATCTTTGCTCAGTTAAATTTGACGCGTGATAAAGACGAGAACAAGCGTCAAATTTAAATCTGTTGAATGTTTCTGGCATCGTAAAATTTGATCGTCCAATGCGCGTCCGCGATATCGGAGCCCAGTTTCGCCCTAAAATACTCCCGCACCGCGGCGTAGTCTGATTTTGAGATGAAATAAATATTTATAACGCTCGTTTGGCTAAACAGGGCAAGGTTGCAAAAGTAGCTTAAATTTACGTCTTTGTCAAAGGCTCTGAGCACGCATTTGGCGAAAAAAATCAGTGCATAAAAAACAAATGCGGCCAAGACGAACATAAACGGGATCACTATCGAGGAAAGCGGATTTTTCGGTATCGTTCCTAAAATTTGATAGGGCGATTTTCGCATTTCGCGGACATCCGTCAAATTTATCGTTACTCCCTTTTTGGTTTGGAAAATTTTATCTTCGTAAAGGTAAACGAGCGAGGGATTTTTGAGTTTTTTGATTAGGTCGGCGGCTAAAATATTCATAAGAATACCGCTACCAAACATCGAAGCAAACCTAGGGTCTCGCATTGCCTCTGCCCTAAAAACTTCCCAAAATGAGCCGCTTTGCCAATCTACCATGCCGCTAAAAAATATCAGAAATATCAAATGATAAATAAAAATGCGCAGCCGACCGCGATGCGGTAAAAATCATCCTGTAAAATCAGCGGGTTTGCGTCGTAGTTTCTGTTCAAATTTGATCCTGTATCGCTTGCGCAAATTTTATCTTAAATTTAATGCTTTTTAATCTGCCAGATTAGATCCGGCTCGTTAAATTTGACGAAAACGGATACGCTTAAATTCATTTTGGCGGGGCAAATTTTACGGCAAAAGCATAAATTTGAGCTTCAAATTGAGCCGCAGACCGCCGCGCTTGGATAAAATTTGGAGCAAATTTATAAAAATCTCGGCAAATAGGTCAAATTTGAGCTACTCGTAAATTTGACTAATTTATCCCGCTTAATAGCTCCTGCGTCTGCTCGAAGCTAAAGCCCTCTTCGGCGTCTTGTTTTAGGAAGTTATCTATAAATTCTTTTTTCGAGATGGCAAGGTCTAGCTCTTTGTCGCTGCCTTTTTGATACGCGCCGATGCGTAGCAACACTTCGTTTTCTTTGAGGAGCGAGTAGAGGCGCTTTAGCTTGGCGGCGTTTGCCCTGTGCTCTTTGGTCGCGATGTCGCTCATTACGCGCGAGGCGGAGTTTAGGATGTTTATAGGCGGGTAGATACCAAAGTCCGTCATCTCGCGGCTAAGCACGATGTGGCCGTCTAGGATCGAGCGACTCTGGTCGGCTATCGGATCGCTCATATCGTCGCCGTCTACAAGCACGGTAAAAAAGGCCGTTATGCTGCCCTTGCCTTCCTCTTTGCCAGCGCGCTCCATCAGCTGAGGTAGTAGCGTGAGTACGGATGGCGGGTAGCCCTTGGACGTCGGCGGTTCGCCTAACGCCAGCCCGATCTCTCGCTGCGCCATGGCAAACCTCGTCACGCTATCCATGATAAAAAGTACGTCTTTGCCTTGGTTTTTGAAGTATTCTGCCACGCTCATCGCGCAAAAGGCGCCGTATTTTCGCATCAGCGGGCTATCGTCGCTAGTGGCTACGATGACGACGGTTCCGCTTAGATCGCCGCGTAAATTTTTCTCTATAAACTCCGGCACCTCGCGGCCGCGCTCGCCGATGAGGGCGACTACCTTGATCGGAGCTTGCGAGTTTTTTACGATCATGCCCATGAGCGTGCTTTTACCTACGCCAGAACCCGCGAAAATGCCTAGTTTTTGGCCTTTACCGCAGGTTAGCAGCCCGTCGATGCTTTTAACCCCGACGCTAAAAATTTCATCTATCAGCCCGCGCTTCATAGCATCGATCGGAGCGCGCATTATCGGTGCGTACTCGGTTGCGGCGATCGCGCCTTTGCCGTCTTTTGGGTTCATAAAAGGATCCACCACTCGGCCCAAAAGAGCGTCGCCCACGGGGATTTTCATGCCTTGGTCGCTTTGATAGACGAAGTCGCCGATTTTGTAGCCCTCTACGAAGCCAAAGGGCGAGATGAGCGCGGTATTTTGCCGCACCTCGGTCACCATCGCTAGCCCGCTTTTGCTCTTGTCTTTAGCGCAAATTTGCACGATATCTCCGATGCTAGGGCGCAGTCCCGAGATCTCTATCGTCGTAGCAGAAATTCGCTCGATCACGCCAAAGACGCTAGAAAGAGATAAATTTGCCCCCAGTTTTGATTTTAAGCTATCTAAATTCACTAAAATCTCACTTCTTTGTGCGAATTTATAAGGGAGAAAAACTCACGTCTAGTCTCGCTACTCTTTAAAAAGCAACCTCGCAGTGCCGACGTGGTCGTGGTCGAGTTGATCTTGCCCACGCCTCGCATCTCAACGCACATGTGGCGCGCCTCGATGACGACGCCCACGCCTTTTGGCTTGATGACGTCTTGCACGGCTTCGGCGATCTGCTCGGTGAGCTGCTCTTGGATTTGCAGGCGGCGAGCGAAGATATTTACCATACGCGGGATTTTGCTAAGGCCTACGACCTTGTGATTTGGGATGTAGGCCACGTGCACGCGCCCGAAAAACGGCAACAAATGATGCTCGCAAAGGCTGTAAAATTCGATATCGCGCACGAGTACCATTTCGTTATTTGAGCTATCAAACAGCGCGTCGTTTAGCACGACTTTGGGGTCTTGCGAGTAGCCGCTCGTTAAAAACTCATAAGCTTTAAAAACGCGCTCGGGAGTTTTAACCAGCCCCTCTCTGTGCGGGTCTTCGCCGACTAAATTTAGCATCTGCTCGACGCAGCTTTCAAACTTTTCTTTTTTTAAATTCTCATTTTTTAAATTTTCTTGCATTTGCGTTCCTGATTAATTTCGTTATTTAAATTTGATAAACGATTTTACTGAAATTCGCCTTTCGCGCGCTTAAATTTATACTATGAATAAGGAAAATTTTGCTACACTCTAGGAAATTTTTATTTTTTAAAGGAATTTAATGCAAATCAAAACCAAGGCGATCGACGCCGTAAACGCTTCGCTAAGTGCGAAAATACCGAGCGCGGACGTACAATCCAAACTCGAAAACGCTGCTAAAAAAGCTGCGAAAAATATGAAAATAGACGGATTTAGAGCGGGCAAAGTGCCTGTAAACGTAGTTCTAAAACGTTACGAAAAAGAGCTAACCGCCGATGCCGAGCAAGACGCGCTAAAAGACGTCATAGACGCTGGACTAAAAGAGCTAAATAGAAAATTTGAAGAGGTTATCGGCGAGCCGATCGTGACTAAATTTGATAGAGGCGAAAACGAGATAGACGCGGAGATCGAGCTATCGTTTAAACCGGTTATAAACATCGACGGCTACGAGGAGTTGATAGAAAGCGTCAGCACTCCGCGCGTAACTAAAAAAGAGATCGACGAGAGAAAAAACGAAATTTTAAAAATGATGGCTCCGCTAGAAAAAGTGGAAAAAGAGGCGCTTGAAAAGGGAGATTTTGCTAAATTTGACTTCGAGGGCTTCGTAGACGGCGCTGCGTTTGAGGGCGGCAAAGCCGAAAACTACCTGCTAGAAATCGGCTCAGGTCAGTTTATACCGGGCTTTGAGGACGGCATGATCGGGCTAAAAGTCGGTGAAGAGCGTGACGTGAAGGTTAAATTCCCGGCCGAGTACGGCGCTGCACACCTTGCGGGCAAAGACGCGACGTTTAAAGTAAAGCTACACGAAATCCAAGGCAAAAAAGTGCCTGAAGAGATCGACGAAGAGACGCTAAAACGCATCATGCCGGGCGAGGAAAAGGTAAGCGTCGAGCTATTTGAAGAGAGACTAAAAGAGCAGATCAAAGCCGAGAAGCACGCTAAAAACGTAAACGAGGAGCTAAAGCCTAAATTTGCTGACGCGATCGTGGCTAAATTTAACTTCGACGTGCCGAAAAACATCGTAGAGCAAGAGATGGATATGCAGTTCCGCGGTGCTTGGAGCAGCTTTACGCCTGAGCAGATGGCTAAATTTAGAGAGGATAAAGACGCTCTAACTAAACAGCGCGAGACATACCGCGACGACGCCGTAAAAAGCGTGAAGCTGACGTTTATAATAGACGAGCTAGCGCGCCGCAGAGATATCAAAGTAAGCGATCAAGAGCTGATCCAGGCGGTGTATTTTGAAGCGTATCGCTCGGGCGTAGATCCGAAACAGCACCTTGAAAACTATAAAAATCAAGGAATTTTACCTGCGATCAAAATGTCGATGATCGAGGAGAAGCTATTTAACGAGATGTTTGCGCTAAAGAGCGATAAGAAAGAGAAAAAGGCGGAGTAATGAGCTACTACATCCCCTACGTCATCGAGCGCACGAGCAAGGGCGAGAGAAGCTACGACATCTACTCGCGCCTGCTAAAGGACCGCATAATAATGCTTAGCGGCGAGATCGAGGACGGCATGGCGTCTGCGGTCGTGGCTCAGATGTTGTTTTTAGAGGCTGAAGATCCGGATAAGGACATATATCTATATATAAACAGTCCGGGCGGCGTGATAACGAGCGGATTTAGCATTTACGATACGATGAACTACATCAAGCCCGACGTCTGCACGATCTGCATCGGTCAGGCAGCGTCTATGGGCGCGTTTTTGCTTAGTTGCGGCGCGCAGGGCAAGCGTTATGCGTTGCCAAACTCGCGCATCATGATCCACCAGCCTTTAGGCGGCGCGCGCGGACAGGCGACGGATATAGAGATCCAGGCGAAGGAAATCTTGCGTATGAAAGAGATTTTAAACGCGATCCTAGCTAAAAATACGGGTCAAAAACTAGCTAAAATCCAAAAAGATACCGACAGGGACTTTTTCATGAGCTCTGCAGAAGCCAAAGAATACGGGCTTATAGATAAAGTTTTGGAGAAAAGCTTTAAGTAAAGAGTAGAATTTGATAAAGTTAGACAACAAAAAAAGCGAAAACGTAGCGGCAAATAACGCGTCTACTCAAAAAGTAGGCGCAAAAGCTAAAAAGGACGAGTTTAACATTTACGGTTTTTCCGAGGCGATCATAAAAGAACTAACCGAGGAAAATATCCCATCGATCCCGAAAAACTACACCGTTTTTTTTGAAAAGATGCTTGAAAAGCAGTCTGACGACTTTAAGAAAAAAGTCGGCGAGATCATAAAGATCGAAGACGAGATCGGCAAACTCGAGGACGATAGACAAATCAATATCGAGCGCGAGGTCAAAAATAGCTTTATGCAGATAAAAAGCATGCTACAGGCCGTTGCGCTCATATATAAAAATTTGGGAGTTTTAAAAACTATTATTAAAAAACGCTCGGAAAGCCTAGATCCAAATGTAAATTTAATCACGATCCAAAGCGTTTTTAACTCCTTTAACGAAGACTTAAGCAAACTAAATTCGCTAATGGATAAACATGTAGAAGTTATTAAAACGAGCTACGAAGAGATTAGTAAGGTTTTTAAGCTGGTTGAAGAACAGTCTATATATGATGAAAAATTTGACGTATATAATAGAAAATTTTTCCTCAAGACGCTCGGTATCGAGTCTGAAAATATAAAAAAATACGACTATAAATCCTCCGTAATGTTGCTAAAACCAAAGGATAGCGCGCTGGACGGTATCGGATCAAAAGGCAAGTTGGCCGTTTTAAAAAATATCTCTCGCATGTTGCTTCGTACATCGAGGCGCAGCGATATCTTGTCGCATTACGGTGGCGGATGTTTTGCTATGCTGATGAAGCATACCGACATAAGCGGTGCACAAAAAGCCTGCAAGCGTATAACAGATATGTTTTACGACACCTCTTTCATGCTAAATGGAGAGAAATACGAGTTTGATATGGAAGTAGTCACTTTTGATCTAAACATGACAAAAACTATCGAGGAGATGCTATCCTTGGCGCTTGATTCGCTTGTAAACACCGGCAGAGACGGCGAACACTTTTTTGTACTAGAGGACAAGACTGAAAAATGATACTAGAAATCCTAACCTATCCGAACAAAAAACTCTTCGTCAAATCGCTTGAAGTGAAAGTTTTTGACGAAAATTTGCATAAATTTTTAGACGATATGTATGAGACCATGATCGCTAAAAACGGCATCGGACTAGCTGCTATCCAGACGGGCGAGGCTAAGCGAATTTTGATCATAAATTTAGTCGACGAAGAGAGCAAAGAGCAGCGCAAAGAGGATCTGCTAGAAATCATAAATCCCAAAATTTTACGTAAAGAGGGCGAGATAATCTATCAAGAAGGCTGTTTGAGCGTACCTGGATACTACGAGGACGTAAAAAGAGCCGAGTTTATAACGCTAGAGTATCAAGATCGCTTCGGCGAGCGCCAAGAGCTCGAGGCTGACGGGCTTTTGTCGGTCGCGATCCAGCACGAGATGGATCATCTCGACGGGCACCTTTTTATCGAGCGTATCGGCTACAACAAACGCAAAAAATTTGACAAAGAGTATAAAAAGCAAAAAAACGCATGAAAGCCCTAAAATGCGCCACTTATAATGACGAATTACGGCTTGTGGACGTCGAGTCCAGCTTTAACCGCGGTTTGCCCTCATTTAATATCGTGGGTCTTGCGGGTGCCTCGATAAAAGAGAGCGCCGAGCGCGTAAAATCGGCGCTTTTGTCGTTAAATTTCTCCTTCCCTGCGCAAAAAATCATCATAAATTTATCCCCATCCGATATGCCAAAATCAGGCAGTCACTTTGATCTGCCTATCGCGCTTTTAATAGCCTTGCAAAAAGAGCGCGACTTTGAGCCTATTTTTGTATTCGGCGAGCTTGGGCTTGACGGCGGCGTCAAAAGCACGGCGAGCCTGTTTTCTATCCTGCTTTTTTTGAGCGCGAAAGCGCCCGGCTCTCGCGTGCTGATCCCGCAAGAGATAGCGCAAAAAGCCGGCGCGATACCGAATTTAGAAATTTACGCCGTTTCAAATTTAGCCGAGGCGATCAAATTTTTTCTCGAGCCAGAGTTTGCCGCCTCGCGCAAGGTCGGCGCCGTTCATCCGCTTTTTTCAAATTTAATCAAAATCGGCGAAAAAAGCTTCGTAAAAAACCAAAATTTCGAGCTAAATTTTAGCGACGTAAAAGGCCAAAGCAGAGCAAAAAGAGCCTGCCTGGTGGCTGCTTGCGGTATGCACAACGTTATCTTTGAGGGCAGCCCCGGATGCGGCAAGAGCATGAGCGCCAAGCGCCTGCGCTACATTTTGCCGCCGCAAAGCTTGGATGAGATTTTGCTCAGCTGCGCTTATAGCTCGCTAAATCAGCAGGAGAGCGAATTTTCCGCCCTTCGCACCTTTCGTTCGCCTCATCACACGAGCACGCGCAGCTCTATTTTTGGCGGCGGATCGAGCTCGGCTAGGATCGGCGAGGTTGGGCTGGCTAACGGCGGGATACTATTTTTCGACGAGCTTCCGCACTTTGCGCCGCAAATTTTAGAGAGTCTGCGCGAGCCGCTGGAGGATTATAAAATCAACATCTCGCGCGTAAATTCAAAGGTCACGTATGAGACCAAATTTATGTTCGTAGCCGCGATGAACCCGTGCCCTTGCGGCAATCTGCTTTCTAAAAATCTAGAGTGTAAATGCTCGGAGTTTGAGATCAAACGCTATAAATCGCGCATCTCGGCGCCCGTGCTAGACCGCATCGACCTTCACGTACAGATGGACGAGGTGGCCGCAAGCGACAAAAGCGACGTCACGAGCGAATCTATGCAAGATACCGTGCTACGCGTCTTTGAGGCGCAAATCTCGCGCTCTCAAAGCGAGCTAAACGGCAAGCTTAGCGACGAAGAGATTGCTAAATTTTGCATTTGCGACGACGAGGCGAGCGGCGTGCTAGATAATGCAACGCAGAGGTTTTCGCTCAGCCGCCGCGCTATCAATAAAACCCTAAAAGTCGCTCGCACGATCGCCGACATCGAGGGCTCGCGCATCATCAAAAAACCACATATTTTGGAGGCTTTGAGCTACCGAGTGAAGCAGGAGGGCGCATGAAAAAGCTATTTTGGGATACGGCAGAGCTCGACGCTAGAGCCGTGAGCGAGTTTGGGCTTAGCACCGAAGTTTTGATGCAAAACGCCGCTAATGCGTTAGCTAACGCTGTGCGAACCAGGTTTAAAAAATCCTCAAAAAAACGACGTAAAATTTTAGGCGTTATCGGTAGCGGAAATAACGGTGCAGACGTACTTGCTGCGCTTCGGCTTTTGCAAGGCAAATTTGATTGTTTTGCTTTGTTAGCGAGCGACAAACAAAACGAAATCTCAAAAATAGAACTAACAAGGGCGCTAAAATGCGGCGTAAATTTGATCTCAAATTTGACGGAAGTAGGCGAATTTGACTGCATCATCGATGGGATTTTCGGAACCGGACTTGGCCGCGAGTTAGACGATCGGACGATAAATTTGATAAATCTACTAAACGCAAAGCCCGGCTACAAGCTCGCCTGCGACATCCCAAGCGGACTTGATAAAAACGGTTTGTCGCAAGGATCGGTTTTTAAGGCTGACACGACCGTGACGATGGGCGCGCTAAAGCTGGCGCTTTATAGCGACTTTGCAAAGGATTTCGTCGGGCGCGTAAAGGTCGCAAATTTGGGCCTTCCCCGCGAGCTGTACGAGACGGGGACGAGCTTTTATAAACTCGGTAAGAGCGATTTAAATTTGCCCTTTCGCACTAAGCAAAACGCTAACAAGGGCGACTTTGGCCACGTGTTTGTCGTTAGCGGCGAAAAGGGCGGAGCGGCGCGTATAGCGGGACTTGCCGCGCTAACTATCGGTGCGGGACTTGTTAGCGTCGTGGGGAAAAATTTAAATATTGAACCCGTTTTAATGCAAAGCGAGCGCATAACGCCCAAAATGCGAGTCGGAGCCGTCGGCATGGGGCTTGGCGAGCTTAACGAGGCGCAAAAGAATGAGCTTTTTAGCGAGCTAAAAACAAAAGACGCGCTCGTTATCGATGCCGATCTTTGCCACGAGCCGCGCACGCTTGAGCTTTTAAATAGCAAAAACGTCGTGATAACGCCGCATCCAAAGGAGTTTGCGAGTTTGCTAGAGCTTGCAAATCTTGGCAAATTTGACGCTAGCGAAGTGCAAAAAAATCGCTTCAAACTCGCTCAAATTTTTAGCAGAAATTTTAAATGTGTGCTTGTGTTAAAGGGCGCAAATACGCTAATCGCGCAAGGCGGCGAGGTTTACGTCATGACGCACGGTAGCGCCGCACTCGCAAAAGGCGGTAGCGGAGACGCGCTAAGCGGTATCATCGCGGGGCTACTGGCGCAGAGTTACGACCCGCTAAATGCCGCGATCAGCGGGACGCTGGCTCACGCGTTAGCCGCCCGCGAAATCAAAATCAACGACTACGCGCTCACAGCCGCGGACATCATCAAAGGACTCAAATGCTTACGAAAAAAATAGCGGTTTTATTTAGTGGCGGCGGCTCAAATTTGGAGGCGATTTTAGAGAATCTGCACGGCAAAGTTTTTGGCGAAACCAAGATCGAGGTCGCGCTAACGCTAACAAATAAAGCTAACGCAGGCGGCATAGCAAAAGCCGCAAAATACGGCCTGCAAAGCGTCGTTACCGAGCACGTTAATTTTGCCTCGAGAGAGGAGTTTGACGCCGCGGTCGTAGAGGAAATCAAGCGCGCAAACGTCGATCTAACGGTGCTTGCTGGCTTTATGCGCATCCTTACGCCCGTTTTTACGAGGCAGATTCGCGCGATAAATTTGCACCCGTCGCTGTTGCCGCTTTTTAAGGGCGCGCACGCGATAAAAGAGAGCTTTGAGAGCGATATGAAGGTGGGCGGCGTGAGCGTGCACTGGGTGAGCGAGGAGCTAGACGGCGGCAAAATCATCGCTCAGCGCGCGTTTGAAAAGAGCGCGGGGATGAGCCTTGAGGAATTTGAAGCAAAAATCCACGCGATAGAGCATGAAATTTTACCTGAAACTATCGTGCAAATTTTGACGGGTAAAGAGTAAAATTTAACGACTAAATTTATGAGCATTTTAAGTCTTGCTAAAATTTAAAATTTTGCACTCGTTTTTACACTGCGTCAAATTTAAGAATGTAAATTTGCGAAATCATCGCGCGTTGCAAATTTTGCTTGGCGGTTAAAACATCAAAAACGTTAAATTTGGCCGATTTTGCTCTAATACAGTATTTTAGCGGCGCTTGCTAAAATTAAAAATCAAATTTGGCGGCGGGTGTTTGCGCTAAATTTGATCTCGAAATACGTCTGCAAATTTGATCGCAATTTGCCTTCTTGCTTGCAAGTATTGCTAAAAAACCGTAAATTTTAAGCGACAAATTCGTAAAATCCGCAAAATGTGTACTCTGGAAAAAATGATGTAAATTTGACCGACTTTGCGCGTCGCTCAAATTTGAAACAAATTTACGTCTTTGAATACAAATAATTTATCTAAGGGTTGCGTCGTACGCCAATAGAAAAATCAAGCACAAAATTTGAAGTAAAACAAGTAAAATTTAGCCGAAACAACAGCTAAAATTTAAAAGAAAGAGGCGGAGAATCTCCGCCAAAAAGTAAAATTATTCGGCTTTAAATCCGCCGCCAAATGCCTTGTAAACGTCCACGACCGAGTCGATGAGGCTCAAATTCGCCGCGATGTCTTGGAGTCTAACCGAGAGTAGGTTGCGCTGCGCGTCGAGTAGCTCCAGGTGCCCCGTATAGCCTTCTTCAAACTGATCCTTGGCTAGCTTATAGATTTTTTCTTGCGAGTTCAGGAGTTCTTTGACTTGATTTAGCGTTAGTTTGGCGTTTTTACGGTTGTTTAGCGCGTCTCTAACTTCTCCAAGAGCCTTTTTGATCGCAGCTTCATAGGCTACGGCCGCGATTTGTTCGTTTGTTTCTGCTATGCGGACGTTGTTTTTGGTTCTGCCGTAGTCAAAAATTTTCTGCACCAAAGAGCCGCCTATGCTCCACGTGTTGGCGTTGCTGATAAAGATATTTTCAAAATCCACGCTAGAAAATCCAAAAAGCCCCGTTAGCGATATGGACGGTAGATAGTCGGCCTTTGCGACGCCGATTAGCGCGTTGGTGGCGTTTAGATCGGCGTATGCTTTAGCTACGTCGCTCCTTCGCAGTAGTATGTCCGCACTCACGCCAGCACTCACTTCAGGCTCTTTAGGTAGCATTTTAGCGCTCTGCACGGCGCCGCTTAGGATCTCGTCGTTTGATTTGCCCGTTAGTATCGCTACGGACGTTAGAGCCTGAGACAGCGAGGTTTGCACTTCTAGCAGGCTTACTTTTGCGCTTTCGACGGCAGCCTTGCTTTGCAGATAGGTCGTCTCGTTTATGCCACCTAGATCAAGCTGCGTTTTGCGAAGCGCTAGCGTCTCCTCGTAGGTTTTTAGCGTATCTTTTAGCACGGCTTCGCGCATATTTAGAGCCACGAGCGCGAAGTAGCTTTTAGCCACGCTAGAGCTTATGCTAAGACGCGCGGTGGCATAGTCGAGCTTGGTCGCGTTTAGGCTGGCTTTAGCCGACTCGATGCTGTTTCTCACCTTGCCCCACAGGTCTATCTCGTAGCTTAGGCCTAAATTTACCTCAGAGTTTCGGTAGCGCGTTTGAGGCTGTTTGGTGTAGGTTTCGCCACTGCTTTTTGCTTTTGTGTAGCCGACGTTTAAATTTACGCTAGGAAAAAGATCGGCTTCCGAGATGCCTAGGCTTGCGGCGGCTTTTTGTAAATTTAAATAAGCCGTGCGAAGGTCGGTATTTTTTTCTAGCGCGCTAGCTACGAGGGCGTTTAGATTTTCGTCGCCAAATTCCTTCCACCACTCGTCTCTGATGTCGCTAGTTTCAAATTTATACGTAGATTCAAATTTCGTATCGACCTCGGGTATCTCGGGGCGAAACGAGCAACCGGCTAAAAATAGCGCCGCGGCTAAAGTTAAAATTTTATACATTTTTGATCTCCTGTGCTCCGCTTGGTTTTTTATCCCAGACTTTGTTGTTTAGCTTTTCTAGCAGATAGTAAAACATCGGTATGAAAAATATCGCTATCGTAGTGGCCGCTATCATGCCGCCGATCACGCCCGTGCCTAGCGAGTGGCGAGACGCAGCGCCAGCACCCGTGCTGATAACCATCGGGAAAACGCCCAATGTAAACGCGAGTGAGGTCATGACGATCGGACGGAAGCGAAGTTTGGCTGCATTAACGGCCGCGTCAAACACGCTCTTGCCTGCCTGCCTTTCTTGCATCGCAAATTCGACGATAAGGATCGCGTTTTTAGCCGATAGACCGATGAGAAGCAGTAGTCCGATCTGGAAGTAGATATCGTTTGTTAGCCCTCTAGCCCAAACGGCGACTAGTGAGCCAAAAACCGCGAACGGAACGGCCGTGATAACGGCTAGCGGGATGAGCCAGCGCTCATACTGCGCCGCTAGGATCAAAAATACGAAAATCATACCGAATATAAACGCCGTCGCACCCGTACCTTGCGAGCTAACCTCCTGATACGCCGTGCCCGCCCAGCTGATGGAGTATTCTTCCATATTTAGCGTCTGCTCGACAACCTCTTGTATCGCTTTTATCGCATCGCCCGATGTGTAGCCAGGTTTCGGGTCGCCTTGGATCTTAGCCGCCGGGAAAAGGTTAAATCTATCCACGATATCCGGGCCTAAAATTCTAGTTAGAGTGGCGACAGAGTTTAGTGGTATCATCTCGCCGCCTTTTGAGCGGACGTAAATTTTACGCAAGTCTTCGGGGTTGTTTCTAAAGCGGTCCTCGCCTCTGGCATAGACGCGGTAGGATTTACCGAAAAGGCTAAAGTCGTTGATATAGTAAGAGCCGAAAGTCGAACCTATCGCGCTAAAGATTTCGCTCTCGCTCACGCCAAACATCTGGGCTTTTTGCCTATCGACGTCGATTTTAAACTGGCGGTAATTAGTCTCTAGCGTCGAGCGCACGCTGGTTAGATCCGGGCGAGCGTTTGCCGCGGCGACTACTTTTTTTACGTCGGCTTCGATCTGGGCGTAGGTTTTGCCGCTTTTGTTTTGCAGATACATCTCAAAGCCGCCCGTCATCGAAAGACCCATGATAGGCGGGACGTTTACGACAAAGCTCATCGACTCCTTCGAGCCCCAAAGCATACCGTTAAAAGGCCCAGTTAGCGCGCCTGCTTGGCTATCTGGCGTTTTTCTCTCGCTCCAGTCTTTTAGCTTGATAAAGCTGATGGCCGAGTTTTCTCTAAGCGCACCCGCAAGCATATCGTATCCCGCAAAACTCATCATAAACTCGACATTTGGGTTGCTAAGGATGGCTTGGTTGATATTTTGAACTTCTTTTTTGGTTTTTAGCATATTTGACGACGGCGGGAGCGAAGTGATAACCATCAACGCTCCTTTATCCTCGGACGGTACGAGGCCGCTTGGGACTTTTTTAAACAGCTCGTAAGTCGCAAAACCCATAACGCCTATCAAAATAAGGCTGATGATAACGTGGCGAAGTACCGTTGCGACGCCTGCAGTAAAAATTTTCGTGCTCCAGTCGAAAAAGTCGTTAAATTTCTGCACGAACCAAAACGGCTTGCTCTCTTGTTTTTTTAGCATAACGCCGCAAAGCGCAGGAGTAAGCGTAAGCGCCACAAAGCCCGAGATACAAACTGAAGTAACGAGCGTAAGCGCGAACTGGCGCTGGATCACGCCGACAAAGCCCTCCATAAAAGAAACGGGGATAAAAACGGCCGAGAGAACGAGTACGATCGAGATGACGGGCGTTTGCACCTCCTCCATCGCCTTGTAGGTTGCTTCTTTGACGGTTATATTTTTATCCTCGTGTAAAATTCTCTCCACGTTTTCGATAACGATGATGGCGTCGTCCACGACGATACCGATGGCAAGTATGAGCGCAAAAAGCGTGATCAAATTTATACTAAATCCCATCGCGTATAGTCCGCCAAACGTGCCGATGATAGACACGGGAACGGCTAGTATCGGGATGATAGTGGCACGGAAGCTCTTTAAAAACATATACATAACGATGATAACTAGGATCATCGCCTCGATGAAAGTTTTTATAACTTCTTGGATAGAAACTTCGATAAATTCGGTCGGGTTATATGCGATCGTGTGTTTAAAGCCTGCGGGGAAATTTTTACTTAGCTCGTCAAGCTTTGCGTTTACTGCTTGCGCGGTGGCTAGGGCGTTGGCGTCGTTTTGCATAAAGATTAAAAGCGGGATGGCGTCTTGGCCGTTTAGCATCGAGTCAGATGCGTAGTTAGCCGCTCCTAGCTCCACGGTCGCTACGTCTTTTAGCTTTAGCACCGCTCCGTCGGCGCTTTTGATTACTATATCGCCAAACTGCGCCGCATTTTTTAGACGGCCGTCTGAGCGAACGGAATAAACGTAAGGATTGTCGCCGTCTGAGGGCTGCTCGCCTATTTTGCCGGCGGCGTATTGGCTGTTTTGGATTTTTACTTGAGCGATGACGTCGCTAGGAGTTAGCTTGTAGTAGGCTAGTTTGTCCGGTTTTAGCCAAATTCTCATCGAGTACTCTTTACTGCCGATTAGCGCCGTGTCGCCCACGCCGTTAACCCTTTTGATCTCGTCCGCGATGTTTAAATTTACGTAGTTATACAGCTCGACTAAGTCCATGTTTGAACTCGTAAAGCCGACTACCTCTAGGATCGAGCTGCTGCGTTCGCGCACGGTTACACCCATGTTTTGCACCTCTTGAGGCAGTCTTGAGAGTGCGGCTTGGACGCGGTTGTTTACGTCGATCGTGGCTTGCTTAGCCGAGGTGCCGATTTTAAAATAAACGTTGATATTTAGCGAGCCGCTCGAGCTTGAGGTGCTTTGCATATAGAGCATGTTTTCTACACCGTTTATCTGATCCTCGATCGCGCTGGCTACGGAGTCGGAGATGGTTTGAGCGTCGGCGCCCGTATAGACGGCGCTAACGGAAATTTGAGGCGGAGTTAGCTTAGGATACTCCTCGATAGGAAGCCCCTTTATCGCCATCGCGCCCGCGATAACTATGATGATAGATACGACGGTGGCGAATATCGGGCGATTTATAAAAAATTTAGAAAACATCATTTAGCCTTTTCTTGCTCGTTTTTAGGCTCTAAATTTGCGCCTTTTCCAAAGCTTTCGGTTAGGTCCTTATCTATCTCGACGGGTGCACCCACGCCGATTTTTAGGAAGTTGTTCATTATGATTTTATCGCCTTCGTTTAGCCCTTCGCTAACGACTGCGGCGTCTTTGGTTTGGTAGGTGATTTTTACGTCCTTGGAGGCTACTTTACCATCCTCTACGACTAGTACGTAGGTCTTGACGTCGGTTTGTTGGAGTGCTACTTGAGGGATTTTAAAGCCGTCTTTTTGATAAAATCCACCCATCGTCACGTGGCCGAACATGCCGGGTAGCAGCTTGCCTTCGTCGTTGTTAAATTCGGCCTTGGCTAAAACTGTGCCCATATTCGTATTTACGACGTTATCGATGAAATTTACCTTGCCATTAAACTCTCCCGGGCCGACTTTAAGCACGGCGTCCGAGTTTGTTTGCGCCCAGAGGCCGCTTTCTTGCATTTTGACGCGGTTTAGGTTATCGACGTCGGAGATGTGGAAGTGGGCCTCGATCGGGTTGATTTTGGTTAGGCGCACGAGCTGAGTCGTGTTTGCTACGACTAGCGAGCCCACGTCTACTAGGTTATCGCCCAAAACGCCGTCAAAAGGCGCGATTATGCTTGTGTAGCCTAGATCTATTTTGGCGTTTTTAGCGTTTGCTCTAGCGCTTAGTAAATTTGCATTTGCGATCTCGAGCGCCGAAACGGCCGCATCGTACTCTTTTTGCGAAACGGCGTTTTTCTTATATAAATTTGAGATTCTGTTAAATTCGGTCTGAGCGTTTTTTAAATTTGCGTTTGCTACGCCGATAGCGGCCTCAAGCGCGTCGTAGCTGGCTTGGTATTTTTCGGGATCTATCAAAAATAGCTTGTCGCCTGCTTTTACGTTGTCGCCTGCTTTAAAAAATTGCTTGGTTATCGTGCCGCTTACTTTTGGATATATGATTACGTCTTGCTGGCTCGTTAGGGTCGCGGTGTAGTCAAAGCTGATCGGCACGTCTGATTTTTTGGCTACGAATACATCAACCTTTGACGGCGGCATTTGCCGTTGTTGTCCGGCTACGGCCGCACTTTTTTTATCGTTACTATCAAAGCATGCCGTAAAAAGCAGCGACGCCAATAACAAAACAGAGATATTTTTAAAATTTCTCATAAATTTGCCTTTATTTTTTAGTTTTTATACGAAATTTAACTTGTAATATTTGTTACAAGTAAAGTCGGCTATTTTACTCTTATTTAAATGAAAAGTCAAATTTTTGAGGGACGAATTTAGTGTTTTTTTACACCGTGCAAAAACATATCTATGCGCGTTTTTACATGCTCTTTGCGCTCTTCTGCGCTTAGCGTTATGTCCTCGTTTAGCAAAATAGCATTATAATGATAAGGCTCTCTAACGACTGCGGCAAACGCCTTGGCTGCGACGTAAGGAGAGATACATGGATTTAGTTGGACTCTTATGTCTTCGCACTCGAAAAAATCGATTAAAATTTTATCGATTTTGCTTAAAATTTGATCCAAAAACTCTTTACCTAAAAGGCCGTCGTTTTTCGCGCCTTCGCTCATCATTACTCTTGAGATTAGCGTGGTTTTCTTTTCACAGATTATGTCGAAAAATATCATCGCAAATTTGGTTAAAAAATCATCCAGCTTATGCGGCAAATTTAGATCGATTTTTTCGTCTATCTGCATTCTAAAGTCGTCAAATCCGCGCTCTACGATAGCGCGAAAAAGCCCTTCTTTGTTTTCAAAAAATTTGTAGATGCTCGCTAGCGACCCGCCGCTTTTTTTGATGATATCCGTTAAACTCGTGTTTTCGTAGCCGTTTTCGAGGAAAATTTCAAGCCCGGCCTGAATGAATTTCTCTTTTCTCTCAGCGCTTCGTTTCGTCGGTTTCGTATCCATTTTTATAGCCCCCAAATTTTAAAAAATCTTAAAGTATGATTATACTATAAAAAAATAATTTTTTACTCGCTTGGATGGGCAAAAATAGTCCGTCTCTTAACATTTATTTTTTCTTTGTTATCCGCTGCGTAGGCTGAGATTTCTATCTTTGTTGTTTGTTCGTTTGTGCCGGCAAATGCCGCTTTAGGCGCGCTTAGCACGACTACGACTCTCTTTTTTTCGCCTGCTTTTAACGAAATTTGAGTCTTTGGGCGCTCGATTTTTATCGGCGCTTTAGCTCTGTCCGCGCTAACGTCAAAGTAAAACTCATGCGCGTGCGCGTCGGTGTTTTCAAACAAAAATACGTAAGCGTTTTCGATTTCGCCGCTTCTATTTACCTTATATAGCTCGCTTGTGCGGTTAATATTTAGCAGCATACTCTCTTTTTTGGCGCTCATTAGCGTTAGCGCGGTTGCAGCGATAGCGATGATGGCACAGTAGCCGATGGTTTTAAAGCGAAAATACCGCACTTTTTGCTTGGTTTTTAGGGAATTTGAGCTAGTCCAGCTAATTAGGCTAGGCAAATTTAGCCCCGACATTGTTTTCGTGCAGGCATCCACGCACTCTAGGCAGTTTATGCACTCTAGCTGCATGCCTTTTCTAATGTCGATGTGCGTCGGGCAAATTTTCACGCAGGCTTCGCAGCCGGTGCACTCGTTTTGTGGATCGGGCGGCTTTTTCCAGAGTTTGGTTTGCCCGTCGTAAATTTTACCGCCGCGCGCCTCGTCGTAGATCACCTGCACGCTGTCAGAATCGATCATCACGGACTGCACTCTGGCGTACGGGCAGACGTAAACGCAAAAATTTTCGCCCAAAAACGCGACGTCAAATATCAAAAACGCCGCGATAACAAGCCAAGCTCCGAGTAAAATTTTATGCTCGGCAGGGTTTGAAATTTGAGCGAAAAAATCTTGCGGCGGGACGAAAAACCAGAGAAAATTCGCCGCCGCGACAAAGGCTAAAACGCTCCAGATTGCGACTGCAAGAGCCTTTTTGGCGCCGCCCTCGGCTTGCGTTTGCTTATTTGAAACGCTTTTGCGAATTTTTAAAATTTTAGTTTGTATGAGGTCGCGGTAAATCGCGCGAAATATCGTCTGCGGACAGCTCCAGCCGCACCAGACGCGGCCGCCCAAATTCGTCATAAAAAATATAAAAATAAAAAAAATGATGAGCACGAAAGGCATCAAAAATAGCTCTTGGACGTTAAATTTGGCAAAAAGCAGATGTAGCTCGCT
The DNA here is from genome assembly GCF_900573985.1 of Campylobacter showae. NCBI lineage: Bacteria > Pseudomonadati > Campylobacterota > Epsilonproteobacteria > Campylobacterales > Campylobacteraceae > Campylobacter > Campylobacter showae. The sequence goes on along the minus strand of NZ_UWOK01000001.1, from coordinate 256,865 downwards.
GCGCTCAAAGCTTAGCAGGAAAAACTGATTTCCGCCGATAGATATAAATGGTAAAACGAGCGCGGTACAGGTAATCAGGATGTAGGCGATATAGCGTTTGCTAGCAAATTTGAAATAATTTTTATAGTCTTCTTTTGTCATAATTCATCCTGATTACAAAGTAGTGATAATTTTTATAAATTATAGAGTTAATGCTATTAATTTTTTATAAATTCTCAAATTTACTAAATTTCTGCTATAATCGCCGTCTATTTTAATTGAAAGGTGGTGAGGACGTTGCCTGGTATTAAGGTACATCCTAACGAGTCTTTTGACGAAGCTTACAGAAAGTTCAAAAAGCAAACCGACAGGAACCTTGTCGTGACTGAAGTTCGCGCAAGACGCTTTTTCGAGCCTATGACCGAGATCCGCAAAAAACAAAAAATCGCGGCTCGCAAGAAAATGCTTAAACGTCTATATATGCTTAGACGCTACGAGTCGAAGCTCTAACCAAAAGGGTCGCTTCGGCGGCCTTTTCTTTTTTCAAACTCCCGTTTAACTCGCATCAAAGCCAAAATTTGCCATAATCTACGCCAAATTTAACGATCAAAGGAAAAATATGTCCAAAGTGCCCGTGAGCGAGGCCGCGGAAATCTTAGGCGTAACCAAGGAAGCCGTCTACAACCGCATTCGTCGCGGAACGCTAAAAACCTTTGAAAAAGACGGCGTAAAATACGTGGTTTTAGAAGGCTACGAGCCTCAAACCGCACCCAAATCAGCGCCCAAAACTTCAAAATCCGCTAAAAGCTCGGAGTCAAAAAAAGCTGCGAAAGCGGGCGAATTTGACGTGAATCAATTTCTACTCTCGCAAATTGGCGAACTAAAAGAACAAAATCAAAATTTGCAAGCCGATAAAGATAGGCTTTTTCGCGAAAAAGAGCAAATTTTGCTAAACAATAAAACCGAAATAGCTCAAATTTACCGTGAAAGAGACGAGAAGCTAAGAGGATTTTTAAGTATGCTCGAGCGTCCGCTACTGGCTCGCCAAAATGGCGAATACGTAGCGCCCATCGACGTAGAATTTGTCGAGAGCAAGCCTGAAAACGAGGGCAAATGGACGAGCCTGGCCGAGTTTTTAAAATCGCAAAATTTAAGCGGCAAGAGCCTCAAAAAAACGCAAAATAAAATCATAAAAAATATCGGAAAATCAAAATTTATCAAATTTAAAAAAGGCGTGATAATGGTAAAAAGTAAGAAAATTTCAAAGGAGCTAGATAAAAAATGAGAGTTTTTAAAGGCATAAAAAAAGTAGCAAGCTACGCTGCTGTGGGCGGCTTTGGCGCGGTCGTGATGGCGGGATTGGCCGGCTGCGGTAGCAGCGATAACGGCGGAGCAAATAACAATGACGGTAGCGCTCTAAAAGAAGCGGCGCAAAAAACGGGAGCCTTCGTCATCATCGAAGAAACCGCGCCCGGCAAATATAAAGTTCTAGAAGAGTATCCGAGCAGCGAAACGCGCGTTGTGCTAAAGGACATCAACGGCACCGAGCGCGTGCTAAGCAAAGAGGAGATGGATAAGCTAATCGCCGAAGAAAATGCCAAAATCGACGCCGGAACGTCGAATCTAACCGGCTCAAACGCTCAAAACGCGCAGCTAAGCAGCGGCGGTATGAGCCTTGGCGAGACGCTTCTAGCCTCGGCTGCGGGCGCGATCATAGGCAGTTGGATAGGCAACAAACTCTTTAACAATCCCGGCTATCAGTCGCAGCGCCAAAGCGCGTATAAAAACCCAAGCGCGTATTCAAGGAGCGTAGATAGCTTTAACAAAGCCAAAGCCGCTAGCTCGGCTAGTAAACCAAGCGGCGGAAAGAGCGGATTTTTCGGCGGATCAAGCTCAAGTTCAAGCTCAAGTTTCGGAGGATAAAATGATAAATTTAAAAAAAATCGAACCGCTAAATAGCGAATTTTTAGGCGAGATCGGCTTTACCTGGCACACCGATCCGGACGGCAGCGACTACGTAGCAGACGAGCTAGTCGAGGTTAGCGAGGCACAGGCCGAGGCCTACTACAACGCCGCAAACGAGCTATATGATATGTTCGTCGCGGCCGCCCAGTACGTCATCGACAACAACCTCTACCACGAGGTCGGCATCCCGTTTAACCTCGTAGATCTAGTGCGCGAAAGCTGGGAAAACGACGTGCACTGGCATCTTTACGGTAGATTTGACCTTGCAGGCGGGCTAGACGGCAAGCCGATAAAACTCATCGAATTTAACGCCGACACCCCGACGGCCGTATTTGAGACGGCGATCATTCAGTGGGCGGCGCTTAAATTTAACCGCATGGACGAGAGCGCGCAGTTTAACGACCTTTATGACGCTTTGAAGCAAAATTTTAGGCGCCTCGTGACGCTAGATGAGGAGACCGAGAGCTTTAACGAGCACTACGAGGGCTGGAAAATTTTATTTAGCTCGGTTGCGGGTAGTAGCGAGGACGAGCAGACCGTGAAGCTACTGCAGTATATCGCCGAGGAGGCGGGCTTTCACACGGCGTTTGCTTACGTCCACGAGGTCGTATTTAACGACGAGGAGGGCGTGTTTTTTGACGGAGAAAACTACGAATACTGGTTTAAGCTCGTGCCGTGGGAGGACATTGCCGTAGAGGAAGGCGAGCTAGCCATCATCCTAAAAAACATCGTCCAAAATCAAAAAGCCATCATCCTAAATCCCGCATACACGCTGCTTTTCCAAAGCAAAGGTATCTTGAAAATTTTATGGGATCTCTATCCGAATCACCCGCTTTTGCTCCAAGCTAGCGATAAGCCGTTAGCTGGTAAAAAGTGCGTGAAAAAGCCGGTTTTTGGGCGAGAGGGCGCAAACGTGAGCGTAATAGAGGCGGACGGCAGCATTAGCTCGCAAAACGGCGGCGACTACGGAGCAAACCGCGCGATCTATCAGGAATTTTACGAATTTAACAAAGACGCCGCCAATAACAGCTATCAAGCCGGCGTATTTTTCGCCTACGAGGCGTGCGCGCTAGGATATCGCAGAGGCGGCGAAATTTTAGATAACTACTCCAAATTCGTGGGGCATTTTATCAAATAAGGACGCAAAATGAAAATAGTCTGCCTCGATGCCGCGACGCTTGGAAGCGACGTAAATTTGGACGTTTTTGGGCAGTTTGGCGAGTTTGTTAGCTTTGAGACGACCGCCGCGGACGAGCGCATAGAACGGCTAAAGGGTGCGGACGTCGTCATCACGAACAAAGTCGTCATCGACAAAGAGACGATGGACGCGTCAAATTTAAAGCTAATCTGCATAAGCGCGACGGGTATGAACAACGTCGATCTCGCATACGCCGCAGTAAAAGACATCGCGGTAAAAAACGTCGCAGGCTACTCGACGGCTAGCGTCGTGCAGCATACGTTTGCTTGCCTTTTTGCGCTGACGAATCGCATCAAATTTTACGATAACTACGCGCAAAGCGGCGAGTGGGCGAAGAGTGAAATTTTTACGAATCTAGACCGCAGTATCGGCGAGATAGCGGGCAAGAGCTTTGGCATCATCGGGCTTGGCGAGATCGGCAGAGGCGTGGCGCGCATCGCGGCGGCATTTGGTGCGAGCGTGAGCTACTACTCAACCAGCGGCGCAAACGCAAGCGCGGAGTTTAAAAGGCTAAATTTAGACGAGCTTTTAAGCGGCTGCGACATCGTGAGCATCCATGCTCCGCTAAACGAAAAAACGCGAAATTTGATCGGAGAGCAGGAGTTAAATTTGATGAAAGAGGGCGCGATTTTGATGAACTTCGGACGCGGCGGTATCGTGGATGAGAGCGCCGTAGCCCGCGCGATAGATGGGCGAAATTTGCGATTTGCCGCCGATGTGCTAGAGACCGAGCCTATGCGCTCGGATCATCCGCTGCTTCGTATCAAAAACAAGGAAAATTTGATACTCACTCCGCACGTGGCTTGGGCGAGTTTTGAGGCTAGAGAGCGGCTCGTAACGATGATCGTAGAAAATATAAAAGAATTTTTGAAAGGATAAAAATGGCAACTGAGCATAGTTTTGATATAAGCGCGGCGGTCGATATGATGGAGGTCAAAAACGCGCTAGAAACGGCTAAAAAAGAGATCGCGGCGAGATATGATTTTAAGGGGCTTGCGGCTGAAGTAGAGCTAAACGAAAAGGAAAAAATCATCACGCTTCTTAGCTCTAGCGACAACAAAATCGACGCGCTAAAAGACATCGTGATCTCAAAGCTCATCAAGCGAAACATCCCGCCGGTAGCCGTGACTGAAAGCAAACGCGAGAGCGCGAGTGGCGGAAATATCAAGGCAACGCTAAAGCTAAACGACACCCTAGATAGCGAAAACGCGAAGAAAATCACCAAAGCGATCAAGGACGCAAAGCTAAAAGTAACTGCGGCAATCCGCGGCGAAGAGGTGCGCGTGAGCGGCAAAAGTATCGATGATCTGCAAGAATGCATAAGGCTCGTGAAGGGGCTTAATTTGGAGTTACCGATTAGCTTTAAAAACTTAAAATAGCGGGCATTTTCGCGAGCGCCTTTAAATGAGCTAGAAAAATTTCGCTCCACAGGCTACATGCCTAGCGCACGCTCAATTTTTCGTCGCAAGATTTAAATTCATCTCGCGAAATCGTCGCTTGACTTTTGTATTCAAAATTTGACGTTCGTCAAATTTAACCGCAAATTTAACGTATCGAAATTTTAACTCCCAATCTAAAAATAAAGAAGGATTAAAAATGGGCTTTTTTAAGAAAATTTTCGGCAAACAAGTCGATCTTGGCGAGCAAATGCCGATTTATTTCGCAAGCAACGAAGAGGACTATATGCAGCGTGCATTCGAGCAGGCGCGCGAGAGTTTTAGGTATTTTTGGCGCGAGCTTTACTGGGAGCGCCACAGGGTCGTGCCAGGGCTTGATTTTGCGATGGTTAAAATTTGTTTTTTAGACGTCGTGAACGGCGAAGAAGTCGGCGAGCATATGTGGATAAACGACGTGGATTTTGACGGCGAGACCATCTCGGGCACGCTCGTAAACGAGCCTGACGCCGTACAAAACGTAAAAAACGGCGACCGCGTGAACGCAAAGATAGACGAGATGAGCGACTGGATGTTTGCGGTGGGCGGACGCGCGTACGGCGGATTTAGCGTGCAGGCGATGCGTTCGCGTATGCAAAAGGGCGAGCTAAAAGAGCACGATAAAGCGTGGGGGCTTGATTTTGGCGATTTTAACGACATCTTGGTAGTTTACGAGCAAAAAGAACACCCGGAAAATTTGACCGAGCACCCGATGTGTAAAAATGTGCGCGAGAAATTTGAGCAATACGTAAAAGAAAACCCAAGTATCCTCACGGACGCCGATGAGGAAGGATTTACGCAGCTGCACCACGAGGCGCTCGCGGGCAATCTAGCGCTCGTAAACGTACTGTTGGCAAACGGCGCGGATAAAAACTTACGTACGAAAAGCGGTAAAAGAGCGATTGATTTAGCCGAGTATTTGGGCTGGAGCGAAATCGCAAAGGCACTTAGATAACTAAATTTATAAATTTTAAATAAGATAGGTAAAATTTGAGCTACCAAGATATTTTAAACCAAAAAGACGAGAGCATTAAAAACGCTAAAAAATTTGTAAATTTCTTAAAGGCGAATTTTTCATGTTGCGAGATAAGAAATAGCAAACAAGCGCGTTTGATCGATCTTTTAAATGAAGAGAGCGATCTTTTTGATAGGCTAAATAGAACAAATTTTGCTGAAATTTCAAAAAGGCTCGCCGAGATAAAAGAGCAGATCGTTCTTATTGTCTTAGACATAAAAGACGAGATCAAAAAAGACTTTAGCGAGCAAAACTATGAATTTTACAAAGGAGCGCTATCAAAGGAGTCAGACGAGCTTGAAAAGGTCAAAAACGAGCTACTTTTAAACTCATTTTTCGAGAGTCGTTTGAGTGAGCACTCGGCAAATTTAAAGGCAAATTTCATAAAAGAGTGCGTTGCTTTTTTCTTTAGGCATTCAAATTTCATCGTGCCGATTATTAGTGTACTTTGCTACTTTTTGTATTTTGGCTCCGAGATCGGATATTTCCCGAGCTTAGATAGTTCAGAGATGATATTTACGGGCATTTTGCTCTTTTGTGCTACCGCATTTGTCACCTTTTTTGAGATATTAGTCCTGGTTTTTATCTCATTTTTATACCAAAAAGACGATAAAAAGTACAAATTTAAAAAGCCAAAATTTCTATTTTTTTATAACTCAAATTTCATCTACGTTTTAACGCTCGTCTCATTTGCCGTTTTAGCCCTTGCAGCCTTCAAGCTAAACTACGGCTGGGGAGCTATTTTATCGCTATTGTTACTCTCCTACGCCGGAGTAAATTTGGCAGTTTTCTTTAAAGATAGACCAAATTTTATCATCTATCTTTTGTCGTTTCTCATGATTTTACTCTTTATCATTTCGGTTGTTATCTCAAAAAATAGCGAATTTTTGGCGCTTTGGATGCTATTTTGCTCATTCATGCTCTCTTTTATACTGGGCGCTGCTAGCATCAAAGAAACCAAGGACTTTTCGTTTGTATTTTACGCTGCACTCACTCTTATGATAGTTTCAAACTCGCTTTTGTTTATCAAATACTCAGCCAAAATATTTAATATAGGCGATGTGGATTATAAATTTCTACTAGTTGATAAAAGTGCGCTAAATGCCCTACCAAAGTCTCTTTGCAAGGCGAAAGGCAAAGATCAAAGACCTTGTGAGATAGATGAAAAGACGGTTAAAATTTATGGCATTAAGTCGCTTTGCAATATCGGTAAATTTTACTATCTGCAGGCAAAAGACGGAGTGAAATTTGAGCTTGACTCGAGCAAGATCATCTCAAGGGCTAAGGAGTAAAATCCTTAAGCTTTGGGATAAAATTAACGCAGCTTATATAAAAAGATATATAAGCGCAAACGTAAATTTCTCTGGCAAAATTTACGTTAAATTTATTTAAATAGGTTAGACTAGGGCCTTAAAATTTTATTTTAAGCAAAACCTAAGTAAAATACGCGATAAAAATTAAGAAAAGGAATTAATTGTGGGATTTAAGAATATTATAGAAAAATTTGCGGTAAATTACGCACATAATTCTATTCAAAAATCACTATACAACGAATTTAACATAGATATTTTGACCACAACTTACACCAAAACTCCAAAAAAAGACAAAAAGTACATGCTCTACGCTCACGTGCCTTTTTGCCATACGTTTTGCCCGTATTGCTCGTTTCACAAGTATCACTACGAACAGGAGCTTGCGAAAATTTACTTTGAAAATTTACGCGAGGAGATGAGGCAGGTCAAGGAGGCCGGCTTTGACTTTAGCTCGCTTTATGTCGGCGGCGGCACGACGCTTATCAACGAACCCGAGCTTGAAAAAACCCTAAAACTTGCAAAAGAGCTCTTTAGTATCGAAGATATCTCGGCCGAGAGCGATCCAAACCACATCTCGCCGGAGAGTCTAAGCCGTTTTGACGGGCTTATCGACCGCTTAAGCGTAGGCGTGCAAAGCTTTGATAACGAGACGCTAAAAAGAGTCGGCAGGTATGAGAAATTCGGCTCTGCAGAAGAGACGAAAAGAAAGCTCGAGAAAGCTCTGGGCAAAATCCCGGTCATAAGCCTCGATCTCATCTTTAACCTACCAAACCAAACAAAAGAGCAGCTAATAAACGACATAAACGTCGCAAAATCGATCTCTCCGCAGCAGATCACCTTCTATCCGCTCATGAAATCGGAGCTAACGAGAGAGAACATCGCTCGCTCGCTCGGCGTCTCAAACGTCGATAACGAGCGCGAATTTTACGAGATCATCGTGAGCGAATTTGCCAAAGGCGGATATAAGCAAAGCAACGCTTGGGCATTTTCAAACGAAAAAAGCGCAGACCTTCGCGACGAATACGTGGGCTCAAATTTAGAGTACGTTGGTGTTGGCAGCGGGGCATTTAGCTTTCTTGACGGCGAGCTTGTGATAAACGCATTTAACCTACTTGATTACGGCAGAAAGATCAAGGGTAGGCAAAGTCCGGTCATCGCAAAATGCGCATTTAGCAAGAAAGAGAGACTAAAATATACATTTTTAACAAGGCTTTTTGACGGTGCCGTGGATATCAAAACCTACAACGAGCAAAACGACGCAAACATCAACAAAGATCTGTTTGTCGAGCTTAGCTTGCTAAAGCTAGTAAACGCGATCTACGAAGAAAACGGCGTTATCAAACCGACGTTTTTCGGCGAATACATCTGCGTCGTACTCATGCGCGACTTTTACGCGGGCATGGATAAGGTGCGCGCGATATTTAAGAATGACGCGAAGATTAAACGTAGCAAAGTGCTTCGCATCATGAGCGAAGACACCGAGCAAAAATTTGAACAAAACATCATTCAGCCGCGAGCCGCTATGTAAATTTGAGTAAATTTGACGCGATTTTGCCGTCAAATTTATCTCTCCTGCGAACTGCCTTAAATTTATCGCGAAAATAACCCGCCGCCCAAGCTTGTTTAAATTTAATTTATGCTAAATTTCGCACCGAAAGCGACCTTGCGGGCGCAAATTTTACCAAAGGCGAAGCGGTGGACACGGATAAATTTTTAAGCGAAATTTGGGGCGCTCTTAAGCTATTTTTAGACCCCAAGACGCAAATTATCGCAGACGAGCGAAGCCTCGCCGTTTTACTCGCGGCAGATGCTGAAAATTTCGATAGATTTATGGCGCTAAAGGAGTTTAGGGATATCCTTCACGCGCTTGGGCTAAAGGCCGACATATACAGCCTCCAGTGTGCCCAGCTAGGCGCGATAAACGCTCTAAAATCCGCAAAAATCTCAAAATCAAAACTCCTCGCCGCATTAGAAATCCTGCAAACCGAAAACATAATCTCCGCCGCGCATTTTAGCAGGCTTGCGGAGTTTTTGCGCTCTCTTGGCGCAGATTTGCCCGCAGGGAACGAACAAGAGGACGCAAATTTTAAAAAATCAGACGTCTTTCATCAAAAAATAGACGCGCTAAACGATATCTGCAAGCGTATTTTGTCACTAAACCCGTATGCGCACGTAGCAAATGCGGCGACAAAAGCGCGCCAAAAAGTGCACGAGCTAGAGTTTAATGTCGCGGTTACGGGTGTCATAAATGCGGGCAAATCAACCCTGCTAAACGCGCTACTGGGCAAGAAAATCCTAGGCGCCTCAAACGTACCCGAAACTGTAAATTTAACCGTGCTAAAGTATGCACCCGAGCCTTTTGCAAGGGTAAATTTTTGGAGTAAGGCGGAGCTAAAAGAGCTTGGTATAGCGCAAGATCAAGATGACGAAATAGCCGAAATTTACGGCGGCGCGGGCGTCAAATTTGAGAGCGAAACGGCGCAAAATTTAAACGTCAAATTTAACGCGGAGGGTGAATCGGAACCTAAATTTGAAAGCTCTAGCGTGAGTGAGATTTGCTCCGAACCGCCGGCTAGCAAGACCGTCAAAACGGACGAGATCAAGCGCTACACCTCGGCGGACTCAAAATACGCCAAATTCGTAAAAAGCGTCGAGCTTTACGAAAATTTGGAGCTTTTAAAGGATAACGTGCGCATCATCGATACGCCCGGCATCGACGACGCGGTGGCTCTGCGCGAGGAGCTGGTGCGGAGGTTTATGCGGGAGTGCGACTTGATGGTGCACCTTATGAACGTCTCGCAAAGTGCTACGCAAAAGGATCTGGACTTTATCGTCTCAAGCTTGCAAAACTCGCACGCCGTGAGGCTCGCCGTGCTGCTAACTCACGCCGACGTGCTAAAAGAAGGCGAGCTAAACGAGGTCGCTGCCTACGCCAAAAAGAGCGTCGAGGAGCGCACGCGGGAGCTGGGTATCGGGGCGGAGTTTTTCGCCGTGAGCGCTAAAAGCTACTTTGAGGGTAGGCAAAACAGCGGCGTCGAGGAGTTTAAGCAGTATCTTTACGAAACGCTTTTTGGCCCTAGCAGCCAAAAATCGCGCCTTGGCATCGAGGCATATAAAAAGGAACTCGGTCGCGTCTGCGCGCAGTTTGCGGCGGATACGCAAAGCGAGATTTTAAAGCTAACGGACTCAAATTTGAGCTTGTCGCAAAAGCTTTCTGAGCTAAACGAGCAAAAAGCCGCGCTAGCTAGCCGCCTAGAGGACGTGAGAGACGCGGTAAAAGAGGAGCTAGGGCGCCTAGATACGGCTAAGACCGCAGCTAGCTACGAGCTTGGGCTAAAATCTCTAGTCCAGACGCTAAAGCAGCGCGTCGCGGATGACGTAAACTACGCGGCCTCTAAAAAACAAAAGATCGATCCGCAACGCCTCTCGCGCATCGCGCAAACGACGATCAAAGACGGCGTTGCCGCCTTGATGCGTCAAAATCGCAACGAAATCGTGCGGCAAATCGCCGCGTGCGCGCAAAATATCGCGCTAAAATTTGGCGAATTTGATGGTAAAACGGCGGCCGCTGAGATCTTTAGTATAAACGACTATCTACAATCAAAAGGGATAAATTTAGAGTGCGCCCAGGTCGCGGACGCGGTGACTAGCGCGGCAAACTCGGGCGCGCAAGCCGTATCCGAGGCTGCCAAGGTAGCTGCGGAGGAGTTTTTGGGCGCCCAGCGGATCAAAAATTTCGTTTTCGAGCTTAGCGAATTTGAAAAAAGCGAGTTTAAAAAGCGTATCGAAGCCGCGCTAAAAGAGCAAGAAAAGGCGCTCGCAATCAGCGAAGAAGCCCTAAAAAACAAGCTTGCCCAGCTAGCAAAAACTAGCGGAGCGAGCTCGCGGGAGCTAGAGCGACTAAACTCGCAAAGCGAGGCGATAAATGCTATAAATTTGGAGCTGCAAAGTGTTTGAGGAGTTTATAAACGCGTATAAAACGCGGTATTTTAAGATATTTTCGGACGATTTTCACGGGCGATTTAGGCGGCTGCAAAACGAACTAACCGAGCCTAAATTTCACCCGAGCGCCGAGCTAAAAGAGGAGCTAAATAAACTCGATCTGTTTTTATCCAGCCCGCTTACTGTCGCCATCGTCGGCCAGTTTTCTAGCGGCAAATCGACGTTTTTAAACGCTCTTTTGGGTAGCGAAATCTTGCCATCAGGCCTAACTCCCGTGACTTCAAAGCCGACCTTTATCAGATACGGCGCCGCGCCCGGACTTAGCGTGCTTTACGAAAACGGCAGAGAGTTGTATCTGGGCGTCGAGGAGATAGGGCGCTTCGTCGATCAGCGCGTGTTTGGCGATGATGTGAGTAGACTTTGCGTTTACGCGCCCTCTGAAATTTTAAAGCTGGTAAATTTCGTCGATACGCCTGGGCTAAACTCGCTCTCAAAGACCGACACCGCCGTCACGCACGAGGTGCTAAAAGACGTCGCAGGCGTCATCTGGCTAAGCCTGGCCGATAATGCCGCGCGAGCTAGCGAAGCCGCGCAGATCGAGGAGTTTTTAGCAGATGGGGGCAAAACGGCGATCTGCTTGCTAAATCAAAAAGATAAGCTAAGCAAGGGCGAGCTTGAGCACCTCAAAACTCACGCGCAAACGACCTACGGGCGATTTTTTGAGCGCATCATCGCGGTTTCTGCAAAGCAGGCCGTAACGGCGCAAGCCGCAGGCGATGCGGCGCTTTTAGCAGAGTCGAATTTTGGCGCGGTGATAAGCGCTATCCGCGAGCTTTTTGGCGGAGAAGAGATAAAGGAAAAATTCGTGCGTGAAAAGTGCGCTAGGCTGGTTGCCGTAAACGCTGCTCAGCACGAGCAAATCGCTAAAATTTACGAAAAAGCTGGCGAGATAATCGCTAAATTTGACGCCGAGCTGGAGTCAAATTTAAGAGCCGTGCAAGAAAATTTTAAGCCGAAAATCGAGCTAGCCTTTAACGAGCTAAAGCACGTCGCAAAGCTCGTCGCAGACGAGATCCTAGCCAGCCTAAAAAGCGTGAAAAAGTATAAATACTCGCCGCGAAAAACGCTGCTAAAGGGCGAGTATTTTGAAGCTAGCTCGTATGAGGCGGTGGATTTTGATAGCGAAGATGTGTTTTCAAAACTCATCTACAACGACGTGAAATTTGCCAAATTTTTTAGGACGTATAAGCGCGGCCTAAGCGCGTTGCAAGAAGAAATCGGCGCTGCGCTGGATGAAATTTACGCTCGGCTGGAGCGCGAGTTTATGATTTATAAATCAGAATTTGAAAACGCGCAAAAAGAGGACGAAACGCACTCCGATACCCTGTTTGCCGACGTTAGGACGTATGCGGGGCAGGTGTATAGGACGTTTTTGCGAGATTATGAGACGGCGAAATTTAAAGGACTGCAAAAGACGGCGCTGTTTTTTGAAAAGCTAAACCTCAAAGTCGCCGCAAATTACGAAAATGCCGTCAAGATCGCCGTGTATTTTCTAAAAGAAAAGATAGCGGGCTCGATGCGTGCTCATGAGCAAAACGGCTTTGCGCTCTTTATCCCGAGCTTTGACGAGGTACAAGATCGCGTTTTGTTGTCGTTAAATTTATACGAATTTGAAAACGAGATGCTTGGTAATGCGTCGTTTTTAAATAAAATTTTATCGGCTCTAAAGAGCGAATTTGCGCAGATAAAGGACGAAAAACTAGCTAAAATCGCAGCTCTATCGGCAGAGCACGAGAAACTAAGGGATGAAATTTTAAAAGCGGACGAAGGGTTTGGTGGGTAAAATCCTGCTTTGAGCGCGGGGGTCTAAGCGATATTTGACAGCCAAGTTAAAATTTGCTCCCAAACGGGCTTTTTGTCGTTGTTTTTAAAACCTAATAGCAGTTTGATAAATTTAAAAATAAAAATGACGAGTAAAACGGCGTAAAGGACGAAAGCGCCGACCAAAATCTAGTCGAAATACTGAAGTAGACAACTGCACGCTACGCCGCGCAAACGGCTGCGACACCTAAAAATGGCTTGGCTTTGCGTGGTAAATTTTGCCCGTGTTTGATTAAATTCCCTGAAATTGAGTTGCAAGAATCGCAAAATTTGAATCGCTTGCCAATTTTGCACCCGTCGAGCTACAAATTTAACGCTCAAATTCGCAAGAACGCGCGGCAAAGCAGAGTAGGTAGCCCAAATTTAGTGCAAGCGCTATAAAGTCCAGTCAAATTTGACAAAAATGTTAGACAAAATTTGACTAAATTTAATCCGCTGCACTCCAAATTTAGCCGAATTTATCCGTCAAACCCGACCTTTTTATCCTCGCCGAAATTTGAGCTCATCTCGCGTTTGATCTCGCTTTCAAAATCGCTCATCGTAAATATCCCATCCTCGCGCACGGCGACTTTTAGTGCGGTATTTTTAAGCGCCAGCATGATTTGCGCGCCGCTTAGCTCAAATTTAGCCAGCTGTTTGACGTCAAAATTCTCCTCAAAGCTCGCATTTTCGGGCAGCACTTTGCGCCAGATCGCAAGACGAGCGGCGAGGTCGGGCTTTTTAAACTCGATCTTATAATCAAATCTGCGAGAAAACGCGATATCTAGGCTTTGCAAGAAGTTCGTCGTGGCGATGAGTACGCCCTCAAATCGCTCGATTTGCTCCAAAAATATATTTTGCATTTGATTGTGCATTTTATCCGCGCCGCTTCCGCCCTCGACGCGCGTGCTTAGAAACTGATCGGCCTCGTTTAGCAGTAGCACTGGCTCGCTCTTGCTTTTGGCGCAGATTTCTTTGTAGGTGTCGAAAATTTTACGCACGTTTTGCTCGCTTTCGCCGACGTATTTGCTCAAAATTTTAGAACAATCAAAGCTAAGAACCTGCTTTTTTAGGCTCTTTGCGAGGCTTAGCGCGCTCATGGTTTTGCCCGTACCCGGCGGTCCGTAAAAGATGATTTTGGCGTCTACGTTTTTGCGCGACTTGATCCCCCAGCTAGATAGACGCGCCAGCACGCGGCGATCTACTTGCTTTAGGATCGCGTCCAGGAGCTCCTTTACCTTGACGTCCAGCACGACGTCGTTTATGTCGGTCGATGGCTCGATGAGCTCAAAGATTTCCTGCTCTTTTACGAGAGTTTCTAGCGCTAGTTTTTTACTTTTGCTCTCGGTTTTGGGGTGCATTACGCTTTGTAAAATTTCGTCGGTTATGTAAAACGTCCTGCTAAAGCCGCCGTAAGCGTTTAGCGACTCGTCGTAGTCGATGAGGCCGTTTTCGATTAGTTTTGAGCCTTCATCCAGTAGGGCGCGGTTTTTTATTCGTTCAAATTCGTCCGCGCTTAAAATCCCCACAAGCGCGTTTAGATCGCGGTTGGCGTCCGTTTCGCCGACATACTCTTCCTTTAAAAGCGCGAGGAAAATCAGCTGCTCTTTATCGTTTAGCGCGTTATCTTTGAAAATTTGCTCGACGGAAATCGAAATTTTGCTTAAATTTAACCGTTTTTCGATGATGGTTTCTAGCTCTTTTACGTCTTTTTCGAGGCGGCTTTTGGCGTCGCTTGATACGTTTTTGCTAAAAAACGAGAGCTTGCCGTAAAGCTCCACGCGCAAAAACTGATCTTTTAGGTAGTCGAGGTGATCGGCGTAGGGCGCGACTGCTGGCAGCATGAGCCCAAACTCGCCCTCTTCTAAAATTTTAAGAAAAAGCGGCGATAGCGAGATCTCACTGTGAAGTAGGCCTAGTAAATTTGAGCCTGCGCCGTCTGCGCCCTGGTTTTTAAATATAGAAAAGCCTTGCACGATCCAGCCGCTTTCCAGTAGATTTTTTACGTCTGCAAGTCCTGCTAGAAATTTATACTCCTCGCTGCCAAAAACCGCGCAAAGTACGTCGTAGACGCTACTTTGCGGAGTGCCTTCGACGTAGCCTTTGCTTAGATGGCGTAAAATTTTCGCCTCGTTTTGGCTGCATTTTATGAGCGAGGAAATTTTAGAATTTTGCTCGCCGCCGATAAACTCTATCAAAAACCGCACTAAATTTCATCCTTTATCTGCTCTTTTAAAACGCGCTTTAACACCTTGCCCGTCGCGTTTTTAGGCAGCTCGTCTTTAAAATAAATCGTCTTTGGAATTTTAAAATTCGCCAAGTGCTTTTTGAGGTGCGCGCGGATATCTTTTTCGTCCAAGCTCATATTTTCTTTAAACTGGATAAACGCCGTAACCTCCTCGTCCGCGTGTTCGTCTCTGACGCCGATAACCGCGGCGGCTTCGACTTCTGGCAGCTTAAATAGCACCTCCTCGATCTCGCGCGGGTAGATGTTGATACCCTTTGAGATGATGAGGTCTTTTTTGCGGTCGACGATAAAGATATAGCCCTCCTCGTCGATCTTAACAAGGTCGCCCGTGCGCAGCCAGCCGTTTACGATTGTCTCGTCGGTGGCGTCTGGCATATTTAGGTAGCCCTGCATCACGCAGTCACCTTTTACGATTAGCTCGCCGACCTCGCCTGCGGGCAGCTCCATCATCTCGTCGTTTATGCATTTTACTTCATAGCCCGGCAGCGGCAAGCCGACGCTTGAGATTTTTTGTTTTTGCATCGTATTTGCCGATACGATAGGCGAGCATTCGCTAAGGCCGTAGCCCTCTATCAGCACTGCGCGCGGAAATTTGACGCGAAAATCGGTAATAGTCTGCTCGGCCAAAGGCGCTCCGCCGCTGATGAAAATCCTAATGCAGTTAAACCAGCGAAAATACCACGGGATTCTAGCTTTTCCGATAGCCGTATAGATCGCCGGTACGCCTAAAAATACGGTCGCGCGCTTGAGCAGGACTTGTTTTAGGACGTTTGAAAACGGGAAAATGGACTTTACTAAAATAAGCGAACACGCCG
Source organism: Campylobacter showae (assembly GCF_900573985.1). NCBI lineage: Bacteria > Pseudomonadati > Campylobacterota > Epsilonproteobacteria > Campylobacterales > Campylobacteraceae > Campylobacter > Campylobacter showae. The sequence continues at coordinate 241,097 of NZ_UWOK01000001.1, read as the reverse complement.
AAAATATCGGTAGCAGCACCATCGCCGTGAGGGTAAAGCTGTGAAACATCGGCAAAAACACGGCAAATCTATCCTTCGTGCGTACGTGAAAGACCTCTTGCGCGCCCTGGACGTTTGAGATGAGGTTGCGGTAGCTGATCATCGCGCCCTTTGGCTTGCCCGTGGTGCCTGAGGTGTAGATGATGTGGGCTAGGTCGTCGATACTCGGTCGGTCGGTCAAATTTAGCTCGATTTTACAGTTTAGAGCGTGCGCGTAGCTGATGTTGTTTTCGTCAAATTTGGCTCTATCTCCGATCCAGACGATCTTTTTGATCGCCGTTTTGCTATCTAGCCCTTTTATCTCTTTTGCGAGTTCGACCGAAGCAAAGAGAAATTTCGCCCCGCAGTCGTTTATGATGTATTCGAATTCTTCGTATTTTAAAAAGGTATTTATCGGCACCGCCACGGCGCCAAGTAGCGTGGTGGCAAAGTAGCTGGCGATAAACTCCGGCGAGTTGTTTACGATCATCGCGACTCGGTCGCCTTTTTTCACGCCCATACCTTGCAAAAACGCAGCCAGCGTAAAGGCGTTTGTGCGTAGCTGATTGTAGCTAATCTTGCCAGTTTCTGTATAGATCGCGATGCCGCCGCCGTTTTTATCGACCGCGGCGTTTAGCATATCCTCGAAATTTTCGTAAGGGTAATTCATGGCCGCGCCTTAAAATTTATATTTCACGTTCAAATTTATAGCTTGAGCGTTGCCGCGCTCAAATTTGCCGTTTGGATAAAGTCCCGACGCGTTTGAGTAGTAGTGCACGTCGCGCGCCTTTCTGTCTTGGTAGAAGTAGCTAGCTCCCAGCTCCAAAGCGTCCGTAAATTTGTAGTTAAAGCCCGCTGCATAGATGACGGCCTTGGTGTCTGGCAGGTCAAAGCCCGTAGTATCGGCTCTAGAGGCGGCCTCGTCAAACGTAACCGCACCCATCAGGCGGAGCTTATCCGTCGCGTCGTGCGCTATGCCGATGCGGTAGGCGTTGCTGTCCTTCCAGTCGCGCTTTTTAGACGCGTCAAATGCCGCAAAAAACGGGTTGCGGTAGTGAGCGGCCGAGGCGCCCGGGTAGTTGAAGTCAAGCTCTTTCCACGCCGACCAATAGGTTCTTTCAAAGTCAAATAGCAGCGTGGTGTTTGCGATTTTGTAAGATAGGGCTAAATTTAAGCTCGCAGGTAGCGGTACGGATAGCTTTGCGCTACCGCTATAAGAGCCGCTCGGAAATACCCCTCTCGGGTGCGCCGGCGCGCTGATGTCGGTGTCGCCTTTTAGATTCATATTTACTTTCGAGCGGTAGGTGGCCGCTAGGCTCAAATTTGAAGTCGGTTTATAGGTGATCGCCGCGTTATAGCCGAAATTTACGCGGTCGCCTTTGATGTCTTGCGAGGCGGGCAGGGCGCCAGGCACCTCCTGCACGGCCTCTCCTCTAGCGTAAACGGCGCGAAGGCCAAAGCCTAACGCAAAGTTGTCGGTTAGCGCGTAGGCGACGCTAGGATTTACCTCGATCACTTTTAGGTCGAATTTTTTAGAGGTGGCTTTAGGCAAATTTTCGTCCCATCTCATCGACATTCCCGCAGGCACGACGACCGAGAGGCCAAAGCGCCAGTCGCCAAAATGCGGCGTCACGAAGTGAAACGTAGGTACGAGCGCGGTCGCTCTTCTAGACGTTAGTTTGTCGCCGTTAAAGTGTCTATACTTCGTCTTTGACATGCGCAGATAGGTTAGCGAGCTCTCTAGGTAGTGTCCGCCGTCTAAAAATATCATATTTGCCGGGTTGTTATAGGCTGCGTCGGGTCCGAAGCTCGTCGCGACGTTTGAGTTTAAAAGCGCGATGCTATCGCCGCTTTGCTCGGGGATTTTAAAGCCCGCCGCATTTAGGCAGCAACAAGCCGCTAGGCAAACGCCGATATATTTTCTCATTTATGCTCCTTTAAAGTTTCTTAAAATTTTTATCTCATCCGCCCAGATACTCTCGTCGATAGTCTCTAAAACTAGCGGGATATCGTCCGTGCGGGGGTCGTTTATGATGTTTTCAAATGTTTTTAAGCCCAAAAAGCCCTTGCCCAGGCTCTCGTGGCGGTCCTTTTTGCTGGCTAGGTCAAATTTCGTATCGTTTATATGCATGCCGCACAGCATATCGCGCCCGACTATCTCGTCAAATTCGCTCATCACGCGCCGGTAGTCGTCTCTGATGTCGTATCCTGCGGCAAACGTATGGCAGGTATCCAGACACACGCCGATCCTGCTTTTATCGATGCAGCGTTTGATGATGTAGGCTAGGTGTTCAAATTTAAAGCCCAAATTTGAGCCTTGACCTGCGGTGTTTTCGATGACTAGCTTTACGTTTTGGCTGTTTTCGAGTAGGAAATTTACGGAATTTGCGATATTTTCGAGGCAAATTTCGGGCGAAATTTCGTTTAGATACGAGCCCGGATGAAAATTTATCATCACTAGACCTAGCGCTTCTACGCGGTAAATTTCATCCAAAAAGGCGTTAATGGACTTTTGACGCTGCTCGGCGCTCGGATGGCCTAAATTTATAAGGTAGCCATTGTGCGGCAAAACGTGCCTGGGCTCGATATGGGCGGCTTTTAAATTTTGTTTAAATTTGGAGATATTTTCTGGGGTTAGCGGCTTGGCTTCCCATTGACGCTGATTTTTGACGAACATCGCAAAGGCGTTCGCGCCGATATTTGCCGCATTTAGCGGAGCGTTTTCTACGCCGCCCGCGATGCTGACGTGCGCGCCGATAAATTTCATTGAAGCTCTTTTATGATGATTTTTATGCGGTTTTTAGCGTCGAAAAAGCTGATATTTTTACCGCAAACTTCGTATTTTATTGAATATTTACTTATATCTTGTATAAAACCGCACGAATTTGTCATTACATTTATGCCGTCATATAGCGGTTTGCGCTCCAAAATTTCCGCGAAAAAGTCGTCGTATCTCTCCTCCAAAAAGAACTTTTTGTTAAATTCTTTTTTCTCAAAACACGCGCCGTTCATACAAATTTTGTCGTTTATTTTGAGATTTACCGTATTTACGCCCGAGCTGTAAATTTGCAAATTTAGCTGGTTTGCGCTTTTGTGTAGGAAGCCCACATCGTTGATTTTTAACGGCGGAGTGAGGATGGTGACGGTAAATTTGTCTGATGATTTTTGGCTTTGTAGCGCGGCACAGCCGCTAAATGCAAGGCATGCGAGCGCAGCTAAAGCGAAGTTTGAAAATTTTTTCATGATTTCTTATCCTTGGTTTAAGCTATTTTTTATTATCTTTAATGTAAAATCCCATTTCCGCTAATTTGTGGCCCCTTCGTCTAGCGGTTAGGACATCGCCCTTTCACGGCGGTAACACGAGTTCGAGTCTCGTAGGGGTCACCACTTCATTTTAAATTTCACAAAAGATTTTAATTTTATCCGCTTATCGCTTAAACGCCCTTTATTTAAGATAATTTTTTAAATTTGGTTTTTCTAAAAATTTATCCGCAGAGCCGTTTGCGGCGTATTTTGCAAAATCAAATTTAATCGCGGCAAATTTAACCGCTGCCAAATAAACCAAAATCCGTCAAATTTAATCGCCTCAAAACGCAAATATTCGTGCGCTAAAATCGTCAAATTTGATTCCCAAATGCCCACTCCCGCTCGCTCAATCAAATTTAAACCCGTTTTGGCTATAATCGCGCCCTAAATTATAAAAAAGGAAAAAAATGTTTGATTGGATTTTTTCGCCCGAGGCGTGGCTGTCGCTCGTGACGCTAACGGGGCTTGAGATCGTGCTTGGTATCGACAACATCATATTTATCGCGATCCTAGTCGGCAAACTCCCGCCTGAGCAGCGCGACAAAGGCCGCATTTTAGGGCTTTCGCTCGCGATGCTAACGAGGATTGCGCTTTTGCTTTCGCTATTTTGGATTATGAAGCTTACCAAGCCGCTATTTAGCGTGTTTGACTTTACGATCACTGGCCGCGATTTGGTGCTGATTTTAGGCGGACTTTTCCTCATCGGCAAGTCCACGCTCGAGATCCACTCAAGCGTCAGCGGCGAGCATGAGGAGCACTCGGCGAGCAAAGGACATGCGAGTTTTTGGGTCGTTATCGCAGAGATCGCCGTACTTGACATCGTCTTTTCGCTCGATAGCGTCATCACCGCGGTGGGCATGGCAAATCACATCGAGATCATGATTCTAGCCGTGATACTTGCGGTGGGCGTGATGATGTTCGCGTCTAAGGGCATATCAAATTTCGTCGACAACAACCCGACGATCAAGATTCTAGCGCTTGCTTTCTTGATTCTGATTGGTTTTACGCTAGTAGGCGAGGGGCTCGGTATGCACGTGCCTAAGGGCTACGTTTACTTTGCGATGGCGTTTTCTTTGGGCGTGGAGCTCATCAACATCTACGCTCGCAAAAAGTCGGCAAAACGCGCGCAAGAGGCTCAAAAGTAAAATTTGAGCCTTTAAAATTTGCTTTTAGGCGCGCAGGGCGGCAAATTTGACGCTTCGGCTTTTTGGGGCGTCAAATTTAAGCAGGACGAATTTGAGCAGTAAATTTGAAAAGAAAAGGAGCTAGCGTGGACGTAAAAGGCGAATTTTTAGAGATTTTAGAGGGGCTTAAGAGCGAAAAGCTGGCGGCATTTTCGCAAAAACTCATCAAAAGCCCCGAAATTTTAGGCGTAAAAACTCCCGAGCTAAGACGCCTGGCAAAGCAAAATTTTGCTCGGCTAAATTTAGAACAGATCGCTGCTTATGAGCCGTTTTTTCACGAGGAGTTTATGCTAAAGGGCTTTTTGATAATGCTCATAAAAGACGACGAAGCTAAATTTAAGCTAGCTAGCGAGTTTATCAAAACGATGCCAAACTGGGCTGTGACGGACGGCTTTGAGCCTAAATTCAGCGATGCGCGCTACGTGGATGCGCTACTAAAGCAGGCTCTCAGCTCAAATTTAGAATACGAAAAGCGCTTTTTCTACGTTTATTTTATGCGCAATTTTGGGGCGGTTTCGCTGGAGCGGTTTTTTGAAATTTGCGCCGAGGAAAAGGATGAGCGATACTACGTGCAAATGGCGGCTGCTTGGTGTTTAGCTGAGATTTTTATTAAATTTGACGGCGCAGGGCAGCAGCTGCTAGAGAGTGGGCGACTGAGTAAATTTACCCACAACAAAACGATCTCAAAGATCCGCGACAGCTACCGCGTGCCAAAAGAGGTAAAAGATGCGCTTTTGGAGCTCAAAATCAAGTGAATCTCACAAAAGAGCCCATAGATAAGCTCGTACTGCGCCTAGCCGCGCCCGCGGGCGTCGCGATGAGCTTTAACACGCTTTACAACGTGACGGGCGTATTTTTTGCCGCGCGCATCTCGACTCAGGCGCTGGCGGGCTTTTCGATGAGTTTTTTGCTCTATATCAGCGTCGTTGGCGTAGGGCTTGGCTTTGGCTCGGCGCTAACGGCGCTTGTGGGCAACGCGCTTGGCGGCGGCAAAGAAAAACTCGCTAAAATTTACGCCGCAAAGGGCGTGTTTTTCGTGCTTCTTTGCGCGCTTTTTATGGGGCTTTCAGGCTTTATTTTTACGCCGCATTTGCTTAAAATTTTAGGCGCAAACGAGGAGTTTTTACGCGAAGCCATGGCGTATAACCGCGTGATATTTCTTGCTTCGCCGTTTTTCTTACTCATAAAATCGCTAAACGGCGTGCTAGTAGCCGCGGGCGATACGAAGAGCCTGCGAAACTGGCTTTTTGCGGGACTTTTTATAAATTTGGGCTTTTGCTTTTTTTGCGTGGATTTTTGCGGGCTGGGTATCGGCGGGATAGCGCTGGCGACGGCTTCGGTGCAGCTTCTTGGTTCGCTTTTTTTAGGCGTCAAGGTCGCAAAAACGGGTATGATAAATTTTTTAAATTTACGCTCATTTGCGCCCGAGCTTGCCATCTACCGTAAAATTTTAGCCCAAGCCTTACCCGCGTGCCTAAACTACCTATCGATGTCGCTTGGCGGGCTCGTGCTTATGCATTTTATCAGCCGTTACGGCACGCATGCGGTCGCAGGTTATGGCCTAGCTCTTCGCATCGAGCAGATCGTCATGCTGCCCACGACTGGCATCGCGTCGGCGGTACTTGGTATCGTATCGCAAAACTTCGGCGCGCGCGAATACGCTAGAGTGCGCGGCTGCTACGCCTATGCAGTCAAATTTTTAGCGCTTTACTGCATATTAACGGCGGCTTTTTGCCTTGGGCTCGGCGGGATTTTGGTCGGCTTTTTTGACGAAACGCCCGAAGTCGTAAACGCGGCAAAAAGCTATTTTGCGGTAAATTCGCTAGCGTTTATAGGCTACGCGCTCATAAATCTCTCCGGCTCGACGCTTCAAGGCGTAAAAAGGCCCGCGGCGGTTTTTGTTTTAAATTTTACTCGCCAGATAGTGCTACAAATAGCGCTTTACGCGCTCGTGGCATATGTTTTTGGCGGCGAGTTGCAAGATATTTTTAAGGCGATGTTTTTTAACGTTTGGCTGATCGGGCTAACTTTTTTCTTTTACACCAAATTTGTTCTTAGCCGAGTTTGCGCGGCTTGAAGCAAAAAATTTTGCAAATTTTCAAATTTAAGCTTATTTTTCTTGACATAGCGCATTTTTTTGGCTACAATGCGCCTTTTCAATAAGTAGGCTAAACTCGCAATGCCTCGGGGTGTAGCGCAGGCTGGTTAGCGCATCTGGTTTGGGACCAGAGGGCCGAAGGTTCGAATCCTTTCACCCCGACCATTTGTTAGATGGTGAGTGTAGCTCAGTCGGTTAGAGCATCAGATTGTGGTCCTGAGGGTCGTGGGTTCGATTCCCATCACTCACCCCACTTGGGCGCTCGTAGCTCAATTGGATAGAGCGACAGACTTCGGATCTGTAGGTTATGGGTTCGACTCCTATCGGGCGCGCCACTTTGTTTTTATGCGCTCATAGCTCAGCTGGATAGAGCAACGGCCTTCTAAGCCGTAGGCCTCAGGTTCGAATCCTGATGGGCGTACCATTTTATTATTGTTGTGCGGATGTGGTGAAATTGGCAGACACGCCAGACTTAGGATCTGGTGCCCCACGGCGTGAAGGTTCAAGTCCTTTCATCCGCACCATTTACTATTAAAAATCCCCTTTAAAACCCCTAAAATATGGCATTTGAAACACCTCTTAAGAATTGAAAAATATATCAAGTGTAACCTAAGTGTAAAAAATGGAGTAAAAAGCCCCTTAAAAAGCTGATATAGTCGCGTTTTGCTAATATATGGCTTTTTGTAACTCACAAGCCAAAACGAGAAAATACAAGATTATATGCATTTTAACCGCCTCTTTACGCGCGCGATAATCAAGCTGTAGAACGTAGGATTTTTAAAAGTGTAAATAAGTGTAACCTGCAAAGCCTATATTTTTAAAGTCGATTTGCGCCTATATCTCATTAAAAACATATTTCAAGTTATTTTAAGCAAAAAAGATATTATAATAGCGTCTTGAAACAATATGCCTTTATATACTAATATTTTTACTTAAGGTTATCCAAAAAAACTGTTCTTGTCTTGAAAATAATTGTTTTCAATACTACTTTTTTTAAAACATCGATTTTACCGCACTTTCGGCGCATATAGCCCGCTGTTTTCAATAGTAAAAAATCCCGTGAAACTTAAGCGTGTGAAAAATGATATTTTTTGATTGTATTTTTTAAGTTTTGAGCCATTTTTTTTAAGTTTCACGAAAAATATATTTTACAATTTGCGATTTCTTAATTTAAGTTTTGAAATGCTTTTGAGCTGAAAATATATTTTACTTTTGATTGCTTTGCTGTTTTGTGTATAAAATTTTACTCTTTTTTGATACACAAGCATTTTTTAATATTGAAATTTTATAAGCTATGTGTATTAAAGTTCTTTAATTTCTTGTTGCCGGCCTTATTTCCTGCTCAAGCTCGAGCTGTGTTCAAGCTCCCGGATTGGGTTAAATTTGCTTGATTTCTTGTTGTTGGCTCTATTCTGTTGAGCTCGCTTGATTTGTTGCTACAGGCCTTATTCTATGCAAGTTCCCGGATTTCTTACAGTTGGCCTTATTCTGTTGCGCCGGCCGGATTTCTTGTTGCCGGCCTTATTTCCTGCTCAAGCTCGAGCTGTGTTCAAGCTCCCGGATTGGGTTAAATTTGCTTGATTTCTTGTTGTTGGCTCTATTCTGTTGAGCTCGCTTGATTTGTTGCTACAAGCCTTATTCTATGCAAGTTCCCGGATTTCTTACAGTTGGCCTTATTCTGTTGCGCCGGCCGGATTTCTTGTTGCCGGCCTTATTTCCTGCTCAAGCTCGAGCTGTGTTCAAGCTCCCGGATTGGGTTAAATTTGCTTGATTTCTTGTTGTTGGCTCTATTCTGTTGAGCTCGCTTGATTTGTTGCTACAAGCCTTATTCTATGCAAGTTCCCGGATTTCTTACAGTTGGCCTTATTCTGTTGCGCCGGCCGGATTTCTTGTTGCCGGCCTTATTTCCTGCTCAAGCTCGAGCTGTGTTCAAGCTCCCGGATTGGGTTAAATTTGCTTGATTTCTTGTTGTTGGCTCTATTCTGTTGAGCTCGCTTGATTTGTTGCTACAAGCCTTATTCTATGCAAGTTCCCGGATTTCTTACAGTTGGCCTTATTCTGTTGCGCCGGCCGGATTTCTTGTTGCCGGCCTTATTTCCTGCTCAAGCTCGAGCTGTGTTCAAGCTCCCGGATTGGGTTAAATTTGCTTGATTTCTTGTTGTTGGCTCTATTCTGTTGAGCTCGCTTGATTTGTTGCTACAAGCCTTATTCTATGCAAGTTCCCGGATTTCTTACAGTTGGCCTTATTCTGTTGCGCCGGCCGGATTTCTTGTTGCCGGCCTTATTTCCTGCTCAAGCTCGAGCTGTGTTCAAGCTCCCGGATTGGGTTAAATTTGCTTGATTTCTTGTTGTTGGCTCTATTCTGTTGAGCTCGCTTGATTTGTTGCTACAAGCCTTATTCTATGCAAGTTCCCGGATTTCTTACAGTTGGCCTTATTCTGTTGCGCCGGCCGGATTTCTTGCTGTTGGCTGGCTAAAAATCGTCCGTTTGCGCTAGGCTCTTGCGCCTGCGCGAGACAATAAAACTCTCTAATGCTTGCTTTGAGTTAAAACGCGCGGTCGCCGGCTTTTTATTTAGCGTTCTCGCGTCCGTTAAAGCTTTGATTTGATAGAGCAAATAATCATCCTTAAAGCCCGCTATCCGTAGCCCTTTAGCGATTACGTCGGCTTTTTGGATAGCTTCGTCAAGCTCGGTTTTTATAAAGCTCATAAAGTCCGTTTTGCCTTTGGGTGTTAATGTTATTTCGAGGCGTTTCCACTCCTTAAGGCTTACGTGTAGCCTTTGTTTTTGGTGCACGGTTTGCTTTTTGTATTTGTCATAAAGTAGTATTTTATCAACGCCTTTTAGCGTCGTTTGGTTGCAGTATAGGCTATTTTGTTTAATAATATAGCTGTTGTCGCATACTTCGCCTAGCCTGCTTTTAAACTCCTCTTTGCGCCTGTAGTCGATATCTTTTGCGTCTTTATAGTCCGTCGCTACGTCGCAGTTTAAAAGCGTAAAGGTCTTGCGTTTTAAAAGTTTCGATATTAGTTTTACGGCTTCGTTGCTGATGTGCTTTGTCGGTTGATGTAGCCCCGTATATACGACTAAGCAAAACGTGTCTTTCGCTTTTTTGTGTGCAAGCGCGTGTTCAAAGAGTAGCGGGATATTTTTAATAATGATGATATAGTTACTTAGTCCGCTACCCTGTGAGATTTTGACATATTCGATAACGGGCTTAAAAGCCTCTTTTTTGTATCTGTTTTTCGGGTCATTTTTTAGGCTCTGTTCTATGCTCGCCAAATACGGATTTATAGGTAAATTTTTAAGTTCTGTTCGTATCGTAAGCCCGTGTTTGACTATGATATTTTTTAGCGTGGAATAGTGCGCGACTTGACGCACTGTATCGATACCGCGATTATTAAAAATGGTGTTTTCCACGCTAAATATCATAAAATTTAACCCTCTTTAGATATTCGCTAGCCGTGCGCGTATGCCCTCAAGTTCTCGCAAATGCTCGCCTATGCTCTCGCGCGCTACTTGCTTAATGCCTCTAGCGTCCGATTTTAACGGCTCGTCTACGTTCTCGTTGTTTTCCAGTTGAGATAAAAACGCGACTACAAGCGCGCTTAAGGCTTTGATTTTCGTCGTTTCGTTTTCTAATATTCGCCCTATAAAGCCGTTTTCGCTTGGTCGCTCTCGCCTTTGTATTCTTTGCGCCTCGTTTGCTATGGCCTCATTGATTATTTGATTTAATAGGTCGTATTCGCTCCAGCTCGCGCGTTCTTGCTTCGTTTTGCTTTGCTCGTCGCTCGATTTAAAACGCTCGATACTCTTATAAAAAGCCTTGTCGATTTCCAGCTGATTAATCATTATTCGCCCCTCGCTTTCATATTTTGGCGTATGCTGTTAATTCGTCCTCAAAGACGCTTTTTAAATCGCTCACGTTTTGAAAAATTGTGCCCTCGATAACAAAAAGCGCGTTTGCCGTCTCGTCTGCGTTCTCGCGCAGATACCGTGCCAAAGCCAGTAAAAGCGTCTGTGCGCCCTGCAAATTTTCTAAAGCCTGATTAAGTATTTCGATTTTGTCCGTATTATCCATTTTTACGCCTCGCTTTTGGTGTGTCCTATAGCCGACAATATGCCGTTTTTTATAGACGTAAGCTCGTCTATTTCCTCGTTTATAGCCTTTAAAAACACGTCCTGGACACCTAAAATTTCATTTTTAAATAGGTCGTCCTCTGACAATACGCCGACGTTTGCTAAATTTTTTAAATAAGCCGATATCATCGCGCCTAAGCCGTCTATTCTAGCTGTTGCGTTTTTTAGGCCGTAATCGGCGTAAAAGACTATCGCGCCCGCGTTGTCTTGATTTACGTGCTTTTGGCTCACGTTTGCCGTTAGGTTTGCTTCGCTCATTTTTTGCTCCTCATATTTATTATTTACTCTTTGAGTATTTTATAGGCGTAATTATATACTCTATTGATAAGATTGTCAAGACTATTTTTACTTTTTAGATAACTTATTGGCATTTTTATTTACTCTTTAGGTAATTTTTGATACTATCTTTATAAAAAGGATAGCAGAATGAATAAACAAGAGTTTGATAAAAAATTAAAAAGCCTTGGGTTGAGCAGGCAAGATTTTTGCGACTTGACGGGTCTTGCGTATAGCTCTGTTTCAAATTGGCGCGACGAAGTAAAGCCTGTTCCGTCGTGGGTATCCTCGTGGCTTGAAAATTACGCCAAAGCTCGCGACTTAGACAAAGCCGTAGCCATTTTTGAGCCTTACGTAAATAAAAAATAGTTGCTCGCGTCTCGTTTTCCGCTCTCATTCTTTAGCCTTTTGATTTTCCATTTCCTCTATAGTTTCCCTGATGTTTCGCCATTTTTGCGCGTTTTTTGGGTGCGCCAGCTTTGCCAGTGCGATGTTTTCTATTTGTCTCACTCGCTCTTGACTTATGCCAAGAATATGCGCTATTTCCTTATATGTATAAAACATCTTGCTAGCGTTTGCCATTGCGCCCGCTAAGCCTTTGCGTTTATTCTTGCTCTTATGCCGGCTAGTCGCGTTAAGGCTCTTTGACGCTCGCTCTCGCGCTCTGTGTCCTCTTGCGTTCGTCGCTCCTTGTCTCGCTCTTTTTGCGTTTTTAGTAGCTCCGCCTGATACTCTCGTTCGTCTTTGTCTAAGCTGTAGTATAAAAATCCGTGCCCAAATTTAGTCATTTTTAGCCCCTTTTACCGTTTGTTTCCGTGCTTTTGCCGTAAGCTCGCGCGCCGTAATGCGTAAAAAGTTAGCCGTTATTTCGGCTATCTTGTCGGCGTCACACCCGCAAAAATCCGCTATATCGCTAAGCGCAAAATCTTTTATATTTCCGCTTTTTGTCGGTAAGGTTACGGCGCATTCATTGCGCTCTCGCTCCGATTTTTGAATGAGCAAAAAATACTTAAGCGTGCCGTAGTCTATAAAATACGTCTTAGCTTTTAGGTTTTTTAACGCCTCTTTAAAGCCCGTTAAAACCCTGACGTCGCTTATAAGCTCACGGCAAAATATAAAAACGTTTTTACCTCTTAACTTACTTTTTAGCTCGCTCGTCGCCTCGCGTTTTAGCGTCTGTGCGTCCTTTGTTATTACGAAATTTAGCCCCGTTTGGCGGGTAAAATCCGCGCATTCTAAGCCGAAAAATACAAAAACGCAGCTTGACTTTGTAGAAAAATGTGTTATAATTTGGTCGCAATACGCTGATTTATGCGTTTCGCCCCTCATTATTTTATCTTTCTCACTCATCCAAAACCGCTTTTATAATCTCGTTTGGCTCGATAAAAACGCTCTTGTCTTTGATGATTTTGCCGTTTGCGTCCGTAGCTTCGCCTTTGCGCTCGTTTGCGTTTAGCACCGCCTCAAAGCACCTTTTAACCTTGTTTTCGTCTTTTAAAATCTTGCTCAAAGCTCCGATTTGAAATATAACGCTATCTATATAAGCGTCGATATCCCCCGCCGGCTCGTCGCCCCTTAAAAGCTCGCTTAGCTCCTCGGCTATAAATGACGCTTCACGGCTCTTTTTATAGCCTTTTTCGAGTAGTCCGCGCGATTTATTCCACGCAAAAACCCGCGATATGAGGTCAAGTCCGCTAAGCTCAACTGCGCCTAAATTTACGTAAAAATCCGTTTGATTTTCATCATTAAATAGCCTTACCTCATCGCTTGCGAGGTCAAGACAAAGCACTGCGTAACTTTTGCCGTCCGCCTTTAAAGTGGCGGTTAAATTTAACCCTCTCACGCCCAAACCTTAAAATACTTCTTGCGTATTGGCTAAAAACTTTGCCACGTCGTGAATAGCGAATAATACGCGCTTACGCATTACGCCGCCGCCTACAATCTTAAAGTTAGGCACGCCTTTGCCGTTTTTTACGCCGGCTCTTATCGTCCACGCGCTTACGCCTAGTTCGTCGGCAAGCTCGAAAATGGATAAGGCCTGCTTTTTGTATTTACCGCGTAGATTTTTTAAAATCTCGTCGTATGTGTCCTTTTGTAGCATATAAGCTCCTTTAGTGTGGATTAGTTGTAAGTAAAATGTGATATAATATAAAAAATAGAATATATTTATTTAATATAATATCAAATCTAATTTTATATAATATCAAATAAAATTTACCTTAATATAAAAAATAAAAGGTGTCATTGTGAAAACTTTAGTAAGTGAAAAACTGGAAAAAATACGCAAAGAGCGCAAAATAAGCCGTCGCGAGCTACACGATATAAGCGGGTTTAAACAACCTACAATAGTGAGCTATGAAAAAGGGATAAATCAACCCTCTAATGAATATTTGGATTTTGTAAGCCTCTACTTCGGCTATACAAAAGATAGCATACTGGACGATAAAACCCCTAAGCTTGAAAAAATGGATAAAATAGTTAATACCTTGCTTATGTATCAAAGTATTTTTAATTACACAGATGACAAAATGCAAAAACTCTTAAAAGGAGCTCTTTTTGTTACCGATATGGATAACTTTGACGAGAAAGAAAATCGCTATAAGATGAAACAAATAAGCTACAACGATTTTAAAAAGTATGGGAGAATATCTGACCTCGCAGATAATATTATAAGGATAGCTAAAGCCTTAAATGTTACGTATGACTGCTTAAGTGAGTTTAGGCTCATTGATGATATTCAAGCCGTAACAGATGATGAGGGCTATCAAAAATATAGCCATTATAAAAGCTTTTATGATGATATTAAAGAGAGTATGCAGTTTAAAGGCGAAATCGACTTACTTAACGCAAGCGGCTTAAACATAACCCCCGAATACTACGCAAGCATTATTAAAAAACGCAATAACCCCGAAACTATCACGCCCCTTAATGCACCCGAAAACATCTCACCTAAACATCAAGAGCTCTTAAGCCTGCTTCGTTTCGCGCCCGATAGCTTCACTGATGAAATCATCGCAAAACTTAAAGCTATGCAAAAGCTACAAAACCTGTAATAATGGGGGGGGGTACTTCCGTTCCCCGCAAAAATCCCCGTATGTCCTTTGCAAAACGTAAAAAATAAGATTTTTAAAATTTATCTACTAAACGCCGATAAAAACGATATTTTAGCCCCGTCTCGCTTTGCTTAAAATGAGAAAATAAAATGCAAAATTTGCAAAATCCGTGCATTTTTTAGGCATTCCGCGCTTTTAAATTTTTTTCCCAAATCGTCCGTTTTTCCCGATTTTCCCGACGCTCTGCGCCTCGTCTCACGCGCAAAGCCCATAAAATAGGCGATTTGCGAGCTACTATTTACGGCAAAATTATCCCAAATACGCTATTTAATACATTTTAATATAATTTAATATTTTAAATAACGCTTAAGGCTCGTCGTCTATCGCTCCTTTTTCCGCTTTTGTCAATTCCGACATTTTTAAAAACATCCATTTCCGACATTTTTTAATCTCTTTTTTTGTCTCAATTCCGACATTTTTTATTTTTAATTTCGCTCGCATTTCTCGCTCACTTTTAGCTCCGATTTTTGCCCGTTTATTCCTAAGCCCCTTAAATGCGCCGTTTGTCAGCTTCGCGCGGTAAAGCGTTTTTGAAATCCGACATTTTTTAATCATCTCGCTTCGCGTCCGGTTCGCCCAAAATTTAGCTCCGTTTTCGTCTCTTGTATTCCGCAAGCCAAAACGCACCGCCCTTAATAGTAATAAATATAGCCTGCCAGTTCCGTAAAATTTATCCATAAAAGACGTTTAAAAGGATGAAAATCAAAAAAGCTAAAAGTGTAAAGTTTTGTCTAGTGAATTTTTAGGTTTGAAGTTAGTTTAAATGTTGATTTAATGGGCTTTATCTTAAGAAAAAGATAAGGTTACGGACGAATGAAAAAACTTTACAAAATTTTACATTTTCTTTACATTTTTTTACATTCGTTTTACGCTTTTTGACAAATTGAGCCTTTGCTGGCGTTTTAAGGCGCGCTGTGAGCCGTTTGGCTTTTTGATGATGTTTGTATCGTTTCGGACTTAAAAGCTAAATTTACGCCCGCGTTTGTCTCCTGTGACCCCTTTGTAATATGCTCAAAACCTCTTTTTGATATTCGACTAGCTTTATATCAACTCGCACCAGCTCGCAAGTCTGGAAATTATGCCCGCACGCGCGACACTTTTTAAACCGCTCTACCCACAACCCGTTAATAGTCGCAACCGTAGCGACGTTCTCGCTTTTGCATTTAGGGCACATTGTATTAAACCTTTTTTGTTTTGGATTATATCTAAGCTCCGGATTTATTGCTACAGGCCTTATTCTATGCAAGTTCCCGGATTTCTTACAGTTGGCCTTATTCTGTTGCGCCGGCCGGATTTCTTGCTACAGGCCTTATTTCTTGTTCAAGCCGGTTACGTCTTGTCGCTAGTGGTTACTATTTCCCACTAATTGACATTTTAACGCTTATTTGTTATAATACGCCTACATTCAAGAGGCCACTTATCGGCCTCGCTTTCTTATAAATACTCCGACACATCATCGCCGAAACAAGCCAAAAAGTCATTAATAAACGCCTCAATCATCTCGGGGGCTACGCCTATAATTTCGTTGTTTAGCTTCGTTATAATGCGCGGTGCGCCGTTATCGTTTAGCTTGTATAGATTTTCAAAATGAAAAGCGCGGTTTCTTATCGTCAAAATAAGCCAGTAGCACGCGCCCACTTTTTTAAAGTTTGGAATATCGCTTTTACCCAGCCTGTTAAAACTTGAATATTTGCGAAAATCAACGGCTCTTAGGTTGATTAGCGCATTATGTATTTTTTCCGCGTCGATAGTCTTAACCCAGTAGCCTAAGCTTTGTTTTGAGATAAAATCATCATCCGTAATGTCTAAAATTTCGGCCACTTTGTTGCGCGTGATAATCTCTAAAATGCCGATTTTAGGGGCTATTCTTTGCATAAGTAAAAAATTATCCCTATGCTCTGCCTCGCTTGCGTATCCGCTTATTCTTTTAGCCGAAAATAGCTCTTTTAGTCTCTCGTTTGTCATTTTTAACCTTTTAAAATTTACTTATCGAATAGCTTTTTAGCCTCATCCGCTCCGCTTTTTGGCGATAGCTTAGCGTAGCGCGAAGTTTGCTTTATATCTTTATGATTTAAAAGCTTTTGTATGGTATAAATCGGCGTGCCCTGTATGGCTAAAAGGCTTGCAAATGTGTGCCGTAGAGTGTGAATTACTACGCGGTTATCTCTGTCGCTCCTCGCTAGGTCTTTATTAAAAAGCCTGTCTAGTATTGGCTTTAATCTGCGCTGTATTCGCTTTTTATCCAACTTTTCGCCGTCCTCGTAGCTGATAACGTAGTTGTTATCTTTAGCCCGTTTTCGGCTTTTTAGTATATTTTTAACCTCATCCGTCAAAGCTCCGGCGTATCTGTCCTTGCTCTTAAAGTCGTAAATGTTGATTAGCTCCGCGTTATAGTCTATGTCTTTATTTTGGATGTTTAAAACGCCCTCTAGCCTCGCGCCCGTAGTAACCGAAATCAAAACGAAAAGATATAAAACCTCATCGTTTTTAACGCTGTCTTTGAGCCTTTGCAACTCGTCTAAATTTAGATATCTTATGCGGGCGTTCGGCGTTTTCTTGTGCTCCACGCTTATAAAAGGATTTGCCGAATTATAAAGCCCCTGACGTATCGCATAATAAAACACTGTCGCGCCCAGCTGTAAAATATTGCCTATCGTGGCGTTTGCGTAGTCTGCTTTTATAAGCTCTCTTTGTAGTCTTATAACGTCCTCTTTTTTGATAGACGTTAAGGCTTTTTCGCCCAGCGTCTCGCGCAAGTGCCTGTTATATTTGCTTTTGCGCTCTTTTATACTGATAGTTTCGCCAGCTATCGCTTTGCTCTCAAAATATAGCTCTGCTATCTCGTTAAGCGTTGTTTTGTGCTGTTTTTTGGCTATGATTGGTATGCGCAAATCCTCGCCCAGCCTAAGTTTTGTTAAAATTTCCGCTCTTTTGTTGTGGCAATATGCCTCATTAAAGCCGTCTTTGTCGCTTCCGATTTTTAATCTGACGTTTTTGTCCTCGATTGGGTGCTTATAAATGATGTAATACGTCTTGCTTCCGTCGTCTAGCAATCTGTAATAAACGCCGGCGTAACGTTTTGATTTTATGTCTCTCATTTTTACCTTTTTTGGCTTGTATTTTTCAAAAGTGTAACCAAAAGTGTAACCAAAAAATGCTATTATTTATTTTAAAAACAAATTATTCTTTATTAACTTGTTAAAAATACACTCTTTTAAAAGCCCGTATTTATGGGCATAAACTCACTTTTTAAAATTATTTTTTATTATTTTAAGAAAACGCTATAAAACCGCTTTTTCAAGTCCTTTCATCCGCACCATCCAAAATCTATTTAAATTTTCTTTTCAATATCAATCCCTTTTCAAAATACAGTTTATTTGTTTAAAAGCTTTCCGATTTATTTTATGTACGCCACATTGTTTACTTTTAAATTTTTGTACCAAATTTGACTAAATTTACGCTGCAGTGCGTTATGTCCGGGTTGTTTTTTTTCGGACATAAAGCTAAGTAGCGGTATTTGCGACGTGAGTTACACTCTGCTAAAGTCCTTTTCGGAGGCCGTTTGCTGTCCGTCGCAAGCCGCGGTAATGCCAAATTCCGGCAACATCTGCGGCAAAAACATAAAAACTCTTCTAAAAGATTTATCTAGCGATAGCCCTATCAAAAAAACCATCGCCGTAGCTGCTCTAAACGCGCTTTCGCAGACATGTTATGAGCGCTCTGGTAGTTCGTATGCGACCAAATTTAAGGCTGATCCATTTGATGAGCTAGCTATCAAGCGCAGCTCGTTTAGCGTGATCGCGGGCGTGCTGGCGTCTTGCGTTAAATTTATAATAAAAAATGGCCTGATTTTTGCGTTATGAAGCTTGATAAGGGCGCGCTAAAATGTTACGAGCTTGAGTATTCTGTCCTGCAGGGGTAGGCTGCGGATGCGATCAGAACGGCTAATAATATCATCATAACCGGCGTCACGCTACTAAACGACACGCTGGAGGAGATCTTGAGTCTAAAAAGGGGCGGGGCCGAAGTCATCGTCGTCGGACCGACGGTTTCGATGTCGCCTAAGACTCTTTTTGATAGAGGTGTGAGCTATGTGGGCGGCGTCTATACTACGCATGCGGACGAGCTTTTAGACGTGATCGCGCAGGCTGGCTCGGGGTATCATTTTTTCGGCAAATTTGCGGAAAAATTCGTAATGAGTCGTGAGAGTTCGACTTCTAAAATTTGGAAATTTAACGATCCGAATGCATAAAACTAAATTTAGTCAAATTTGCGGGATAGATGAGTGATCCCGTTTGGCGTAAAATCACCGGCTTGATATTAAATTTAAAACGAAAGTAGATAAAAATCAGTTTTAAATTTGTGCGAATTTATAAGAATTTTGTCGAATCCAAAAAAGGGCCGAGCAAATCGCCCGACCCAAAGTTGCATTAAGCGAAATTCTAATAAAACGAACTAACCTTGCCCGTCAAATTTACCATGATATTTTTCATCTGAGTGTAGTGCTCAAGGATGATTTTGTGCGTTTCGCGGCCGATGCCCGAGCTCTTGTAGCCGCCGAACGGGCTGCCCGCCGGGATCTGGTTGTAGCAGTTTATCCACACGCGGCCCGTCTCCATCGCGCGAGCGGTGCGGATGGCGCGAGTGATGTCCTGTGTGAAGACGCCGCCGCCTAGGCCGTATTCGCTGTCGTTTACCATTTTTATGAGTTCGTCCTCGTTTTTAAATTTGATCACGACGCCTACCGGGCCGAAAATCTCCTCTCTGGCCACGCGCATATCGTTGCTCACGTCCACTAGCAGCGTCGGCTCGACGAAGCTATCTCCCGCAGCCGCGAGCTTGCCTCCGACGGCGATTTTGGCGCCTTCTTTGACGCCGATATTGATGTACTCGACGATCTTGGCGGCTTGTTTGGCGTTGATCTGAGAGCCCATCTGCGTCTTTGGATCGAGCGGATCGCCGACTTTTAGATTTTTGAATTTCTCCACAGCCGCGGCGATAAATTTGTCGTAAATTTTCTCCTCGACAAATATCCTACTGCCCGCGCAGCAAACTTGCCCTTGGTTAAACAAAATACCCATCTGAACGCCGTCTAGAGCCAGATCGAAGTCCGCGTCGGCGTAGATGATGTTGGCTGATTTGCCGCCTAGCTCGAGCGTTGCGGGGATGATTTTTTCAGCCGCCGAGATAGCGATCTCGCGTCCGATCTCGGTCGAGCCGGTAAATGCGATCTTGTCGATGCCGCTATGTTTTTGCAAAAACGCTCCGGCGCCGCTGCCTTTGCCCGTGATTACGTTTACGACGCCTTTTGGCAGCACGTCTTTGATGAGGCGCATTAGCTCGAGCACGCTCAGACTCGTTTCAGACGACGGCTTTAGCACGCTCGTGTCGCCGGCTGCGATGACCGGAGCTAGCTTCCACGCCGCCATCAAAAATGGGAAATTCCATGGTACGATCTGCGCTACGACGCCGATAGGCTCGCGCAAGATTAGCGAGAGGTGCTTTTCCTCGAGTACGTTTGCGCTGCCCTCTTCGCCCTGGATCACGCCGGCAAAATACCTAAAATGCTCCGCCGCGTACGGCACGTCCACGTTTAGCGTCTCGCGGATAGGCTTGCCGTTGTCCATCGTCTCGACCGCGGCCAAAAAATCCTTGTTTGCGTCGATTATATCGGCGATTTTGAGCAAAATTCTGCTTCGCTCGCTCACCGTGCTATGGCGAAACGTCTTAAACGCTTCTCGAGCGGCCTTGACCGCGGCGTCCACGTCCTCTTTGCTTGCGTCCGCGATCGCGGCTAGCTTTTTGCCGGTGGCGGGATCAAAGGTGTCTAGCGTCTTGCCGCTGCTTGCGGGGACGAATTCGCCATTTATAAAAAGGTCGTATTTTTCTTGTAACTTAACCATTTTTTCTCCTTGAAAGATTATTTAATAACTGAAATATTACTCCTTCATTATAAATATTTTGATAATTAGAAAATAATCGTTATCAAAAATTTGAGCGGAAATTTGACGGGGGTTTAGGTTAAATTTGCGGGGAATATTTTAAATTTGACGCACCGAGACCTGTATCTTTACGGCGCTAAATTTGATTTGGCTAAATTTAGCATTGCGCATTAAATTTAATCTTTCTTATTAAGGGGGAAGGGGCTTGAATTACGCTCTGCCAGCAGTTGCGAAGCGTAGCTAAAGCAAAAGAGTTCCCTTTTATATCCGACTTTTCTTTTTCTTTGGAGGCGGAAGGGGTTTCTACTTACGAAGCGTCGCCCCTTCCGCCCCCAAACCCCCACCAACCCCACTGCACGTTAGAGGTGGCGACACTGCTTTGCTGACGCAAAGCGTCGTGAGTTTAAATTTTGCATTTTCAGGGTGCGGGTCTCGGCGGGTAAAATTTGAAGCCGAAATTTACAAATTTGACTTCAAATTTGAACATAAAACGATAAGGCGAAGTATCGTGAGATGATTTTAAATGTTTTGAAGTAAATTTCGTCCCAAGACTAGACATATAGTCTGTCGCAGGGCGAAATTTACGTTCTGCTTACAGTTGCGAGTGCAGCGAAGCAAAAATCATTTAAAAGCGCTCGCGAGGCAAGTCGCCAAGCAAATTTATTTCGCTAGATCGGCGAGAACCTTTGCCGCATGCTCCTTCGCCTTCACGCTCTTATACACCTTCGCGATCTTGCCGTCTTTGCCGATCACAAAGGTCGAGCGCGCGATGCCTAGATACTCTTTGCCATAGTTTTTCTTTACCTGCCAGACGCCGTAGAGTTTGGCGACTTCGTGCGCGGGATCGCTTAGTAGGATGTGCTTTAGGCTCTGTTTTTGCGCAAAGCCCGCATGCGACTTGACGCTATCGGGACTAACGCCCACGATCACGGTGTCTTTGGCTATAAAGTCGTCGTAAAGCGAGCTAAATTCGCATGCTTCGGTCGTGCAGCCCGGGGTATTGTCTTTCGGATAAAAGTACAACACGACGTTTTTGCCGACGAAGTCTTTTAGGCTGACGCTTACGCCGTCGCTGTTTTCTAGGCTAAACTGGGGCGCCGTATCGCCCGCTGCTAGCGTGATTTTTCGCTCCAAATCCTCTTTTGAAAATTCGCTCATTTTTGCTCCTTTCTAATCTCCTCAAGCGTCTTGCCGCCCGAGCCTATCGAGCTTGCGTCGTATGTTTCGATATAAATTTGCACTCGCTCGCGATTTTTGCCCAGCACGCGCACCATGGTGTCGGTCATCTCCTCGACCAGCTTTTGCTTTTGCTCTTTTGTCGGCTCCGGGCCTGCCATTTTTACGTTTATGAAAGGCATTTTTTCTCCTTAAATTTGATAAAATCGGGCTAATTATATCAAAATTTGACTCGTTATCCGACTCGACCTCATTCTAAAATTTAAGCCTTTATATTAATATTTATCTTTAAATTTGATATTTAAGTAAAATTTAAATCTAGTATGATTATTGCGTGATTCGGTAGTGGTAAAATTAGATAAATTTACCCAAAAGGAGCGAATATGCGTAAGAATTTTTTCGGTTCAATCGTTTTGGCTGCGGCCTTGGCAAGCGGTGCGTTTATAGCGGTGCCTCAGACGGCGAGTGCGGGCGTTTTGGCGCATCAGGTGAAGGTGCAAGGCGAACTCGGCTCGGTGTTTATCAACCCATACGACGTGGCGCCGCTGACCGCCGTTATCGATAGGGCGGGCAAGGACATCAAGGATATCCACGTGCGGGTGCTGGGTAAACCGGGCGGCGGTATCGACATCGCCTACAACGTCTCCGAGCATGCGCTGCTGACGCACGACGGCGTGCCGATCTGGGGGCTGTATCCGGACTATCTAAACGAGGTTGAAGTGAGCTACGTTTTTAACGGCGAAAAGAAGGTCGAAAAGTATAAAATTTACGCTCAGCCGATCGTGACGTATAGCCGAGATTATAGATTTAGCCACATGCAAAAGATGAAGGTCAAAAAGGTCGATCCTGCGTTTAAAAACAGGCTCTATCTCATCAACAACACCATTACGAGCGTCTATAAACCGCTTGATTGGAAAAACGGGGGTGCTGCTAGCTGGAATGATTTCACCGAAAATTTCGTCGTCGATACGCAGGGCGAGGTCAGATGGTATCTGGACTATCAGAAATTTTACGATCGCAGCGAGCGCAGGGTGATGGACGGCGGCATGATGATGGGCTTTCATCAGCTGCCAAACGGCGATCTGAGCTGGGGTATGGCGCAGCGATATATGCGCTACGATATGATGGGCAAAGAGGTGTATAATCGCGAGCTGCCGCGCGGCTACATCGACCTTAGCCACGAAGTAATGCCGCTAAAAGGCGATCACTTGCTGCTTCGCGTCGGTAAATACAACTACCACCACGCAGACGGCAGGCTCTCGCACACGATCAGAGATCACATCATCGAAGTGGACGGCAGCGGCAAGGTCGTGGACGAGTGGGATCTGAATGAAATTTTCGGCAAAAACGTCTACCGCAGCAACCTCATCAAGGCTCTTGACGCTCGCGCCGTGTGCCTAAATATCGACATGGACGCCAAAGAGATCAAAATTAGCGACGATCTGCCGTTTGGCGACGTGACCTCGACCGGCACGGGACGCAACTGGGCGCACGTAAACTCGATCTCATACGATCCTAGCGACGACGGTATCATCCTCTCGCTTCGCCACCAAGGTATCGTCAAGATCGGTCGCGACAAAAAGGTAAAATGGATCCTCGCAAGTCCTGAGGGCTGGAGTGCGGACTTTAAAGAAAAAGTGCTAGTGCCCGTGGATAAAAACAGCAACAAAATCAAATGCGAAAACTCAAAATGCGAGGGCGACTTCGACTGGTCGTGGACGCAGCACACCGCGTGGCTCACTCCGCGCTACGATAACAAGGGCAGCGTAAAGCACATCAGCGTATTTGACAACGGCGACGGCCGCGGCATGGAGCAGCCTGCGCTAAAAGAGGAAAAATACTCTCGCGCGGTCGAGTACAAGATCGACGAGAAAAAGGGCACGGTCGAGCAGACGTGGGAGTTTGGCAAGGAGCGCGGATTTGACTTTTACAGCGCGGTTACTAGTATCGTCGAGTGGCAAAAGGATAAAAGCACGTACTTCATCTCAAGCTCGAACGTCTATCTGCTAAAGCCCGATAAGACGATCAAAATGGTGCTCGTGGAGATCGATCCGAAGAGCAATGACGTCAAATTTGAAATGGACGTAGAGTCTGCGTCTAGAGACGACGTGGCCTACCGCGCGATGGTGATCGATCCGAATATCTTTGAGTATTAAAATTTGACCTTTCCGGTTTAGTTTTTCTAGCCGCCGCTAAAATCGGGTGTGTGGCTGGATTCGGTAATTACGCGGCGAGTTAAATTTGAAATGAAATTTGACTCGCTGCTTTATTTAAATTTAACTTGCTTGCCGAAATTTTATCCGCAGCGCCGTCAAATTTAACCCGTCAAATTTGCCTGGCTTAGCTCGCTTAATCTCAAATTTACCCTTTCTTTTATACAATCTTTAAAATTTACCGCAAAGGAATTTTATGAAAATCGCTAAATTTTTAAGAATTTTAGCCGCCGTTTGCTTGATTAGCGTAGGTGCAAACGCGCTGGAGGAGGGCACGGACTACCAAACGCTAGAAAAGCCTCTAAACGTACCAAAAGATAGCGTAGTAAAGGTCTTTAGCTACGAGTGCGTCCACTGCTACAAATTTGACCGAAGCGTCACGCCAAAGCTATTTGGCGAGCTAGACGGAGTCAAATTTATCCCGTATCACCTAAAAACCAAGGGCAAGCTCGGCGAAACGGCGAGCAAAATTTTTGCCGCAATGATCGTTTTAGACGAGGCTAGCGACGTTAGTTTGCTTAGCGACAAGTCTAAATTTAAAAAGGCCAAATTTGCGATCTACAAGGCCACTCACGACAAGGATGATGATTTTAACGGCGGCAAAGACAAGGCGAGATTTATCCAGACGGCTCTTAGCGCGGCGGGCGTGAGCGACGCAGACTATGACAAGGCCCTAGCCAGCCAGCGCGCGCAAGAAATTTTAAAAGCGTGGGACGATAGCTACGACGTGGCCAAGATCCAGGGCGTGCCTGCATACGTGGTCGGCGGTAGGTACCTGATCAACGTGAAGGCGATCGGCTCGGTAGACGCGATGGCGGCGGCAGTGAGGGAGCTGCTAGCAAAATAATGGACTACAATATCGAAAACAAGGGCTTTGTCTGCTTTGTTTATAACTTGCAGCGAAGGCGGGTATTTTGGGCGGCGTTGCTTGCAGTTTTGGCGATCAAATTTATCTTGTGCGAGCTGTTTTTGGGCGGTGCGGTTGCGGACGCGCTTGTTGTGAAGCTACGCTTTGCGACGATATTTGCGGCGTTTGGCGTGTGCGTGGCGATGTGCGCGCCTAAGGTTTTTGGCGTCAAGCTTGCGGGATTTTTCCTAATTTTTTTAGGCGTGATATTTGGGCTTGATTACTCTACGAGCGATTTTAGCGGCGTTAGCGAGATTGGCTTTCCTTTTGCGCTACCGTTAAATGAAATTTGCCCAAGCCTTTTTGCGCCTGATTTTAGCGCGGCAAACGAGGCGGGATTTATCAAAATTTACTCGTGGGCGAATTTTGCGTTTTTTGCGGTGTTTGGGGCGTTTTGTCTTGTGATGATACTAAGCTGGTTTGTGTATAACGCGCGCAGTAGCGAAATCAATCAAATTTAAATTTGGGATTCCCCGCGCTTGACGGATTTCAAAAGTAGTTTTCGGCTAGGATACTCGGGTCACGGACGACCAGTCCGCTCCCGTCGTATCCGCCAAAAACTATTTAAACTACACACAATCCGTCTGGAATATTTATCTCATAGCTTACTAAATTTGCAAATTTGACGTTTTCAAGATGCGGGTCTTGACGAGTAAAATTTGAGCTAAAATTTACAAATTTGACTTCAAATTTGAACGCAAAAGATAAGGCGAAGTATTTTGAGATGGATTTGAATGTTGTGCAGAAATTTTAAGTCAAGGCTAGACAGTAGTCTGCCGCAGACTTAAAATTTCAAACTCATTCAAAGACGCTCAAAAGACAAGCCGCCAAATTTAGATTACTCGCCGCTTAGCAGTATGTACCCACTTTCACTGATGTTTTTAAATTTAACTCCCAGCTCCCGCTTCAGCCTTAGCACGACGTTTTGTATCGCGCCCTTGCTAGTTTGCTCGCCCTCGTAGACGAACTCCTCGATCATCTCGTAGCTCACGAGCTTGTTTAGATTATACGCAAAGAGCCAAAAGAGCTTGTTTTGTAAAAAGGAGAGGTAAATTTCCTCGCCGTTTTTGTAGATCTTTTCTTTAGCGAGATTTATGCTAGTTTGCGGGCCCAGACGCACGAGCTTTTCGTCTTTTTCGTAGGTTAGAGCCACGAGCAGGCGGCACAGGGCGGCGATATCGACGGGCTTTTTTAGAAACGATGCCGCGCCGTGCTCGATGCTTCTGATGAGGTTGTCGTCGGTGTCGTAGGAGGTAAAGACGATAAATTTTTGCGCGGGCTTTATGCGCATCATCTCCTTCATCATCTCAAAGCCGTTCATTGCGGGCATGTGGATATCGGTGATGACGATGGCGGGAGCTAGCTTTTTAAAGCGCTCCAGCCCCTCTAGTCCGTCGCCCGCGCCCCAGACGCTTAGGCAGTATGGCTTTAGCCCGCCTATTAGCAGCTCTCTTGCGATCTCGTCGTCCTCGACGATGAGGACGGTTAGGTCTTTAAGTAGCTTTAAGTGCTCTTGCATCTCACTCCTTTAAATTTATCTCAAAGCTTAGCTCAAACGTCGTCGGATCGCCCGCGCTTAGTAGCTTGATATCACCCGCGAGCTTTTCATTTGCGAGCTTTTTGCCAAAATACAGCCCGATACCGCTTCCTTGCCTTTTGGTAGTTTTTGGCTGGGTCAAAATTTTATCCCGAAGCTCCTTGCTCACGCCGCTGCCGTAGTCCGTGACGGCTATCTTGCACGTGCCGTTTTCAAATTTGACGTCAATAAAAACCTGCCGCTTGGCGATCTCATCTTTGTATCTCTCCACGACCGCGTCTTTGGCGTTGTGAATGAGGATGAGTAAAATTTGCTGCACGATGCCCATCCGCTGCGTGGCCTCTTCGTCTTTAAATTCACTCAGGCTTACCGCGACGTTTGCTTTGCTAAGCTCGGTGTGCATGAGCTTTAGCAGGTCTTTTATGCAGCGCTGCACGCTAAATTTTTGCGGGCTGTCGCTACTTTTGTAAAAATTTCTAAAAATCTCGATCGTATCGCTTAAAAGCACGGTCGCAGCCTGCCCCTTTTGCAGCATACTCTCTAGTGTCGCGGCGTCTAGCTTGCCGTCTTTTTGCAGCATGAGCAGGCTTGAGATCATCAAATTTAGCGAATTAACCGGCTGAATAAACTGATGATTTATGCCGCTTATTAGCTCGCCGGCTTCGCTCATACGGGCTTTGTGCTTGAGCAGGGCTTCGTAGTCGTCTTGCAGATTTTTGATTTTTGAGTACATAAAGTTATGGAGGAAATTTGCCACCAGCGCCAGCGCCGCGAACGCAAAAAGCAAGATGAGGGCGTTTTTTAGCACGGAGTTAAGCAGCGCGGCAAGCTCTTTTTCGTTATCGGTGCCGGCTCCTATGAACCAGTTTAGCGTGGGGATCTCGGCAACGGAGATGAAATTTGAGCCGATATTTAGGCTCGTGATGTCCTCGTCGCGCAGGAAAAGCTCTTTAAATTTATCCTCGATCTGCTTTTTTAGCGCCGCGTCCTTCATTGGCGTTAAAATTTCGCCGCCGTGAGTAACGATAAAGGCGTAGGAATCGGGCGCGAGTTTAAATTTCTCCATATTTTTTAGTATGTTTTGTAGTTTCACTACGCCGCAAAACACCCCCGCAAACGAGCCGCCGTCCAGCACGGGCACGCATAAATTTAGCGTCGGCTCGCCTAAAATTTTATGGCGCTGCATAAAATTTACCGTGGGTGCGAGCGTGCTTTTGGTCTCCTCAAACCACACAAGTCCCGTGCGCAGGTTCTTTGGCATCGCTTCATCGTCGCCCAGCTCCTTGCCGTCCACGAAGATCTCCCCGTCCTCGCGTAAAAACTGCAAGGCGTCGAATTCTACTGAGTTTTCTTTAAAAAGCCGTATGAGGGCACCCAGCTTTTCGCTATCTTGCGCGATGCCCGCGTTTTCTATAAATTTAGCCGCGCGCACCAGCGAGTGCAGTCGCTCATCCAGCCAAAACGAGAAATTCCCGACCATATTTTCGCTCGCGGCGATCTTGTTTTTATCCGCAAGCGCCGTGATCTGCGCCTTGGCGTCCTCGTAGTTTTTCACGCCCAAAAGCACCACGAAAAGGCTCGCGAAAATGATGATGAAGTAAATTTTAAAATTATGCTCGCGTAAGGCTCTCATGCGGCGAGTATAGCAAAATCGGTCTAAATTTAGACCGATTTAAGCTTTTTTCAGAGTTAAAATTTTGCAAACGGACATCGCGGCAAGCACGAGGAAGCAGACGCCAAAGCCTATCAGCGTGCAGTCCGCCATCGACATAAATTTACTTGATGGGATCAGATACCAGCCGTCTTGATAAAGGTCCACCAGATACTTCTGAAAGCCGTCTAGCGTGACGCCCTCGGGCACTAGCGGATTATCGTAACCGCAGTCGCCCGTAGGCAAGAACCAATCAGGCGCCCACCGCTCAAGCGGCAGGCCGAACGGATAGTGCGGCTCGGTTGAGCAGCCCTGCACGCCGAACGGATCGTCTCCGTGCACGGCGTCGTGGATCTTGGCGAGCTTGACGCTATACATTATGCCCTGAATCGCGCCCCAAAAGGCTAACAGGTAGCCGACCGCCGCGAGGAGCAAATTTTTGGGATTTATGATCGCGACCAGGCCTCCCAGCGCCATGCACAAAAAGGCAAAGCGGATATAGACGCACTGCTCGCAAGGGGGCATATAGACGTAGTTTTGAAACAGCGAGTGCGCGAGGATCACGAGTCCCACGCTCACCACTATGAGGATCGCCCACGGCAGGCGGCTATCTGCGAATTTCGCTATTTTTTCCGCAAATTTCATGCCCGCGCCCTATTTTTTGAGCAGCTCTTCAATTAGCTGCGCCATGCCGTCGATAGAGCTGATGGACTTCGTCATGATGAGGTATTTGCCGTTTACGACGAACGCCGGCACGCCTTGGATTTTCGCTACGTCGTAGCTCTCGTCCCATTTTTTAAGCAGTTCGGCGACTTTTGGATCCTCTAGCTTTTTTTGATAGTCCGCCTCGCTGATGCCTGCCGCATCAAGTCCCGTCTTTAAAAACGCAGCCTCGTCCTTGCCATCGCTCCAGCGCTGCTTTTGATCGTGATAGGCTTTGTAGTAGGCAAATTTAGCCTTTTTAAACAGCGAGTTTTCATCTAGCAGGCTAACGCCCTTTTCCTCGTCCATCACGGCTAAAACGGCTAAAATTTTACTTCCGAGCTCGCCGTATTCGCCCTTGGTTTTTAGATGAAACGGCACGTATTTTAGCCCCGCGACCTTTTCTACGACCTTTGGCGTGACGGTTTTATCGTATTTGTAGCAAAACGGGCATGCGTAGCTAAAGACCTTAACTAGCGTGTTTTGCTCCACGGATAGCGGTTTTTGTAGCTTTACGTAGTCCTCGCCCTCGGTAAACGCAGCCGCGCTAAGGGCGCCGAACATCGCAACAGCTAGAAAGCCTTTTGTAAATTTAGAAAGTAGGTTCATGGAGTGCTCCTTAAAATGATTTCGTTTGCGTTAATTTTATATCCTCTCGCCGCCGCAAAACTCACGCTAAGATAAATTTTAGATTAAATTTATAAAATTTCGACTAAATTTTGGTACAAAAGCCAAAATTTGAAATTATTTTTTATAATTAAGCAAGTCTTAATAAACGCGTGATTTCTACGTTAGCGAGATTGATTAAAATTACGATATCAAACCAATTCAAAGGAGAATAAGATGAAGCGAACTCTTTCTTCATTTGCGCTAGCTGCGGCGCTTTTAGGCGGTCTAAGCACGGCTGCGCTCGCTATCGGCGGACCTAGCGGCGCGCACATAGACTACGGCATTCCGGGCAAGATCGGCGAAGTAGTCGTAAACCCATACGACATTGCGCCTCTAACGGCGGTCATCAAAAACGGCGGCTACACGCTAGCAAACGCAAAAGTCGCTATCGTGCCAAAGCCCGGCGGTCAGGTTATCAGCTATAAAGTCGCCGATAAACACCTTCGCACGCACGGCGGAATCCCTGTTTTTGGACTTTACCCTAACTATCAAAACACCGTCGAAGTCGAGTACGATAAAATTTACAAGGGTCAAACCGAGCACGTAAAAGAAACCTATAAAATTTACGCTCCCGCGATTTATCTAGAAAGCTCTGGCATGCCGTCTCAAAAGGGCGCGCTGTTTGATAAAATCGAAGTCGTGAAGGCTCCGAGCGCGAAATTTGCCAACCGCCTCTACTACGTAAATAACTTCGTAAATAAAACCGGCAAGGGCACCAAAGTCGTGTGGAACAACCCCGCAGGCGGCGCGATCGAGTGGAACTACAGCCCAAACAACTTCGTGCTGGATACCAAAGGCGAAGTACGCTGGTATCTGGAGCCGAGTAAAATTTACGACCTCAAGCAGCCTTTTAGCGCGGGCGTTATGATGGGCTTTAAACAAAACGACGACGGCGCGATGACGTGGGGTTACGGCCAAAGATACGCAAAATACGACATAATGGGACGCGAAATCTTTAACCGCGAGCTACCTGCGGGATACAACGACTTCTCGCACTCTATGGACGTGGCGCAAAACGGGCACTATTTCCTACGCGCGGCAAACGCCAACTATAAGCGCGCCGACGGTAAAAACGTCCGCACGGTCCGCGACGTCATTGTCGAGGTCGATCGTGACGGCAACGTCGTGGATGACTTTAGGCTATATGAAATTTTAGATCCTTACCGCGACATCGTGCTAAAAACGCTCGATCAGGGTGCTGTGTGCCTAAATATCGACGCTAGCAAGGCGGGCCACACCGCGAGCACGGACGAACTAGCCGCGATGGATACGAACGAAAAATGGGGCGACATCGTGGGCTCGGGGCCCGGACGCAACTGGGCGCACGTAAATAGCGTGGATTATGATCCAAGCGACGATAGTATCATCATCTCCAGCCGCCACCAAGACGCCGTCATCAAGATCGGCCGCGACAAAAAAGTCAAATGGATAATGGGCGCGCACAAAGGCTGGAAGGATCAGTTTAAGGGCTACTTGCTCCAGCCTGTAGATAAAGACGGCAAAAAAATCGTCTGCGAGGACGAGTATTCAAAATGCCCGGGCTACGAGAGCGAGAAGGGCGGATTTGACTGGCAGTGGACGCAACATACGGCATTTCGTATCGATAGCAAGTCCAAAAAGGGCGCCCTTTATCTCACCGTCTTTGACAACGGCGACACACGCGGTATGGAGCAGCCTGCGATGGCGGGTATGAAATACTCCCGCGCGGTCGTTTATAAAATCGACGAAAAAGCTAAAACCGTCGAGCAAGTCTGGGAGTACGGCAAACAGCGCGGTAGCGAGTGGTACAGCTCGGTCACTTCGCTAGCGCAGTATCAAGACGACCTTGATAGCGTGATGGTTTACTCGGCGGTCGCGGGCATGCAGTTTGACATCGCCAAAGGTCGCCCGGTCGGCGTGCCTAGCCCTCACATCAACGAGTTTGAGTGGGGAGCAAAAGAGCCGTCAATCGAAATCAAAATGACCAACGCGATGGGCTATCAGGCGTTTCCGTTTAGCCTAGAAAAGGCGTTTGAGAAGTAAAATTTAGCGGCTCTCGGCCGGTGCGCTTCGGGGCCGCTTTTTGGTAAGTTTGGATTTTTGCGCTTGCGGCCGGGTTAAATTTGGCTGGTCGCAGGCTTTAAATTTAGATCAAATTTGACGCCCTCCGGCACTCGCTCGGATACGGCAAATTTGACTGCAAAAGGTAAAATTTAGGCTCGCGTTTCCATCCTTTGCGCTAGTCTAAATCTTACCTTTTCCTGCCAGGCGTTTGGGAAAATAGGACTCCGAAAGACAATAGCAACGCCTAAACGCTTGGATTTTTACTGCTGCTTAAATTTACCCGTTTGCTTCATAAATTTCGCTCCGATTTTTAAAATTTACACCCTTGTTGCCGTAAAACCGATATAATCAACAAAAACGACGGAGGCGAAATATGCAAAAATTTGTCGAGCAAAAATTTATCGGCGAGCGCGCGATGTTTGGCGCAAAGGACGCGGAGTTTGAGCGGTGCGGGTTCGCAGCAGGCGAGTCGCCGCTAAAGCACGGGCAAAATTTGCGCCTAAAAAACTGCACTTTCGAGTGGAAATATCCGTTGTGGTACACTAAAAACGTCGCCGTTGAGGGCGGATTTTTGATGCAGATGGCGCGTGCGGGCATCTGGTACGCGCGAGACGTGGGCTTTAAAGATACGCTAATCCAGGCGCCAAAATCCTTCCGCAGGTGCCAAAACGTGAAGCTAGAAAACGTAAATTTGACCCAGGCCGAGGAGACGCTGTGGAGCTGCGCGGACGTGGAGATAAAAAACGTCTGCGCGCGCGGGGATTATTTTGCGATGAACTGCGAAAACGTGCGCGTTTACGGGCTAAATTTGGACGGGAACTACGGTTTTGACGGCTGTAAGAACCTGCTCGTCGAGGATAGCAAGCTGCTTAGCAAAGACGCCTTTTGGAACTGTGAGAACGTGACCGTGCGAAACAGCTTCATCAGCGGCGAATACCTCGCGTGGAACAGCAAAAACGTGACCTTTGAAAACTGCGTGATAGAGAGCCTGCAAGGGCTTTGCTACGTGCAAAATCTCGTACTGCGCGGCTGCCAAACGCTAGATACCACGCTAGCCTTTGAATATTCAAGCGTGGACGCCGAAATTTTAGGCGGCATAGCTAGCGTGAAAAATCCGCTCTCAGGCATTATAAGAGCAAGGGAGATAGGCGAAATAATAATGCAAAAAGAGTGCGTAGATCCTGCCGCGACTAGGATAATTTTAGAAAAATAGCAGTTTTGCCGGCGGCTTTTATGAGTTTTTGCTTCGTTTTACTTGCAACTGCAAGCAGAGGTCTTTGCGGCAACCTACATAGCTAGCCTTGGCCACAAAAACCGTAGCGACGTTAAAAATGATCTCGCGATGCTTCACCTTTTTTCTTACGCTCAAATTTGGAATTAGCTTTTAAATCCAAGCAACGCTTCAAATTTGACCCCAAACAAGAAATTATTATTTCGTTTAAATTTTGCCGCCGGCTAGAGTCGCTTATATATAGCTCCTTTATCCTTGCCCATCTACTTTGCTTGCGGCATTATCGCTCTATGTTTAAATATGAAGCCGAATTTTGAGATTTAAGCCGTTTTTGGCTTAAATTGCCCCTTTAAACTAAAGAATTAAATTATTTAAAAAGGAAAAAATATGTCGTTTTTTGAAAAATTAAAGCTAGCTTTTTACACGATTTGTCGCCCTGAAAAGCTTATTTCGTTTAGGCTCGAAAAGCCCGATCCGCGCTACACGCGCGAAGCGAATTTTACCCTAAAATACGGCGTCCTTAACGCTCATCAAAATATGAACGCCGTCACGATCGCATATAATCGCTTGTGCGAGCAGCATACGGGATTTAAGCCGCTTTTTATCATCGAAAACGCCCCGCAATGCGAATACACGAATATGCACGCAAGTTCTAGTTTCGAGATGCTGGACGAGGAGGAGTATAATGTGCAAAATCCGGATGCGCGCAACTTTCCCGCTGCGGAGTTTCGTTTGATGCTGGACATCCTAAACGATCCCGAGTATAAGGCTGAAGTGAGCGAATTTTACGGTAAATTTAGCCTAAACTATCCCGATAAATTAAAGGCTTTAGAATACCTAAATACCCGCGACTACAACGCTCTTGACGAGGATATCGACGTTTATCTGTGCCCTTGCGAGCGCAGTACGGACGTATTTGCGAGAATGATTCAGGGGTATTTTACGGACGATTTTGAGCCTGAGCAGACGTATGCGTTTATTTTGATGATGAACGAGCGATTCGGGTTTGAGTTTATCGGTATCGGCGCGACGTTAATGCTATTTTATCGCAGCGAAAATTTAAGCGACGATAAGGCCGAGGAGCTACTGCAAGAGCTGGCTAAAATTTACGATACGCCTTACGAAGCGATCAAAAAAGCCCTGTGGCATAGTGCGTTTGGCTCTAATAAGACGCTTGTGCTGCCTTTTGCTGAAAACATCGAGGACGTCGTAGCCGATGAGCTCTAAAGTCGGGGTAAATTTTGCCTCGCAAGCTCAAAATTTTAGACCGAAATCTTAAACATTACAAAATTTTAAAGAAATTTTAGCTACACTCAGCAAATTTTATAAAAAAGGATACTAAATGAACCCTTCCGAATTTATCTGGATGGATGGAAAATTAGTCAAATGGGAGGACGCTAAAGTCCATGTCCTAACTCACTCGCTTCACTATGCAAACGCCGTATTTGAGGGCACAAGAGCCTATATGACGGATAAAGGCTTAGCGATATTTCGCCTTAGCGACCACACCGCGCGCTTACTAAAATCAGCCAAAATGACGATCCTAAACGTCAAATACACGCAAAAAGAGCTTGAAGACGCGCAGGTCGAGCTACTTCGCGCAAATAAATTTAAATCAAACGTCTATCTGCGCCCGATCGTTTACCTAGGCTACGGCATCATGGGTCTAGCTCACACAAAAGCTCCCGTAAATACGGCGATCGCCGCATGGGAGTGGGGTGCGTATCTAGGCGAAGAGGGGCTAAAAAAAGGCATCCGTGTGAAAATTTCAAGCTTTGCTAAACTAAACGTCGGCGGTCAAATGAGCCGCGCAAAATCAAGCTCGAACTACCTCTGCTCGCAAATGGCAAACTACGAGGCCAAAGAGGCGGGCTACGACGAGGCGCTGCTACTTGATAGCGAGGGCTACATCTCAGAGGGGCCGGGCGAGTGCTTTTTCATCGTAGAAAACGGCGCGCTAATCACTCCTCCAAACGACAGCAGCCTAGCTAGCATCACGCAAGACACCGTCATCAAAATCGCTCACGATCTAGGTATCGAAGTGCACAGGGAGCGCATCACTCGCGACCGCGCATACACTGCGGACGAGGCGTTTTTCACGGGTACGGCGGCCGAGGTCACTCCGATAAGCAATATCGACAACCGCGTGATCGGCGCAGGCGAGCGCGGTGCGGTAACCAAACGCCTACAAGACGCGTATTTTGACATAGTTTACGGACGCAATCCAAAATACGCCTCGATGCTAACTTACATTTAAGGAACGAAATGCCAGCGGATTTGAACGATTATTTTAATAAAAAACGAGGCTCCGGCGGCGGAGACGATAGCGGCGACGAGAGCAAAGGACCGAAAGTAAATTTTAAAACGCCTGATTTTAAAGGGTTCGGCAAAATTTCGGCCTTTGCCTACGTCATCATCGCGCTTGTGGCCGTGATTGCGCTCACGCAGCCTTTCGTTACGATAAACTCGGGCGAAGTAGGCATCAAGTCAAATTTGGGTAAATACGACCCATCTCCGATGCAGCCGGGTCTGCACTTCTTTATCCCGTTTTTGCAAAAAGTCATCGTAGTCGATACGCGCGTACGCCTCATCAACTACACTTCGGGCGAAGATATGGGCGAGGCGGCGCAAAAGTACGGCGCGCAGGCTCAAGCCGGCATCATACGCAAAAACTCGATCTCCGTTTTGGACGCGAGAAACTTGCCTGTTAGCATCGACATCACCGTGCAGTACCGCTTAAATCCTGAAAACGCGCCTCAAACGATCGCGT
The DNA here is from genome assembly GCF_900573985.1 of Campylobacter showae. Taxonomy (NCBI): domain Bacteria; kingdom Pseudomonadati; phylum Campylobacterota; class Epsilonproteobacteria; order Campylobacterales; family Campylobacteraceae; genus Campylobacter; species Campylobacter showae. The sequence goes on along the minus strand of NZ_UWOK01000001.1, from coordinate 206,120 downwards.
CTTGGGGTCTTAGCTGGGAAAACAAGATCGTCGATCCCGTCGTACGCGACGTCGTGCGCAGCATCGCGGGTAAATACACCGCCGAGGAGCTACCGACGAAGCGAAACGACCTAGCCACGGCTATCGACGAGGGTATCCGAAAGGATATCGACGCTCAGCCAAACAAACCAGTCGAGCTGCTAACCGTGCAACTACGCGAGATTATCCTACCTGAAAAGGTAAAAGAGCAGATCGAGCGCGTACAAATCGCTAAGCAAGAGGCCGAGCGAACCAAATACGAAGTAGAGCGCGCAAATCAAGAGGCGCTCAAAAAAGCAGCCCTCGCTGAAGGTACGGCAAAGGCCGCTATCATCGAGGCTCAGGGTCGTGCGGATGCGGCTAAGATCGAAGCCGACGCGCAGGCCTATGCAAATAAAGAGGTCGCAAAAAGCCTCGATCAAAATTTGCTAAATTTAAAGCAGATCGAAACGCAGGCTAAATTTAACGAGGCGCTACGCGAAAACAACGACGCGAAGATATTCTTAACGCCCGGCGGAGCGGTGCCGAATATCTGGGTAGACACGAAGGATAAAGCAAAACAAAGCGCGATAACGCAATAACTTTTTCTTAAAGCGGCTCGTCTCGCGAGCGTCTTTAGCGGAGCTAGTAAAAATTTAGCTCGGCAGACTACCTTGTCTAGCCCATGCTAAATTTTTACGTCGCTTCTGCTTGCAGTTGCGACCAAAAGGGAAACAAAGCCCTTTCTTGCTTTAGCGTTACGATCATAGCGAAGTAAAAATCTATCTCGCGATACTTCGCCTTGATTTTTTATGCTCAAATTTGAAGTCAAATTTGGGATTTAAAATTTGCCCGCGCGCCGAGCTAAACCCGTAGCCGAAAGGAAATAAAAATGAAAATAGACTGGGAAAAAGTGGGCGGCCTTTTGCCCGCCATCGTTCAAGAAAGCTTGAGCGGCGAGGTTTTAATGCTTGCTTATATGAACGAAGAGGCGTTAAATTTGAGTCTAAAAACGGGCTTTGCGCACTATTTTTCGCGTACGAAAAATCGCATCTGGAAAAAGGGCGAGGAGAGCGGAAATACGCAAGTGATAGACGAGATTTTCCTGGACTGCGACAACGACACGATCTTGCTCAAAGTCGTTCAAAACGGCGGCGTAGCGTGCCACACGGGCGCAAAATCATGCTTTTTTAGAAAGATTTCGGGAGACGGCGGCGAGTCAAATTTAGCTAGCAATGATGGGCAAAATTTGACGCAAGAGCAAAATTTAAACCAAGCCAAAAAGCCGATCTACGGCATAATCGACGAGGTTTATCACGCGATAATCGACCGCAAGCTAAACGCCGATCCGCAGACCTCGTACGTCGCGAGCCTGTTTAAAAAGGGCGAAAACGCAATCCTAAAAAAAGTCGGCGAGGAGGCCACGGAGCTCGTGATGGCGTGCAAGGACGCCTCGGCGCGCAAAAATGAAACTGCACAGTTTAACTCTGCCGCAAATGGCGGTCAAATTTCGTCAAATTTAACCCAAAACGAAAAATTTGCTAAAATTTCAAACGAAAACGCCGCGAACCAAAACAGCCAAACCGAGACGCCTAAAAACCAAAAGCCGAAAACGCCGACCGAGGAGATCATCTACGAGGCGGCTGATTTATGCTTTCACTCGCTCGTTGCGTTAGCGCTACACGGAGTGCATCCTGACCGCGTCAAGGCCGAGCTCGCGCGCCGTTTCGGGCTAAGCGGTATCGAGGAAAAAAACTCGCGAAAAGGCTAGAGCGGTCAAATTTGGCACGCTTTATGCAGGCGGATTTCAAATTTGGCTCGCCGCAAGGCAAACGAAGCAAAGAGGCAAGATGATAAACGAACTAAAACAAGGCTTAAATTTCTATCTGACGCACCTTGGCTGGGTGGATTTTGCCGCCTATATATGGATGTTTTTGACCTTTTTAGCGCTCGTTTCGCTTTGCGTTTACGTCGCATCAAAGTCCTTTTTTGCGGGCTTTGCGCTGATGATCGTTACTATCGCGGGGCTTGGATGCGGGGCGTATTTTATGCCTAAGCTTTTAGATGAAAATTTGCGAACTCGCTCGCTCGAGCTAGTCTCAACCAAGCAGCTTGAGTACTCAAACACGCTGCTTGTGGATCTGCGCCTCACAAATCTCTCCAAAAAACCGTTTAACTATTGCGAAATCGGCCTTAGCTTTTACAAAAACTCGGGCAATACGCTGCGCCGTTACGCAAACGAGCTAAAGCCGTTTTTGAGAGAAAATATCGTGCTAAAAGAGGCGCTGGACGTAAACGCGACGCGCGAGATCACGCACGCGGTAAATAACTTTCGCGCGCAGGACTATAATATCACGACAAGTTCGGAGTGCTTTTGATGGAAGGGTATTTTAACGTATTTCACCTCATCGCGCTTGCGGTTTTGGCGCTACTTTCAATGCTTTTCGCGCTGATCGCCCGCAACGAGAAAAATCCGAAATTTTTTAAAATTTACGTCGCGATAAACGTCGTAGCGACGCTGACGCTTGGATATTTTTTCATGATGATCGTGGATAAATACACTAAAAAGGCCGTGCTGACGGAGTTTTCCGGCCACCGCGTGCTAAGAAACGAAACAATCGTGTTTAAGGGCTCGCTGCGAAATACGGGCGAGTTTAGCATCGCAAACTGCGATCTTACCGTCAAACTTATCAACAACCCCGTAAGCAAGGAGACGATCGCGGGCTCTATCTTTAAACCTAGCGGACTATCGCTATCTTCGCGCGGCGACGAGCGCTCAAACGTCGCGGAGATCACCACTAGCGTCGCTAAAAATATCGCGCCTAAACAAATACGAAATTTTAGCGTTTCGATGCCGTATCCATCGTACTTTGCCAATACCCAAACGATAACGAAGCTGGAGTGCAGGTAGGGGGGCAGGCAAATTTACTCGAATGCGATATAAAAACCCCAAAGGAGCTTTTCGTTGAAGGTAGTATAAATACAAAAATCACGATCTTGTCGATGTTCTTAAAAATAAGAAGCGTAGAGATAAAAAATAAACATATATAGTCCGTTCAAAAATTCCGAAAAAGAAATTTAGAGAAATTTTATAGTGTTTTTAGCTCGATATGGAAGTGGTATAAATAGCGGAGTTTATTAAAATTTCATAAAAAAATCGATAAAATAACCAAAAATATCAGAATTTTATGGCCGGCGTGCATGATACAATATTTAATTTTAGAATAGATTTCTGGCTCGTATGCCTATTTGGTTAAAAACCTACTACTTTATAACATTTCTTGGCTTGCAGTTGCTAGTAAAACGGCATACTAAAGTGCGACGTTCAAGTTTGTACTTATAGCCTAAAACTATTTTGCAAATGAATTGATGCCGATGTCGCCTAGGTGTAGCGACTTTAATCACTCGCTATCTATTCTGATTACCGGAAGGCTTACGATGGTTTGTTGAATTGCGGAGACGAGGTTATAGTGACACAAAGAACTCAAAGAATAATTTAATTGCGATGCGCTTACCGTTTGTTAAGACGAAGCTATAAGGATAGCGAAGTAGTGGTTAGATGTAATAACGGTAATATGTTAAATAGATTATTATATTCGCTTAACTGATCTTAATTTTAAAAATTTTATGAAAATAGAAAGGGCGAAGATCGCCCCTTGAAGTATAAAGTGTGATTATTTTGCGCTTTTGCAGCAGCCACATGCGCAGCCCATAACTTTATAGATGATAGCTCCGATGATCGCTCCAACGATAGGCGCAACCCAGAAAAGCCAAAGCTGCTCTAACGCCCAACCGCCTTGAAATATCGCAACGCCAGTTGAACGAGCTGGGTTAACTGATGTGTTTGTGATAGGTATCGAGATAAGGTGAATAAGTGTCAAACCAAGGCCAATAGCGATCGGCGCAAAGCCTTTTGGCGCACGCTCATCAGTCGTACCTAGGATGATGATAAGGAAAAACGCAGTTAAAACCACCTCGGCAACTAGCGCTGAAACTAGGCTGTAGCCATTTGGTGAGTGCTCGCCGTATCCGTTGCTAGCAAAACCGCTCGCAGCAGCGTCAAATCCAGCCTTGCCTGAAGCGATAAGATATAGCACGGCAGCAGCCCCGATCGCTCCGATAACTTGTGCGATGACGTAAGGCACGAAGTCTTTTTTGTCAAATCTTCCGCCAACTAGTAGGCCAACCGATACGGCTGGGTTAAAGTGGCCGCCGCTGATGTGACCAACTGCATAAGCCATCGTAAGAACAGTAAGGCCAAACGCTAGCGAAACTCCGACAAATCCGATACCAAGCTCTGGAAAAGCCGCTGCAAATACTGCACTGCCGCAACCTCCAAAAACTAACCAAAATGTACCAAAAAACTCGGCTAAATATTTTTTCATCTCTTCCCTTTTAGGTAAATTTAGAAGCGCGCGATTTTAGCATAAATTTGTAACTTTGCAAAATATTTTATAGTCTAAATCTATAACATAATGCCTCATGAGCTTTTTAGTATTTGTTCTGATTATTTAACTCGCGTCTCGAATTTGCTGAAAACTTAGCAGTACCGATATCAAGATTCTCCGAGCTTGGCGTGCTGCACCTAGCGTAAGCGCATATTTTTTACATTTTTGTTATTCTCTACGTACCGTTAAACCGATTATTTGCATATTTATTAGTTATCATCTAAGTTGTTAAATTTTACTCATAGACCACGACACGATCTATATACCGTCCGAAAAGAGCGTATTTGCTAAAACCGTCGCTGTTTTTCTCATAATTCAAAGCAAAAAGTATCCTTAAATATAAGCCTTTAAAATCAAAACAAAAATAAAAAACGCGAAGAATTATCTCGAACTAAATTGCGATAAGAGCCGGGTTGATCGTAAAAAGCTCCTAGACATTAAGTATTGGGGCTTTATTTGCCGCAATCAAGCCTGTAGTCATTTGACGGTTCTTTTGCGCTTATCGCTGAATGCGGCGGAAATATAGCCGCAGTTGTATGGTAAATATTAAAAAGTCGCATGGGCGACCGAAAATACTTTTAATCCAAAATCGTTAATCGCCCCTCTACGTCTTGCCGAATAGCTTTGTGCGTGCTTAAGTACTCTTCCAAAATATCTAAGCAAGAAGTAGCAATCATCTTGGGAGTACCGAAAGTTTTTACATGTTCAAAGCTAACGCCAAAAAAGCTTTCTAAATTACAGTAATGGTAGTTTTGTAGACCGATCGTGAAAATATCGTCATCTGCTATTTCTATTCCACGATAAGTTAGGCTAATGATTTCTCGGTTGGAGCGCGAATAGGCGAGTTTTAGCCCCTGCGATAACTTATAAAATTCCGTTGTTCCCAAAAAGGCGTCGTCTCGCAGTAGATAGCGCATCATTTGGCGGAAGGTTCGGCCGTCCGCTCTGAGCATATAAACGCCGTCATCATAAGGAAAAATTTCGGCCAAGCCCCCATACTCTACGATCGGCCCTAGCTTTTCGCCCCGAATACTGCCTGAGCCAAGCAACATAATATCTATGCCTAGGCTGTTTTTGAAGATATCGGCAAACAAATTTCCCAAAGCCGTTTCGGTGTTGCGCTGCGGGTGCGTTAGCGGACAGCTAAAACGGGTGATGACGCGAGTATATTTTTGATCGGTTACGCTCTTATATTTTCGAATCAAATTCTCTATTTGTTCATCGACTGGGCAGTACTTGTCGTTTATGGGGATACACTGCCATTTATAGCTTTCGATGCTGTTGGTGTCTGTATTGACCACGATATCAAATCGCCCGATCTGGTCGGTACCGACGCCTGCTTGCGCAATCAAAATATCATTGACGACGCAAGGCTGCTCCATCAAGGTATGAGAATGCCCTCCGATAATCAGATCGACGCCCCATTCCGGTCGCAACATAGCGGCTAGCTCTTTATCAGCCTCAAAACCGATGTGAGTTAGCAAAACCGTAAAATCGATATCGATTCGGTTGTAGGTGTTGCAGATTCGCCCGACCTCTTGTGCCGCCTCTTCGATTCCGATGAAAGAACCGATTAGGTGGTCTTGCTTGGCTTGCGCCAAAACTGCATCGGTGATGATACCGATAAAAAGGATTTTCATGCCGTCAAGCTCCATGATATAGCAAGGCGGAAATAGACGGGCGTGATTGGTTTTGATAAACAAATTTGTGTTTATGATTGGAAACTGGGCGCACTTTTCAATAAAAAGCAAATGCGGAATACCGTAATCTAGCTCATGATTGCCTACCGTAACGATATCGGGCGCTAAAGCATTCATGATTTCGATCGTAGAAATCCCTTTATACTCCGAATCGATAATCGAGCCGCGAAACATATCGCCGGCGATAGCGTAGATGACGTTTTTCTCGGTTTGGCGGACTTGATTTATATATCCGGACAGCATAGAGACGCCTCCTACTAGCTTGTCGTCCACTTTCTCAGCCAAAAAGTCTCCGTGCAAATCATTGGAGTGAAGTAGGGTTAATTTTTTTAAATTTGGCGTGGGATTCATCTGGTCGCCTCCTTAAAGGAAAAAGCAGTAAAAACGAAAAGAATTTTAAGCGGTAAAATAAAATGTTTGCAAACCATAAAACACTCTCCTTATAGAAAATTTTATTGGTTTCTGATTCTTTTTTATTAGATTGCTTTCTTTCATGTGTCTTGCTTAAACTAAAACCGTTTTTAGTAGAAAATTTCAAGTCGCATATTTAACTAAAAATTTCGCAATCTTTTAGTTTATTTGAGCCGAGCGCAAATTTAAACTCGGCTCAAATTTAAATTTATTTACGATTTTTTATTGTATCTAGCCACTTGCAGCCGTCCTGATCACCTTCATCGCAAGCCTTCTTAGCGACTCCCTCAATCATTCTGCAAGTTGCAGTATCACCTAGTTTGCATGCTTTGTATCCATATTCCATCGCTTTGTTATTATCTCCCCTTACGAGGTCTAAGGCATAGAGGCACGTATACGCGAGCCCGTATTCGCAACCTTTATCAAAAAAATACAGCTGATTTTTCGGATCGTAGTTGTAGGAGCTTGCTATCTGGAAGCAAGCTTCGCCGTCCTTTTTTCGTCGCAAGTAGATTTTTGTTTTTCTGAAGCTTCTTTTTGCTCGGCGATATTAGCAATCTGGCCGCAGGCACGTTCAAATCCGAATTCGCAAGCTTTGTTATAAAAATACAGCTTTTTTTCTAGATCGTTTCTGTAGTAGGTATCTGCCAGCTCAACGCAACTATAACCGCGCTTTTTTTCGGTACAAAAAACTCAAGCCTCTTGCTCGTGCCGCCTATCTTGTCGCATGTCGGGGCTTTTGGATTGTGTTTGCAAGCCATGGTATAAAGCTCTGTGGCTTTTTTATCGTCTTTCATGCCGTATTTATCGCTTTCATAGAGCGCGGCTAGATTGGCGCAGCCTTCCGGATATTTATCGTAGCAAAGTTTTTCTAAAATTTTCTTACCCTTTTTGATGTCTTGTTTCATGCCTACGCCGTCCGTATAGAAGTGGCTCAGGATAGTGCACATATTGTATATATCTCTATCACACAATCCTTCATATAGATTAAACGATTTTTTATAATCCTTTTCTACGCCCTGACCGTAATAATACATATAGGCAAGAAGTTTACAAGAAGTATCGTCTTTCCCAGCATCGCAGCCTTTTTTGCGTAATTAAACGACTTCTCATAGTTTTTTTGTCTGTGTGCGATGGATGCTAGCGTGCCACAACTTTTAGCATCTTTTGCTTTGCAAGCCGTATCGCGTTTTTCCTCAAGCTCTTTTGGATAGCCCTTGTCGCAGCATAGCTGGACCTTATTTTTTGAATAGTCGCAACACTTTTTGTAGTACTCCGTGACCATTTCCGAATCGCAAGGCATATCCGGTTTCGTAGTGTCGTAATGCTTCGCGAGTCGCTCACAAGATATCCAACTTTTCTCTTTCAGGCAACCTTCTTTATCGTAGGCGAGAGACTCTACGGCTTTGCCGGCTGATCTTAGTTGCTCTGCGATTACAGTACTGCTTTCCGCATGAGCGGATATTGTAAACAACGCAACAGAAAGGATAAAAACTAGTTTCTTCATAGCGATCTCTTTGTGTGGAATTTGTTTATTATTGGTTATACTATATTTTACTAATAACGAGGTTATTTTTAGGATAAATTTAATGATTTCTTCATCTGTATTATTTTTGCGAAATTTGACAAATATAAATATTTTATACTGAATTATTTTGAGTGCTTGCTGAGATTGACTGAAAGGATATATTTTTAAATTAGGCTCACGCAAGGGAGCGGTATGTTGCGTTTAGAACTGTATTCTTGAAAAGTAATGAGCGTAGCGAATAAGAATTTAGATATAACACTAAAAATGCACAGGAAAACTATATCATAAACTGTTGAAATTCATAAGAGAGGGGCCGTTTAAGTTTAATTGGGCCTAAAATTTATATTTGTATTTTTACTCAACCATTTAATATGTATGATGGTATATATGCTAATCATAATATATACTATTGCTATATGAATAGTTAAATTTTGAAAAACGCCCATAGCAAGTATCCCGAGTCTATCCGCTAGCCATTCTGAAAATATACTGCTATTTATTAAGTAGCCATTGTAATTTATATACAGAGTATATCCAATAAATATAACACAAAAAATAGTTATCATACGCTCTTTTTTACTGCTTTCAATTTTAATAAACTTTTTAGGAAATATTCCTTTATTAAGATATTCATATGTTCCAAAAAACCGCTTAGCCTCATGATTTAATTGTGGCGATTGCATAATACACCATATTGATATCATAAGACATACCAGCCATAAGTAGCTAAAATAAAATTCACATAATTCAGGTAAATTGCTTGCATTAGAATAATATTCTATATTTGGAAAAACATTTTTCATGATGTGTGTAAAAAATTTTAGTAAAGGCAGTAAGCTCATTATGTGGTTTGGTAAAATAAAAATAATAAGCAACAAAGCTACGTGCACATACAGTGAAGAAATAAAACATTTACCGAAATAGTTATTTTTTCTAAATTCAATATATTCTTCTTCTAATGTCTTATTGGGGTTATTTGGCATTATCAAACTAATCCAGTATAAATAAAAATAAAATGATTATACTACTTCTTAGCTTATTCTATACTTGGCACTCAATACTGATTGCGATGATTTTTGATTTAATACTATAATTGTTTGGTTTTACGGATTTTCAAGCTACTATCGGTTTACGGTCAAATTTATGTTATTTGGATTTAAATGAGTAAAGTTGCTAAGAAGTTTGCCGCCGTTGTCAATAATACGAGGATTACTGGAAAAATACTCAAAAACAAGCCATCCATACTCTTTCAGATGTTTCAGCTGATTTTAGTATCGATTTAGCAATCTCGGATCCTTTTGCTCTTATGAAAGGAGCTAAGAATTTAGGTAAAGCAAATAAGAAATTTGATGAGAGTTTAAAAGAAAATAATGTAAATAGTGATACTATTGTAAATTCTAACGCCAATTTAAAGCGCAACGAGCATAGTTTGAACAATAAAAATGGTAGTGTCCAGGCCGGTAGAGAGATTGGGGGATTAAGGAATAATGATGTTACGATACCTTATATAGGTAAAATAAAAGATGTATAATTGGCAAAAAATATAAATGAAACTATATGAGACATTATAAATAATCCGATAAAATCTAAAACTTAAATGAAAAAAGAAAATGGGATTGGCTTTGGCTCAATTAAACTTAAGCGGATTCTCTCTTATCAGTTTTAATAGTTTCTGATATAAGTTTTTCTGTGTATTTTTAGTATTATATCTAAATTCACATTCTTTTAAATGAAGCAGGAAGTTCTCTTTTTTATTCCTTTAAATTTAGATAATCTGTGTTTAGCATATCCCCAGAAATTCTCAATGCCATTTATATGGTTTTTACCATTAACGAATTCATTTTTAGAGTGTTTTACTCTGTAGTGTGCCTTGGCTCCATAATCCACTAATCCATCATAAGCCTTCCTGCAATCAGAGTAAATTACACTCTCGTCTAATTCGCTCTTGTGCTTGCACACTCTTTGAGAAAAACTCCTTTGAAAGTTTTTAACTTACCTTGAGCCTTATAGCATTAAAATAAAAGAGGTAGCTACGACAAAAAACTTTGAGCTTTTAAGTTTTACCTCAAAAGCCAAAATTTGAAGCATTTTGGGGAAGGAATACTATAAATTTACAAAAATGGAAAAAGGTGTGATAATTATGTGGTTTTTAAAGAAAATTCATCGAATATCCGATAGAAAATCAGCTAGAAACTCCGTCTGACAGGATTCAGGTCCTTTTTAAGAAGGTCTCTTCTTGCAGTTATGATGACTGCGAAGGATATGCTAATCTTGTAAACATCGAGAAGTTTACAGGCAATGCCCCAAAAATAAAGGTATTTTCAAAACCTAACGCATAAAACTTATAGTGTCCGAGCTTTTCGGACACTTTTTTGCAAATTTTTTTTAAATTATACTTTTATTATGCTTTTTATTTAAAATTACATTTATATTTTAAACTAACCACAAAATTTCACAAAGGAGAAAAGATGCAAAGACGAGATTTTTTAAAAGCCGCAGCAGCTACAGCCGCTGGTGCAAGTAGCTTAAACGCAACAAGTCTCATAAGTGACAACCTAATGAGCGACACGCCTGCAAAGATGAGCGCAAGCCATTTTGGTGCTATCAAAGGGCTAGTTAAAAACGGTAAATTTGAAGGTGTATTAGATGCCAGCGAGATTGACTTTTACCCAGTTAGTTTAACTCAAGGTGTGGTTGCTAGAACCTACGATCAAACTCGTATCGCACGTCCAAGCGTGCGTAAAGGATACCTAGAAAAAGGCTATCAAAGCGATAAATCAATGCGCGGTAAGGACGAGTGGGTCGAGATCAGCTGGGAGCAGGCTTTTAAACTAGTAGCCGACGAACTAAAACGCGTATATAAAGAGTACGGCGGTAGCGCGATATACGGCGGTAGCTACGGCTGGTATAGTGTGGGTAGCGTAAATAATCCACAACCCTTATTAGGCCGCATGTTAAACATCCTTGGCGGCTACACGACGCGCACGCTCACTTACTCTACGCATGCCATACGCGCCATCACACCTTACGTCAGCGGCACGGACGAGAGTGGTGCGCTACAAACGGCGTGGCCGACCATCCTAAAAGAGAGTGAAATTGTAGTCATCTGGGGTGCAGATCCGATAAATACCAACCAAATCGCATGGGGCGTGCCTGATCACGAGAGCTATATATATTTTAGAAAACTAAAACAAGAGATGAAAAAGCGAGGAGTTAAGGTTATCGTAATAGACCCCGTCTATAACAATACATCCGCCTATCTAAACGCTGAGCACATCTATGTAAATCCTACCACCGACGTAGCGCTAATGATGGCGATATGCTACGAGATGATGCAAGCTGGCGTAGCAGATGAAAAATTTCTAAAAAAATATACAAGCGGCTCAGAGCAATTTATTGCTTATCTAAAAGGCGAAGCCGAGGATAAAGTTGTAAAAAATGCGGCTTGGGCGGCAAAAATTTGCGGCGTAAGCGAGGCAGAGATTGTAAATTTAGCTAAAATTTTTGGCTCAAAACGTACTATGTTAATGGGCGGTTGGGGGCCACAGCGCGCACATCACGGTGAGCAGTTTCACTGGATGATGATAACGCTTGCTGCGTTTATCGGACAGATCGGACTACCAGGCGGCGGGTATGGTTTTGGCTATCACTACAGTGACGGCGGTTGCCCAAGCCCTGCAGCTCCGGTAGTTAACAATGCGCTAAGTCTATCGAGCGGCAAGGCTCAGTCTAGCTTGGCGTTCCCGGGTCTTGGCAGTGTGAGCATCATGCCAAGCATTGATGGCGAGTGGAAAAATAGAGAAAATATCGCCATTCCGGTTTCAAGGATTCTAGATTGCATAAATAACCCCGGCAAAGAAGTTGATTTTAACTGCAAAAAGATCACCTACCCAACTATAAAGATGGCATACTGGGCTGGCGGCAATCCATTCCACCATGCACCAGATACAAATTTAATGGCAAAAACTTTTGAAAAGCTTGATACGTTTATCGTGCAAGATTGCTTCTGGACAGCTTCGGCTCGCATGGCTGACATCGTTTTGCCGGCTACCACCGAGCAAGAGAGAGATGACATCATAAAATCTCATACGAACAAATTTATTATAGCTATGCACAAGATCGCTGAGCCATACGAGCAAGCTAAAAACGACTACCAAATTTACTGCGGCATTTTAAAAGAATTTGGCGATAAAGAGTACATGGCATTTAGCGAGGGCAAGAGTGAAATGGACTGGATCAAGCAGTTTTATAATGCCTCAAAGAAAAAGGGCGATGAAAATAACCTAAATATGCCTAGTTTCGAGGATTTTTGGAAAAAAGGATACGTGGAGTTTAAAATCCCTGATCATGCTTACGAATACGTTAATATGGCAGACTTTAGGAAAAATCCTATAATCAACAGGCTAGGAACGCCGTCTGGTAAAATAGAAATCGTCTCCAAAAAGATCGCAAAAGCGATGTACGCGGACTGCCCTAGCCATCCAACTTGGATGGAGCCGATGGAGTGGCTCGGGGATGCAGAAAAGACCAAGAAATATCCGCTAAATTTGGTCAGCCCACACCCAAAATACCGCCTTCACAGCCAACTAAACAACACATGGCTTAGAAACCTTGAAGAAGTTCAAGGCAGAGAGCCTGTATGGATGCATCCAAACGATGCAAAAGCTAGAGGTCTTGGAAACGGCGATGTGGTAAGAATTTTTAACGATCGCGGTCAAATTTTAGCAGGGCTTATCGTAACTAAAAACGTAAAACAAGGCGTTGTTAGAATGCAAGAGGGCAGCTGGTGGGATCCAGATAAAAACGGACTTTGCAGACACGGAAACGTAAATGTTTTAATACCAAACGAGCCAAGCTCAAGCCTTGCTATGGGAAATCAAGCAACTGCACTCGTGCAAATCGAGAAATTTGAGGGTGAATTGCCAAGCCTAGAGGTCTTTTCTCAGCCAAAATTTGCTAAAAAAGGATAAGAAGTGAAAAAAATAGTTATGTTTTTAGGGCTTAGTGCTGCGCTTTTTGCTAACGATGCCTATGTCGGTACGCCAGCTAAAATTTTAGATAAGGTTGGCGGCAAAGAGATCGGTCAGCTTTTTGTGGGCGCAAAAGTCAAGGTATTAAAAGATAGTGGCAATTTCGCCGAAGTCGAATATAACGGCTTTGTGCCCGGCGAGGGTAATACAGCTTATGCTAGACTAGGTATCCTAGAGAGCGATATAAGCGTTAAAAACGATAAAAATTTCAAGAAAAATGGTGTCCAAAAAGATGACTATGACAATGAGTGGATCAAGGTTAGCGTTAAGGGAGCGGTCGACAAAAAGGCCTTAAAATCAAATTTAGACGAGGTTTATAAGCCTGGCGAAGAGTTGTTTAAAGAGCGATGCGGGGCGTGCCATGCGCTACACGGATACGATGAGTTTAGTGTAAACGTGTGGCCAAGTGTCATAAAAACTATGATTGGCAACGCTGGACTTGATGAGACAGAAACGCAAACTTTGACTAGATTTTTACAAAGCAAAGCCCCAATAGAATAACTTTATTTTGTGCATCGTCTTGCATGAGCTAGAAAATTTCGGCCTTTGGTAGACTATATATCTACTCTTAGGACGAAATTTTCTTTACAACTCGCTTTTAGAAAATTAAATCATGGTACTATTATTTTTCAAATTTGACTTTTTGCGCTTAAATTTAAATTTTACACGCTGCTTTAAAGGCAAATTTTTAAGCTTCGTCATCAAGCGAGAGCTTGTAGCCAAGTCCTTGAACGTTTTTAATAAGTTGTGTATAGGTTTTGGTGCGTAGTTTGTTTATGTAGTTTCGTATCGTTTCAAATGACGCTACTTTACCGTTCCATGCGAAATTTTCTATCATATCAAACGATACGACTCGCTCTTTATTTATCGCTAAGATATGCAAAAGTCGCTGTTCGGTTCTAGTTAAAACGATAGTTTCGCTCTCTTTATAAAGTAATCTGCCTTGTGTATCGTAGCTAAATCCACGACCTAAATTTAATCGCTTGCTAGTTTTTGCACCGTTTTTTGTGGCCATTAATATCATGATTAAAAGTTGCTGTTTATCAAATGGCTTTTTAAGCAGGTTTGAATTTTGTATGTTGAGCGAGTTTTGTAAATTTTCATCGGTATCATAGGCTGTAATAAAAATGATCGGCACACGCTCGTCAAGCTCTCTAACTCGTTTTGCCATCGACGTTCCGCTCATATGGGTCATATTTATATCGGTGGTGATAACATCAATGTCGTTTTTGCTAAAGCTCTCAAGACCGTCTTGCCCGTTTTGCGCCTTGTAAATTTGCCCTACATATGGTGCAAGAAGTCCAGCCAAAACTCCTTGCAGCTGCGTGTCATCCTCAACCAAAAGTACATTTAGGTGCGCTAACTCTTTAAAAATTTCGTTCATTTTAACAGCTCTATTTCGAATTTTGTCGGGTTTTTGGCATTTGCAAGTCTTATGTCGCCACGTAGTTTTTTCTCAAAAATCAGCTTGCAAAGATAAAGCCCCATACCGGTGCCATCGTCGCCTTTTGTTGTAAAAAAAGGTTCAAAAATTTTATCTAAAAGCTCACTATCTACGCCATTTGCATTATCTTCAATAGTGATAATAAATTTGCTCTCATCTTGACGAAGATTTATTCCTACATAAGGGATGAAGTTGTCGGTACTTTTTGCCTTTTTGGCCAGCTCGTCTTTTGCGTTTGTGATAAGGTTCATAAGCACGTGTTTTATGTAGTTTGCATAGCTTTTGATCTTATAAGAGCCTTCGTCGTATGTAAAGCATAACTCGATATTTTTTACTTGAAGCTGCGGTCGGCAAATATATAAAACATCATCTAGCACGTCGGTTAGATCAAATTCTTTCTCACAAAAATCCTCTTTGTAAAAATCCCTAAAAACATCGATAGTTTCATTCATAAGCTCAACGTTCATACGTATATTTTCAATGTTTTTTAGTGCCATTTTATCGCCATTCTTGCCGCTTAACAGCTCATGAGTATCGCTTGCAAGAAGCAAAAGCGTATTTAGAGGTTGCTTGTATTGATGTGAGATCACGCCTATCATCTCGCCAAGTGCGGCCATTTTGGAGTTTTGCAGTAAAATTTGCTCTTGTTTTTGCCTATTTTGCTCCAAACTCACCTCATGCGTGATATCGTGCGACATAATAAAAACACCCTCAAATACGCCTTGCTTGTCAAGCAGCGGCAAAAACTCTGTTTTATAAAACAGCTCGCCCTTTTTTGAAGTCAGACTAAAGCTCTTAATTGGGTTGCTGCTGATTTGCGTAAATATACTCTGTGTGGTTTTATTCGAGCAAAAAATACTAGAGAGTTCTTTTAAATTTTTTCCAATATTTGCCTTAAATTTTAGGCCAAAAATTTTCTCGAATTCTTTATTGATAAAGGCGATATTGCCAGCTTTATCTACGATGACAAGTCCGCCTATTGGGTTTTTGGCAAAGAGATTTAGAAGGTGTTTGTTTTTATAAAATTTTCACTGCGCCACATAAAGAGTAGCAAAGGCGCAAATACCAAAAAATGCCAATGCCAAAAAAATACCAAGATCTTTTAGTGCTTTTTTGTTAATCTGATTGTAAATCATACCCTTGTCAAGCACGCTAACTAGCATCCATTTGCTATTTGCGAGCGTATCATATACAAAAATATAAGGCTTATTTTTGATAAAAATTTGCTCGTTTCCTTGTTTTTTAACTGAAATTTTTTGCAATACCTCTTTGGTTTGAGTGTCTGAAAAATCTAAAATTTGCCCTGTTTGATCAAGAATGTTTTTGCCATCCACCATTAAAAACGCTGAGCCATTTGCAAGCGGAAAGAGTGCGGCAAGCTCTTTTTGAAAAATTTCAAAGTCGAGATCGGCCGTCAAAACACCTATAAATTCGCCATCCTTCAAAAGCGGCGTTGAGACAGAGATGACATAGATGCCAAGCTGGCGGTCGATATAAGGCTCGGTAAAACTTGTTGCCATACTGCCTTTTGCCGCGACAAACCAAGGGCGGTCTGAGAAATTATATTGCGGCTCGATTTCGTTGCTTGCGACAAATTTGTAGCTATCCGGATAACCGGCATAGACTGCTAAAAAGCTACCCGTTCTAGCAACAATGCTAAGCACGCCTTTTATCGTAGCATAGTCTTTTATGTAGTCTTTTGTCTCTATAAATTTAGCAGTCTCCTCAAGCAGTCGCTTTTGTTGTTCGATACGCTCGTTTATTATTGCTTTGTATTTTTGTACCGTTTTTATCTGGCTTGAGACGGCAGAGTCGTATGTTTGTTGTTTGTTTTCATCATAGTTTGTAAAAACTAGATAAAAATATCCCACAGCAACGGCGACTAATAAAATGTAAAAATAATTTTGCTTGAATTTCATTTCGCTATTATAGAATTTTTAAGATAAAAGTGCACAATAACGATAGAAAATTTGTTGTTTTTCTATTTTATACCATTTGATCTTAATGATACAAATGTGGTCATAATTGTAAGTGGTGCATAGGTGAGAGCGATAAGCAATATAGGGTTTTATGTAGATGGGTTTGAGTGAAGCATTGAACTATCTTAATATAAATATCAAAATATTTTATTTTTGATATTATTTGCCAACAATAAACAATAGGATAAATTTGATCTTTTGGTTTAATTAGAAGATATTAGAGATAAAGACTAGATTTTTAAATATGAATCCAAAGTAATTTTATAGGATCTTTTTAGTAAAATAAAACAATTCTGAAAAATTGTACCACTTTTTATCAAAAGTGTACCATAGTTTAAGAAAAAATTCAAAGAAAGGGAAACTTCAAAAGAGGCGGTTTAAATACCGATAAATAGGGTATTTATGGTGTCACGGGGGAGACTTGAACTCCCGACCTCCGGCTTATGAGACCAGCGCTCTAACCAGCTGAGCTACCGTGACGTTAAAGTTCGCAATTATATTCAACGTTTGCTTATATATTGATAAAATATTTTCATTTTTGCGCAGTATGGCGCTCGAAATCAAATTTTAAAATTTGATTCACCAAATTTTGAGCACAAATTTCATCAAATTTAAATCTGTAAAAATCCAAATTTGAGGCAAAAGCGCTAAAAAGAAAATTTCACGTTTTCAAGATGTGGGTTCTGCCGCTCAAATTTGACGAGTTCAAATTTGACAAAATAGGTCAAATTTGAAATAGCAAAGGCCAAATTTACTTGATAAAATAATCCCCGTCAAAGCTAACCAGCGAGTATTTGCGCTCGCTGCCGATACTGCTAACCAGCTCGTCCACATCCAAAAACTCGAGACTGTCCGCGCCGATATATTTGCACACCTCTTCGGGTGTTTTGTTTGCGCTTATTAGCTCCTCGAAGCTCGGAGTGTCGATGCCGTAGCGCTCGGGGTATTTTAGCTCGGGGCAGGCGACCTTGAAATGTATCTCTCTCGCACCCGCGTGACGCAGTAGCTCGACGATCTTTTTAGAGGTCGTGCCGCGCACGATGCTGTCGTCCACGACGACTACGCTTTTGCCTTTGAGTAGGCTTGCCATCGGGTTTAGCTTGAGTTTGACTTTGAGGTTGCGCATCTCTTGAGTCGGCTCGATGAAGGTGCGGCCGACGTAGTGATTTCGCACGATGGCTAGCTCAAACGGTATCCCGCTGGCGTTTGCGTATCCTAGCGCCGCCGGAGTGCCGCTGTCTGGCACCGGCACGACGAAGTCCGCGTCGATCTTGCTTTTTTTAGCTAGCGTTTCGCCCATTTTTTTGCGTACTTCGTAGACGCTTTTGCCCTCGATTACGCTATCTGGGCGCGCGAAATAGATATACTCAAACGCGCAAACCCTAGGCTCGGCTTCAAAAAGGCGCACGCTCTCAAACTCGCTTTTGCCCTGCTCAAAAACCAACATCTCGCCGGGCTCCACGTCGCGGATAAAGGTCGCGCCCACCAAATCAAACGCGCACGTCTCGCTAGCTACGATATAGCCGCCGTCTTTTAGGCGCCCCAGCGAGAGCGGTCTCACGCCCCAGCGGTCGCGGATGGCAAAAATTTTATGTCGCGACTGGATGAGTAGGCAGTAGGCGCCTTTGATCTGTTTTAGCGCCGCTACGATGCGGTCTTGTAGATGTTCGCTGCGACTTCTAGCGATGAGATGCACGATGTTTTCGGTGTCCATATTGCTCTGAAATATCGCGCCTTCGGCGATCAGCGCGTTGCGGACTTCGTCTTTGTTTACGAGGTTGCCGTTGTGCACGATAGAGACTTGGCCTAGCGAGTAGTTTGCCGCGATGGGCTGGGCATCGGCGGCGGAGTTTTTGCCTGCGGTGGCGTAGCGGTTGTGGCCGATCGCCATATCGCCTTTTAGACTCTCGAGGTTCGTCTTGTCAAAGACTTCGGTAACTAGCCCGCGGCCTTTGACGGTTTCTATACGGCCGTTCTCGCATGCGCTGATGCCGCTTGCTTCCTGGCCTCGGTGTTGCATGGCAAATAGCGCATAATATGCCGTTTTTGCCGCATCTTTAGAATTAATCACTCCAACTATCGCACACATTTTTTTCCTTTTTTAGGGGTGTTATTTTCTGTCTTATACTTCGTTAAAATTTAAATTTCAAGCTCGGCAGACTTTATGTCTAGCCTGCGCTTAAAATTTAAATTTCGCCTCGCCTAAGTCAAAAATATCGCCGCCGATTTTCTGTAATTTTCAAGAAAATATTAAAATTTAACATAAAAAATAAGGTGAAATATCGCGAGATGAATTTGAAAGTTGCGCAGAAAATTTGGGCGAGGCTAGACGTGCGGTCTGCCGCAAGCCCGAATTTTCAAGCTCTTTCAAAGGCCGCTCGCGAGATAAGCCGTTATCGTTACAGCCCAAGGCAATCATCTATCCCGTACAACCCGCTTTGCTGTCCTGCAACCCAAATAGCCGCCTTTATAGCACCCTTGGCAAAGGTCGCACGGCTAGTTGCGGTGTGATTTAGCTCGATAAACTCGCCCTCGTTGTAAAATCCGACCGTATGCCTGCCCACGACGTCGCCGCCTCGCGCGGCTAGGATCGCGATCTCGTCCTTGCTGCGAGCTCCGACTAGCCCGTCTCTGCCCGTTACTAAAACGTCTTTTAGATTTAATCCTCTAGCCGCTGCTACGCGTTCACCAAGTGTCAGCGCCGTGCCGCTTGGAGCGTCTTTTTTGTGCCTGTGGTGCTGCTCGACGATCTCGGCGTCAAATTCGCGCAATGCCTTTGACGCAAGCGCTGTCAATCGGTTTAAAACCGCTACGCCAAGGCTCATGTTGGTGGCGTAGAGTATCGGCATCGCCGCGCTTGCGAGCTTGAGCAGGTTCGCGCCGTCCTCGCCAAGACCCGTCGTGCCGATAACTAGCGGTTTTGGGTCGGTGCGGGCGTAGTTTAGCAGGTTTATCGCGCCATCTTTGATCGTAAAGTCGATAACGACGTCACAATTTGCGAAAAGCTCGTCAAATTTATCCGTGAGGATGGCGTCCTGGGGCAGCGCAAAGTCAAGCGGCTCTATCGTATAAGCCGCGCTGAGTTTCGCGTTTGGTTCGTTTTTTAGGCACTCGATGATCATACGTCCCATTTTACCGCTTGCGCCGTGGATTCCTATTTTTACCAAAATTTATCCTTTAAAATTTGGCCTAAATTTAGCATAAATTTTATAAAAAATAAATTTAGCACGGCCGCCGTCTTCGCCGCGTGCGGGCAAAAATATTAAAAATCGCGCTATATAATCGGCTTTTTAAATTTAAAGGACGACGATGAGAAAAATTTTATTTTTATTTCTAGCCGTTTTTGCAGCGAGCGTTTTTGCTAAACAAGCGCCGGTCGGACAGGTGGCTAAAACGCAGCAGGCGGACGCGAATTTGAGCGCGTTAAATTTAACGGCGAAAGATAAAACCGCGCAAAAGCTAAATTTGGCCCAAGATCCCGCTATAGCGAGCGGCGAGCTAGCAAACGGCCTAAAATACTACGTCAAGGAAAACAAGCAGCCCGCAAATTCGGCCTATTTTTATCTAGTCGTAAACATCGGTTCGACCGACGAGCGCGAAAACGAGCTGGGGCTGGCGCACTTTACCGAGCACATGGCCTTTAACGGTAGCCGCGAGTTTAGTAAAAACGAGCTGGTGAAAAAACTAGAGAGCCTTGGAGTGGCCTTTGGCGCGGATCTAAACGCGCAGACTAGCTACGATCAGACGGGCTATCTGCTAGAAATCCACGTAAACGAGCAAAATTTAAAGGACGTTTTCCGCGTTTTTCGCGACTGGATCGACGGCGTGAGCTTTGACGCGGCCGAGCTGGATAAAGAGCGGGGCATCATCGTCGAGGAGGAGCGCGCCAGAAACACGCCCGCGTATAGGTTTTACATCAAAAACCGCGTGCCAGAGCTATATGGCGATAGCATCTACGCCAAAAGGTCGCCCATCGGCGATATGAATATCGTAAAAAACGTCGACGTAGCGACCATAAAGGGCTTTTACGGCAGGACGTACCAGCCTAGATTTATGAAATTTATCGCGGTCGGCGACTTTGATAAAAAGCGCATCGAGGAGATGATAAAGCAAAGCTTTAGCTCGGCTAAAAACACGAACGACTATGCGAGCCCGGGTAAAACTATCCCTATAAAAAGCGGCTTTAGCGTAAACAACTACGACTCCGCCGAGATCGGGCTAAACTCGTTAAATTTGATCTTCACGCAAAAGTACAAATTTGACGGCGAGATCCAAAGGCTCAGGCAAAATTTGCTCGTAAACTACATCTCAGACCTAGTCGCCATGATATACGAGCAGCGAAATTTAGCTCTGCGCGGGCGATTTTACTCGCCGATAATCGAAGACCAAAACGTGCTTTACGCCTTTGAGATAAACGCCGTCGAAGATGATTTTAGCGGCGCGCTTAGCGATCTGGCGGGCGTTTTAAAGGGCGTAGAAAAATTCGGCTTTAGTCGGGCGGACTTTGAAAGCGCAAAAAAAGATTTTATAAACTCGGCTAAAAATGCTTATTTGCAAGCTGGCAACAAGCGCTCAAGCGCGGTCGCGGCAAATATCGAGGAGACGACTAGGATCGGCGGCGTGTTGCTTGGTGAAAAAGACCTGCGCGACGTTACTTTGGCGCTGCTTGATGAGATCAGCCTTGAGGACGTAAACGCTGAATTTAGGCGGATACTGGGCATCGACGCAAAAACTTTAAATGTGATTAGCGCCAAAGGGGCGAAGCTAAGCGAGGCTAAATTTGATCAAATTTGGGCAGAGGCAAAGCCATACGATACGCTGGCCGCAAAGCAGGCAAAGAGCGAGCTTTTCGACTATGGCGCGCTAAAACCTAAAAATTTCATCTCCAAAAAACATAACGAGAAGCTTGATTTTTACCTTTATGAGCTGCCAAACGGCGCGCGCATCGCATTTAAGGAGATAAAAACTAAAAAAGACGTCGTCTGGCTAAGCGCTGTTAGTCGCGGCGGCATGTCAAATTTGGCCAAGCCAAAGCAGGGCGCGCTAGCCGTAGAGGTCTCAAACGAGAGTGGGGCAGGGGAGTTTAGCAACTACGACCTGGCTAAAATCCTAAGCGGCAAGCAGCTAAGCTATAGCAAATTTATCGATCAGCTTTCGCAAGGATATAGCGCAAGCTCGGCGAGCGCGGACTTTGAGTGGCTTTTGCGTGCGCTGTTTTTGGAGTTTAGCGAGCCTAGATTTGACGAAAACGCGCTAAAAAAGACAAAAATCAACGAACTTGAAAAGCTGGAAAAAACCAAAAATCTGCCCGAGCGCAAATTTAGCGACGAGTTTGCGAGATTTTTCTACGAAAACAACCCGCGAACGAACCCGCTCGAGGCTGCGGATATAAACGAGCTGCAGATGAACGACGTAAAAAAGATAGTGAAGGATAAATTTACCAACGCGGCTTCGTATGATTTTATCGTAGTCGGCGATATAAATTTGACCGCCGCCGAGCCGCTCTTGCAAAAATATCTGGCAAATTTGCCGGCGCGCGCAGGACGCGAAAATTTCGTAGATGACGGCGTAAGATCGATCGCGGGCGAGCGGGAGTTTAAGCGTAATTACCAAACCACGCAGCGAAGCGACGCCGCGATGATAATGAAAAACGAAAACATCAAATACTCGCGCCCGGAGCTACTGCGCGTAAACGCCCTATCTGCGGTGCTTTCGATGATGCTGCGCGAGGACGTGCGCGAGGACCGCGGGCAGGTTTACGGCCTGGGCGTGCATATGAATCTCGCAAAATACCCGTACGAAAGCTTCGCCGCGCATTTTGGCTTTACGGCTGCGCCTGATAACGTAAACGCCGTGCTAGGCGAGATAAAATCAAACATCGCCGAGCTAAAAGGCGGCGCGGACATCCAGCGCTATCTGCAAAATTTCAAAAAATCAGCGCTCGTAAAAATGCGCCAATCCTACGTTCAGGGCGAGTTTTGGACGCGCGCGGTCATGCGCGAGCTGGTTTTTGGCGATGAGGTTTTGAGCCTGGACGAGTACGAAAAGGCGGTAAATGCGCTCACCGAGCAGGACGTAAAAGACGCGGCGAAGCTCTATCTAAACGAGAAAAACGTCGTGATAAGCGTAAATAATCCCGCCTCGGCGAAGTAAAATTTAAGCCCTGGCGGTAAATTTGATTTGCTGCCCGGGCGACGAGTAAAATTTGGCTTTAGTTGGCTGAGGGCTGTTAAATTTGAAGCTAAATTTACCTCTCGCCAAACGAAATTTGAGTTAAATCATCTCAAATTTAACTCAAATTCCCCTGACATTTTATCTCCTTTTATCTATTTGTTTTGTAAATTTGAGTTTGAGTCTGATTTACTTCGGTTGCTATCTACGTAAATCACCTGGGCCATACCGCTTTCGGCTCTACCTATAGCGCTATTTATCCCGTCTCGTTTTTCCATTTCATTTGCCCATTTGATGAAAGTTCTAATGTCTTTAAACGTAGCATTTTGATCAGGGCAATGCGGATTATAGAAATTTATTTCTTTGTCAAATTCTTCTATCTTTTTCGGGTCTATCGGCTTTGGTTTGTATTGTAAAAGGCCGTCTTGATATATGTGCCAGTAAGGAGCATGTTTGTATTTATTATTGGTCCTTTGTATCTTTTCTTCGGCCTCTTCGTCTCTACCTTGATTCATTTTATAGATATAGTTTTCTTTATAATCAATCCATCCCTTGCGCTTTTTATAGCACTCCTCATACGCCTTCTTTAGTTCCTCTTTCGTAGGTTGCCCTACGACGTCGTATTTTAAAAGAAGCTTTAGCATAGGTTCGTAGTTTGGGATGGTATCTAGCAAGATATATAAAGATCGCATAAAATTAGAATCGTCTCTTAGCCCGTGAAAAAACGTATTGTGATGATCGTCTAGTTTTGGTCTATATCCGCTAGCAAGGGCAAGCTCGGTCATCTCTACGTAGTTATGGGTTACTATATATCCTATCGGATCGTTTACGTCTTTGGATTCTTTATTGACTTGGTAATTATCTCGAAATACTATCTCTACGTCGTCTCCGTCTATGATAAGTTTTTCGATATTGTAGTAAAAAGGAGTTTTTCTATACCACTGCACCGCCTTTACTTCATCAAATTTAACCCCGCTATCAAGCAAGAGCTTAGCGGTCTTTGTAGAGTTGTTTTCTATGGCGTAGGCCAGGGGCGAGAGTTTGTAATTATCTTTCGCATGAGCGTTTGCGCCCATATCTATAAGTCTTTTTGCCGTGACTTCGTCGTCGTAAAAGCTAGCGTACATCAAAGGAGTAACGCCGTCTATGACGGGGGAGTCTATGCTAATGTTATTATCTTGCATAAATTTTAAAATTTGATCCGTTTGCTTTGATTTTAAAAGCTTGCGGAAATTTTCAGCAAATGCGTCGTCTTTTATCTGCTTATCTATATCCCAGTATCTAAAAGCAAAATCGTCTATCTCCTCTTGCGTTACGTATTTGCTTAGCTCCGAACCCGGGATTATTTTAGTATCGGCGGTAACGACGAAGCGGGTAGGCGAGCTAAATTTAGAAAACAGTCCGTACTTATCCGCCAAAAGATAAAGTCCTAAAAACAGTGCGGCGTATAAAATAGTTTTAAATATTTTTAGCAAGTCATGCAAATTCGATCCTTTTGCTTTTCTTAAATTTGCGAAATCTTAGCCAAATGGCGGTTAAATTTGAGTGAAATTTGGATGAGAAATTTGAAAAAGCGGGGAAATTTAAATAAAGGCAAATTTGACTAAATTTGAAAGGATAAGGCAAAACTCGGTAAATTTGAGTAAATTTGAAATATAAAGAGAAAATTTAGCCGAAAAACTCGGCTAAATTTGATAGATCTTAGTGAAGGTTCTCGATGTAGCTAAGTGCGCTAAGGGCCGCTACTGCGCCGTCTCCTGCGGCTACGATGACTTGCTTTGGCGCGTCTTTTCTGATGTCGCCCGCGGCAAATAGTCCCGGCACGCTAGTTTGCATCTTTAGATCGACGCTCACTTGGCCGCCGTCCTCGGTCTGGCATACGAATTCGCCGTTTTCTTGACGGAGAACGCCGTTGTTTACGTTAAGCCCGACAAATACAAAAACGCCCGGCACTTTTAGATCGCGCTCGCCATCTTTCGTGTTTATGATTAGACCTGCGAGGCCTGCTTTGTCGCCGTAAGCTTGCTTGATCGTGGCGCTTGTGATGAACTCGATTTTGGCGTTAGCGCGAGCCTTTTCTAGCGTTACTGGAGCGGCGCGAAACTCGTCTCTGCGGTGGATGATGTAGACGCGCGAGCAGATGTTGGCTAGATATAGGGCCTCCTCGATCGCCGTGTCGCCGCCGCCTAGAACCGCGACCTCTTTGTTTTTATAGAAAAATCCGTCGCAAGTCGCGCAAGTGCTCACGCCTCTGCCGAAAAACTCGTCCTCGCCCGCAAAGCCCGCGCGGCGCGGAGTGGAGCCTGTGGCTACTATGACTGCTTTGGCGTGCTCTTCTTTACCGCCTTCAAGCTTGACCGTAAAGCTGCCGTCGGCGTTTTTTACCACGCGCTCGACGCCCGCCATCTCATGCTTTAACCCAAAATGAGTACACTGCGCGACCCACGTGCTCATGAAGTCGATACCGCTCTCGCCGGGCGCTTTTTGGCCCGGATAGTTTTCTATCTCGGAGCTGCTCGTAATCTGGCCGCCGGGCATTCCTTTTTCAAACATTACGACGTTTTTTAATCCGCCTCTAGTGGCGTAAAGTCCCGCGCTAAGTCCGGCAGGACCGCCTCCGATGATCGCTAAATCTAACATATTTTTTCCTTTTAAATTTTATTTATTTTTGAATCTTGTTTATAAGCGCCGCCCTTTTGTGCCTTTAGCTCCACGCTTGCGGGCAAAGCCGTGATATTTAGGACGTGCATCAGCTTTAAAATCGTATTTATATCCGAAGCGACGAAATTTATATTTTCCTCGCTTGGCGCGCGTTTTTGGAGCAAGTCCACGGCGACGATTTTTAAATCCTTAGTCGAAGTTTTTAAAATTTCCTTCCAATCTGATTGGTTGGAGCTAAAAACCACGAGTAAAAATTTATCGTCTTTGGGTGCAAAAATTTGAGCCTGCTCGTAAAAAACCAGCTCGTTAAAATTTACGAATTTATACCGCGAAAATCTGTAATTATTGTAAGCAAATACGCCTGCTACCAGCGCTGCACCGATAAACGAAGCGAAAACGTACGTTAGGGGAAGCAAGCTTCCCCGATTTTTTAGCGCCATTAAAGCAGCGAATTTAGCTTATCGGATAGGACTTGCTTGGATTGCGCGCCTACTAGCTGATCGACTAGCTCTCCGTTTTTGAAAAACAAAATCGTAGGGATCGAGCGGATGCCGAATTCTACGGCTAGGTCTTGCACCTCGTCGGTATTTACTTTGCAAATTTTAGCTTTGCCCTCAAACTCCTCGGCTAGCTCGTCGATGACCGGAGCAAGCATACGGCAAGGTCCGCACCAAGGCGCCCAAAAATCTACTAGCGCAACGCCCTCTTTGACGACGTCGAAATTCGCAGTCGTTAGTTCTATGTATTTTCCCATTTTATTCTCCTTTTTAAAGATAGTCGTAATTATACACGAAAGTATTTAAATTTTAGCTAAATAAGAATTTTTACAAACTAATATTTTCTATCCACTTTATCTCGCTCTTTTTTATCGCGATCAAATCGACCTGAAAATCGGCGTTAGCGCCGTTTTGTAGCAGATAAAAGTCGATAGTTTTTAAAATTTTATTAAATTTAGCGGGCGTGAGGCGGTACTCTGCCTCGTAGTCGGCCTGCGTAGCTTTGATTTCAACGAAGCGCAAAACGCCGTCTTTTTTGGCGATGACATCGATCTCGCCGAATTTGGAGCTAAAATTTCTAGCCAGTATCTCGCAGCCGTTTTTTAGCAAAAACTCGCAAGCCAGATCCTCCGAACTCTTGCCGAAAAGATACGCTATAAGGCCCAAATTTTACTCTTCTATCCTCATCATAAAAGGCTTTTCTTTTACGAACTCTTGCTCTTGCAAAATTTCCATAGTGCGCCTTACGTCTTTTTCTACGCTCGTGTGAGTCGTGAAAAATAGCGTCGCATACGGACTTTCGTCCTTTGGCTTTTGCAGCAAGCTATCGATAGAGAGGTTGTTTTCGCTCATTAAATTCGTGATTTTAGCCAGCACGCCGACCTTGTCCTCGACTCTAAGCCTAAAATAATATTTCGTGCGAATTTCGCTCGGATCTAAAAGCTCGAGCGCATTTAGCTCAAACGGCGCCTTGTAGCCTAGCATCGGGGATTTGCCGTCTCTAGCGATGTCGATAAGATCGCTGATGACCGAGCTTGCCGTCGCCGGACCGCCCGCGCCCGGACCGTAGAACATCGTCTCGCCGACTGCATCACCCACTACGCTTACTGCATTTGTCACGCCGTCTGTTTTGGCTATCATTTTGTCTTTTGGTACGAGTGCGGGATGTACGCGTAGCTCGACTTTGTCGCCCGTTTTTTTGGCGATGGCGAGTAGTTTGATGACGTACTCGAAATCGTTAGCAAAAAAGATATCCTCGGGCGTGATGCCTTCGATGCCTTCTATCAGGATGTCTTCGGGGTTGCCGTGCACGCCGTATGCGATGCTAGCTAGGATCAGTAGCTTGTGCGCCGCGTCAAAGCCGCCTACGTCAAAGGTCGGATCGGCCTCGGCGTAGCCTAGCTCCTGGGCTTTTTTTAGAGCGTCCGCGAAATTTGAACCCTTGCTCATCATTGAGGTTAGGATATAGTTGCTAGTACCGTTTAAAATCCCGTTGATGCTTAGGATGTGATTGGCACTAAGGCCTTCGCGAAGGGCTCTGATGATAGGTATGCCGCCCGCGACGCTAGCCTCGAAACCAAACGGCGTGTTTTGCGCCAAATTTTGCAAGGCGTAGCGGTGATAGGCTAGTAGCGCCTTGTTTGCCGTTACGACGGCCTTTTTACGCTCTAAAATTTGGCTGACGACCCTAAACGGCTCCTCTACGCCGCCCATAAGCTCGACGAAAACGTCGATATCGTCGCGTTTTATGACGCCATCGATATCGTTCGTGAGTGGGATCTCGACGTCTCTTTTTTTGCTTAAATTTCTAACGACGCCGATAAGGGGAACTATCTCTTCGCCGCATCTTGCTGTGATCAGTTTTTTGTTTTGGAGTAAAATTTTAGCTACGGCTTCTCCGACCGTGCCGACGCCTAAAATGGCTATATTCATGCAAATTCTTTCAAGTATTTTTTGATATTTCGCGCTGCTTGGCGGATGCGGTTTTCGTTCTCGATGAGAGCAAGGCGCACGTAGTCGTTGCCGCCTTCGCCAAAGCCGATACCCGGGCTCACCGCGACGCTAGCTTTAGTTAAAAGTTGCTTTGAAAACTCGAGACTACCGATGTTTCCGACTTGCGGCGGGATTTTCGCCCAGATAAACATACTCGAGCTTGGCTTATGCATCTCCCAGCCCGCACTATCAAAGGCTTCTAACATCACGTCGCGGCGTTTTTCGTAAATTTGACGAATCTCCTCGACACAGCTTTGATCGCCGTCTAGCGCGACGGTTGCTGAGACTTGGATCGGAGTAAACATACCGTAGTCTACCCATGATTTTATCTTTTTAAGAGCTGCGCAAAGGCGCTTGTTTCCGCATAAAAATCCTACGCGCCAGCCCGCCATATTGTAGCTTTTTGATAGCGTATAGCACTCTACGGCGACGTCTTTTGCGCCCTCAACCTCGAAGATGCTCGGCGTCTTGTATCCGTCAAACGTGAGGTCGGCGTAGGCGATGTCGGAGATTACGTAAAAGCGCTCTTGTTTACTCATCGCCACTAGCTGCTCGTAGAAGCTCTTTTGTACGGTTACGGTAGTTGGATTGTGCGGGAAATTTACGACGACGTATTTAGGTTTTGGTGAGCTTGAGCGGATAGTGTGAAGCAGGTCTTCGAAAAACTTATTTTCGTCAAGCTCAAATTTGTCGTTGTATTTTAGCGGCATTTTCGCCACACTACCGCCGGCAAATAAAAACGCCTGTGTGTGAATCGGATATGCAGGATCTGGCACCACGGCGACGTCTCCCGGGTTTATCACGGCCTGGGCTAGGTGGACGAAACCCTCTTTGCTACCCATAACCGCGACGGCTTCGGTGTCGGGGTCTAAATTTACGCCGTATTTACGCTTGTACCAGTTGCAGATGGCTAGGCGCAGTTTGTAGATACCGGCGCTCGCCGAGTAGCCGTGAGTTTTGTCTTTTTGCGCGCTTTCGCAGAGTTTATCGACTATGTGCTGAGGCGTACGGCCTTCCGGGTTTCCCATCGAAAAGTCGATGATATCTTCGCCCGCTCGGCGTGCCGCCATTTTTATCGCGTTCACCTCGGCAAATACGTAGTTTGGAAGTCGTTCTATGGTATTAAATCTAATCTCGTCAAACATGAATTTCTCCTTACTCTAGGTAGATTTTGAGTCCCCGTTTGATATTTTCTAGGCTGACCGCATCGTCGATCATTATGTATTTTGTATTTTGAGGGAGCGAGACTTTTAGGCTATTTACGGCCTTGTTGCTTTGCTTTTCGTCGATCAAATTTAGATTTTTATCCAAAATTCTCACGACGGCGGACCAGCGATCCTCTGCGCTAGCGCTTATCGTCGCGCTCTTTGCGCCGCTAACGTCGACGAGATAGGGTTCGAGTGGCTTTGA
This sequence comes from Campylobacter showae, assembly GCF_900573985.1. Classification (NCBI taxonomy): domain Bacteria; kingdom Pseudomonadati; phylum Campylobacterota; class Epsilonproteobacteria; order Campylobacterales; family Campylobacteraceae; genus Campylobacter; species Campylobacter showae. Next base: position 176,852 of record NZ_UWOK01000001.1, on the reverse strand, counting down.
GAGCTGAACTTCTTGCGAAAACTGCACCGGAGTTTGGTTTATAGATGAATTTGACGCGTCGATGACGTACTCGTAGGATAGCTCGCCGGGTCTATTTATGTCCGTTATCTCGGTGCCGCTTTCTTTAAGCGCGGCGTAGAGCGAGCCGGGATCTGGGATAAATTTGGTGTCGATCGTTACGCCCCAAAGAGCGCCGCCGGCGTTAGAAAATTCGCTCGTTAGGATGTTGTTGTAGCCAAGGCCGTTGAGAGCGTCTTTTGCGATTTTCATGATTAGTAGCGGGTTATTTTGGCGCGAGATAAATTTGATATTTACCTTGACATTTTGCTTGTAGGATAGGCGTAGGAGCGAATTTGACTTTAAAACGTTTGAAATTTTAGCGATGTCGGGCTTGCCGTTTGCGTTTAGATATGCCGAGCCATCGCCAAAGAGCTGAGTCGCTTTTGCACTATTTTGACCTAGCAGTCCGCCTGCTATATCCACCACGCTAGCCGCAAAGCAAAAAGCCGCACTAGCAGTCAAAAGTAAAAGCTTTTTTACCACGATTTACCCTTATTTAGAGCTACGAATTCGTCGTATGTGAGCGGCGTAACTTTATCTTTTTCTACCAAAAAGCGCTTTGGATTATCGCCGCTAAATTTGATATTTTGATCGCCGATTTCTAAATTTATCTCTCCGTGTCCGGTGACGATGAGTTGTTTTTTGCCTATTTCGATAGACACGGCATTTGAGGCATTTTGAGATTTCTTTTTGTTGTCGTCCAAATTTATCACGCCGAGCCAAACTTTTCTGCGCGGAACGACTTTTATCTCGCTTAGTCCGTTTAGTTGGTATACATCGCCGCTTTTAGGCGTTACTTGGACTGCGGTGGATGCATTTTCGTCGGTCAAATTTGAAACTTGCTCGCTTTGCAAATTTTGACTTACGTTTTGCTCTGCGGGTTTTGATTGCGTGCTTGTAGAAACCGTCACGTTAAACTCTGGCAGGGGTTGCTCTACTTGGGTAACGGCAAAATTTGAAGCGTTCTCTTCGATTTTATTTATCTCGTCTTCTTGCTTAGGGGCAGAGGAGACACTTATCGTGATATTTGCGTCTTTGATAGAGTCTAAATTTTTAGTCGCCTGTTGCACTACGTTTGTATCGGAGTAAGTCACGCTTTTGTTTTTGTCCTCAAAGAAACTCGAGAGGTCGCCGATGTATTTTTGAGGCTCGAAAAAGTAAATTAAAGCGCCGATCGCGCAAATAGCGATGATGCCGCCCAGCATACCGCCGTAAGACGATTTATCGTTTGCGGTATAGGCCGGAATTTTAGGCGATATGGTTATGGTTTTGTGCTTTAACTCGCTCTCGTGCTCGGCCATGAACGTCTCGTATTCTCGCATCCACGACGAAAAGTCGATATCAAGCTCGCGCTCCAGAATTTTAACAAAACCCTTGACGTTAAAACGTGCCAACTTTTCAAAATTTTTATCGGCGATATAGCCCAGATATTCTGCCTCGATGTGCGTTCTTCTGGCGACCTCGCTAAGCCCTAATTCTTTTAGCAAACTTATGTCATTCATTTATAATCCTATCGCAAAGTATGGCAAACGCAGCCGAGACGTTTAGGCTGTCCCAGTCGTTTTTCATTTTTATTCCTACTATTTCGTCGCTTTTGGCGAGGACTTTTTTGTGTAAGCCTTCGCCCTCGCTACCCATCACGAGCGCGACTTTTTGGTTAAATTTGACCTCATGAGCGTTTTTGCCGCCGCTTGCCGTGGCGTAAATTTTAAAACCGACCTGTTTTAATTCGTTCAGCAAGCTAAGACCGTCTTCAACAAGAGCGATATTTGCCTCGTAGGCCGCTCCACTACTAGCTCGCAGTACGCCTTCCATCGCCAAATTTTTAGCGACGACTACGATACCCCTGCAGCCCAGCGCATGCGCCGTTCGGACTATGGCACCGATGTTTCCGACATCATTAAGTCCGTATAAAATAGCTATAAAATTTTGTTTTTTTATCTCGTCGATACTTTTAAACTCAAACTCTTCGACTTCGGCTAAAAAGCCTTGGTGATTGCCGCCGCGCGCAAGAGCTTGGGCTTTTTGATTATCCACGCGCTTTATCGATGCGCCGACGCCTACGATCTGTGAAAATAGCGCCTTGTCGCACTCTTTGGCGAGATAGACTGTTTTGACGCTTTTTTTGTAGTTTTTTATGATGTGCAAAAATAGCTGTTTTCCGTATATTATCATCGCCTGATAATAGCTAAAAATCGGTAAAATTTAGCTAAATTTTTGGATAAATTCGCTGTTTGTTTGAGTCTACGAGTAAGTTTTAGCGCGTGAGCTCGGAGTAAATTTCTTTGACATTTCGGCCCGTGATTTTGGCTAGCAGTTTAGACTTGGCTTTGGGCGAAATTTCAAGTTCCAAAATATCGTTTTGAGTGATTTTCTCAAAGGTAAAATTTGGATTTTTCTGCACAACGACGCACCACTCGCCGCTTAAATTTGCCTCTTGTAGCTTTTGCGCGAGTTCGTTTGCCGTGGCTCTAAATTTGGTTTCAAATTTTTTTGTCGCTTCTTTTATGGCAAAAACTTCTCTATCCGGCTCAAGTTTAGCAAAGTCTAAAATGAGCGAAAGTATACGTTTTGGGCTTTCGTAGATGACTGCGGGAAACGGCGAATTTAGCGCATTTTGTACCGCTGCGGCTCGCTCTTTGCCATTGTTTGGCAAAAATCCTAGAAAGCAAAATTCTTTCTCGCAAAGACCGCTTGCGACGACGGCTAAGAGTGCAGCGTTTGATCCGCTTAGCACTTCGTATGTGATGTTGTTTTTTATCGCGAAATTTACGAGCGCAGCTCCAGGGTCGCTGATGCCCGGCATGCCCGCATCGCTTAAAAACGCGACGTTTTTATCAAAAATTTCAAGCTCGATTTTGGATAAAATTTCATCTTCGTTGTGCGTGTGTAGCGGGATAAATTTTTGGATATTTATATTTGCATCAAAACGCGTATTTAGCAGGTTTGTGAGGGATTTTGCGACTCTGGTATCTTCGCAAAAGAGTACCTCGCATTCGCGCAAAACGCTCAAAGCGCGAAGCGAGATATCGCTTAAATTTCCTATCGGCGTAGGAACGAAATATAGCAAAGGATTATTTTAAGTTATATTTTTTCTTAAATTTATCGACGCGGCCCGCGCTATCTACGATCTTTTCGCTGCCCGTGAAAAACGGATGGCACTCTGAGCAGATATCCACTCTGATCTCGTTTTTGTTTGACTTCGTAGTGAAGGTGTTGCCGCAAGCGCAAGTTACTTTGCACTCAACAAATTCCGGATGAATTTCTTTTTTCATTTTTTGTCCTTTTATCGTCTGATTTTTTAATTTTCATTTAAAGTAAGGCGAGATTATACAAAAAACTTCGTAAAAAATCAAATTTAAATTAAAATTTTAGCCGCTATGCCTAAAATCGCCGTTTGCGAGCGCAAAATATTTTTTGCTCTCAGCCCGTATTTTTTCGCGACTGCTTCTCGCTCGCTTCCGCTAAATCCACCCTCGGGTCCGATTGCTAAAATTTCCTTGCCCGCGTAACCGTCCAAATTTCCACCGTCAAAGTCGATGAGAGCGACGTTTGGATAAAATTTGACTAGCTCGTCCAGGCTTTTGTAAATTTCAAATTTCATCAAGTCGTTTCGCCCGCACTGCTCGCACGAGCTTATCAAAATACGCTCTAGGCGCGAAAAATCGAGCTTAAAGTTTTTTTGCGAAAACTCGCCGAAAAAAAAGATGATCTTCCCAACGCCCATTTCGTTTAGGCTTGGCAAGGTTTTTTCGATCGTTTTTGGATCGACGACGGCCCAGGCTAGCGTTAGATTGCTATTTCGCGCCTCAACATCGTGCGAAAATATCAAATTTAGCTCCGCGCCCCTTTTGTCCAAATTTACGATTTCATAGATGTGGTTTTGTCCGTCGGTCAAATTTCGCACGTCGATGCGCTCGCCAAGTTTTGCGCGCCGCGCCTTCAGGTGTAAAAACGCCTCGCCATCAAGCCTAATTTGCTCGTTTTTGGCCTCTTTTGAATATAAAAATTTCATCTCACCCCGCTTGCAATGAGTATCAAAACAAAATCAGCCGCGATTTTTAGGCGCATTTTGGCTCTAAAGGCGGCGAAATTTTTAGTTTTTATCGCCTTTTTTAGCTGCTTAAACTCCGTCGCCCCAAGCCCGATAAGCAGCGCCCAAACAGCGATCATAACGAGAGCTTTGAAGCTCGGATAAAAGTAAAAAACGCTCATCAAAAGCAGCCCCGCAAGCATCATTGCGGCCAAAAATGCGTAGTAGGTAGGCAAAAATAGCCTGATGCGTTTAGCGTAGGCTGGCGAATTTATACCGAAATTTATCAGGCAAAAGTTCGCCGCAACTAACGCTAAAAGCGTAAAGGCAAGCCCGATGTGGATGGAGCGCGCTAGCTCGTAGAGCTCCGAGAGATGCTCGTTAAATTTCATTTTTCAGGCACCGGCTCTGGCGGCATATTTTCGTCGATACTTACGTTTGCGTCGCTTTGCGCGATGGGTACGTCGCTAGGCACGGTGCCTCCAAGATCCAGTGATGCGGGCTCCTTTTTCTCCTCGCAGCCGCTAAAAAACAGCGCCGCCAGCGTCAAAATCGCAAAAATTTTCCTCATTTGCGCTAGACCTCCTTTGGATTTACTATTTTTTTGCCTAGCTTGATTTTCTCAAACAGCTCCGCGTCCTCCCACTCGGCTCTCACTCCCTCGGAAAAGACGATCTCGTTCAAATTTACCTCGCCCATTTTGGCGTTATACGCATCCTCTCTAAAGCACTGCGCATAGCCAGTGTCTGTCTCGTGGACGATGACGCTGTGAAGCTTCACTTCGCGCTCGCCGTTTTGCATCTGCGTGGTTTTTAAAAGCCTATCGATCATCACGAAAAATATCCTGCAAAACTGCTCTGCGGAGGGATTTAGCGGGATCTCGATCCAGCGCGCAGAGTGCTTTTTGAGATCGTTTTTATACTCGGCACCATCTCCGCTAAATATCGTCGTGCAGTGATCAAAGCTATCGATAATGCAGCCGATGTCGCGCTTCATCAGACCAAAATCATACACCATCCCTGCGTTATCGAGAAAATTTGACTCGAGTAAAATTTCAGCCCTGTAAGAGTGCCCGTGGATGCTCGTTTTGCAGCGTTTCGAGCTACAAAATCTAACGATGTGAGCGTTTTCAAATTTAAACATTTTTCTTATTATCATCTTAGCTCCGTTTATTAAATTTTTACAGTTTCGCGCCGTAAAGATGCGGGTGATGCCGCCTAAATTTACGCTTTAAACCCCTTCTTTTGCGCCCCAAAGCCTGATATGCAGGCGATCGGAGTAGCTAAAACCGTGCTTGATCGCAAACTGCGCGACGGATAGGGCGTTTTGCTCAAGGCTTATTTTATCATAACCTTGCGGCATACAAAAGACTTCCGCGTTGCAAAGCTCTAAAATACGCGAAATTTGCGCTATTGCCGAGCCGTTTTCTACGCTTTTTTTATCCAGGACGAATTTATAAAAACTACCTGTGGAGTTTTGTTTTATGGCTTTTAGTGCGGCCTGATTTATGCGCCTAGCCTCGCTCTCGCCGCTGTTTTCGAGCTTGACGCTGACGGCAAAGCGGCACTTTTTATAAATTTCAAATTTGGCGAAATCTACCTCGATCGTGCCGTTCGTCTCAAAATGCGGCTCGTAGCCCTCACTGATCGCAAAATTTAAAAAATCTAGCAAAATTTGGTTTTTGTGATGTAGTAGCGGTTCGCCGCCGGTGATGACGACGATAGGTTTGCGGCGTAAATTTGCGCTCAAATTTTGAGTGATTTTTATAAGTTCGTCGGCGCGGGTGATTTTTTGATACGAAAAATGTCCCGTAAAAACCGCGCGTATCGTGTCGCAGCCAGTTAGCGTTTCGCCGGTTTTGGGCGAGACGGTTCGCACTCCAAAGCCCGCGCAGTTTAGATTGCAGCCCGCAAATCGCAGGAAAATCGCCAAACGGCCGCTACTTGCGCCTTCGCCTTGGATGCTTAAAAAACTCTCGACTAGGTTTAAACTCAAATTTCGCCTTTTAAATTTTGGTCGATTATAGCAAAATTTGAAGGGTAGTTTTACGGAGTTAAGCGGATTTTACGTCAAATTTGAGCGGGTTTTGCTAAAAAACGACGGTAAATTTATGGGTAAAAATATAAAATTTGAACTTAGTTAAATTTGATTCAAATTTAATAAAAGCAGGCTAAATTTACGTCAAATCTAGCGTAAATTTAGCCCTAATTTCAGCCGCCTGTTTGGTAAAAGGCGCGGCTTGAGGTCTCATTTTGAGCGCCGATCGCCCATTTGTTTTCTTTGGGCTTATTTTGCAACACTTGACGCAATATCTCGCTAGCGCCCGCGATATCGCCTTTTCTAACGGCATCTTTTATGCTCATCGCATCCTCGAAATATAGGCACGGGATGAGATGCCCCTCGGCCGTGAGGCGGATGCGGTTACAGCTCTCGCAAAAATCGTGTTTATGCGGGTCGATGACGCCAAATGTATAGCCGTCCTCTAATCGGTAGATGCTGGCTGGGCCGGTCGGGATTTTTTCGGCCGCTTCAAAGCGATATTTTTGCGCGATGACATCCAAAATTTCAGCCGATTTCATGCCTTTTAGCTCGTCATTTGCGTGGACGTTTTCCATATATTCGATATAGCGAATTTGACAGCCCATAGAGCGTGCAAACTCTAGTAAAGATACAATCTCGTCGTCGTTTACGCCTCTTAGCGCGACGGTGTTTAGCTTGACTTTTAGTCCTGCCTCGAGCGCTGCGTCAAGGCCCGCTAAAACCTCGTGCAAAACGCTTTTTTGCGCGAGAAATTTGGCTTTTTCTGTTTTTAAGCTATCAAGCGACATGTTTATGCGCTTTAAACCCGCGTTTTTTAGGGCTTTTGCGTAGTGTTTTAGCATAAAGCCGTTTGTTGTGATGGCTAGATCGACGTCTGGGCTGTGCTCGTTTATCATCGCGATAAATTTGTCCAAGTCCTTGCGCAGTAGCGGTTCGCCGCCGGTTATGCGGATCTTTTTTACGCCTTCGTCTAGGCAGACTTTGACAAATAAAAACAGCTCCTCAAAGCTTAGTAAATTTTCTCTCGGTTCCCAGCTAAACGGAGTTTTAGGCATGCAGTATTTGCATCTAAAGTTGCATCTTTGCGTGACCGAAATACGCAGATAATCAACCGTCCGTCCGTGCCCGTCTATTAACATTTTTCGCCCCTAAAATTTATCAAAACCATTTAATTTTGATTTGGTTAAAAGGCATTATAGGAATTTAAGCTTTAAATTTTTTTAAAATTCGCGTATGAAAATAATGTTATTTTTTTATATTTCGCGCCTTGGTTTTAACACTAGATCAGCTCTCTCAGTTTTAGCGTCAGCTCGACCTTACCGACGCCCACGCACAGCTCTTTTGCGATGCTTTCGACGCTTTTGCCTTCGCTATACATCTGCACGATGCGCTTTTCGTCGTCCTCGCCGTTTGGAGCGGAGATCTTGCTAATGCTTTTGGTGCGCTCTTCAAGCGTAAATAGCCTATCTTGCTGCTGGCTTTGGAAGTTATCTATCGAGCTTTCGATGCCTTGGAGGGTGTTTATTATCGGGGTTATTTTTTGATTGATTTTTTCGTTTAGGCGCTGTTCGAGGTTGCTTTCTAGCTGCACTACGTCAAATTCGGCCGGCTCGCTTTGGCTAAAATTTGCAACCTGTTTTTTTACCGCGTGAAGCTCTTGTATCAGGCTTTCGATCGCTTTTTCGTATCTTGAAAATTTCCTTGAGGCCTCTAGATCTTTTATAAAAACCAGCACGAAAAGCACCGTCAAGATCAGCCCAAAAATAACAAATATTATCAAATCGTTACTCATCGTTCATCTCCTTTAGTTCTCTTATCATAGCGCGCTCTCTAGCCGTCACGTAGCCGTTGTAGTCGCTCTCGTCGCTCTCGTTTATGCGCGTGATTTTGGCGGTTCTTTCATCTAGCGCTTCAAAAAATATCGCCACATCTCGCTTTGGAAAAATAGGCATAAAAATGCGTCCATAGTAGCCGACGCCTTCTTTAAATTTAGCCTCTTTTATCCTAAAATTTTCAAAATTTATCCCGTCTAGCGCGCTAGAATATGCAAGCTCGAGCTTTATAAATTTTTCATTTTTTATATAGGCGTTTAGTTCGTCAAATTTGCGATGAAGCTCGACAAGTAGCGTTAGTATCACCTGATCGCTTTCCTTTGTGTCGCCCTTTGCTTTGGCGCGCTTCATCCATGCTCCCAGCGGATCGTCCTCGTTGCCGCTTAGTTTGTCGAATTCGCGCAAAAACTCGCTCTCTCGCTCGCCGATTTCCTCAAAAACTATGTCTAAATTTGCCGGAACCAGTCTCATAAGCTAGCCCAGACGAAAACGAAAAAAAGTATGCCAAGATAGCCGTTTAGTGTGAAAAACGCGCGGTCGATCTTGCTAAAATCCCGCCCAACGATGCGGTGCTCGGCTACTAGGATGCCACCGCAGAGCAAAATGCCCGCAAAGGCCGCCGTGCCAAGCCATCCCGCCCACGCAAAAAGCAACCAAAAGATCACGGCCGTGGCGTGAAAGATCGCCGAGATAAACATCGTAGCCTTTTCGCCGTAAACGCTAGGGATGCTAAAAAGCCCGTGCTCGCGGTCAAATTCGATATCCTGAAGCGAATAAAGCAGGTCAAATCCCGCCACCCAAAACATCACGCCAAGGCAGAGCAGCACGCTAAAAAGCGGTATCTCGCCGGTGACTGCTACGGCTCCGGCTATCGGCGCAAGCCCTAGCGAGAGACCGAGGACTAAATGCGCTAGCTCACTAAAACGCTTAAAAAGCGAATATCCGCCAAGTACGGCTAGGATCGGAAAGCTCAGCCAAAAGGCAAGCTCGTTTACTAGATAGGCGACGAGCACGAAAATGACGGCGTTTGCCGCGATAAAAATTTGCAGATTCGTCCTGCCGATACGTCCGTCCACGCTTGGGCGACTTGCCGTGCGCGGGTTTAGTTTGTCGATGTCCTCGTCCTTGTAGCGGTTAAACGCCATCGCAAAATTTCGCGCCGAAACCGCACAAAGAATGCCTAAAACAAGCAACTTCCAGCCAAACCAAGCCGTGCCGTTTACCTGCGCGCTCGCCGTTATCATCGCAGTAAATATAAAAGGTAGCGCGAAAATAGAGTGCTTAAAGACGATCAGTTCGTTAATATCTTTTAAAATATTTATAAATTTTTGCATAATCTTCCTGAAATTTTTGCTTTATTTTATCTTATAAAAGCGTAAATTGTGATAAAATTTGAGCAGATTCATGAATTTTAAGGTATTTTTATGAAAGAACTCGCCATCATCGGCACCACAGCTAGCGGTAAAACGGCGCTCGCGCTAAAGCTTGCTAGCAAATTTAACGGAGTGATTCTGAGTCTTGATTCGCTTTGCGTTTATAAATTTATCGATATCGCTAGCGCTAAGCCGAGTGCGGACGAGCTAGCCTCAGTGCCGCATTTTGGGGTAAATTTGCTGATGCCTGACGAGCATTTTGACGTCGGGATGTTTTTTGATGTTTATAAAACGGCTCGCGAATTTGCGCAAAAAAACGGTAAAAATTTATTTATAACCGGCGGCAGCGGATTTTATCTAAAGGCGCTTCTATCGGGACTCACGCCTAAATTTGAGCGCGTAGAGAGTGGCCTAAGCAACGCTCAAATTTACGAGCTAGTTTTAAGCCTAGATCCAGAGTTTGCCGCCAAATTTAGCGCAAACGACACCTACCGCTTGCAAAAGTGGTTTGATATCCACTCCTTTTTGCGCTCTAACGGGCATGGCGAGACTCCAAGCGCGTATCTACGCGAAAATACCCTAGCCCCCGTCGCGTCAAATTTGGCGATTTTCGAGCTTAGCTGGGATAGGGGCGAACTAAGAAGACGCATCAAAGAGCGCACTAGGGCGATGTTTGAGCAGGGTTTGTTGGACGAGGCGCGCGAGCTGTTTGTATGGTATCCTCAGCGACCAAAGCCGCTAAACTCGGTCGGTCTAAAAGAGTGCGGCGAGTTTTTGCGAGGCGAGATCAAAACCCAGACCGAGCTGGAGGAGCTCATCTGCACGCATACGGCGCAGCTGGCTAAGCGTCAGCGGACGTTTAATAGATCGCAGTTTGAGAGTAAATTTAGCGGCAGCGTCGGGGAGTGTGAAGAGAAAATAATAGAATTTTTGAGTTATTGATTCTGATTTGCGGCTTGTCTTTTGAGCGTCTTTGAATGAGCTAGAAATTTTCTCCCTCGATGAACCATATGTTCTATCTTCGGTCGAAAATTTCTTCGCAACATTCAAATCCATCTCAAAATACTTCGCCTGCGGCTCGCAACTGCAAGCAGGACTACTTACGAAGCGTCGCCCCTTCCTCCCCCAAGCCCTCTCTAGCCCCACTGTACGTTCTTTGTAAAGGCGACTTGTCGCCGTCTCGTAACGAGCGAAGCGAAGTTAAACAGGCGCGAATGCGCTAGCGCGCCGCATGTTTTTAAATTTAAGCCCCTAGCTTTAATAAAATTTGCAGTTAAATTTAGTAAAATCGGCAAAAATTATTCAAGACAAAATAGGCGTATTTTAATTAAGAGTGAGACACGCGACCGTCATGAATTTAAACGAAAAAGGCGAAGTATCGCACGGCTAGACTAGGCGGCTGAAAATTTTGCGACGGGAGTTACCGTGTGGGTAATGACCGAGCGAAATTTTAAGACAACGACGTATAGCGCCGCGAGACAAGCCGTAGAAAGGTAAAATGTTAGTTCACATCTGCTGCTCGGTTGACAGCCACTATTTTTTGCAAAGATTACGCACCGACCATCCGCACGAGCGTCTCATCGGCTATTTTTACGACCCCAACATCCACCCGTACAGCGAGTTTTTGATGAGGTTTCGCGACGTAAAAAGAAGCTGCGAAAAGCTAGGCGTCGAGCTCATCTGCGGCGAATACGAATACGAGGCGTGGCTAGGGGGCGCAAAGGGGCTTGAAAACGAGCCTGAAAAGGGCAAGCGCTGTGCGTATTGCTTTGATTTTCGCGTGGGAAATTCGGCCCAAAAAGCGCGCGAACTAGGCGAAAAATCGATCACTACGACGCTGCTGATGAGTCCGAAAAAGGACTTCTCGCAGCTAAAAAGCGCGCTGGATAAAGCAGCCGGCGAATACGGCCTCGAAACATTTGCCGTGGACTACCGCGCGGGCGGCGGCACGAACGCGCAGTTTGAGCTCGCTAAAAAAGATAAACTCTATCATCAAAACTACTGCGGCTGTATTTTCGGGCTTAGCAAGCAGCGCGAGGCTCAAAAACTGCCGCTTAGCGAGCTTATGAGTGAGATTAGCGGGCGCGTGATGCCAGGCGGCATCGAGGAGCGTCTGGAGCTCTACGAAAAGGTGCGCGAGTGCGAGGAAAATGGCGCGGCGTTTCATCTATCGCGTAAGTACTTCCTAAACTACCGCCTGCTGCGCGCCTACGTCAAATTTGGCGGTGCCGCCCTGCCGTCGTATTTTTTGCTTTATTCGCATTTTAAGCGCGAAAACGTCAAATTTAGCGTGAGCGAGGCGGCTCAAATTTGCGACGAGTTGCGAGACGGCGTGACGCTATTAAATTTAGCTAAATTTAACGAGCTCTCGGGTGAAAAATTCGCTAGCGTAAACGAGCTTTGCCGCGCTCCTATCGCCGTATCTCGCGAGCTGGAAATCCGCCGCGAGCTGTGCGGAGAATTTAGCCAAAATCCCATAATCGTGCTGGACGAAATTCGCGCGGGCAGATACGAGATCTACGCTAAAGACGAGCTTTATAGCGATAGTCGCGAGGTTTTGGTAACGCAAATTTGAGCTAAATTTAGCGCGCTCGAGATAAAAAGCGGGCGCGAAAATTTGGCGGCTAAATTTTGTCCCGGCCAAATCAATAATCTTTTTCTTAGCAAAATTTAGCTAAAATCGGCTTTAAATTTTACTCACAAGGTTTAAAGTGATCGACATCGTTGAAATCCAAAAAATACTCCCGCACAGATATCCATTTCTGCTAATCGACCGAGTTACCGAGCTCGAGCCAGCCAAACACATCGTCGCGTATAAAAACGTAACGATCGGCGAGCCCGTATTTCAGGGGCACTTCCCGGGTCACCCGATATATCCGGGCGTGATGATCATCGAGGGTATGGCGCAAGCAGGTGGCGTACTCGCGTTTAAGAGCATGAGCGACGAGCATCAAGCAAACATCGAAAATAAAGTCGTTTATTTTATGAGCATCGACGGAGCGAAATTTCGCCATCCTATACGCCCCGGCGACAGGCTCGAATACCGCCTCGAGGTGCTAAAACACAAAGGCAACATCTGGGTACTAAAAGGCGAAGCCTACGTGGATGGTACGCTATCGTGCGAAGCCGAGCTAAAAGCTATGATCGTAGATAAATAAGCGAGCTAAAATGAGAAATATCCATCCGCAAGCCGTCGTCGAGGACGGCGCCAAGATCGGCGAGGACGTAACGATCGAGGCCTATGCCTACGTCAGTAAAGACGCGGTGCTAGGCGACGGCGTACTCGTAAAACAGGGCGCTAGGATCGTGGGCGACACGCATATCGGCGAGGGCGGTAAAATTTACAGCTACGCTATCGTGGGCGACATCCCGCAGGACGTGAGCTACCGCGCCGAGGAAAACACGGGCGTTCGTATCGGCAAAAACGCGACGATCCGCGAGTTTTGCACGATAAACTCGGGCACGCACAAAGGCGACGGGATCACGCGTATCGGCGATAACGCATTTATCATGGCCTACTGCCACGTCGCGCACGACTGTGTCGTAGGAAACAGCGTCATCCTAGCAAACAACGCGACTCTAGCCGGTCACGTGGAGCTAGGCGACTACAGCGTCGTGGGCGGTATGACACCGATACATCAGTTCGTGAGAGTCGGCGAGAGCTGTATGATCGCGGGTGCTAGCGCGCTATCTCAGGACGTCGTGCCGTTTTGCCTGGCTGAAGGCAACCGAGCCTATATCAGAAGCTTAAATTTGGTCGGTATCAGGCGCAGGTTCGATAAAGACACGGTCGAAGAGATAAACAAGGCGTATAAATTTTTATTTAGAAAAAGTGGGGATCTAAAAGCTGCTGCTAGCGAGCTTTTAGCGGGCGCAGCGAACGAACAGGTGCGAAAAATGTGCGAATTTATCCTAAGCACTAAGCGCGGTATCCCATTAGCAAAAGGAAGAGAATAATGGCGAGAAAATGTAATTTTTGCGGCGAGGTAGAGTCTGCCGAGAGGAGACTGCTAGCCGATATAGACGGGACTGCGTTTATATGTGAGCACTGCATCACTGCCGCTTACAAGGTGCTTTACGGCGAAGAGAACCGCGAGCAGGAAAAAGAAGAACGAACTAGAGACTATCAAAATTTGACGCCAAAAGAGCTAAAGGCGGTGCTTGATAACTACGTAATCGGTCAAGATAAAGCCAAAAAGGTATTTAGCGTCGGCGTTTATAACCACTACAAAAGAATTTTTAGAAAAGGCGAGATCGAGGATGATACGGAGATCTCAAAATCAAATATCTTGCTTGTGGGGCCTACCGGTAGCGGTAAAACGCTGATGGCGCAGACGCTGGCTAAATTTCTAGACGTGCCTATCGCTATCTGCGACGCGACGAGCCTAACGGAGGCCGGCTACGTCGGCGAAGACGTGGAAAATATCCTAACTCGCCTTTTACAGGCCGCGGACGGCGACGTAAAGCGCGCCGAGCAGGGCATAGTTTTCGTCGACGAGATCGATAAGATCGCTAGGATGAGCGAAAACCGCTCGATCACGCGCGACGTTAGCGGCGAGGGCGTGCAGCAGGCGCTTTTAAAAATCATCGAGGGTAGCCTCGTAAATATCCCTCCAAAAGGCGGCAGAAAGCATCCTAATCAGGAATTTATCCAGATAGACACCTCAAATATCCTATTTGTTTGCGGCGGCGCGTTTGACGGACTGGCCGACATCATCGAGCGCAGGATCGGTAAAAACGTGCTGGGATTTGGTCAAGATAAACGCTCTAAAGACGATAGGGAAAATTTGCTAGACGCGCTTGAGAGCGATGATTTGGTGCATTTTGGACTAATCCCGGAGCTAATCGGCAGGCTTCACGTGGTCGCTACGCTAAATAAAATCACGCAGGACGATATGGTGCGAATTTTAACCGAGCCTAAAAACGCGATACTAAAGCAGTACCAAAAGCTTTTCGCGATAGATAGGGCAAATTTAAAATTTGACGACGAGGCACTAAAAGAGATCGCAAGGCTAGCCATCGAGCGAAAAACGGGAGCTAGGGGGCTGCGAAGTATAATGGAAGAGGTGATGACCGATATAATGTACGAACTGCCGGAGCTTGCCGGCTACGACGTAGTGATCACCAAAGAGGTCGTAAACGGTAAAGAAAAGCCGATTTTCGTAAAAAACAATAAAATAAGTGCATAAGGATACAGATGATTTTAGACCAGTTAATAGGATTTTTTTCAAGCGATATGGGTATCGACCTAGGCACGGCAAACACGCTAGTTCTAGTAAAAGATAAAGGTATCATCATAAACGAGCCCTCCGTCGTTGCGGTACAACGCGAAAAATACGGCAAGCAAAAAATCTTAGCCGTCGGCCACGAAGCAAAAGAGATGGTGGGTAAAACTCCAGGCGACATCGAGGCGATCCGTCCGATGAGAGACGGCGTTATCGCGGATTTTGATATGACGGAAAAGATGATCCGCTATTTCATCGAAAAAACTCACCGCAGAAAAAGCTTCCTGCGCCCTCGTATCATCATCTCCGTGCCTTACGGCCTAACTCAAGTCGAGCGTAAAGCCGTGCGTGAAAGCGCGCTAAGCGCGGGAGCTAGAGAGGTATTTTTGATCGAGGAGCCGATGGCTGCGGCTATCGGGGCAAATTTACCCGTGCGCGAACCGCAGGGAAACCTAGTCGTCGATATCGGCGGAGGAACGACGGAGATCGGCGTAGTGTCTCTAGGCGGCCTAGTCATCAGCAAGTCTATCCGCACCGCCGGCGATAAAATCGATATGAGCATCGTAAACTACATAAAAGAAAAATACAACCTCCTAATCGGCGAGCGCGCGGGCGAAGATATCAAAATCTCCGTCGGCTCGGCGATTCAGCTGCCTGAGGAGCTTAGCATAGTAGTAAAAGGTCGAGACCAGATCAGCGGCCTGCTAAGCCGCGTGGAGCTAACGAGCGAGGATGTGCGCGAGGCTATGCGCGAACCTCTAAAAGAGATCGCAGACGCCCTAAAAACCGTGCTTGAGATGATGCCGCCGGATCTTGCCGGAGATATCGTGGAAAACGGCATCGTGCTAACCGGAGGCGGAGCGCTGATCCGCGGCCTTGATAAATATCTAAGCGATATCGTTAAGCTTCCCGTTTTCGTTGCGGACGAACCGTTGCTGGCCGTGGCTAGAGGTACCGGTAAGGCTCTTGAGGAGATTAAATTTTTACAACAACTCGTAAATGAAGAGTAAAATTTTATTCGTCGCTCTTATAGGCGCGCTGGTATTTTTTTCGCTTGATAGGGGCGCGCTCATCTCGGGATACGTCGTAAATTTAAACAACCGCATAGTCGCCGCCTATGACGACGCGGTCAAATTTGTAAAAGACGGCGTAAACGAGCACTTTAGGCAGCGCGAGGAGATAAAGCAGCTTCGCGCTCAAAACGCCGAACTGGAAAAATCGGCGGCTTTGCTTTCAAGCTTCGCAAAGGAGCTAAATGAAATTTTGGTCGATAAAAACTCGACTGCCTACGAGCCTAGAGTCCAGCTCGTACGCGCCCTTAGCTACGTAAATATCAGCGACTACGACAAGGTCTGGCTGGATAAATTTAGCGGCTACGACGAGTCTAAAATTTACGGACTCATTTACCAAGGCAAGAGTGCTGGCATCGTCGTGAGCAAGGACGGAAATCCAATGGCCTTGCTACAAAACGATCCAAAAAGTATATTCGCCGTATCAATCGGCGAGGAAAAGATCCCAGGCATAGCGCACGGGAGCAAAGACGGAATAACGGTGAAATTTATCCCACAGTGGCTCAGCCCAAAGGAGGGCGACGAGGTCGTCACGAGCGGGCTTGACGGGATATTTTTCAGCGGGATTTCAGTGGGCAAGGTCACTGGCGTGATCCAAGAAAGCCTATATAAAAGCGCGGCCGTAAAGCCCTACGTAAGCATCACCATCCCCTCATATCTATACGTCGTAACAAAGGAAAAATAATGCCAAAAAGAACCGATATTAGCACCATTTTACTCATCGGCAGCGGCCCTATCGTCATAGGCCAAGCGTGCGAATTCGACTACAGCGGCACGCAAGCTGCAAAGACGCTAAAGCAGCTTGGCTACCGCGTCGTACTCATTAACTCAAACCCGGCCACCATCATGACCGATCCTGATTTTGCCGATGCTACATACGTCGAGCCGATAACCAAAGAGAGTATCAAGCGCATCATAGATAAAGAAAAAGTCGATGCCATACTGCCTACGATGGGCGGCCAGGTCGCGCTAAACGTCGCAATGCAGTTATATGAGGCGGACATGCTAGGCGGCGTCAAATTTCTAGGCGCGAACCCGCAAGCGATCAAAAAGGGCGAGGATAGGCAGGAGTTTAAAAAGGCGATGCAAAAGATCGGCATGGACTTGCCGCAAAGCCAGTACGCCTACGACATGGACGAGGCGTTAGCCGCAGCTGCAAACATCGGCTTTCCGCTCATCATCCGCGCCAGCTACACCCTAGGCGGTGCAGGCAGCGGCGTGGCGTATAATATCGACGAATTTAAAGAGTTAGCCCAAACCGGCCTGGACGCCAGCCCGATACATGAAATTTTGGTCGAGGAGAGCTTGCTAGGCTGGAAAGAGTACGAGATGGAGGTCATCCGCGACCGTAACGACAACTGTATCATCGTCTGCTCGATCGAAAATTTTGATCCCATGGGCGTGCACACGGGCGATAGCATCACGGTTGCGCCCGCTCTTACGCTAACTGATAAAGAGTATCAGGCGATGCGCGACGCTAGCTTTAAAATTTTACGCGAGATCGGCGTGGATACGGGCGGTAGCAACGTGCAGTTTGCTATAAATCCAAAAACCGGCCGCATGATCGTGATCGAGATGAACCCGCGCGTTAGCCGCAGCTCGGCGCTAGCAAGTAAGGCTACTGGCTACCCGATCGCCAAGGTCGCGACGCTGCTAGCGGTGGGCTTTAGCCTGGATGAGATCAAAAACGACATCACGGGCACGCCTGCTAGCTTTGAGCCGGTCATCGACTATATCGTGACCAAGATCCCGCGCTTTACGTTTGAGAAATTCCCGGGCGCGAACCCGTATCTGGGCACCGCGATGAAGAGCGTGGGCGAGGTGATGGCGATCGGAAGGACGTTTAAGGAAAGCATCCAAAAGGCGCTTTGCTCTATGGAAAAGGACTATTACGGATTTAACTTCGTAAATTTGGAGAAAAACGCGCTTGTTTACGGGCTTAGAAACGCGAACGAAAGCCGCATTTTATACGTCGCGCAGGCGTTTCGTGACGGGCTTAGCGTAGCCGAAGTGCACGAGATGAGCAAGATCGACCCGTGGTTTTTGGATCAAATTTGGCAGATAGTTAAATTTGAAGAGCGCATCGATATGGACATCCTAAACGACGAGCCGCTGCTAAGAGAGGCCAAAACGATGGGCTTTTCGGACAAGATGATCGCGCATCTCATAAATTTAAAAGACAACCTTGATCTGAGTCAAAACGACATATATTTTGCGCGCGAGAAAATGGGCATAAACCTCGAATACAACGAGGTAGATACCTGCGCGGGCGAGTTTAAGGCGCTCACGCCGTATCTTTACTCGACGACGAATATCACGAAGCTGCCGCATCTTGCGTCAAATTTCGCAGAGCCAAATTTGAGCTCAAATTCGGCGCAAAAAGAGAAAAAAGTGATGATCATCGGCGGCGGTCCAAACCGCATAGGCCAGGGCATAGAGTTTGACTACTGCTGCGTGCACGCTAGCTACGCGCTGCGCGATATGGGCATCAAAACCATAATGTACAACTGCAACCCCGAAACCGTCAGCACCGACTACGACACGAGCGATATTTTGTACTTTGAGCCGATTGATTTCGAGCACGTTAGAGCCGTGATCGAGCACGAAAACCCGGACGGCGTGATAGTGCATTTTGGCGGCCAAACGCCGCTAAAATTCGCCAAACGCCTAAGCGTAGCGGGCGCAAAAATCATCGGCACCAGCGCGCGCACGATCGACGTCGCCGAGGATAGAAAGAAATTTAGCGAGTTTATCTCTAAAATAGGCGTCAAACAGCCGCGAAACGACACTGCGACAAGCGAAAAAGAGGCGTTAGAAAAGGCCGCCGCTATCGGCTATCCCGTACTAGTGCGCCCTAGCTACGTGCTGGGCGGCCGCGCGATGAGACGAGTGCATAGCGACGAGGAGCTACGCCTATACATGAGCGAGGCAGTCAAGGTCAGCAACCACTCGCCCGTGCTGATCGATAAGTTTTTACAAGACGCCGTAGAGCTCGACGTAGACGCGATCAGCGACGGCAAGGACGTCTATATCGGCGCCGTGATGCAGCACATCGAGGAGGCGGGCATCCACAGCGGCGACAGCGCGTGCATACTGCCTCCGCTAAATTTGACCGCGCAGATGATCGAAAAGGTAGAAAACCAAACCCGCGACATCGCGCTAAATTTAGGCGTCGTGGGGCTTATGAATATCCAGTTTGCCATCTATGGGAACGAGCTTTTCATGATCGAGGTAAATCCGCGCGCCAGCCGCACCGTGCCGTTTGTTAGCAAGGCCACCGGCGTGCCGATGGCAAAGGTCGCTACGCGCGTGATGTGGCAGGGAAATTTGCGCGAGGCGCTTAAATTTTACGATAACTACGGCACGGTTTACGAGGAGCGCGGCATACTCAAGCCTTGCGTGAGAAACCACGTCTGCGTAAAAGAAGCCGTATTTCCGTTTAACAAGCTATCAGGCGCGGATCTAATCCTAGGTCCTGAGATGAAAAGTACGGGCGAGGTCATGGGCATATCAAGTGATTTTGCAAAGAGCTTTGCAAAAAGCCAGATCGCTGCTAGCAACTCGTTGCCTACAAGCGGACTAGTCTTTTTGACACTAGCCGACGCGGATAAAAAATACGCCGCAAATTTGGCGCACGAGCTGATAAATCTAGGCTTTAAAATCATCGCCACGGGCGGAACGTATAAAATTTTAAACGAATCGGAGGTAGAGAGCGAGTTCGTCTATAAGATCAGCGAAGGCCGCCCAAACGTCGAGGATAGGCTCAAAAACGGCGACATCGCGCTCGTCATCAACACCAGCGATAGCAAGTCAAACAGCGAGGACGGCAAGAAAATCAGACAAAACATCATGCGATTTAAGATTCCGTATTTCACGACGATGTCGGCGGCTCTTGCGGCGGCTAAATCGCTAAAAAGCGTACAAGACGGCAGCGCGCTCGAAGTAAAAAGCTTGCAGGAGTATCTGGGCGGGAAGTGAGGCTAAACTAAAATCGTTAAATTTGCCCTCGCGCCCAGTTTTTGTGTTAAATAAAAGCTTAAATTTAGCTCTCTAATTTCACGGCTGGAATTTGTTTAGATGAGATTAAATTTTACTTCTAGCGTTTTGGGCGATGCGAAATAGTAAAATTTCAGCTAAATTTTACCCAGCAAAAAGGAGCGAAAATGTTTGATTTTAAAAAAGAGTTTAAAGAGCTTTATGCGCCAAAGCAGACGCCGCAAATTTTAATCGTCCCGCCCGCAAATTTCGTTTGTATCCGTGGCGAAGGCGACCCAAATGAGTCCGGCGGTGCGTATCAGCGTGCGATAGAGGTACTTTACGCCGTGAGTTACGCGCTAAAAATGAGCTACAAAACCGATTATAAAATAGATGGCCTTTTTGAATACGTCGTACCGCCGTTAGAGGGATTTTGGCGGCAAAGCGGCTCGGCTTGCGGCGAGGCAGACTACGCTAGAAAGAGCGATTTTAGCTGGATTAGCGCGATTAGACTGCCAGATTTTATCGCGCGAGAAAATTTCGACTGGGCGGTAGAGCAAGCCGCAAAAAAGAAAAAGATCGACTGCGGCGCGACGGAGTTTTTGACGATAGATGAGGGGCTTTGTGCGCAAATTTTACACATAGGCAGCTTTGACGACGAGCCAGGGAGTGTTGCTAAAATAGACGAGTTTATCGCCGCAAACGGCTATGCAAAGGACTTTGGCGAGCAAAGAGCGCATCACGAAATCTACCTAAGCGACCCTAGAAAAATCGACCCGCAAAAATGCAAAACGATAATTAGACTGCCGATTAGAAAAATTTAGCGGACTATTGCGATAAGTGCAAAAATAAATAGAAAACAATGAAAGAATTTGAAGTAGAGATCGTCGAAACCTCGGCGAGAAGAGTCGTTATTAAAGCGAAAAATAAAGAAGAAGCGTGTAAGATCGTCCGGGCGGCTTACGAAAATTGTGAGATCGTTTTGAGTGCAGAGAACTTCGTCTGCGCGGACTTTAAAGCGACGATCGCGGACGAGCCGAAAACTGAAATTTAGGAAATTTATGGAACCAAATTTAACGAAATTCGATGACTTTTTACGTTCGCTTAGAAAAACAAATGCAAGCCTTGACTACTTTACCGACTTTGAAAAATGCGGCAAAAATCTAAAAGCCGTTTCTATCAAGCTCCACACGCTTGATTTTTTACTCGGTTCAAAGGATTTGAAAACAGATATTTTCACTTTTAAGATACTCTGAAATCGTTCGCACGAAATTTACGCCTCCGCGATTTTTTCGCGCGTTCGTATCGAGCCCGACTTCCACGCCAAACACGTAATCGTGCAAATTCTTTATCTTTGCGTCCATAAAAATTTTATCCAGTCCCGTTTCTTTACAAAACTCGTAAATTTTTTCGGGACTTTCAAAATATGTTTCAAGCTTCGTTAGTTTGCCGCTTGCCGCGACTACGTCCGTATTTTTATCTCGAACGGCTATGAGCAAATTTAGCGTATCAAAGCACTCTTTATTTTGCTTAAAAAGAGTGAAAATATCTGCTTTCAAACTGAAGTTAGCAGCAAAAAATTCCCTCTAAATTTAGGAAGCGATCAAAAGATTTTTGATTTCGTTATAGCCGCGGGCGGCGTAACGTATCTGATAGAAGCTAATTTTTACAGCACGGGCGGCTCGAAGCTAAATGAAGTCGCAAGATCTTATATCGAAATAGCGCAAAAAATCTCGCTTTGCAGCGGATATAAATTTGTCTGGATAACGGACGGACAGGGCTGGCGTGCCGCTAAAAACAAGATTGAAGAGGCCTACAAAAGCGTTAAAATTTATAATCTTGCCACGCTTCATTATTTCGTAAAAGAGCTTAAAAATGTTTAAGCTATCCGATGATTTTAAGCTTTTTAAAGGCGATTGTTTTGAAATTTTGCCTAAATTTAAGGGAGAGTTTGACCTCATTTTTGCCGATCCGCCGTATTTTCTCTCAAACGACGGGCTTAGCATCCAAAGCGGGCAAATCGTAAGCGTAAACAAGGGCGAGTGGGACAAAAGCTACGGCATCGATGAGATAGATAAATTTAATCTCAGATGGCTCGCTCTTGCCAAAGATACGCTCACGGACAACGGTAGCGTAATGATAAGTGGAACGTATCACAATATTTTTTCGATCGGGCGCGCTTTGCAAAAGTTAGACTATAAAATTTTAAACATCATCACTTGGCAAAAGACCAACCCGCCGCCAAATTTCAGCTGCCGATACCTCACGCATAGCACCGAGCAAATAATCTGGGCAAGAAAAAGCGAGAAATTTAAGCATATTTTCAACTACGAACTGATGAAAAAGCTAAACGACGATAAGCAAATGAAAGACGTTTGGAGCTTTCCTGCGATAGCGCCGTGGGAAAAGGCTTGCGGTAAGCACCCTACACAAAAGCCACTTTCTCTTTTGATAAGGCTTATATTGATGGCGAGCAACGAAAATAGCATGATTTGCGATCCGTTTGCCGGCTCTTCGACGACGGGTATCGCGGCAAATTTACTCGGGAGAAAATTCGTCGGCATCGAAAAAGAGCGGGAATTTATAGAAATTTCTATAAACCGTAAAAGCGAACTCGACGCGAATTTTGACCTTTTTAGGCGTAGGATTTTGGATATTAATAAGTTAGATTGATTAGGCCGAAATTTTTAGCTATAATCGCGCAATGAAAAATCTAGTAAAAAGCGAATTTTTTGGCGTATTTATCACGCTTCTTGGCGGCGTATTATGGGGATTTAGCAGTGTTTGCGGGCAGTATCTGTTCACGCAAAAAGGCGTCAGCGCCGACTGGCTCGTGCCCTACCGCCTAGGCCTCGCCGGGCTTGCGATGGTAGCGTATTATATCGCTCGTTCGCCGCGCCTAGCCCTCGCACCGCTAAAAGATCGCGCGCTATTGCCGCAGCTGCTCATCTACGCGTTTTTTGGGCTTATGATGACGCAGTATTCGTACTTTTGCGGTGTCGAGCTCTCAAACGCCGCCGTCGCGACCGTGATCCAGTACTCCGCGCCCGCGCTCATCCTTGCCGTCGTTTGCTTTTTAGAACGACGCGCGCCTAAAAAGGTCGAGCTCATCGCGCTCATTTTTGCGGTGCTGGGCGTCGTGTTGCTCGCCACTCACGGCGATCTTGGCTCGCTCGTTATCAGCGCAGAGGCGCTGGTTTGGTGCCTCATTAGCGCGCTTGGCGTCGTGATTTATAGTCTCATCCCGACTAAGCTAAATCAAAAATACCCCGTCGCGTTAAATTTAGGCTGGGGCATGGTCATCGGCGGCGGCGCGCTTGCGCTTTACACGCGGGTTTGGCAGCTGGGCGGCGTGAGCGACGCAGACGGCTTTGCGGCGCTTGTCGCGGTGGTGATTTTAGGCACGATATGCGCGTTTAGCTTTTACATGACGGGGCTAAAGATAATAGGCGCGAGCAGGGCGAGCATGATCGCGTGCATAGAGCCGGTGAGCGCGGCGGCGTTTGCCTATTTTTGGCTGGGGACGGAGTTCGTGTTTCTTGATTTTGCGGGCTTTACGCTTATAATCTCGTGCATATTTTTGCTGGCTAAAGATAGGAAAAAGGCGTAAAATTTAACGCGGCAAGGCGTAATCGCGTTAAATTTAATCAAATCATAAGCGCATCCTTTTTGTAAAGAAGAAAAAGCTCGAAGAAGCAATTTTTGCAAGCGAGGCGGCTCGGGTGTGATTGAAACTAGGCTTGGCCTAAGTTTTAGATAAAATTAGGTGCTGATTTGCGACGTTTTTATGCGCTCGTTTCGGGCAAAAATCGTAGTAAAATTTGTGGTAAGCCGGGCGCGAGCGATGTTTAAGAGATTAAATTCGGAGAAAAATATGATTTATTTGGCGCAGACCGATACGACGGCGGGATTTTTGAGTAAGGATTTTTGCGAGATAAACGCGCTCAAACGCCGAGCGGCGGACAAACCCTGCCTCATAACGACGGCAAAGCTTAGCGAGCTAAAAAATCTCGCTCGCGTGCCTGCTAAATTTAAAAATTTAGTGCGCCGTGCGAGAAAAACGACGTTTTTATATCCGAACGCCAAGGCTGTACGCGTAGTCAAAGGGTGCGCTCACGAGGAGTTTTTGAGGCAATTTGACTGGCTCTACTCTAGCAGTGCAAATTTAAACGGACAAAACTTCGACGAAGAGTGGGCGAGGGCGGCGGCTGACGAGGTCGTGGATCAAAATTTCAGCCAAAACGCGAGCTCGAAAATATATAAAATTTCAAAAACTCGACTAAAAAGATTGAGGTAACCTGCTCAAATTTACTCCTGCATTTTCCAAATTTCTCATCCAAATTTCACTCAAATTTAACCACCATTTGGCTAAGATTTCGCAAATTTAACGAAGCAAAAGGATCAAATTTGCACGTCTTGCTAAAAATATTTAAAACCGTTTTGTACGCCGCGCTATTTTTAGGACTTTATCTTTTGGCGGATAAGTACGGACTGTTTGCTAAATTTGTCAATTAAATTTATCGACTTGGCTTTGCCAAATAAATTTCGAGTCGAGAGCCGGATGTTAATTTTAATCGCTTTGTTTGGATAGGCGATATTTATAAATATTCATCCAAAAATATAACTCCTATTTCTTTATCCAACTTTTCGCAATCACAAAACGATTTCCAATTTATTTTGCCTCCCGTCGATAGGTTCGGAAACATATTGTAGTAATAGTTATGATACTCCCTTTTGTATGCGATTATCTCGGATGTTTTATTGTTTATCAGCTTGAATTCGGTAGCGATGAGAAAATTTGAGCTAAATTTATCTAGCTTAATCTCGTCAAATTTTGCGGTATAGTTCGTTTTTGGTATTTTATCTTTTGTAGTAGTTGTTTGTATGATCATTTTATTCCGAATCTCTTTTGATTTATTCATGAGCTTAAATATCGACTCTTTTTGTATATCAATTTTATTTATATACCTACTATGCTCGTCCGATTTATATTTTATTATTCCATCTTCAAGCTTTTTGCGTACTTCTTTTTCTAGAGTATCGCAGATGCCCATGGCCTTATCAAGCTCTTTCTCGGTTTCTTCATATTCTTTTAATTCGCTGGAATTCTCATTAAATGAAAAAACGGTCACGTTTCCGTCGGGCAAATTTAAAGCCAAAGTTTTTATATGGATACCGTCGACAAACCTCCCCTTGATCCAGTTTATGTTTGCATCCTCAAAGGGACGAACATTATCCTCAAAGTATATACTCTCCGGATACTCTACCGTCTCCTTTATAAAGGCCTTTGGAGCGGTAGCGCAGTAATACGCCCCAAGAATGTTTGTGATGATGATGTCGTAAGTGGGGATTAGAAATAGCGCGGCCGCTACTATGCCTCTGATCCAAATTTTCTTAGCGTATTTTACAGTGATAACCATAACTACAGTACTAACTGCCAAATAAGGAATAACGTAAAAAAGTAAGATTATCATACCCATAGCGTATCCTTTTTGGTTGTCGGCAAAATAGAGACGATACGTTTTGTCTCGTGCCTAAAATTTGCGGGTCAATAAATCCCGCAATCGCTTTAAATTTGACCGCTTAGCGTCTTTTGCAAATCATTGATAAAATGATAGTGCCGTAAGGCTTAAGGCGGAGTTAAATTTGAGCTTCGGGAAGTGCTAGCCGTCAAATATGACGCTTGTTTTACGAATTATAATATCGTAAATTTAACCTCGCAAGTCATTTTTTGTGATAAATTTGCTCCAAATTCGAACCTAAATTCAAAACAAAATTTAACCGCGCCAAAGCTGCCCGCACACTTACCGCAAAAGTAATCGGCCGTCAAATTCACTCGTTTTATAAAATGAAACTAAAATTTCAAATCTAATTTAGATATTTTAAAAACAAATTTCGGTAATATTGCGCTAGGCAAAAATTTTATCCGAAAGGAGCTGTTATGAGCGGTATTGCTCTCATTGTCTGCTTCGTCATCGCGGTCGTCGTTATGATCGTGCTGATTTCTAAGTTCGGGGTTCACCCCTTTATAGCGATCATGCTCGTTTCGCTAGCTCTAGCCGTCGTCGCGGGTATCGACTTGGTCAAGGTTCCCGCGATCATCGGAGAGGGATTTAGCGGGATATTTAAAAGCATAGGCATCGTCATCATCCTGGGCGCGCTCATCGGTATGGCGCTGGAAAAGACGGGCGCGGCGCTAAAGCTAGCCGACATGGTCGTGCGCTGCGTAGGCGACAAGCGCCCCGAGCTAGCCATGCTCATCATGGGCTGGATCGTGGGTATCCCGGTCTTTTGCGATAGCGGCTTTGTCGTGCTAGATCCGATCCGCCGCGCGATAAAGGAAAAGATCGGCGCCAACCCCGTAGCTATGGCCGTTGCGCTCTCGTGCGGCCTATACACCTCGCACGTGTTTATACCGCCGACGCCGGGCCCGATAGCGGCCGCCGGACTCGTGGGGGTAGGTCACAACCTACTGCTAGTCATCGCCGTGGGCGCGGTCGTTTCGATACCGGTTCTCATCGCGGGCTATCTTTTTGCTAAAACTATCGGCGCAAAAGTGAGCCTAAAAGATGATCTAGCCGAAGTGGGCAAGAGCTACGACGAGATCATCAAAGAGCACGGCAAGCTGCCTTGCGCGTTTTTGAGCTTGGCGCCGATTTTTATGCCGATTTTGCTGATGGCGCTGGGTTCGGTCGTCTCGATACTAAAGTTAAAAGGCTCGTTTGCAAATTTCGTTTTATTTTTGGGCAATCCGATCATTGCGCTCGGCGTGGGCGTGCTATTTGCCGTCATCTTGCTGGCTAAAACGGGCAAGCTTGGCGAATTTAACCTCATGACCAACGAAACGCTAAAGATCGTCGGACCGATCCTTTTCATCACGGCTGCGGGCGGCGTGCTGGGTAACGTCATCGCTAAGGCCGGATTTGTCGAGTTTATGAAGGCAAACGCCCATCTCATCGGCACCGTGGGTATATTTTTCCCGTTTGTTATCTCGGCTATCATTAAGACCGCTCAGGGTAGCTCGACCGTGGCGCTTACGACGACGGCCTCTATCATGGGGCTTTTCACCGATAGCGGCTCGATGATGAGCGCGTTGGGGCTAACTAGCGAGATGGGCGCGGTGCTAACGGTGATGGCGATAGCTGCGGGCGCGATGACGGTTTCGCACGCTAACGATAGCTATTTTTGGGTCGTTACGAACTTTAGCAAGATGTCGCCGGAGCAGGGCTACAAGACTCAGACGATGCTTACCTTTATCATGGGTATCGTAGGCATGGCGACGGTTTGGGTTGCGTCGTTGATTTTATTGTAAATTTGACGGCTAAATTTGAGTGCGGTTTTGGTGCAACCAGACTGCACTCTTTACGGTAAGAGCGGTAAATTTTCAAATTTATCCGCCCAGACCCACATCTTGAAAACGCCAAATTTGATTTGGTTAAATTTAGCGCTCGTAAAATAGAAAAGTAGATGCAAAGCGGCTTGAGGCGAGTTTGAGGGTTGTGACGTAAAAATGAGCGAAGATAAGACGCTTGGTCTATCGAGCGAAATTTTTACTAGCTCCGTCAAAATCGTCCAAGACGCGAGCTCTCAGGAAGGAAAATGGATGAAAATACTAATAGCAATCGACTCTTTTAAGGGCTCTCTGAGCTCCCTCGAGGCCGGCAATGCCGTAAAAGAGGGCATAGAAGCGTTAGCAGGTGAGATAGATGAGGTGACGGTTAAGCCCATCGCGGACGGCGGCGAGGGTAGCGTGGTGGCGCTAGCGGACGCGCTAGATGGCGAGTTTATCGACGTCATCGTGCAAAATCCTCTCGGCGAAAAGATCCCCGCCAGATACGCGCTAGCGGGCGAACTGGGTATCCTTGAGATGGCGTCTTCTAGCGGGCTCATGCTGGTGGAAAAAGAGCGCCGAAACCCGATGAAAACGAGCACTTACGGCTTTGGGCAGATGATTTTGCATGCTATTAGCAAGGGTGCGCGTAAATTTATCGTGGGTATCGGCGGCAGCGCTACGAACGACGCGGGCACGGGTATGCTAAGCGCGCTAGGATACGAGTTTTTTGACGAAAACGGCGAGCTGCTCGAGGGCAAAGGCGAAAACCTCATAAAAATCACAAAAATCTCGAACAAAAACGTAGTGCCCGAGCTGCAAGAGTGCGAATTCCTCGTGGCTTGCGACGTGGATAACCCTCTGTTTGGCAAAAACGGCGCGGCCTACGTCTACGGCCCGCAAAAGGGCGCGGACGAGCAGATGGTAAAGGATCTAGACGCTGGGCTTATAAGCTTTGCGAGCGCGACGAGCGAGCACTTTTCGAGCGAATTTTGGAACTTTAAGGGCGCGGGCGCGGCAGGCGGGCTAGGGTACGGGTTTGTTAGCTACCTAAACGCCAAACTAAAGCCCGGCATCGACATCATCATGGAGGAAATCCGCCTCGAAGAGGACGTGAAAAACGCCGATCTAGTCATCACCGGCGAGGGGCGACTGGACTTTCAAAGCTCGATGGGCAAGACCCCGACCGGAGTGGCGAAGATCGCCAAAAAATACGGCAAACCCGTCATCGCGCTAGCGGGCAGCGTGTCGTCTTGCGCGGGCGGCTGTAACGAAAACGGCATCGATGCGTTTTTTAGCGTATTAAACGAGCCTGTGAGCCTAGAAGAGGCGATGGATAAGCAAACTGCGACGCGCAATCTCAAAATGACGGCCCAGCAGGCTTTGAGGCTCTATTTGCTAGGGCGTAAGGGGTAAATTTACGCTTTGTTACGGCGACGTGCCGGCGAATTTATCTATTTGCCGGCTTGAGCTTTTTGTTTGCTCGGTATGATTAGCGAGTCCGAGCGGATGTTTTTTGCTATAAATTCGTCTTTTGGCGCGGCTGTTTCGCGGTTTTTTAAATTTGACATCGTGCTTTGACGCGTCAAATTTTAGTTTGAGTTTTTGCCGTTCAGGTTTTTGTGCCGTACGGGTTATCAAATTTACGAAAACTTAAAATTTAAAAACAAGCCAAAGCCCGAAAGCGGGCTTTAACCAGACTTATTTTTCCTTCGCTTCGATCTCGATTTCTAGCTCGACTTTGTCAGATAGCGTGATCTCTGAGGTGTCTAGCCCGATCTCAAAGAGCTTGCGTTTGGTCTCGCCCTCTAGGCTAAAACCGATTTTTTCCTTGCCGTTTTTATCCGTCGTAAAGCCGCCAAGCTCGAATTTCAGTACCACGGGCTTAGTGACGCCGTGCATCGTGAGCGTGCCCACGACCTTGCCTTCAGTGTCGCTTTCTTTTTCAAATTTGACCATTTTGTAGGTGATTTTGTCAAATTTGGCCGCGTTGAAAAAATCCGCTCTGCGTAGGTGTTCGTCGCGCTTGTCGTTTTGCGTATTTACTGAGGCGGTTTCGATCGTGGCCTCGAGCGCTTTTAGCTCCTTGGCGTTTTTGTCGTAGTCGATCACGGCGTCAAATTTGCCGAAATTTCCGTTCACTTTTGAGATGCTTAGATGTTTGATCTTAAAGCCGACGCTGCTGTGCGCCGGGTCGATCTCATAGACTGCGGCGCTTGCGAAGCTTGCTACTAGCGCTGCGGCTAGCGAAAATTTGATTAGTTTTTTCATTTTTTCTCCTTGCGATTTAGGTTTGAAAGTGTATTTTAAAAAAGTAAATATATAACTTTTTCGCAACATTTTGAGAAAAACTTGAGTTGTTTGGCTTGCCGCCCCAAGATCGTGCGATAAAAAATCAGGTTAAATTTAGCCCAAAATCTCCCCAACGAAAAACAGCGCAGACATCGCAAACGTACAGAGCGCGACGACCTTTAGCTGTCCGTCGAAATCGCGACACTCCCGCACCCGCGAAACGAAAAATAGGTGCCTAATAAGCGGCGCAAAGCTAATTACGTAGAGCAGTCTCATGCCCGTGTCGTCGCGCAAAAGTGAGTAGCAAAGCATCAGGCTCGCTCCGCCCGCGATCAGCGCGTAGTGGTAGAGCTTGGCTGCGCTCAGTCCGATACGAACGGGGACCGTGCGCTTGTCCTTTAGCGCATCGTTTTGGATGTCGCGCATGTTGTTTAGATTTAGCACGGCGGTGCTTAGTAACCCGCACGCGCACGCAGGTAGCAGCAGCGCCGCATCAAGTGAGTGCGCATATAAAAAGTACGAGCCCAGCACGCTTAGTAGTCCAAAAAACAAAAACACGAAAATGTCGCCAAGCCCCAGGTAACCGTATGCGCCGGCTCCCACGGTGTAGCGGATCGCGGCATATATCGACGCGCCGCCTAGCGCCAAAAATAGAGCCACGAGATAAAACCGCTCGCCAAACGCCAAAACGCTTAGCGCAAGGCTCGAAAGCGCCGAAAGCAGCGCCGTAACGACGATGACGCGCTTCATCTCGGTCGCGCTCACTTGTCCCGTTTGTATCGCGCGGCGCGGCCCCAGCCTGCCATCGTCGTCGGTGCCTTTTACTGCGTCGCCGTAGTCGTTGGCGTAGTCGCTGAGTACCTGAAACAGAAGCGTCGTAAGCAGTGCTAGCGCGAAAATATCCGTTCTAAACGCGCCCGCACCGTATGCCGCGCCACTGCCAAGCAACACGCCCGAGACGCTAAGGGGTAGCGATCTAAGCCTTGCGGATGCGTAAAGAGCCTTTGCGGTTATCATTTTTTGCCTTTTGTCGTTAAATTTATACGCCGAATTTACGGCAAATTTGAGCTCAAATTTAGCACCCGAATGCAAAAAATAATATAAATTTGAGCTGGTTTGGAGGTATAATTTGTAAATTTGAGATTAAAATTTGGCGGTGCTTGTCGCCAAATTTAGCGCCTTTGAAATCAGTCAAATTTGCCGCCAAAGCCGCTTGCGCTTAAAATTTAGCGCAAAAATCCTAGCTTTCCAGCATAAATTTATCAAATTTCAGCCATTTCTCGCCAAAACTCAAGCGCTTTATCATCGCCGGCTTGGACGAATTTAGCGATTTTTCCGCGCATGGCACGGCCTTTTTGCTTAGTCGCGCGATACCGATACTAGCAAGCGCTCTAAAAAATCTCTCAAAATCGCTCGCAACGCGCCTGCCGCAAAGCTCTTCGTCCCCGAGCAGCCACGCATAAATCGCGCCGTCCGCGCAATCAAGCAAAAAAATCCACGGATCGCCGACGGCAAAAACTATCAAATTTGCAGGACGCGTATCGCCGTGCCACCATTTGCCGCCGTATTCGTCGGTGCTGTTTAGCCGCACTAGCTCGCTAGCGTAGTCGCCGCCGGCGCCAAATCGTACGTTGCAAACTTCAAATTCGCCAAAGTCAAATTCGCAAACTAGCCGCGAGAGTGCAAGCGGAAATTTGACGCCTAGAGCCTCTTGCGCATTTTCTAGCGCCCGCGTGGACGCGTCGGCATCGCTTTGTGCTAGCAGCCTCATGCCCGTTATACCATCTTGTTCCAGAGGCAGGCATACCTCGTCTAGTCTGCGAGCGATCTCGTCTAGCTTTAAAAACATATTTTTCTCCGCTCTTGGTTTATCTGAGATTTTTTGTTTCGGTTTTTACGATTTCGCCGTTTTCGCCGTAAAATTTGGTAGTCGCCGCGCCCGCTTTTGCGTCGGTTACGACCTCTTTTACGAGCTCGCCTTTTTCGTTAAATTCTTTTTGTATTTTAACCGCTTCGCTAAGCGGCTTGCCTATCGTTTGGCGTTGGTCTATCACGCTTTTTAGCTTGCCGCTCGGGTAGAAAAACTCAAAATACGCAGACTCGCCGCCTATCTGGTATGCGCGGCTATGCAAGCGACCGCTCTCGTCGTATTTTTCAAAAGTCGTTTCCTTTTTACCCGTTCGGACGCTGGTAAATTCCTTATACGATGGCTTGCCGTCTCTGTGGTATTCGGCTATGTTGTTTTCGAAGAAAAAGCCTAAATTTGCATCAAAACGCTTGGTTTTTCGGTACAGTTTTAGCACTTCGCCCGCGTCAAAAAGTTCTAGTAGCTCCTTTTCTAGTCCGCCCCACGGGCATCTCTCGGCCGTGAACGCAGGCGCGTCTCGGTGCTCTTTTGAGTAGACTTCTAGCAGCACCCAGCGCTCGTTTTTGCGGACGACGAGTGAGATTTTTAGCTTTGTGGAGGGGTTGTCCGGGATCTTGCGCTTGTACTTCTCGTCCGCTTCGTCGATGACGTAGCGATCTAGCTGCGCGCCGCTCGCGTCTAGCCAGGTGAGGTAGAGTCTGTTGCGTATTTTGCCGCTCGTCTTTTTGCTGCTCGGGCACGTATTTGCCGCCTGCTTGCAGCGAGGTCGCGTAGGTTAAAACGATAAAAAGCTTTAATAAATTTTTCATCTATCTTCCTAAATTTGACGAATTTTGCGCTTGCATTGCGGCGGCGACTTTTGCGGCGACTTTGCGTAAATTTAAAGGATCGCGCCGCGCTTGTCTGTGCGGGCAAATTTGACTTTCGTTTATGTCGTTTTTGCTGAGATTTTGCCTTGTTGCCGCCGCCCGAATGCGGCAAGCTTTTATTTTAAAATCGCGAAGCCGATACCGACTTTATCGGTGTGGCGGTTGTAGTCGATGAGGCTCTCGCCGTATCCCGTAAAGTACTTCACGTAGCCGTAAACGCCGCTTTTTCCAAACGGAAACAGCCACCCAAGCTCGCCCGCGCCTCGGTTTGTTTTATCAAAATGCAGGTTGTTTCGCACCATCGCCGTAAAGATATGGCCGCGGTAAGGCAGAGCGAAATTTATATCCATATTGCCGAGGTATTTTTCGATGTCGGGATTGTCGTCGCTGCCTTTGCTCTCAGGGATGCGCGCCCACGCTCGCGGGATCACGACTAGACTACCGGCGTAAAGTTTAGCCTCGAGATATACGCGGTTCCACGAGCGAGACTTCTCGCCGCCCTGGCCGTTACTCTCGTGCAAAAGCCCCGCGCGTAGGTAGTCAAGACTCGGTAGCGCCTCAAATCTCATCGGAACGGTTATGAAAATCTCCGGGCGGTAGTTGGTCTCGCGAAACGGCGTAGAGCTCTTAGCTGTCTGCCACCACGAGCTTTGCGAGTAGCCTGCCGAGATCGTTTCATTCATATCAAACACGTCGTAAAGTAGCGGCTTTTGCAGGCTGATTTGAAAAGCGGTCTCAAATCTGCGCCTGCCTTCAACGTCGTTAAATGCGTAGGTTGCAGGCAAAAGGTAGTTTAGGTGGTGCATTTTTAGGCCCAAAATTTCATCCACGTCGTATGCCTCGCCGCTTTCAAATTTCGCTTTCGGGCGCTCTTTAGAGGCGATCTTTTGCTCCTCTACGGGCGCGTCCGCTACGCTATCTGACGGTGCGATCACGGAGCGCTCCATAGCGGCAGTTTCGCCGTCCTCGTCCGTAAATATCGCCTTTTTAGCCGCTAGTTTATAAAGCTGAAGGGCTCTTGTTTTGTCGCCTTCATGCTCGAGCTTTGCGGCGGCTTCGTAGAGGCGCTTGGCTTCGTCTTTGGCGGTCGGTTCGGTCAAATTTTCAGCCGCATTTTCAGGCTGGCCGGCTAAATTTTGCTTCGCCGTTGCAGGCTCGCCGGCTGGTACGAAATTTAACAAAACCGCCAGTAAAACGATAATTTTTTTCATATTTTTCCTTCTTTTAAAGCTTGTTCGTAATCGGCTTGATAGTTGATGTTAAAAAACTCGTCTTCGCGCGCGAATTTTACGATCTTGCAGCGGCAACGGTCGCGCAAAAGCCCGATCTTGTGCTCGCCCTCGGCAAAAAGCTCGCCCGCCGCGTCCGCTAAATCCCCACTAAAAAACCCGCAAAGCGAGTGCGTATGCGACTCGTCCGCAGCGATGACCATGTCGTATTCGCCGGTAAATTTATATAGTTCGCGCACGCAGTTTTCGCTAACAAAGGGCATATCGGCCGGGACAATAAAGACGCTTTCGTTAGGGAAGTTCTTAAGGATACTGTAAAGCGCTAGCATCGGAGAAAAGGCTAGCTCGCTCAAATTTGACGTATCTTGCGCGAAAATTTGAGCTGAGTTTTTTGGCGCACCCTCTTTGTTGCTCGCCTCGGTCAAATTTGACCGCGAGATTTCCTCTGCGTCGGCGTCTTTG
Organism: Campylobacter showae; assembly: GCF_900573985.1. Taxonomy (NCBI): domain Bacteria; kingdom Pseudomonadati; phylum Campylobacterota; class Epsilonproteobacteria; order Campylobacterales; family Campylobacteraceae; genus Campylobacter; species Campylobacter showae. Next base: position 143,195 of record NZ_UWOK01000001.1, on the reverse strand, counting down.
ATGAGCGGCAGGGGTGGGTTAAATTTTTCAAATTTGGAGCTAACGAATACGCGCTCAAAAATCCGCCCGAATTTATGCGCTCCGTAGTGCGTGAGCGTCGCAAATCCGCCAAAAGGTAGCAGCGTTTTGTCGCGGCCCATTCGCGAGCTTTTGCCCCCGGCAAGGATGACGCATGTTTTCATTTTTTTCCTTAATTTAAGTGCGGTATAATAGCATAAATTTGTTTTAAGCGAGCGGTTAAACTCGCCCAGACTAATTAAAATTATTTATCGCTGATGATTTTTCTAACCGCTAAAGCAGCTAAATTTAGCCCAAAACACGCCGTTACACCCATAAAACTGCCCAGTTTCACGCACCTTGGCAGTTCGGTCGAAAACACGACGTCAAATTTACCTTTAAAGCCCGCTTTTTTAAGCTCGGTGCGTATTTTTTTAGCAAACGGATCGTTGCAGGTTTGCCAAACGGAGGCGACCTTGATCTGTGTCGGGTCTATGCGCTTTGCGCCGCCCATCGAGCTAATGAGCTTTTCGTGCGTTTTTAGCGCGAGCGCGATCTTGGCGGGTACGTCGTCGATAGCGTCGATCACGAGATCAAAGGGCGAGAAATCAAAATTTGCGATAAGCTCGGGCGTCATTAGCTCCTGCAGCGCCGTTACGCACTCGTATCTTTTGGCAAATTCTCCCACTTTAACGGCTCCAACTACTTCGCTGTAAATCTGACGGTTTTGATTGGTTATATCAAAAATATCTTTGTCGATGATGGTAATTTTACCCACGCCCGCGCGAGCTAGCGCATCCGCACAGACTCCGCCCACGCCGCCTACGCCACAGATTAGTACGTTTGCGTTTTGAAGCTTTTTAAAATCATCGCCAAACAGCCAGCGAGATCTCGTAAATCGGTCATTTTGATCCAAAATTTCCTCGCTCAAATTTGATCCTTTAGCGCGGTTTTTAGGCCCTGCAAGCTCGCGTGCGCGGTCATATCTAGCATGATCGGAGTTAGCGAGGCAAAACTCTCGCTAAGCACGCTTATGTCGGACTCGCTGTTTTGCTCGTAGTCTAAATTCGACGGCTGTCCGAGCCAGTAGTACTCGACGCCACGCGGGTTGCGGTGGAGCATCGCGTGCGTGGCGTAGCTGCGCCTGCCTGCGGGAACTATGCGGTAGCCTCTAAATTCGCGGACGGAGACGGCTGGGATATTTACGTTTAAAAATTGGCGCGGCGGTAGGGATATTTCACCCTCTAGTACGCGCGGAACGATAAATTTGACGGCTTGCTGCGCGAGCGAAAAGCCGAGTTTTTCGATACTGTCGTTTTTATAAAACTGCGAAAACGCGATACTTGGCACGCCCTGCAAAACGCCCTCCATAGCCGCTCCACACGTACCCGAGTAGGTGATATCTTCGCCCACATTTGCGCCGTGGTTTATGCCGCTGATTACGAGGTCGGGCAGTCTTTTATAAAGCGCATGAAGCGCGAGATAGACGCAGTCTGCGGGCGTGGCGTCGTCGAGTTTGTAAAAATCATCATCAAGCTTGATAAAGCGAAGGGGTCTAGTAAGCGTTAGAGAGTGCGCACAGGCTGATTTTTCGGTACTTGGAGCGACGATCGTAACGCGGGTATCAGGTAGCTCCCTTAGTGCGCTAGCTAAAGCATGAAGGCCGCTAGCCTCGAAGCCGTCGTCGTTTGTGATTAAAATTTCTTTCAAATTTATTCCTTTTTATCACGATTAGCTCAAATTTGACGAGCCCATAGCTTTCAAATTTTTAAAGAAATGATTTTAGCACAGCTTTTATTATTTAAATTTAAAGTTTTGGCCTATGTTAGATATTGTTTACTTTATATTTTTTAGTTTTTAAATTTTATTCAAATTTAAGATAGTAAATATATTATATTATATAATGCCGAAATAGATTGAAATCAGCCGAAATAAGTTGATAACAACTACTGTTATATTTACACAGTATAAAAATAAACTTTAGATTTAATTTTAATTATATTAGGAAAATAAATGAGAATTTAAGCGAACTAATAATAAAATACCAGCTTATAAATAAAGTTAAGTTTTATTTAAATTTACAAAGGAGGTTAGAAAGCCGATTATGGAAAACGCAAAGAAAAAAGCGTCTAAATGGGTCATAGCTTTGCTGGCGGTTATCGGACTTACTGGCGGATTTGGAATTTTCACATTCTTTTTTGCTAACGGTCCTCAGCATCTTACTCGCGATCCCGAAGCCTGTATAAACTGCCACGTCATGAACCAAGTCTATGAAGGCTGGTCTAAGGGCGGACATCAACACGTTACGACGTGTATAGATTGTCACATGCCTAAAGAATTCGTAAGCAAATGGCTGGCGAAAGCTAAATACGGCTTCTTGCACGGTTATGCGTTTACTTTCTTGGATAATCCCTTATCGTTTACAGCAAGCGATGAGCAAAAGGAAATCATACAAAACAATTGTATAGAGTGCCATAAGGATTATGCTGGAAATTCAGTCGATCCAAGAGCTATAGGTGATAGCTTGCCAGGCAAACACGGGCAGTATGCTAATGCCAACGAGCCGTTAAAATGCGTATCTTGTCACAGACAAGCCGGACACGCACATAACTTTTAAAATAATTCTAGGAGGAGAATAATGAAAAAACTGTCATATATAGTTACTTTTCTAGTAGCTATCGCACTTGGTGCGGGCGTACTTGCTCTTTATAATGACATAGCTCATAAAAAAGAAGAGTCAAAAACCTACCCGCTAATGCTCAATAAAGTGAGCGAACTTGAGCCTGATTTTGAAAAATGGGGCGCAAATTTCCCAAATCAGCTCGATGCTTACAAAAAAATGGAGCATAAAAGCGACGCAAATCCAAAGGGAAGCGAATTTGTAGAAACGGCTTTCGGCGGAGATTTACCTTATAGCAAGATTATTCGCTGGCCTGCGGCTACAGTGTTTTGGAACGGCTATGCATTCGGCGTAGATTACAGCAAACCTAGAACTCACTACTACTCTCAGATAGATCAGATCGAAACCAAAAGAAACGATAAAGAGTATCTAAACGCTCACGGGCTTCCTGCATTTAAGGGTCAGCCAGGATATTGCGTCAATTGCCACACCGGATATTTAACCGCGCTTCAAGTTGATGGCGATTATAACCTAACTGCCGATCCTACGCCTGCTGCAACTAAGCCTATGCCGTTTTTCGACGTAATGCCTAAAGAGGAAGGCGAAAAGAGAAAAGCCGCGTGGACGAAGATGAACTCTATTCCGTATTTTGACGTCATGAAAAAGATCGCGGCTAAACACGGCGAGAGTATCCACGGCTCGCACTTAGGTAGCACCTGTGCAGACTGCCACTCGCCAGATGATATGAGTCTAAGAGTTACAAGACCCGCATTCGTAAACGCAATGGTCGCTAGAGGCTACCAAGCCGACGCAAAAAGCGGTATAAAGGCCACCAGACAAGAGATGAGAAGCTATGTTTGTATGCAGTGCCACGTAGAATACTATCCTGCAGGCAAAGAATCCGTTTTAACCTTCCCTTGGAATTTCTGGAAGAAAGACGAGCCGTTTAAGATCGAGAATTTCGACCAATACTATGACGATCAGTTAGCCAAAGAGGACGGGTTTAAATTTGACTACATCCACAAAGATACCGGCGCTAAAATCATCAAGATGCAGCACTCAGAGGCTGAGCTAAGCTCAACCGGTATCCACGGAAGAAGCGGCGTAACGTGCGCTGATTGTCACATGCCGTATAAACGCGCCGGAGCTCAAAAGATCACCGAGCATGAAATTTTAACTCCGCTTGCCGATATAAACGCGGCTTGCAAAACTTGCCACCCGCAAAGCGAACAAGTGCTAAAAGATAGAATTTCATTCGTACAAAATCGCCACGCTTACGAGCTAAGAAACTGCGAAAATGCGCTACTTTCTTTGATCCAAGACGTAAAAACGGCCAGAGCCGAGCTAGCTAAGCATGAGAAATTTGCTTCGATCGCCGATGAAAAAGAGAGAAAAGAAGCTATCAGTAAGGCTCTTGAAAAGACTCTTTACTTGCACCGCAAAACTCACATCCGCTGGGACTTCGCATTTAGCGAAAACAGCTACGGCTTCCACGGAGACGAAGAGTCGGCTAGAATCCTAGGTCAATGTAAAGAATTTGCTCGCCAAGGACAAACCGAGCTAGTTAACGAGCTTGCGCCTTACGGCATCAGCATCAAGCTAACTCAAGAGGCTACTCCGGTTCCTGCGCCTGCTTCTTTAGGACATAAATATCCTATCGGCGTAGCGCCTACCGAAGCTATGAAAAAAGCCGACGAAGACGTTAAGAACCTAAATTTTAAATAAACCCCAAAACCCAAGGCCTGCGGGCTTTGGGTTTTTAAATTTACGCATTTATCTTTCAAATTTTTAAATCCGAATTTTTCTTATAAATTTAAATTTTATTGTTTATTTAGCCGTTTTAGGCGATAATTCCCGTTAAATTTAAAGGGTAAAATATGCTTAAAAAATTTATTTTTGCTGCTTTTGCGGCTAGCCTCGTTTTTGGTGCGCAAGAACTTGCGATAAAGACAAAGCCTTCGTCAAATTCGCCGTCGAATTTAGAGACGAATCTGGAAGAAAGGGACGAATCGCAAAAACGCGTAGATGAATGTATGCAAAAAGATAGCTCCATCGCCGGTATGGTAGGGTGTATAAATGCCGAATTCGCCGTTCAAGATAAAATTTTAAACGAAAACTATAAAAAGGCTATGAACGTACTAAACGACGAAAATAAAAAAATCCTAAAAGATATACAGCGTAAGTGGGTTGCTTATAAAGAGGCCAAATGCGCTTTTTATCCTCAGCAAGGCTCGATTCACCGTCTAGACGCGGCCGATTGCTATTTGCAGATGACTAAAGAGCGTGCGACCGAGCTTGCGGATATAGTTGGCGAATTTGAGGGCAATCAGTGAAGCTACTCGTCTCTTGTTTAGAGGCCTCTGCAAATTTGCACTTCGAGCAGGTTTTAGAGCACCTGCCAAAGTGCGAATTAAAAGGCATTTTTGATGAGAAATTCGGCGAGCCTTTTATGCCAAGCTCGGAGTTTTCCGCGATGGGCTTCGTGGAGGTTTTGCCGCTTTATTTTAAGGCAAAGCGTGCGATAAAAGAGATGACGCGCCTAGCTGCGCAGTGCGACGCCGTGCTACTTATCGATAGTCCCGCCTTTAACTTGCCGCTAGCTAAGGCAATCAAAGAAGCGGGCATCAAAAAGCCCGTGACCTACTATATCTTGCCGCAGGTGTGGGCGTGGAAGGCCGGACGCGTGGCGAAGGTTGAGGCCTACTGCGATCATTTGGCGTCGATTTTGCCGTTTGACGGGATGTACTACAATCGCTCACATTATGTCGGACACCCGCTGCTTGACGAGCTGCGAGTACGAAAAAACGAGCTTTTACAAAGCGGTAAGATCGCTTTTATGCCGGGATCCCGCCGCGCCGAAATTTCGCGGTTGATGCCGATTTTTCGCGAGGTGGCGAGCCAGATAAAAGACAAAGAAAAACTACTCGTCGTACCGCCATTTTTAGCAAACGATATGCAAATTTACGGCGACGTGAGCGACTTTAGCGTGGTTACGGACGCGCCGCGCGCGCTTTTGCAAAGCGAGTTTGCCTTCATCTGCTCAGGTACCGCGACGCTGCAGGCCGCGCTCGTGGGCACGCCGTTCGTGCTAGCCTATAAAGCTAAAGCAATCGATATAATGATCGCGCGGATGTTTGTGAAGCTGCGCCACATCGGGCTTGCAAATATAATGTTTGATTTTATGGGCGAAGAGGCGCTGCACGAGGAGCTACTGCAAGAGGAAGTAACGCCCGGCAATCTAATAAAAGCCTACGAGAGCTGCGATAAAAAGAAATTTATCGCCGGCTGCGAGGAGCTGCGAAAGTACTTAAAACACGGCTCTGCCGCAAATGTAGCGCAAATTTTAACGACTAAAAAGGATGAAAAATGACCGAACCTATGACGCTTTTCGGGTATGAAAAAATCACGAACGAACTAAAAAACCTAAAGACGGTCGAAAGGCCCAATATCGTCGAAGAAATCGACATCGCGCGCAGTCACGGCGACCTAAAAGAAAATGCCGAATACCACGCCGCACGCGAAAAGCAGGCGTTTATAGAAAGCCGTATCGCCGAGCTTAGCGACATAGTAAGCCGCGCTAAGGTAATCGACCCTGCAGAGTACGAGCACGATAAGGTAAAATTTGGCTCCACGGTCGTCATCATGGACGTAGAAACCGAGCTAGAAAAGACCTACACGCTAGTGGGTACGCCGGAGAGCAACCTAGAGCGCGGTCTCATCTCTATAAACTCGCCTCTAGCCAAACAGCTAATCGGCAAGAGCGAGGGCGACGAGGTCGCGCTAAATTTACCAAACGGCAGAAGCGACGTCGAGATCGTATCCGTTAGCTACAAACCGATCAAATTTTAAGCCGATGAGCGCGTTTAAAACCGTTAAATTTACGAGCTCGGCCGGTAAATTTGAGCCGTCAAATTTAACTATGGCGTTTGCTAAATTTAAAATCCATAGCCGCAAATTTGGCGCTACAAAAAAGTAAAATTTGATGCCTGAGCAAATCGTCGTAAAAAGCGGTGCGATCTTTATCGCCGACTCGCACGAAAACGAAAATCGCGAAAATTTCTGGCATTTTTTGTGCGCATTAAAAAGCGGCGAGATAAAGACGTCACAGCTATTTTTGATGGGCGATATGTTTGATTTTTTGGCGGGCGAGTGCGAGTTTTTCGTCAAATTTTACGAGCGATACGTCCGCGCGATCGACGAACTGGGCGAGGAAATGGAAATTTATTATTTCGAGGGAAATCACGACTTTAACCTCGCGCCTCTGTTTAAAAACGTCAAAGCCTATCCGATCGGCGCTCAGCCGGTTAAATTTTCCTCTGAGTGCGGACAGAGCGTGCTTATCGCGCACGGAGATATATTTTTGCCTTTTGTCGCAAAAAACGCTTTGAGATTTTTACGCGTCAAAATTTTTTTAAAAACGATGAATTTTTTCGATAAATTTTTAAATTTTAGACTCTCGAAACGAATTTTAAATAAGCTTAAACGAAAAATTTTAGATTATAAAATACCGAATTTTAAGAATTTAGTCGAAGCAAAAATGCGCCGATATAACGTATTTTACGAGGCTGACATCATCATCGAGGGGCACTATCACCAAGGCGAACAGTACACGATAGGTAAACAAAAATATATAAATGTTCCATCTTTTGCATGCGAGCAAAGCTATTTTGTAGTAGAATACGGCCAAAATATTAAGTTTGCTCGAAAGAGCGTAAAGGTTTAAAATGCTTAACAACGGCACATTAAAAACCGGTTCAAATGAGATGGAGCTTGTTGATTTTCGTATCTTTAAGCAGTCGGGGGACAATGTATACGAGGGTATATACGGCGTCAACGTCGCTAAGGTACGCGAGATCATCAAGATGCCTAATTTAACCGAACTTCCCGGAGTACCCGAGTATATCGAGGGGATTTTTGACCTTCGCGGCGTAGTGATACCTGTCATAAATTTAGCCAAATGGATGCAGATAAACGAGCCTAAGGGCGGAGCTATCAAGCCTCGCGTTATTATCGCCGAATTTAGCGGGATATTGATAGGCTTTATCGTCCATGAGGCAAAACGCATTAGGCGCATAAGCTGGGCGGATATCGAAGCGGCGACTTTTGCCTCAAACGCCGGAACGCTGGATAAAGGCAAGATAACAGGCGTAACTCGCATCGAAAACGACGAAGTTTTGCTCATACTAGACCTTGAAAGCGTCGTCGAAGAGCTTGGCATTTATAGCCCGAAAATGGAAGTAGAGATTGATCAAAGTAAGCTTTTGAGCGGTTTAGCACTAGTGCTAGACGATAGCTCGACGGCAAGAAAACTAGTAAAAGATATGCTAGAAAAAATGGGACTAAAAGTAGTCGAAGCAAAAGACGGCGTAGAGGGGCTTGCTAGGATGGAGGATCTTTACGAGATGTACGGCGATAAGTTAAATAACTTTTTAAGAGTGATTTTGAGCGATATCGAGATGCCTCAGATGGACGGATACCGCTTTGCATCGACGATAAAAGACGATCCGAGATATACGGGAATTCCTATCATATTTAACTCTTCTTTAAGCAACGACTATAGCGAAGCTCAAAGCAGAGAGGCCGGAGCCGCAGCATATCTAACCAAATTTGACGCATCGCTATTTTATAACGAGGTGCTTCGCGTGATCGAAGCGCACAAGAAATAAGGGGGAAAATCATGGATGATATGAGAGAAATAATGGAAGACTTCCTGGTTGAAGCCTTCGAACTAGTAGAACAAATAGACCATGACCTTATAGAGCTTGAGTCAAACCCTGAAGATTTAGAGCTTTTAAATAGAATTTTCCGAGTTGCACATACGGTCAAGGGGTCATCGAGCTTTTTAAATTTCGATATCCTTACTAAGCTTACTCATCATATGGAGGACGTGCTAAACAAAGCTCGCCGAAATGAACTAAAGATAACTCCGGATATCATGGACGTGGTGCTGGAGTCCGTAGATATGATGAAGGGGCTACTCCACGGTATCAGAGATAGCGGTAACGATACGGACGTAGGCATAGAGATAGAAGATATCTGCAAAAGACTAACCGCGATATCTGAAGGCGAAGCCCCGAGTGCGGCCGCTAGCAAGCCTGCTCCCGCAGCGCCAGAGCCTGTGGTAGAGACGCCGAAAGAGCCTGAGCCCGAACCCGTTAGCGATGAGAATTTATCAAATTTAAGCGACGACGAGGTCGAAGCTGAGATAGAAAGACTGCTGAAAGTAAGAAAGGCCGAGGATCAGGCAAGACGGGCCCAAAAAGCAGCAGCAGGCGAAGCGCCAAAACCTGCAGCGCCTGCCGCACCTCAAGCTTCTGCACCGTCAAATTCAGCTCCGGCTCCAAAGCCCGCTCCAGCAAAGCCTGCCAACAAAAAAGAGGACAAAAAAGTACCCGCTCCATCAAGCGGAGCTAGCGCGGACGAGCAAACTATACGCGTCGAGGTTAAGCGCCTAGATCACCTGATGAACCTGATCGGCGAGTTGGTGCTTGGCAAAAACAGGTTGCTCAAAATTTACGACGACGTCGAGGAGAGGTACGAAGGCGAGAAATTCCTCGAGGAGCTAAATCAAGTAGTGTCTAGCCTAAGCCTAGTGACTACCGACATACAGCTAGCCGTTATGAAAACGAGGATGCTACCTATCGCGAAGGTGTTTAATAAATTCCCTCGTATGATCCGCGATCTAAGCCGCGAGCTAAATAAGCAAATCGACCTTGAAATCACGGGTGAGGAGACAGAGCTTGATAAATCTATCGTCGAGCAAATCGGCGATCCGCTGGTGCATATGATAAGAAACTCGTGCGACCACGGCATCGAAGACGGTCCTACCAGACTAGCCGCGGGAAAACCGGAAAAAGGCACTATTCAGCTAAAAGCCTACAACGAAGGCAACCATATCGTAGTCGAGATCACCGACGACGGTAAGGGACTAGATGCCGATATGCTAAAGGCACGCTCGATAGAAAAGGGCATCATCACCGAGCGCGAAGCCGATACTATGAGCGATAAAGAGGCGTTTGGGCTTATATTTAAGCCGGGATTTTCGACTGCGGCTAAGGTAACTAACGTAAGCGGTCGCGGCGTGGGAATGGACGTCGTAAAGACTAATATCGAAAAGCTAAACGGCATAATCGACATCGAAAGCGAAGTGGGCAAGGGCACGACGATGAAGCTAAAGATCCCGCTCACGCTAGCTATCATCCAGTCGCTTTTAGTAGGCGCTCAGGAGGAGTTTTTCGCTATTCCTCTAGCAAGCGTTTTAGAGACCGTGCGCGTACCGATCGACGATATCTATACGATCGACGGTAAAAACGTACTTAGACTACGCGACGAAGTGCTATCGCTAGTTAAGCTCTCAGATATCTTCGGCGTCAAGCAGGTCTTTGACGGCGGCGATCAGACATACGTGGTCGTTATCGGCGTAGCGGAAGCAAAGCTTGGCATCATCGTAGATAGCCTCGTAGGGCAAGAGGAGATCGTCATAAAATCAATGGGCGATTATCTGCAAAATATCCCTGGAATCGCGGGCGCAACGATAAGAGGCGACGGCCGCGTAACGCTCATCATCGACGTAGGTATGATGATGGAGATGGCAAAAGATATAAAAGTAGACATAAAAGCTAGCATGGAATCCTCAAAAAGCGTCAAAGAAAAACCGAGCGATTATAAAGTGCTGATCGTCGACGACTCGAAGATGGATAGAACTATAATGCAAAAATCGCTCGCACCTCTTGGCGTAACCATTATCGAGGCTACTAACGGCGTTGAGGCTCTAGCTATCGTAAAATCGGGCGAACACGCGCTTGATGCGATGCTAATCGATATCGAAATGCCGAGGATGGACGGCTACACGCTAGCGGGCGAAATTAGAAAGTATTCAAAATATAGAAATTTGCCGCTTATTGCGGTAACCTCAAGGACGTCAAAGACCGACAGGCTAAGAGGAGTGGAGGTAGGAATGACTGAGTACATCACCAAGCCGTATTCGTCCGAGTACCTTGAAAACGTAGTTAGAAAAAATATCAAACTAATAGGATAGAACATGAACGACAAACTAAATCAGGTTCTAAAAAGACAAAAAAGACAGGTGATAGACCCGAGCGAAAAAGAGCGCGAGGAGATCGTCCAGCTAGTCGGCTTTATTGTTGGCGACGAGGAGTATGCGATACCTATTTTAAATATCCAAGAGATCATTAAGCCCATCGAATACACTCGCGTACCTAGCGTGCCTGAGTATGTTTTGGGCGTGTTTAATCTGCGCGGTAGCGTCATCCCGCTAATCGACTTGAGAAAGAAATTTTCTCTAAACGCCGCAAAACCGAGCCCAAGCACGAGGTATATCGTGATGAAAGAGGGCGATAACGTCGCGGGATTTGTGATTGATAGGCTAACGGAGGCCATCAGAATACAGCAAAACAGGATCGATCCGCCGCCTGAAACGCTTTTAAAAGACAAAGGTATGATTTACGGTATCGGCAAAAGAGACAACAATATCCTTACGATTTTAAAAGTCGAAACATTGCTAAAGCGCGATTTCTAGGGTCAAATTTGATAAAGCTTTGCGTATTTGATTTTGATTCGACGCTGATGGACGGCGAGACGATAGATTTTCTAGCTGCAGCAAAGGGCGTGGGCGATGAGGTCAGTGAAATAACTGCAAAAGCGATGGCGGGCGAGCTTGATTTTTTTGAGAGCTTGACGCGCCGAGTGTCGCTTTTAAAGGGGCTTGAGCTCGCTAAAGTAGATCAAATTTGCTCAAATTTACCGCTCATGCCAGGAGCCGCCGAGCTGATCGCACATCTAAAAAGCAAAGACATCAAGGTCGTAGTTTTTAGCGGCGGATTTCACTCGGGCACCGATAGAGCGCAAGAAAAGCTCAAATTTGACGCTAGCTTCGCCAATATCCTGCACCACAAAGACGGCGTCCTAACTGGGCTTGTGGGCGGCGAGATGATGTTTGGCTTTTCAAAGGGAGCGATGCTTGCAAATTTACAAAATTTGCTTGGAATCTCAAAAGAGCAGACGATGAGCGTGGGCGACGGCGCCAACGACCTATCAATGTTTGAGCATTCAAATTTAAAAATCGCATTTTGCGCGAAGCAAATTTTGAGGCAAGCGGCAACTTGTTGCGTGGATAAAAAAGATTTGCGCGAGATCATAAATTTGATATAAAAAGGCGAGAAAATGTTTAATAACGATATAAATTTTTCATTGTGGTGTGACTTTATCGAGCGCGACTTTTTGCAGGACGAGTTTGAAAATTTGCTCCAAATCGGCGCGATTAACGGCGTGACCTCAAATCCGTCTATCTTTAAAGCCGCGTTTTTGTCGGACTCCTACAAGGACGTCATCGGCCAAATGAGCAAAAAATATCCAAAGGCGCTTTACGAGGCGCTCGCGGTGCAAGATATCAAGATAGCCGCGACCAAGCTTTTGAGGCATTACGCAAACGGCGACGACGGGTTTGTTAGTATCGAGGTCGATCCTAGCTTTTGCGATAACGCTGCAGCTACGGTGGATGAGGGCGCTAGACTGCACGCAGAAATCGGCATGCCAAACGTCATGATCAAAATCCCTGCGACAAAAGCCGGCTTTGAAGCTATGAGCGCATTAACCGCGCGCGGTATCGCGGTAAATGCGACGCTAATTTTCTCGCCGGAGCAAGCCGTAGCGTGTTTGGATGCTTTTGAAGAGGGCGTAAAGGCTTATGAGAAAAAATTTCCGCTAACGCCGCTACCAAAAAGCGTGATTAGCATTTTTGTTAGCAGGTTTGATCGCTTGCTAGATGAAAAAATGCGTAAAAACTCGCTACCGACGGGTCAAATCGGCATCATGAACGCGACTAAAATTTACAAAATCATAGAAAACAGAAGCTTGCCGACGACGCGCGCGCTATTTGCTAGCACGGGCGTAAAGGGCGATGAGTTGGCAAAGGATTATTACGTAAAAGAGCTTATGTATCAAAACGCGGTAAATACGGCCCCGCTTGATACTATCAAGGCCTTTATGGCGGGCAAAAACGAACCAAAAACAGCTGTTAGCGACGATAGTATAGAGAAATTTTTCGGCGTGGTAAAAAGAGCCGATATAGACATGGAGAAGGTTTACAAAGACTTGCTAAACGACGGCTTAAAGCAGTTTGTGACGGCATTTGAAGATATAATGAAAGCGCTTAAATGAAGCCTTTGAGATTTACTTCGTCGCAGCAAGAAGATGCAATGGACTACGAGCCTATCGGTTCTAGTATTAAATTTGACACTCAAGACGACGAACTTGAGCGTATCATAAATCTAAGAGCGAATGCGGTAAAAAACGATATACAAAAAATAAGAGATAAAAATAAAGAAGATTCGCAAGAAGAGCAAATAATAGAGCTAAAATCTGAAAAAGATGAGCAGAAGATCGGTGAAGTTACAGATAAAAATTTGAGCGATCATGAGCCCGTGTTTAAATTTGGACAAAATTTTGATTTTGAGAACCTGCCTGCGCTCAAACCCATAGACGACGAGCCCGTAAAAATCAAAGAAGCGGCGGAAACCGTCAAATTTGACGGTTTTATCGAGCCCGGTGATTTGGAGGCAAAAAAACACGAGTTAAGCGAAAATCTCCAAGCTATCAACGAAGCACTGAGCGAAATAGACGCACTGGACGAGATGTCGCCAAAAAAAGATGAGTTTGACGAGACTACGAAAGCTACGGCGCAAGAACAGTCGATTTGCGATGAAACGCCGGATATAAAATTTGGCGGAGATAACGTAAGTTTGGATGATTTGGGTATTAAATTTACGCAAGAAGAGGTCGGCATGCAACAGCACCCTAGCGAAAAGGATCAAATTTTAGACTTTTTTCAAAACGAATTTAGCATAGTTCAAGATGAAGAAAATAAAGATATAGAGGATAAAATCGGCACAATCAATGACGATGGCGCCAGCGACAAAAACGAGATAAACGCAATCCCTGCGCAGCCGAATTTAAACGTTGGTTTTGGAGACGATCGGCAAAATAAAGAGCAAAAAAATATCGACGAATCCATAAATTTGCGCGAATCGCAAGCGCAAAATTTAGAGCCGAATTTCGCACAAATGCAAACTGCCGCAAATAAAGTTGCGGCGCAAGCGCAAACTATAAACGATAAGCAAGAAAACCAAACAAATACGTTAAAAAAACCTGAAGCGCGACCGGTTAAATACAAGGACAGGGCGGCGCTTTTAGCCGAGCTTGGCATCGGTATGGAAGATGAAACTTTCGGGACGCCGATTAGAACCACGGTGCCGCAGAGCGACGAAGAGAACGAAAAAAAAGCCGAAATGAAGGTTATACTGGATGGGTATCTAGCAAAACTTATCGAGCTTGGCGGTAGCGACTTGCATGTAAAATCCAACAAAGTAGTTCGCGGTAGATTTAACGGCGAGATATTTACGATGGGCGATAAAATTTTAGATTACGACAACTCGATACTACTTGCAAAGGAGATTTTAGGGGCGAATTATTACAATCTTATGAAAAGAAAGAGCGTGGATTTTACATATAAATTAAACGACGACTACCGTTTCCGTTCAAACGTCTTTTTGCAGATGGATGGCGTATCTTTCGTATTTAGAACGATTCCGACGAAAATTCCTACGATGTCCGAGCTTTTATTGCCGCCGGTTATTGAAAAGCTTTGCAATAAAGTAAATAGAGGTATCGTCCTAGCAACGGGACCTACCGGTAGCGGTAAAACTACGACGTTAGCTAGTATGATAAATCACCTAAATCACACGAAAAACTACCATATCGTCACTATCGAAGATCCGATCGAGTTTATCTACAATGACGACAAAAGCGTAATAAATCAGCGCGGTATCGGCCAAGACGTAGATAGCTTTGCCGACGCGTTAAGAGCCTCTTTGCGCGAGGACCCGGATGTTATATTTGTAGGCGAGATGAGAGACCTAGAGACTGTTAGAACCGCGATAAATGCAGCAGAAACAGGACACTTGGTGCTTGCTACGCTTCACACCCTTGATGCTAAAGAAACTATCGGCCGCGTCATAAATATGTTTCCTAAAGAGGAGCAAAACCGCATAAGGATGACCTTTGCCTCGGTTGCGGAGGCTATTATATCTCAGCGCCTTGTCGTAACTACGGCAGGCAAACGCCGCGTCGCTTGCGAAATAATGGTAAAAAACATAAGAATAAGAGATATGATCTTAGAAGATAGAGATAGCGAAATTTACGACGCGATAGAACAAAGTAAAAATACATACGGAATGCAGACCTTCGAGCAGCATTTGCTTGACATGTATACTTCGGGAATTATTACAAAAGAAGAAGCGCTAAAAAGCGCTAGCAGAAGAGAAAACCTCGATATCAAAATCAAGAGCGCCGACCTTGCTAAAAAAAGAGCGATGGTTGCCTCTATCGAAGAGGACGCCGATCTCTTAAAAGAATTTCAAAGCGAAGTTATTGCGCTCAAAGATATCAAGTAAGGCGAAATTTATATAAATTTGGGTATCATCGGCTTCTATTTTTCAAGAAAGGAAAACGATGTTAGAAGGTATCGTTAGAGAGAGTATCGGTAAAAAGGCGTCAAAAGCCTTGAGAAGAGATGGTTATCTAATCGCCAATATTTACGGCAAGGGATTAGAGAACGTGCAGGCCGCTTTTAAAATCAATGATTTTATAAAAGAGGTTCGCAAAAAAGAGAGCCTTGCGTTTGACGTAAAAGTAGGCGGAAAAACCTTAAAAGTCGTAGTAGTCGAATACCAAAAAGACCCTGTGACAAACGCGCTAAAACACGTTGATTTAAAGGTTGCGCTTCCAGGCGTCGTCTCAAAATATATGATCCCGGTTAAACCTTACGGAACTCCTGTGGGTCTAAAAAATAAAGGCGTTTTGATCGTCTCAAAAAGACGCTTAGCCGTAAAATGCACGGCTGAAAATTTGCCGAATTCATTTGACATAGACGTTAGCGGTCTTGATATAGACGACACTGTCCTAGTGCGCGATATAACCGTTCCTGCGGGCGTTACTATGATCGATGCTGACCGCGTAGCGGTTCTAGGCGTAATAAAAGCTAAATAAGGCTACCCTTGATACTCATAGTCGGACTGGGAAACCCTGGTCCCGAGTACTCCAAAACAAGACACAATGTCGGCTTTATGCTGATAGATAGACTCAAAAACTCAAATTTTACGGATGTAAGCTCGGCCAAATTTCAAGGCGAGCTGTTTAAATTTCAAAATATACTTTTTTTAAAGCCAACTACTTTTATGAATCTAAGCGGACGAAGCGTGAAAGCCGTCGCAGATTTTTACAAGCCTGAGCGTATTATCGTGATTCATGATGACCTTGATCTAAATTTCGGCGTCGTTAAATTTAAAAAGGGCGGCGGAAATGGCGGACACAACGGGCTAAAATCAATCGACGCATTAATGGGTGCAGACTACGAGCGCGTACGTATCGGTATCGGTAGAAGCGCGCACAAAGGCGAAAGCGCGGTAACCGGCCACGTGCTTGGCGAATTTAACGCAGAGGAAAAAGAGGGGCTGGAAAAGATTTTGAACTACTGTGAAAACGCGCTAAATGAGCTTATAAAAACCGACATCGACGCCGTTTCGCAAAAATTCTCAACCAAAAAAGGTATTTTGTGAGAGGGTTAAATTTGGTATTTGCGACTTTTGCGGTTTCTCAAATTTTGCGGCTTTTTAAAGCGCTAAAAAATCGGTTAAATTTAAAACATAAATTTAAAACCGTACGCCAAATTTTCTTTACCGCAAATTTTATAAATTTACTTCAAAATTTTACTAGCAAATTTATAAAATTTACGAAAAAAACGGTTTTTTCACAGACTCGCCTTTTATCCAGAGCTGTATTTTTATTAAATTTCACTCAAAAAACAGAGCTGTTTAGATTTGATACTTTTGAGAGCGTCGCTCTTGTCCGCCACCCCGCGTACGCAAAATTTGATTTAAAAGGCCTCAAATGAACCTTTACGCGCGTTACGTCGGCTGGCTTTATTTTAAATATTTCATGATTTTATTCGTCGCGCTCACGCTTTTTTACATCGGCATCGACATCCTAACCAACCTAAAAGACATGCCCGCAAGCGCGAACCTAAAGCTACTTTATTTTGGCCTTACCTCGCTCACGGCGGTAAACTACGTTCTGCCTCTCGCGCTCATTTTTGCGCTTATAACTAGCAAATTTAGCATGATCCGCAGTAACGAGCTAGTTAGTTTTTACGCGCTGGGTATCGATAAAAATCGCCTGATCAAGCCGCCTTTTTATATCGCGCTTGCCATCACGTTTATTTACGTCGGGCTAAATTTCACACCTTTTGCCTACGCCTACGAGTATGGGCGAAACATCGTGAAACTCTCGAATTTATCGCGTACGAGTTCGGATATTTTCTTAAAATTCGAAGGCAAATTTGTCTATGTGGATAGCCTAAATCCTATTAGCGGCGAGGCAAAAGACGTGCGGATATTTGACATAGACAGCAGCAACTTGCGCAGCGCTACCTTTGGCGAAAGCGGGAAGTTTATAGACGATGCGTGGCTTTTAAAAAATGCTAAAATCGTAAATTTGCCGCAAAATATTAAGCTTGGCGAAAAGGGGCTTGATATCAAAACGCCAAGCGAGCTAAAAACGCTTGAAAATTTTAAACCAAAAACAATAGAAAGCGCGTCAGCGGAGAGCTCGGCGATCACGATTCCTGATGCAGTGGATTATATTTTGGCGTTTAAAGACGAAGGTATCGGGCTAAATTCGACCAAAACTACGCTTTATAACCTCGCTTTTGCGCCTTTTTTTGCGCCGTTTATGGTGCTCATTATTTACTATTTTTTGCCGATTACCGGACGATTTTTTAATCTCGCCTTAAAAAGCTTTATCTTCACAATCGCCTCGCTTTGCGTCTGGGGTGCGCTTTTTGTGATGATGAGATTTGCTAGAAACGGCGTCGTCTCGCCCGAGGTCGGCGTGCTTTTACCGATTATTTTACTTGGTGCTTACGCTTTTTATCTGCGTTTTGGGAGTCGTTAAGAGAGATTTAGGCAAAATTTCTGTAAAATCTAACTATTTTTAAACAAGGTCGGTTATGGATTTTACGAATTTAGCGCAAAAATACGGCACCCCTCTTTACGTTTACGATTTTGACTACATGGCACACCGCTACGAAGCGCTAAAAAACGCGTTTCACGCTAGAAAATCTCTCGTATGCTACGCCGTTAAGGCAAACTCGAATTTAAGCGTTTTAAAATTTTTAGCCGGGCTTGGAGCCGGGTTTGACTGCGTGAGCGTGGGTGAAGTTAGGCGTGCGCTGCTAGCGGGCGCTAAAAGCTATCAGATCATCTTAAGCGGCGTGGGCAAGCGCGACGACGAGCTCAAATTTGCGCTGGAAAATGAAATCTTGATGATAAATTTAGAAAGCGAAGCTGAGATGAACCGCCTGGAGGATATCGCAAAGCAGCTGGGCAAGCCCGCTCGCATCAGCATCCGCGTAAATCCAGACATCGATGCCAAGACGCACCCCTACATCTCAACCGGACTAAACGAAAATAAATTTGGCGTAGATCTGCAAACGGCGAAAAAAATGTATCTACACGCTAAAAACTCGCCGCATCTCGAGCCTGTGGGCATCCATAGCCACATCGGCTCGCAGATAACCGACATAAAGCCCGTTATCGAAGCGGCAAAGATCGTGGCAAATTTGACTAGAGAGCTAAAAGCCGCGCAAATCGACATCAAATTTTTTGACGTCGGCGGCGGCATAGGCATCGTTTACGGCGACGAGAGCGAGCCTGATCTATACGAATACGCGCAGGGCATTTTGGCAAATTTAAGCGGCCTGGACGTTACGGTAGTTTGCGAGCCGGGACGCTTTATCGTCGGCAACGCGGGGTATTTTCTAACTAGCGTTCTTTACGAGAAATTTAATAAAAACAAGCGCTTTGTGGTCGTGGACGGCGCGATGAACGACCTTATCCGTCCGAGTCTCTATCAGGCTTGGCATAAAATTTTTGCTATTAGCGGCGGCAAGACTCTTTGCGAGTGTAAGACCGAGCAACTTCGGGAGCTCAAATTTAGCCCTTGCGACGTGGTCGGACCGATCTGCGAGAGCGGCGATTTCCTCGCAAAAGACCGAAATTTACCGCCTCTAAACCCAGGCGATCTCGTCGTTATCAAATCAGCAGGTGCATACGGCTTTGCCATGAGCAGCAACTACAACACTCGTGGGCGCGTCGCGGAGGTTGCGGTAAAAGGCGGCGAAGACTTTTTGATAAGACGCCGCGAGAGCTTTGAGGATGTAGTGGCGCTGGAGCGAGAATTTTTAGGCTAGGGAGCGAAAATGCAAAACATAAACGACCTTAGAAGCGAGATAGATAAGATCGACGATGAGGTGCTAAAGCGCCTAAACGAGCGCATGAATTTCGTGAGAAAGATCGGCGAACTAAAGCAAACCAGCGGCAGTGCGATCTACCGCCCCGAGCGCGAAAGAGCGATCCTAAACCGCCTCGAGGGGCAGGACTCCACATTTTTAAATAAAGCCGCGATCGAGGCGATTTATCTTGAAATTTTTGCCGTCAGTAGAAACCTCGAGATGCCCGAAAAAGTCGCATATCTAGGGCCTGAGGGCACCTACACCCACCAAGCCGCAGAGAGTCGTTTCGGCGCAATGAGCGCGTATTTGCCGCTAGCTAGCATCGAGGCGGTTTTTACCAAACTAAAGCACAAAGAGGCCAAATACGGCGTCGTGCCGATAGAAAACAACACCGAAGGCGCGGTGGGCGCGACGCTAGACTGCCTCGGGCGGTTTGATAGCGTCAAGGCCGTGGCTGAAATTTACATGGATATCCACCATATTTTTGCGAGCAAGTGCGAAAATTTAAAGGATATTAAACGCATCTACTCGCACCCGCAAGGCTACAATCAGTGCCGCA
The DNA here is from genome assembly GCF_900573985.1 of Campylobacter showae. NCBI lineage: Bacteria > Pseudomonadati > Campylobacterota > Epsilonproteobacteria > Campylobacterales > Campylobacteraceae > Campylobacter > Campylobacter showae. The sequence continues at coordinate 123,653 of NZ_UWOK01000001.1, read as the reverse complement.
AATTTTTGGACGATCATATGCTCTCAGCAGTCGAGTTTATCCCGGCAAAATCGACCGCACAGGCCGCGCAACTAGCTAGTAGCGAGCCAAACTCGGCCGCTATCTGCTCTAAGATCGCTGCCAAGCTTTACGGCGTGCCGATTTTGTTTGAGACGATCGAGGATAACGCTGCAAACCGCACGAGATTTTTTATCTTAAGCGATTTTAAAAACGAGCGCGCGCAAAAAAACAAAACATCAATCCTAGCAAAGACCGAGCACCGCCCCGGCGGGCTAGTGGAGCTATTACTAGCCTTTAGAGACGAGGGTATAAACATAACCAAATTAGAGAGCCGCCCGATAAAACAGCGCGAATTTAAAGCGAATTTTTATATAGATTTCGAGGGGCACATCGACGACGACAACGTCCAAAAAGCGATACAAAAAGCGATAAGCTACGGCCATGAGATCGCATGGCTAGGAAGCTACGTCGCGTGGGAGGAATGAGATGAAATTTAACGAAAATTTGGCAAATTTAGTGAGCTACGAGGCGGGCAAACCTATCGAGCTCGTCGTGCGCGAATACGGCATCGACGCCAAAGACGTCATCAAACTAGCCAGCAACGAAAACCCGTATGGCACGAGTCCTGCGGTAGTAAAAGCGGTCAGCGAGATAGTAAATAAAATGCATCTTTATCCCGACGATAGCTACTTTGAGCTAAAGGCCGTGCTAGCTAGTAAATTCGGCGTTAGCGAAAAATCTATCGTAATAGGCTCTGGAAGCGATCAGATAATAGAATTTGCCGTGCACGCAAAAGCAAACGCAAAGAGGGGAATTTTAACTGCGGGCATAACATTTGCGATGTATGAAATTTACGCTAAAGCAGCGGGCGCAAAGGTATTTAAAACCCAGAGCAAAGAGCATGATTTAAGCGAGTTTTTGCAAATTTACAAGGCAAACAAAGACGAGATCGGCGTGATATTTTTATGCGTGCCCAATAACCCTCTAGGAGGCTGCCTAGACGCCGAGGAAATTTATAAATTTTTAGAGCAGATTGACGCCGATACGCTCGTGGTTATCGACGGCGCGTATCAGGAGTTTGCTAAATTTAAAGACGCGAAAAAAGAGATAAAGCCGAAGGGACTCATAGCTAAATTTCCAAACGCGATATATCTAGGCACGTTTTCTAAGGCTTACGGTCTTGGCGGTATGCGCGTAGGATACGGCATCGGCGAAGTAAGCGTGATGAGCGAGCTGGGCAAACTAAGAGCACCTTTTAATATAACGACGCTTAGCCTAAAAGCGGCCATAGAAGCGCTAAAAGACGAAGAATTCGTAAAAATGACGCTTGAGACGAATTTTGAAGAGATGAAAAAATATGAAGATTTTGCTGATAAGCACGGCATAAAACGTCTGCCGAGCTTTACGAATTTTATCGTTTTTGAGTTTGAGCGTCAAAGCGCTAGCGAGCTTGCTCAAAATCTGTTAAAAAAAGGTATAATTTTACGTGATCTAAAAGCTTACGGATTAAACGCGGTTCGCATAACGATCGGACTGCCTAGTCAAAACGACGTAGTTTTAAAACAAATTGGGGGAAATTTAAAGTAAATGGATTTCAAAACCGCAATTCAACAAATCGGACAGGTCTATCACAACCTCTCGTTAAGGCAGCGCCTAGTCGCCGCAGGCTCGGTCGTGCTCGTGGTCGGTTTTTTAGTGTTTTTGAGCATTCACAAAAGCTCAAACGAAAACTACGACGGCTATAGCGTACTTTTTGAAAACACTTCCGCCGCAGACTCTGCGCTGATAATCCAGCAGCTTGAAAAAGATAAGGTAAAGTATAAAATTTTAAACGAGGGCACGATTTTGGTGCCAAACTCAGACGTTTACCGAGAGAGGATCTCGATCGCGTCGCTTGGGATTTTAAAGGACGGTAAGGTCGGATTTGAGATTTTCGATAAGCAAGAATTTGGCGCGACGGATGCCGAGCAAAAGGTTAAATTTCAGCGTGCTTTAGAGGGCGAGTTAGCTCGTACGATCGAAAGTCTAGCGCCGATAAATAAAGCCATCGTGCGTATCGCGATACCCAAAGAAACGATTTTTACCGAGCGAGCCACGCCGCCAAGTGCGTCTATCGTGTTAAATTTAAAAGACGGGCAGAGCTTAAATTTAAAACAAATCACGGGCATTAAAAATTTAGTCGCCGCAGCGGTGGCAAATTTAAAACCCGAGCAAGTAAAAATCGTAAGTCAAGACGGAGTGCCGCTTGGCGAGGAGGACGGCGAATACGATAGCGATCAGATCACGCAACAAATCCGCTACAAACGCGACGCCGAGCACAATCTCGAAGAAAAAATCATAAACGTCCTATCGCCTATCGTGGGTGGCTCGGATAAGGTCGTAGCCAAAGTAACGATAGACTTTGACTTTGCTAGAAAAGATAGCCAAAGCGAGACCTTTGATCCAAACTCCGTAGCTAGAAGCGAGCAAAACGTCGAAGAAAAACGCCAAGGCAGTAAAGAAGCCGAAGTGCAAGGCGTGCCGGGAGCCGTAAGTAACATCGGTCCGGTCGAAGGCCTGCAAGACGGTAAAATGAAAGAGCTGTACTCAAAAAGCTCATCTACGACAAACTATGAAATCTCAAAAAAAGTCGAGCGCGTCAAGGATCAGTTTGCTAAGATAAACCGCCTAAGCGCCGCTGTCGTCGTGGATGGAAAATACGAAAATAAAAAAGACGAAAAAGGAAATCCAACTAGCGAAATAGCCTACGTACCGCTTGATAAAGAGCAGCTAGCGCGTATAGACGCTCTTATTCGCCAGTCTATCGGCTTTGATCAAAACAGAGGCGACGAGGTTACTGTTAGTAACTTTGAGTTCCAGCGTCAAGACGGACAGACGCCGGCTAGCAAAGTTCAGTCCTTTTTCGAGCTTTACATAGTGCCGTTTTTACCTATCTTAAAGTATCTTTTTGTAGCGATCTTACTATATGTATTCTACAAGAAAGTCATTACGCCGTTTATGACCAAAATGCTTGAGGACGTAAAAGAAGAAGAGATCGATCTATCCGAAAACGAGGTTCAGCTTGAGGATAGCGAAGATACGCTGGAGAAATTTCAAGCAGCTAGGAAAAAGGTTGAGGAGCAACTGGGTATCGGAGATAACTTTAACGAGGACGACCTGCGCTACGATGTATTACTAGAAAAGATGAAACTAGTCGTTCAAGATCGCAGCGAAGAGATAGCCGTATTGCTTCAAGATATGATAAAAAACGATTCTGACTTTAGCAACCGTAAGGACTTTTAATGGCAATAAAGTTAAATGAACAACAAAAGATGATTTACGACGACCTTTCGATGCCCGAAAAGGTCGCTATTTTGCTTATTCAGCTAGGCGAAGATGTCACGACTCTGCTTTTTTCGCATATGGAGGTTGACGTCATAACCGAAATTTCGCGCTATATAGCTACCGCAAAGAGTACCGACAAAAGCGTAGCTGCTGCGGTTTTAGAAGAATTTTACGCTCTCATGCAGTCAAATCAGTATATGAGAAGCGGCGGCTTAGAGTACGCGAAAGAAATTTTATACCGCACCTTTGGTCCTGAAGCCGCGCAAAAGATACTCGACAAGCTCGCAAAAAGCATGGAAAACACAAAGAGCTTCGGCTATCTTACTAAGGTCAAGCCTCAGCAGCTTGCAGACTTTATCGTTAACGAACATCCGCAGACTATCGCGCTTATTTTGGCGCATATGGACTCAACCAGCGCAGCCGAGACGCTTTCGTTTTTTAATAACGAGCTTAGAAGCGAGGTCGTCGTGAGAATGGCAAATTTGGGCGACATTAGCCCGTCTATAATCAAACGCGTTTCAACGGTACTAGAGGGCAAACTAGAGAGCCTCACGTCCTACAAGGTCGAAGTCGGCGGCCCGAGAGCCGTGGCGGAGGTGTTAAACCGCCTCGGACAAAAGGCGTCCAAAGCTACGATCGAATATATCGAGGACGTCGACGACAAGCTCGCTACGACGATCAAAGAGCTTATGTTTACCTTTGAGGATATTAACACCCTCAATCAAGCAGCTATCCGCGAAATACTTAAAAACGTCGATAAAAAAGACCTCATGGTCGCTCTAAAAGGCAGCGGCGACGCATTGAGAGATAAATTTCTCTCCAGTATGTCTCAGCGCGCCAGCGATTCGTTTAAAGAAGAAATGCAGTTTTTGGGAGCGGTGCGCGTAAAAGACGTCGAAGAGGCGCAGCGCCGCATAGTAGAGCAGGTTCAGGCCCTAGCCGAAAGCGGGGCGTTCCAAATAGGCGAAAGCGATGAGATGATAGAATGAAAAGTAGCGTAATAACAAACGAGCGCTCAAAAGAGCACTTCGTAAAAAACTATCGGTTTAAAATTTTAGGTCAGGAAAAAAGAAGCGATGATGCGCAAGCGGCTCACGAGAGCGGGACTCGCCGCGCGTCAGAACATAAAGGTGAGCGAGCTTTAAACGGCGAGCAAGAGAGCTCAAATTTAAACGACGCAAAAGAGCAAAGCGCGCATTTTAAGCCTGAATCAAGCTTCATCGAGGAGCTTTTGAAGCGCACCGACGAAATGAGCGGCAGTATGATAAAGCTGCAAATGCAAATCGAAAATCAAGAAAATGAATTTGCTAAACGCCTAGAAAGCGAGATCCAGCGCGCCAAAGAGGACGGCATAAAGCAGGGTAGAGACGAGGCGGCGGCTAAATTTGACGAGGAGCTAAGAGCGCTTGAGAGCAGGTATCTTGGCTCGATAAATAAGCTAGAGGAGCAGGCGGCTAAATTTGAAAGCCTCATCGCATCTAGCGAAGCGCAGCTGCCCGCTACCGCAGTTGATATAGCCAAAGAGGTCGTAAAAAAAGAGATTTCTCTAAATTCGGCAAACATCGCCGCAGCAATATGTAAAGAGCTTTTTAGCGAGATAAAAGACGCCAAAGAGGTGCAGGTTAAAGTAAATCCGAAAGATTACGAGTTTATCAAAGAAAATTTCTCCGGTCAAAACGTCAAAATCTCCGCCGACGAAGCCATCAGCGCAGGCGGAGCGATCGTGCTTAGCGACGCGGGCAACCTCGAGGGCACGATCGAAGCCAGACTAGAAAAAATCAAAAAGATAATAGGACAATGATAGACGTAAAATCTATGAACATGGAGGAACTCGAAGCGCTTTGCGGAAAGCTCCGTGATAAAATTTTACAAACCGTCAGCGCAAACGGCGGGCATCTTAGCTCAAACATCGGCGCAGTCGAGCTAATCGTCGCGATGCACTATGTTTTTGACGCCGCAAAAGATCCGTTTATATTTGACGTTAGCCACCAAAGCTACGCGCACAAGCTAATCACCGGACGCTGGGATAAATTTGACACGCTTAGAAAATTTGGCGGTATCAGCGGCTACACCAAGCCTTCCGAGAGCAAATACGACTACTTTATCGCCGGTCACAGCTCCACCTCTATCTCGCTAGCAGTCGGCGCGTCAAAGGCGATCAAACTAAAGGGCGAGGATCGCATCCCCGTGGCCCTCATCGGCGACGGATCGATGAGCGCGGGTATCGCGTACGAGGCGCTAAATGAGCTAGGCGATATCAAAAATCCCTGCGTCATCATCCTAAACGATAATGAAATGAGCATCAGCAAGCCTATCGGCGCCTTTAGCAACTACCTCTCGCAGATGATGGCCGGGCCGCTGTATCAGAAGTTTAAAAGCCGCGTAGAGAAATTTTTAAGCTATATGCCGGATGGCGCCGCGTATATGGCGCGCAGGATGGAGGAGGGTATCAGGATCTTTACGCCCGGGATGTTTTTCGAGGAGCTGGGGCTCGAGTACATCGGTCCCGTAAACGGCCACGACGTGAAGGCGCTCATCGAGGCTTTTAGCGTCGCAAAAGGGATGAAAAAGCCCGTCGTCGTGCACGCTCAGACGCTAAAAGGCAAAGGTTACGAAAAGGCCGAGGGACATCTAGCCAGCTGGCACGGCGTGAGTCCGTTTGATCTGCAAAGCGGCGAGGCTATCAAAAAACCAGCCGCCAAATCGGCTACCGCGCTATTTGCGGAAAATTTGACCGAGCTAGCGAGCGAGCATAAAAATATCGTCGGAGTAACCGCCGCGATGCCTACTGGCACGGGTATAGACGCTCTGATGGAGAGATTTCCGGATAGGTTTTGGGATGTCGCGATCGCCGAGCAGCACGCCGTGGCCTCTATGGCCGCGATGGCTAAGGAGGGCTTTAAGCCCTTTATCGCGATTTATTCGACATTTTTGCAGCGGGCGTTTGACCAGGTCGTGCACGACTGCGCGATCATGAATCTAAATGTCGTTTTTGCGATGGACCGCGCGGGCATCGTCGGCGAGGACGGCGAGACGCATCAGGGCGCGTTTGACGTGAGCTATCTAAATTTGATCCCGAATTTGACGATTTTCGCGCCTCGCTGTGCCGATAGTTTTAGGCTCGCGATGCGCTACGCCTACGCTCACGAGGGGCCTTGCGCTTTTCGCTATCCGCGCGGAGCTTTTTCGCTGGCGCAGGGTGAATTTGAGGCGCGAGAGCTAAAGCTCGGCAAGGGCGAAGTTTTAGTCGAAGGCGGCGGCGAAGCGGCATTTATCGCTTACGGCAACGCCGCGGGCAAGGCAAATGCCACGCGCAAAATTTTGCTTAAAAAAACGGACGGCAAATTTGACCCAAGCCTCGTTGATCTAGTGTTTGTTAAGCCGCTTGACGGCGAACTCTTACAAGAGCTCGCGCGCAGGCATAAGATTTGGTACGTCTTTTCCGATACTGCAAAAAAGGGCGGCGTAGGCGAGATTTTGGCTGCGTTTTTGCAGGAACGGTGCATTTTTGACGTACGCATCGTTAGCTTTGAGTTTGACGACGCATTTATCCCGCACGGCGCTACGGCCGACGTTGAAAAGGCTCTTGGTATCGATACGGCAAGCATTTGCGAGAAAATTTTAGCCCAGAGGACGGATCAAATTTGAGCTGAAGCATTCTTGTGCGTTTTGGCGAGAGTATTTGTGCATAAAAGGTACAAATTTGAGCTAAATTCACCTTTTACGCTCGGTCTTGCTGCTTTTACCTTTAAATGATGCGGGCAAATTTAATTAAAACAAAAGATCAAATTTAGCAGAACACACTAATCCCAAAAATCAAAATTTGACTTCAAGAATCACGCCAAAATTTATAAAAAGTGCAAATTTAAACCCAAAACTGACATAAATTTTAGTAAATAATAATTTATATTACCAACTATAAAGAAGTTTTAAATAAAATTTTTGTATATTTAGTAAAAAATATCAGGAAAAATTATGAACTATATGGAACTTCTCAAAACTCACGGCCTCAAAGCCACCCCGCAGCGCCTCAGCGTGCTCAAGATCCTCGACCGCCACACGCACCCGACGATCGATGAGCTTTACGAAGAGATCTGTGCTGAAAACCCGTCCGTATCGCTCGCGACGGTGTATAAAAACCTAAATATGCTAAAGGACGAGGGGCTCGTCGTCGAGGTCAATATGCCAAACCAAAAGGCGCGCTACGATATCTTTAGCTATCCGCACATCCACGTCGTATGCGAGAGCTGTGGGCACGTCGAGGACTATAACTTCTGCGAGGCGCTGAGCGAGTACAAGGAAAATTTAGAAAGAAAGCTCGGAAATTTCATCGAAAAGATGAATGTGCTCGTAACCGTGAAGGACTGCCAAAACTGCCGCCATTAAGCTTTTTGCTCGCTTTTTTGGCGAGCTAAATTTTCTCTCGTTTATAGCTTTATAATGAATTAAATTCGGGATTATGCCGATAAAATTTGCCGCTGTTTTTGATCCTGCAAGCGAGCTTTTATCAAGAATAAATTATACTCGCAAGAGCTTTGGTAGTGCCAAAACAGCGATATATTGCATCTTAACCTACTTAAATCATACTAAACCTCACTTCGCGACGCGATTTACCCAGATCAAAAACTCATCGCTCGGGTTCTCGTCGTCTAGATGCGCGGGAGTGACGAGCTCAAGCGCGGTCTGCGGGATCGTCGTTTTGAACGTCTCCGTTACCCACTGCTGAAATTTCAGGTTTGGATGCACGATAAAGTCGTCATTCTCGCTGTTTGGCGGCGCACTAAAATCCTCGTCCCAGCAAATTTCATCGTATCCAATCGCAAGCAATCGCAAAAAATCAAGCCCGCTATGAGCCAAAACGCATGTCATCGTCGAGCCCGAGCCGGAGCCCATATGCACGATCTTTGTTTCCCCTGCATCGTCCAGCCACAGCGCGCACATCGAGCCCTCCGAGCCGCTGCCTGCGAACACGCAAAGCCGCTGCTTGATCTCCGCGGCAAGCTCGCGATCCTCGCCGTAAAACCAATACCTTAGCTCCTCGTCGCGATTTTTCGGCTCATCCGTGAAAAATACGATGTCCGTGCCGCCCTCGCGCTCATCGTCGCTCCAGCTCTGCCGTAGCCGATCCTGCGGGTAGAGATAGCCGCGTCTGCGCCCGCCAATGTCGTCATAAAAGCCGTTTGCCTCGATCCACGCATAAAGCGCCTGGGTCTCGCTCGGTACGTGCATGCCCTGCGGTAGTGCCTCGCGCAGCTGCGCTAACAATAAATTTTCCACGATCACTCCTTTTGCTAAATTTGCCGCTCGAATTTTACTGCGTTTCGGCTAAATTTACGGATATTTTGTCTGATATTTGCGGCGTTTTACGCGCCCCGTCGCCGCAAGCGCAAATCGGGCCTTTAAAATTTAGCCGATTTTGGTTGCGATACGCATGCCGCAGAGATGAGCGTATTTTGACGGATGGAAATGCGTCAAATTTCACGATATAAATTTTACTACTTTAAGGTCTCTTAGAAATTTTCTGTTTTAAATTTATCGCGTTTATAATATACCGGTGATACCGTCATCAAATTTGGTTTTAGCGTTGCTAAAAGTTGAACGCAAATTTCGCCACCGTTTGATCTAACGGGCGAAATTTCGTCTAAATTCCAAGCTCGGCTCTTACGAGCGCTTCGTTTTGCGGCGTCAAAAAGCCCGCGATATCCTGCCACATGGAGTGAAAGCCGTATCCGCCGTCTATCATCTCGCTGCGCGCGGCATCCAGGCTCCAGCCCTGATAGATCACGCGGTACATCGCCACCACAATCCCCGTGCGATCGGCTCCGTGATAGCAGTGCACAAGCACGGCGCCCTCCTTTTGGCGCTCGCGAATGGTGCGCAAGACGTCCGCGATCTGCGCGGGCCTTATCTCCCAGCTTTGAAGCGGCTTGTTCGCGAGCCAAAATTGATCCCCAAACGCCCTTCTGTCGCCGCCTCTGCTAAAATGGCGCAGATTTACGATGCTTTTGACGCCAAGCTCGTGCAGCTTTGCGGCGTAGCTTCCGTCAAGCTGAGCGCTGCGAAACAGCAGCTCGTCCACGCGGTAGAAATTTTTCGCTTCGTCGATGAGGGTTACTTTTTGCGATGAGTTTGTGCTATGCGCCGCGGTATCTGCGTTTTTAAAATGCGCGCGTTGAAATTTGGCGTCTTTTGCGTCCGCTAGATTTAGCTCCGCGCCGCTCGTTGTTTTGGAATTTATAGAATTCGCTTCTGTCGCAAGCTCTGCATTTACGCCGGTCGCAAAGAAAAACGCGACCGCTAGCGCAAGGGTTTTAAATTTCAAATTTCATCCTTTAAATTTGGCTAAATTTTATGATTTTTGTAAAATTTAACGCCAGACGGGTCAAATGCAAAATAGCAAGCGCGCCTTAATTTAACGCAAAATTTGATCGTCAAACCCGCCAAAATCGCCGCTAAATTTTGCCGCGAGCCAGCAAGCTGCGTCGTTAAAATTAAAATTTCGTTTTAAAATTTCCCCGTTCCCGCCCTGGGTATCGCTAGATCAGTACGCGGTAGTTACATTACGTAGTTACATTGCCCTTGTAAATTTACTGAAAATAAATCGTAAAAGGGGTGCGCCGTTTCCGCGAGCGCTGCCATATTTTTTTATACTCGCCTCTTGCGATACTTACCCGAAATTTAAATTTTACGCTTTTAGCCTTCGATCAGATCGGTCTGCCAGTTCGCGCCTTGCAGCGTCGTATCAAGCTGTCTGATCTGCCTAGCTAGCTCGTCCACCTGCTTTTGCAGCGCCGCGACGTCGACCGTGCTTAAAATTTTAATCTCGCTGCGAGAATAAACATCCACTTTTTGCGCAGAAGCTTGCGCGAAAGCCCGCAGCGCGCCAGCTTTTAGCGTGAGTACGTCGCGTTTGGCGATCAGCTCGGTTAGGCTCTTGCCGTCCGCTCTTGCGGTGCAGTTGGTTAAATTTATCCGAACTATCAGGCGCTCAAGCTCGCTTGTGAGTGCGTCTAGCTCGGCCAGTAGCGTATTAGGCTCTTCGCTGGGCTTCTCGCCCTCTTGCACCTTTGCGTTATCTGCGAGCCTTGATTTTAGCTGCTCGATGCGTTTCTGTATGTCGGCGCGCAGTATCAGCGCCTCGGCTAGTTTCATTTTCGTCCTTTTAAATTTATTTGCCGCCGCCAAGCTGTCGATCTTGTCCGTAGTGCGGGGAATACGGGCCGTAGAGCAGGCAGTCTTTGCAATCGGTGCTAAACAAAATCGCGTCCGCGCGCGCAGAGAGATCAAAGCTCGCGTCCGAGACCGAGTCGGCGATCTGTTTAACTAGCGCGGAGACTAGCATGCCGATGAGGTTGCCGCCGCCGTCGCCCGAGTCGTTTGCCGCGGTGGCGCTTTTTTGCCAGAGTACGGCGCCCGTGTTTAGATCTACTAGAGTCGCCGTTACGCTCACGCGCGTGACGCTGCTAATGAGCATATACGAGGTGCCGTAGTCGGCGATGTTAAGGTAGAGCGCGGCGTCGGCGCCGAATATCTGCTTTAGCTTGTACGTAGAGATCTGCGCGATCTCGCCTGCGTCGTAGATGCCGTTGTTTTTAAAGGTCTCGTTTACGAGTGCGGGCGAAAATACGTAATACCCCGCCTCGCTAAGCGGATAGAGCGCGTTTGCCAGCACCGCTGCGGAGGCCTTTATCTCGGCTGAGTCGCTGGTTGGCATCATGACGACGATCGAGCGAGGCTTAGTCTGTAAAAACGCCGAATAGTCGTAAACCTCGGGCTGCGATCCTGCGCACGCTCCCAAAAACAGCACTGCAAACGCGCAAAGAAGCGCCGATTTTATTTTATTTTTCATTTTGGCTTCCTTTTGCGGTTTTGCTCGTTTTGGCTGGTTTTGTTTGCTTTTTTTTCAAATCTTGCTTGCTTGTTTGCTCGCTTAAATTTGAGCTTTTGTCATTTAAATTTGACTCGCTCGCGCCTGATTTTTCCTTCGTCTGCTCACTCAAATTTGCCGCAGTTTTGACCGCCGCGCCTTTAGTTTTGCTATTTTGATTTAGCAAAAACATCGCGTAGTCGCGCGACTCGGGATAGAGCTCGGCTTCTTTTTCGACGTAGGCTTTAAATTTAGCCCCGTTTCCTTGCGAAAGATAGAGTAAGCCTAGATGCGCGTGTAGTCCGGGCGGAGCTTTGGCGGCTCTTTGATAGGCTTTTTGCAGGCTCTCCTCGAGTGCGGCGATCTGCGCGCCCGCGTCGCCCTCCTGGGTTAGGTACTCGTAGACCGAGCTCGTGTAGGCGCCATCCCAGTAGTATAGCTGCCTAGGCGAGTCGTCCGCGCAGCCCGAGAGTAGCATGGCGGCGGCGGAGGCGAGCGCGAAATTGGCTAGAGTTTTAAAGCGCAAAATTTATCCTTATTTCGCGTTAAAAGCGCCGCTTTCAAGCCCGCGCGTTAGGTTGTTTACGGCCTCGATGATGGCTAGGCTTAGCACCTTGCCGTTTAGCGTAGAATCATACCCAGCGCTTCCGCCAAAGCCCAGCACCTCGCGATTTGATAGTTCATACTCGCCGGCACCCTGAGTGGAGTAGATCACCTCGGAGTTTTTCACGTCCACGACGTTAAGATTTACCTTCGCGTAGGCGGTTTGGGTTTTGCCTTTGCCAAGTATCCCGAAAAGCTGGTGATCGCCAGTTGTTTTACGGCCAAACTCCGTCACGTCGCCCGTGATGACGTATCTTGCGCCCTTGATGTTTTGCGCCTCTTTGTTTAGCGCGCTTTCTTCTTTGATGGCGCGCATGTTGCTGCGGTCAAGCACCGAAAAGCGCCCGCTTTGTTGTAAATTTGAGATGAGGATGGTTTGGGCTTGGTTGCCTAGTCTGTCCTCGCCGTCTGAAAATACGCCGTTTTGGTATGAGGACTGGTTGCTAAAGCGACCGATCGAGACGGCGATCTTTTGTCCTTGATAGGCGGTGTTTAGGGTTTGAACTTTTGGCGTTTCGACTACGCGAGATCGCTCTGTCGCGCAGCCGGTTATCAGCATCGCAGCGCACGCGGCTAGTAAAAATTTTACGTTCGTTTTCATATCGCTCCTTTAAATTTTGATTTGCGTTATTATCTTACTATTTTTAGCTTAAAAATTTTTAACCTGCCTAAAAACTTAAGCCGCGGCGTCGGCTGGGTCAAATTTGATTATAAAATTTCCGCCTCTTTGCTTGCGTTTACCGAGCTTAGCGCGATGCGGTCGCCCGGTTTTAGCTCGCTTAGATTTACCGTTTTGCCGTCTTTTTGCACTCGGACGAAATTTGAAATCTGCGCGAAAAACGACTCTTGCTGCGCATATGCAGCGCGAGCGAGCTTGAGCGCGTTTTCAAATTTGAGCAGTTTGGTTTGCACGGCGGCGTTTAAAGCTTGCCGTAAATTTAGCAAAATTTGCTCTTTGCGAGCGATTTTTTGCGTTAGGCTCGCCTGAGAAAATCTCGCTCTCATCATCGCTAGAGCGTTAAATTTACGCTCCCAAACGCGCACGAAAGCCGCGTCCGCCGCCTCGCTTAGCCCGTCTATGCTTTGCATTAGCTCGCCCACATCGGGCAGTAGCGCAGCCATCGCCGCGCTTGGAGTCGGAGCGCGAAAGTCCGCCGCAAAGTCGCTGATCACGTAGTCAATCTCGTGCCCAACGGCCGAGATCACGGGCGTGCGCGCCGCGTAGATCTCGCGGGCTAGATTTTCGTCGTTGAAGCACCACAGATCCTCTCTGCTGCCGCCTCCTCGGGCGAGCACGATCGCGTCAGCACCGCTGGCGCCCGCTCTTTTTAGCGCGCGTATGAGCGAGGCGGGCGCGGTTTCGCCTTGCGTTAGCGAGTCAAAAATTATGATTTCCGCCAGCGCCCAGCGCTGCGAAGCGATACGCAGCATGTCTTGCAACGCGGCTGATGTTTTTGATGTTACGAGCGCGATCTTGCGCGGAAATTTAGGTAGCGGTTTTTTGCGCGAGATATCAAAAAGCCCTTCGCTCTCAAGCCGCGCTTTTAGCTGTTTAAATGCAAGCTCGAGCTCGCCTTCGCCGCTTGGGCGTATGAGGGTTGCTATAAACTGATAGCTGCCGCTTGGCGAGTAGAGCGAAATTTTGCCGTAGAGAGCGACTTTCATACCGTCTGCGACGTCAAATTTGAGCTTGGTGGCGTTAAATTTATAAATGACCGCCGAGATCGCGGCCTTTTCGTCTTTTAGCGTGAAGTACCAGTGGCCCGAGCCGTGTTTAACGAGCCGCGAGATCTCGCCCTCTACCTCGACGTAGGAAAACGTCGTCTCAAGCAGCGTTTTGGCCTGCTCGTTTAGCTCGCTGACGCTTAGCACTCACGCGCCTTTTGCGCGATGAAAAGGGTAGAAATATCCATCGAAAAGCTCTTGCAAAGGCGCATCTCAAAGCCAGCGCTAGCAAGTTCGTCTGCAAAGCTAGCCGCGTCTAAAAAGCTCTCGATCGAGTTTGGCAGATACTCGTAGGCTTCTTGATTTTTGGAGATAAAGCCGCCTATCTTAGGCAAAATTTTACCTAGATAAAAGTCGCGAGCGCTCGCGAAAAGCCCGCTTTTTTTGCGCTTAGTAAATTCTAGCACTACGACGTATCCGCCCGTTTTTAGCACCCTGTTAAACTCTCTTAGAGCGGCCTCGCGCTCGACCACGTTTCTGATGCCGTAGCTGATGCTTAGCACGTCCACCGAGCCGCTATCAAGCGTCGTTTGAGTCGCTAGTGCCTCGATAAATTTAAACTCGGGAAATTTTTGTTTAGCGACTGCTAGCATACCGCTTGAGGGATCGACGCCGATTAGATTTTCGATTTTTGCGTTAAACTCCCCCGCCGTCTTTTGCCAAAAGCCCATCATATCGCCCGTGCCGCATGCGACGTCTACGATATTTACGCTTGAGTCTTTGAAATTTGACAAAACCGTTTTGCACGCGATCTTGCGCCAGCTCACGTCCGCGCCCATGCTTAGCACGCGGTTTGCTAGGTCGTAGGTAGGCGCGATGTCGTTAAACATCTGAACTATTTTTTCTTGTTTTTCCATTTTTTCTCTTTAGATATAGTAGATTTTTAAGCCGTGCGAAAGCTTTGTGAGGCTTTTTAAAATTTTAGGCTTTGAGTCTAAAATTTCGCTTCGTAGCTCGTAGATTTTTTTGTAAATTTTAGCTTGGAGTTTGTTTATGCGCTTTTGCTCGGCGCCGCTTTTTATGTGCGCTAGCAGGCCTAGCCAGACGTCGGCGTCTTGCAATGAGCCGAAAACTTCTTGTAAAATTTTGTTCTTTTTAAAGCATTTTTTAGCCGCAGGGAAGTCAAAACCGCCGCCGGAAATCTCGCTTAAGTATCTCAGCCTTTTTATCTCGATGCGGCACTTGTGAAACTGCGCATTCTCGGTTGTTTGGCTTAAATTTGAGAGAGATTTTTTAAGGCGTAAAATTTGAGCTCGCATGGATTTTGCGACGAGTTTTTTTATCGGCGCGTCTCCTAGCTCGCCTTTAAAAAAGTCGCTCCCCTCGCGTAAAAATACCTCCCAGTCGCGCAAAATTTCGTTCGCTTCGTCGCTTTGTAGCTCGGCTTGGACGCTTTTAGCTATGGTTTTGCTTAAAATTTCTAGCTCGCTAGCTAGCGCTTCAAAACCTTTTTGTTTTTGCAAAAACTCGCAAAATACGTCTATATCGCGCTTTTGGTTAGTTAGCTCGGCTAGTTTTTTAAAATTTAGCAGAAAATAACAAGCCGTTTTTTGGTCAAAAACTGGAGTGAAAATTTTAAGTAGAGAGCGCGTTTTGCGCAAATTTATGCGGATCTGGTGCAGCGCCTCGGCATCGCTAGAGCTTGCGTACTCGTTTAGGTGCTTGCTAAGCAGCGTAAAGATCTGAAAAAACACCATCCGCATCGCATCCATCGCGCCGATGTAGCTTGGTAAATTTAGCTCCAGCCCCGGACTGTTTTGTAAAATCTCAATGCTCTTTTGCGCGTCAAATTTGCCCTGCGGCAAGCCAAAAAGCGCTAAATTTTTATTTTTATAGCGCTCATCCTCCGTGACCTCGCTAGCTATGTGCGCGGCGATAAACTCGGGCGGGTTAAACTCCGTCGCCTCGCGCTCGCTAGCAAACTCGGCCTCTAAAGTAACAAGCCCCTCTAAAGCACCATGAAAAATATCGACGTTGCAAGCGGCGCCGTCAAGCCGAAATAAAAATCTCGTCTTTTTTATCGGAGTGGCGACCGCGTTTTTTAGGGCTTTTTTAAAGCTTTTGGCGTCCGTTTCGCTCTCATTTTCCTCGCGCGCTAGGCCGATGCCTGATTTTTGAGCGATCGTAAAAACGCCCGAAGCCTCGCGAAATCTAATCTCCTCAAGCGGAGTGATTTTGACGTAAATTTGCGTCACCTCTTTTTGCTGGACGTCGATGTCGCGGGCTTTTAGCTCGTTTATGACGGCGGCGTCACGCAGGATAAATTTACGCTCGATCTCTATCAAATTTCGCTCCTTAATATGAAAAATTGTATCAAAAGGTAGCTTAAAGTGTAAAATTTGCGAGCTTTTGCCGTCGACCTTGCGACGCGAAATAATTTTTTAACGCAAATAACGCTAAAATCAGCTCAAATTTGAAAGGAGTTTGGATGAATAGAAAGCTAAATTTTAGCGCGGGACCTTCGGCTCTGCCTCTTAGCGTGCTTGAGCGAGCGCAAAACGAGCTCACGGACTATCAGGGCAAGGGCTTTTCGATAATGGAAATCAGCCACCGAAGCAAGATTTTTGAAGAGGTGCACTACGGCGCGATGGCGAAGGCGCGCGATCTATACGGCATCGGCGAGGAATTTGACGTGCTATTTTTGCAAGGCGGCGCGCATTTGCAGTTTGCGATGATACCGCTAAATTTAGCCGCCAAAGGCGTCGCGCAGTATGCCGACACGGGCGTCTGGACTAGCAAGGCGATCAAAGAGGCCGCAAACGTCGGTGTATCCTATGAAGTAGTCGCTAGTAGCAAGGAAACCTCCTACGACCGCATCCCTGAGGTTAAATTTAGTGATGACGCCGCATACGGCTACCTCTGCACAAACAACACAATCTACGGCACGCAGTACCGCGCGCTACCTCACTCCAAAGCCCCGCTGGTAGTCGACGCGTCGAGCGATTTTTTCTCGCGGCCGATTGATTTCACGGACGTGGGGCTGCTATACGGCGGCGCGCAGAAAAATGCCGGCCCAAGCGGCGTAACCGTCGTCGTCATCCGCAAAGATATGCTGGAGCGAGCCTGCATGGAGCGCACTCCGACGATGCTTCGCTACGACACGCACGCGTCGGCCTCGTCGCTATACAACACGCCTCCGACATTTGGCATATATCTGCTAAATTTGACGCTGGGCTGGGTACAAGAGCAGGGCGGTCTAGCGGCGATAAATGAGATCAATGAGCAAAAGGCGGCCCTGCTTTACGGCGCGATCGACGGCTCGGGTGGCTTTTACAAAGGTCACGCGCAAAAAGATAGCCGCTCGCTGATGAACGTTAGCTTTACCATCGCAAACCGCGAGCTGGAGGCGGCCTTTATCTCCGAGTCCGAAAGTGCGGGCATGCTGGGTCTAAAAGGGCACCGTCATGTAGGCGGCATCAGAGCCTCTATCTACAACGCCGTGAGTATCGAAAACGTGCGGACTTTGGCTGAGTTTATGAAAGAATTTGCAAGGAAAAACGGGTAAATCAGGGTAAATTTGACGGGGCGCGCCGCGCGAGTTTGGCTTTACTTCGGGTAAATTTAAGCCCGAGGCTAAACTGGGCGGTACAATAAATTTTGCTTTTTACCGAAATTTAAGCGGCTTGGCTTTGGGGCGGTCGCTTAAATTTTCTTTGGTTTTACGGCGAGCTAATCTTAAATTTGCCGAGCTAAATTTGGCTTGTGCTCGTCGTTAGGTTTAGAGCGATGCGCAAACGATATGCAGATACCAAAAGACGACTGGAAGCGTAAGATGAGGCGGTTTTTAGTTTAGAGTAAATTAGGCTTAAGCTTTTTGTTAAATTTTCATATAAATTTGCTTTTAGTTCGCCGCGCTGCTTTTTGTGTTTTAAATTTATATCGTTTCTCAAATTTGCCGCTAAACCTGCCCCTCCTTTTTTCAGTAAATGCAAATTTATAAATAAAATTATCTTTTTATCTCCAAATTTATCTTACCGTTTGCCTCTGAAAATTTATATTCCAGCTCGTCCGAGCGATAGGCTATGCTTTTGTTTTTGCAAATTTGCTTCTTGCGGGACGCTATCTTTTTTAGCATCGGCGGCAACTCCTTAGCGATCAAAAGCTTGATAGACATATCCAAGCCGTGCGTTAGCTTTTTGAGAAACCTGCCGTCAAGCTCGCTCTCGTCTTTTATCATATGCAAGGTCGCATCAAAGCCGAGTTTTTGCAGTTCCTCGTAGAGCTGTGCCTTTTCCTCGGGCGGCGCGCAGTGGTCGTTTACGGCGCATTGGTAGCCGACGTAGATAGGCTTTGGATACTCGCTTTGGACTTTCAGATGTGCGACGTCTAGGGCGTTTCGTATATCTTCGCGCGCCTGCGAGAAATATCGAGGCGAGGATTTATCCAGTAGCGTCCACATCGTTTTGGTAAAGACGTAAATTTTGATATTTTTAAAATATATATCGGTCGAGTATTCGCGAAATTTGAGATAATCCGCCTCTTTGCCTAGGCCTATGAGCTCCCAGTTTAGCTTCGCGTAGCTGCTGTTGTCGATGAGGCCGTCCACGAGCCACGGCACAAATTTGGCTGCTAAGGCGTTTATGTATGCGCCGTGCGAACTGCCGACTAGGACAACTGGCAGCTCGTCTATATCGGTTACGGATTTAAACGGCGGATTTGCCTTGATGAAAAGCGCGGCATTTATCACGTCTTGAGCTTGCATAACGCCGAAATTTTGATACTCGTTTTTGGTCGGTTGCAGCGTTACGGATATTTCTAATTTAAAATCACTCGGCAAACCGCCGCTTGATTTTACCTTGTCTAGATAGGCATCTAGCACTGAGAGTTCGCCGTAGCTGATATCGTTTGGGATTTCTATACCGATTTTCGAGCATTTGTTTTTAAGGATGATTTTGTCTAAATCGTTTAAAAAATAGGTTGCCCCCGTTTGCGGTCTGTTGCCGATACAGTGGTAGTTCGGACTCGCTACTGCTACGTTAAATTCGCTAGCTACGAACTGCGCTAAATGCTCTCTATAGTTTTCGTTCGCATCGCCGCCAAGCCCAGGCACTATGAAAACTAGGGCTCTAACGGGCTTTTCGTCGTTGTAGCAGAGCTTAAACTCAAGTAGCGAATCTCGCTTTATGCCAAGCTCTACGTCGTCGCAGGATGGGATCTCGTATGTTTTATTTATTATCATGATTTTTTTGCGGTAGATTTTGTTTTTTTATCTCTAAATTTATCTTGTCGTTCGCTTCAAAAAATTTATATTCTAAATCGTCTGAAACGTAACTTATGCTTTTATCCTCGCAAGGCTGTTTCGGTCGAGCTGTGATTTTAGCTAGCATCGGCGGTAGCTCTTTTGAGATTAGCGTTTTTATCGACATATCTAAACCGTGCGTTAGCGTTTTGATAAATTTACCGTCAAGCTGACTTTCATTTTCTATTATATTTAGAGTAGCGTCGTAGCCTAAATTTTTCAGTTCGTCGTAGAGTCGTTGTTTTTCGCTAGCCGGAGCGTAAAAATCGTCATAAGCGTAATGATAGCTCGTGTAAATTTGCTTTTTGTAGCCGCTTTGGACTTTGAGGTGTTGCGGCAAAAGAATTTCTCTTATATATTTTCTTGATTTAGAAAAATAAGCCGGCGAAGCCTTGTCTAGCGTCCAATGCGTCTTGTCGAATAAATAAAGCTCGATATTGTGATAGCATTCGCTGGTGTAACCGCTGTAATATTTCATGTAATCTATCTCTTTGCCAAAGCCGATAAAAGGCCAGTGCGCTAGCGCGTAGCTACTATTATCTATGACGCCGTCTATGAGCCATGGGGCGATTTTGGCGGCCATATGCGATAGATAGCCTCCGTGCGAGCTACCTATCATGACGACTGGTAGGTCGTTTATGTCGGTTGCGCACTCAAAAGGAGCGTTGGCTTTTACGAAAAGTAGCGCATTGATCAAATCCTGCGCCTGCATAATGCCGAAATTTTGGTATTCGTTTTTGGTCGGTTGAAGGGAAATTGATAGTTTAAGCGACAAGTCTTGAGGTGCTGTCTTATCGCGTTTTCTTGCGTCTATTAGATTGTCGATATCAAGCAGGGTTTGCATATCGATTACGCTTAAATTTTCCGGGAGCTCTATGCCGCACCTGGCGCATTCTTTTTTTAATATCGATCTATCTAAATCGTCAAAAAATATCGTCGCTCCTGTTTGCGGTCTATCGCCGATACAGTGGTAGTTTACGCCTACTACGGCTACGCCAAATTCGCTCGCGACAAACTGCGCTAAGTGCTCACGGTAGTTGCTGTCCGCGTCTCCTCCGTAGCCAGGTATTATAAAAACTATTGACGAGACCGGCTTTTTGGTATCAAAGCAAAGGTTAAACTCTAGCAAGCTTTCGCGCTTTATATTAAGCTCGGTATCGTCGCAGGAGTGGATTTTATACGTTTTTTTAACTACCGTGCCGTTTTGCCATATTTTTGAAACTTGTAGATTGATTTTGTCGTTTGCTTCAAAAAACTTATATTCTAAATTTTCCGAGATATAGGTTATGCTTTTATCCTCGCAAGGTTGTTTTTGGCGAGTTGCTATCTTGGCTAACATCGGCGGAAGTTCTTTTGAGATCAGCGTTTTGATGGACATATCAAAGCCGTGAGTTAACGATTTGATAAATTTGCCGTCAAGCTCGCTTTCGTCCTTTATTATTTTTAACGTCGCGTCTATGCCGCATGCGTTAAATTTGCTATAAAGTTCTGATTTATCAGCGATAGGAGCGATGTCGTCTCCGGCATAGTGATAGCTTAGATAAATCGGATTTGGATATTTGCTTTGGGTTTTTACGTGGTCTAAATTTAAAATATAACGTATCTTTTCGTGCGCTGGCATAAATCTCTTATCGGAGCCATCTTTTAAGGTCCAAAGCGTCTTGTCGGAGATGAAAAAATTTATATGTTTAAAAAGCATATCGTTCGATGAGCAGCAGTGATTCATATAGTCAAGCTCCTTACCAAATCCCACGATCCTAAGCGGATATTTGGCATAACTGCTGTTATCGATGACGCCGTCTATGAGCCACGGAGCGATCTTAGCGGCCATATGCGATAGGTAACCTCCATGCGAGCTGCCGATCATGACGACTGGTAGTTCGTTTAAATTTTTAATCGCTTTAAACGGCGCATTTACCTTTATAAAAAGTAGGGCGTTTATCAAATCCTGCGCCTGCATAATGCCGAAATTTTGGTATTCGTCTTTTGCCGGATCAATCGTAAGGGATAAATTTAAAACAAAATCTTTTGGAAATGCTCCGCTATTTTTATTGTTGTCTATATAGTTACTAACCGCAGACAAGACGCCGTTTAGCTTATCTAAATTTTTTAGCGAGCTCAGATCGCCGCCTAGTTGCAGGTTTATTTCTCGGCATTTTTCTCTTAAAATTTCTTGATCAAATTCGTCCATATAGTATCTAGCACCCGCAACTAATCTGTTGTAGATATGGTGATAATCTACATTGATCACGGCTACGTTAAATTCTCTCGCCGTAAATTCGGCTAGGTGGTCTCTATATGCTTTATCGACGTCGCCGCCGCATCCAGGCACTATAAAAACTATGGCGTTAACCGGCTTATCGTCATCGTAGCACAGTTTGAAGTTTAATTTCGTAGAGCGTTTAACGCCCAGCTCCATATCGTCGCAAGAGTTGATTTCGTAGATTTTACTGACTACCATTTTTTGCCTTCCGTGATTTTTTGTATTATACCTCTGCCGAGCTAAATTTAGCTTTTTTGGTCGGGTGTAATCGGTCGATCGTAAGCTATGCGGTGGTTATACTAAGGATTGTAGAATCGGTTTTTGGTTTTGATAAATTTAAGCGCAAGATTTAAATTTTAACTGCGAGATTAAAAATTATTTGCAGTTTCGCCGCCAAATTTCAGTAGCGCCGAACCCCAAGTAAAGCCGCCGCCGAATGCGTCCAGTAAAAGCAAATCGCCTTTTTTGAGCCTGCCCGCTTCGTATGCGTCATTCATCGCCATAGGTATAGAGGCTGAGCTTGTGTTGCCGTATTTTCCGACGGTTACGACACACTGTTCGTTTGTAAAATTTAAGCGCTGCTTGACCGCCTCGATGATGCGTAAATTTGCCTGATGAGGTATAAAAAGATCGATTTTATCGCTTGAAATTTGATTTTTTTCTAGGATATCTACGACGTCTTTGGTTAGCGTCTGGACTGCGATTTTAAAGACTTCGTTGCCCGACATCTTGATAAATTTCTCTTCGCCACCTGGAGTTATGAGCAGGTTTGCGTAGTTGCCATCGGCTGCGGTATGAACGTCAATGATCTCGTTTTCTTCGGCTGCGCTTACGACTGCTGCACCCGCTCCGTCGCCAAATAGTATGCAAGTCGTTCTGTCCGTCCAGTCGACGATCTTGCTTAGTTTTTCGGCTCCGATTATCAATACGTTTTTTTTGCTTCCGCTTTTAATCAGTGATTTTGCAAGCTCAAGCAGGTAAATAAAGCCCGTGCATGCCGCGCTTATATCAAATGCCGTAATGGTATTTATGCCTAAATTTTTAGCGATTTTACACGCCGTTGAGGGCATACAAAAGTGATCTGGCGAGATGGTTGCGCAGATAACCGCATCGATATCTTTTGCCGCCAAATTTGCTCTTTCAAGCGCTATTTTTGCCGCTTTCGTGCCAAGCTCGCTCGTGTCTTCGTCTTGCGCTATATGCCTTTGGCTGATACCTGTACGCTTAACTATCCACTCGTCGTTGGTTTCCACCATTTTTTCAAGGTCGAAATTTGTTAAAATTTTAGGTGGAGCGTATGCGGCTATGGATATTAGCGAGGCTTTTGGCATTAAATTTTTCTTTGTAATTTCATTTTGCGAAGTGCGAAAGCTCGTCTTCGATGACTTTGTTTATATCGGAGTTTGCGAATTTTAGAGCTTGAAATATCGCGTTTTTGATAGCTTTCGGTGTGCTTTTACCGTGGCTTATTATGACGCAGCCGTTCACGCCAAGTAGCGGCGCGCCGCCGTATTCGTCGTAATCAACTTGCTGTTTTAGAGTTTTAAAAACTTTTTTCATGAGAAGCGAACCGGCTATGGCGACCGGGGATTTTTTAACATGTTTTTTGATGATTTTAGTTATCGCGTCAGCTACGCCTTCGCTTGTTTTTAGTAGGATATTTCCGACAAATCCATCGCAAATAACGACATCGACGCTTCCATCAAAAACCTGATTTCCTTCGGCATTGCCTACGAAGCTATCGAGTTTTGAGATCATTTCAAAAGCTTCTTTAGTCGCCTCGTTGCCTTTGCTACTTTCTTCACCGTTAGACAAAAGTCCTAGTTTGGGGGATTTTATTTTTAAAATCTCTTTTGCGTAGGCTTCGCCCATTATCGCAAATTGAAATAGATGCTCCGGCCTACAGTCCACGTTTGCGCCGACGTCCAAAACTAGCGTGTTGCCGCCGGTTACGTTTGGCATTAGCGTCGCTATCGCCGGGCGCGAGACGTTTTTAAGCCGTCCGACTCGAAGCGTGGCAAGACTCATCGTAGCTCCGCTGTGTCCTGCCGAAACTACGGCCATAGTTTGTTTATTTTTAAGTAGCTCGATAGCCTTAAAAATACTGCTTTCTTTTCGCTTTAACGCATCGGTGGCGCCGTCGCTCATAGAAACGACCTCGTCGGCTTGAATAAATTTTACGTATTGTTTTAAATTTTGCGGAACGAGGCTTTCTAAAATTTTCGTATCGCCTACCAAAACGGCTTCAAATTTTACTTCTTTTAAAGCCTCGATCACGCCGCCAATAATAGGTTGCGGACCGAAGTCGCCGCCCATCGCGTCAATGCATATGCTGGTCATTTGTGTCAATACTCTCCGGTAGTTTTATTTACGCGGTGAGGCATTTTCCATGAGCCGTCTTTATCTTTTACGGGAACGGGAAGCGTTACTTTATAGTGCGTTCTTCTCTTTGCCGCGCGAGTATGACTTACTCTTCGTTTAGGTACTGCCATTTTATTCTCCTTTATAGATTTTTACATTTTTCACAATAAAAATAATCGCTCTTAAAAGCTTCTATTTCGCTTGTTAATACTTCTTCTAAATTTATGAAGCCGTCGAAAAACTCTACTACATCGTCGAGATTTTCTTCTTTATCTTTATAAATTCCGTCGCTTAATATCAAATTTACATCTTCATCAAGCTTTAAATTTATATCTTCGCCGCATCGGTCGCAGTTGTGAGCTATCTTGCCTGCGATTTTGCCTTTACAGCTAACTAAATTTTGATTTATTCTTTTTAGATCGCCGTTAAAATTTACTCCGTCCAAATTTAACTCGAACGGCATTTGGTTATTTACGATTTTGGCGAAAGATATTTTCAAAATTTAACCTAAATTTAGCAAATTTCTCTTGTTGCAAAGAAAAATGCGATCTCGTTTTTAGCGTTTTCTAGGCTGTCGCTACCGTGAACGGCATTTGCGTCGATGCTCTCTGCAAAGTCGGCTCTGATAGTGCCAGGTTTTGCTTCTTTTGGATTTGTTGCGCCCATTAGATCGCGATTTTTAGCTACCGCATCGTCGCCCTCAAGAACCATAACTACGACCGGTCCGCTTACCATAAAATCAACCAAATCGTTGAAGAAAGGTCTGTCTTTGTGAACTGCATAGAAAGCTTTTGCGTCGCATGTGCTTAGTTTGACTTTTTTCATAGCGGCGATTCTTAGTCCGTTACTTTCGAATCTATCCACGATTTTTCCGATAACGCCCTTTTTTACGGCATCAGGCTTAATAATAGAAAGCGTTTGTTGCATAAAATTTCCTTTTTGTGGTTTTTATAAGGCGGTGATTATATCAAAAAAAAATTAAATTTCAAAATAAGCCCCGCAAAAGGGCTTAGATGCGGAGTTTACGAGATGACGGCAGTTTCGCCCGTTCTCATATCAGCAGTTATCTCGGCGCGAGAAGGCTGTCCTGCAAAAGGAGCGTCCCAAACGATGCAACCGTCGGTCGGACAGGCTGAGGCGCATGCCGGCTCGTCGTTATAGCCTACGCACTCGACGCATTTATCCGCATAGACGTAGTATGCGTCCTCGCCGGTCGGGTTATCCGCGTCGTCTACGATAGCGCTCGTCGGGCACTCGTCGATGCATGAGCCGCAGCTGATGCAAATATCTGTTATTTTTACTGCCATTTTTTATCCTTTTTGGTCAAAATTTTCGCAAGAATATCAAAAACTAAGTAAATTTGATATTAAATTTTTGCGTTAAATTTTAAAACGAAAACGTTAAATTTTTAGCTCTTTTTAATCTTTAGATGATATAATTTCGCTACAAATAAAAATTATTAAGGAGAAAAAATGTTAGTAACAAAAAAAGCACCTGATTTTACAGCTGCAGCAGTTTTAGGAAGCAATCAAATCGTAAATGATTTCAACCTATATAAAAATATCGGCGAGAAGGGCGCGGTAGTATTTTTCTACCCTATGGACTTTACATTCGTTTGCCCTAGTGAGATCATCGCGTTTGATAAAAGATACGATGAATTTAAAGCTCGCGGTATCGAAGTTATCGGCGTTTCAACAGATAACCAATTCTCTCACTTCGCGTGGAAAGAAACTCCGGTAAACAAAGGCGGCATCGGCCAAGTTCGTTACCCGCTAGTAGCTGACATGACGAAGTCTATCGCTCGCGGCTTTGACGTACTTCTAGAAGACGCTGGCGTCGCGCTTCGCGGCTCATTCCTGCTAGACAAAGACGGCACCGTTCGCCATGCGGTCATCAACGACCTTCCGCTTGGAAGAAACATCGACGAGATGATCAGAATGGTAGATACTATGCTATTTACGAACGAGCACGGAGAGGTTTGCCCTGCTGGTTGGAACAAAGGCGATAAAGGCATGAAAGCCGATACTGCAGGCGTCGCAGACTACCTATCTCACAACGCAGATAAACTATAATCATCCAAATTTAAGGGCGAGCTCTCGCCCTTAGTGCTTCTTTTCTACATCTTTACATCAAAACGACATTAAGTTTAATACAAAATATCAGTACTTAAATGAAAAAATAAGGATTTTTTACTATAATCTAGTTTTAAACTTTATTCGGAAGGAATCATATTTCAGATGAACGGCACGTATAACGACAGCTCTTTTATGCGCGAGGACGCAGTGACCGTATTTGCCAGAGTACGAAACGATAACCGCCAGGTGCACTTTCTAAATCTTTACAACGGCGTAAAAGTCGAGTGCATGGGCGAAGTAGAGCATGTAGAAGACGATACGGTCGTCTGCAAGGTAACATTAGAGCAAATTTTGGCCATGAAAGAGGAACAAAACGCCTATATCGTACGCGATGAATATTTTTCCGAAAATTTAAGGGCGGATATCATCGGATTTGATCTTGCAAATTTGACCGTAACGTTACAAAATTTCACGTATATGCAAAATTTGCACGCGAATTTAAGAAAACACCAGCGCGTATATCCGGATCGTTACACCAAGGTGATCCTCACACAAAACGGTAGCGAAATACAGGGCAATCTATACGATATCTCAAGGGGAGGTCTAGGCGTCGTTAGCTTGGATGACGGCGGATTTAAAGAGGGCGAGCTTATAAATGCTAAATTTGAGCTATGCATACCGGACGAGGCGGGCGACTCTAATAAAAATATAAACATAAATACAGATCTAAAACTTGTCGCAGCGCTAAAATATAAGGGCGCGATGAGATACTGTTGTCAGCTAGCCGATAAAGACGGTGCAGGCGAAGATATAGCAAAATTTACTAAAAAACGCGTAAAAGAAACTCTCGAAGAGCTAAAAGAGCAGCTAAAAACTTACCAATAAATTTAACGCAAAATAAAAAGGCGAGCCCCGTGCTTGCTTTTTTAAATTTTACCCGTTTCGATTTCAAATTTACCCCGCAGCTTCACCCGAAATTTAAACAAAAATCAGTAAAATAGCCCAAAATCTACAAGGAAATTTTATGAAAACCATCCAAGAAAATTTAAAGCTATTTTACGTCGGTCTCAAAGACAAAGAGCCGTTTTTTTACAAAAACAAAGACCTCACGACTCACGCGGCCATCATCGGCATGACCGGTAGCGGTAAAACCGGCCTTGGTATCGGCATCCTAGAAGAAGCCTGCATCGACAATATCCCGACCTTTATAATCGACCCAAAGGGCGATATGACAAACCTTGCTTTGGCCTTCCCACAGATGCGCGCGCAGGATTTTGCGCCCTACGTCGATGAAAACGAGGCGCAAAACAAAGGCATGAGCACGGATGAATTTGCCGCGAGTGAAGCGCAGACGTGGGCAAAAGGCATCGAGGGTTCGTTCCAAAGCTTAGAGCGCGTGGGACTTTTTAAAGATAGCGCCGAGCTAAAAATTTACACGCCAAAGAGCAGTAGCGGCGTCGGCGTGGCGCTGCTCGGGGATTTTGCCCGTCCGAGTTTAGAGGTAGGCAGCGAGGAATTTAGCGAGTACGTCGGCTCTCTGGCTAGCTCGGTGCTATCACTCTTGGGTATAGAAAACGACGTAAATTCAAAAGAACACCTACTCATCTCAAACATTTTTATAGATAAATTTAGCCAGGGCGCGGACGTGAGCCTAGAGGAGCTCATCGGCTTTATCGCGACGCCTCCGTTTGCCAAGATTGGCGTATTTGACGTGGAGAAATTTTACCCAAGCTCCGAGCGCATGAAGCTAGCCGTCAAGATCAACACGCTGCTTGCAAGCCCCGATTTTCGCGCATGGCTAAGCGGCGAGCGACTCGACATCTCAAAGATGCTTTTTAACGCAAACGGCAAAGCAAAGTGCAATATCTTTACGATCTCGCACCTAAAAGACAGCGAGAGGATGTTTTTCGTGACGCTGCTATTAAACGAGATCATCGCGTGGATGCGCAAGACCGAGGGTACGAGCTCGCTTCGCGCCGTGCTTTATATGGACGAGATTTTCGGATTTTTCCCGCCAAACGGCAACCCGCCGTCTAAAACCCCGATGCTAACTCTACTCAAGCAAGCCCGCGCGCACGGCCTTGGCGTGATACTAAGCACCCAAAACCCGGTCGATCTAGACTATAAAGGCCTTAGCAACATCGGCACGTGGTTTATCGGGCGCCTGCAAACCGCGCAGGACAAAGCGCGCGTGATCGACGGTATGACGGGGCTTGCGGGCTCTGCGATGGATAAAGGCGAGATAGAAAATCTCATCTCAAATTTGCAAAAGCGCAATTTCCTCCTAAAAAACATCCACGAGGACGGACTATCCGTCATCTCGACGCGCTGGGCTCTGAGCTATTTAAAAGGACCGCTTAGTCGCGAGCAAATTTCAAATTTGATGAAAGAGCAAAAGAGCGGGTCAAATTTGAGCGGATCAAGCCTGGCAAAAAGCTTTGCCGCCAAACCGGTGCTATCGCCGGACATCGCTCAAATTTACGCCGCAAGCCCAAATTTGCAGGAGGGCGGCGAGCTGGAGGGGTATCTTTACAGCGAAGCCAAAGTGCGATTTTACGACGCTAAAAAGGGGCTTGACGAGGTTCGCGAGGTAAATTTCACGCTAAGGTTGGATGAAGCTCAAAAAAGCGCCGACTGGAGCGAGGCTAGCGAAAATATGCATTTTACCGCGGTTGCAGAGCCGAATTTCAAGCTCTCGTACGCGCCGCTGCCGGGCTTTGTCGCCGGAGCTAAAAATTTCAAAGATCTAACCAAAAATTTTAAAGAATTTATCTATAGAAACTATAAGCTTAGGCTCTTTAGCGCGCTAAATTTAAGCTCGGCGCCGGGTGAGAGTAAGGAGGAGTTTTACGTCCGTTTGGCCGATAAATGCAACGAAATTTTAGAGGCGCAAACGGCCAAGCTCACGGCGGAATTTGGCAAACAAAAAGCTCGCCTAGAGGAGAAACTAAACCGCTCGGTGGCAAAGCTGGAAAAAGAGCAGCGAGACTTTAAAAGTAAGGGCATCGAGACCGCGATCTCGGTGGGGGCTAGCATTTTGGGCGCGATTTTCGGCAAAGGGCTACTAAGTAGCGGCAACATCGGCAAGGTCGCGACCTCCGCGCGCTCGGCAAACAGCGTGCTAAAAGAGCGTAGCGACGTCAAACTAAGCGAGCAAGAAGTCGCCCAGCTAAACGCGCAGATCGAGGAGCTGATGGCGAAATTTGAAGAAGACGCCAGCGCGCTAAAAGCCAAAAACGACGTGCAAAACGTGGAGGTGACGGAGGTGGAGGTTAGTCCAAAGAGTAGCGATATATACGACGAAAAACTCTATCTTCTTTGGAAATAAATTTAACGGCTTGTCTCGCGAGCGCTTTTAAATGATTTCGTAAATTTCGCCCTGCGATAGGCTACATGCCTTATCTTGGGACGAAATTTACTTCAAAACATTTAAAATCATCTCACGATACTTCGCCTTATCGTTTTACGCTCAAATTTTGACATTAAATTTAAAAATTTGACTCGCCGAGACCCAAACCTTGAAAATGCAAATTTAAAACACGCGACGCGATAGCGTCAAATTTAACCTGCACGCAGTGCAGCAACTTCTCACGTGCAGTGGGGTTAGAGAGGGCTTGGGGGCGGAAGGGGCGACGCTTCGTAAGTAGAAACCCCTTCCGCCTCCAAAGAAAGAGAAAGGTGGATACAAAAGGGGAACTCTTTTGCTTCGGCTTTGCCTCGCCTTGTGCTTGCACTCTCTTTGAGAGCTGCAAAGCAGAGCGCAATTCAAGCCCCCACCCCCTTTATAATAAAGTAAAAAACAACCTCAAATGGTTATTTTTTACGTAAGGAGCCTAATTTGCAACGCCAAATTTAACCAAACCAAATTTAGTACCTTAAAGGTGCGGGTCTCGGCTAGCAAAATTTACAAATTTATCGCCCTTTAAAACGACCGATTTATCAAAAAATCAGCCGAATTTAATTAATATTGCGAAATCGAAACAAAAATCAGGATAAAAAAATGAACGAAAATTTGATAGCTTACGCCGCGGCGTATCTGCTAGGCGGTATCCCCTCGGGCGTGATTTTGGCGTATATCTTCGGCGGAGTAAACATCAGAAGCGAAGGTAGCGGCAGTATCGGCGCAACGAACGTTTTGCGCGTGCTAAAGCAAAAAGATCCCAAACTCGCTAAAAAAATCGCGATTTTGACCGTCGTTTGCGACGTTTTAAAGGGTGTTTTGCCGATACTGATCGCGAAATTTTTAGGCCTTGCGCCGGCGACGCTTTGGGCGATGGCGGTACTTTCCGTGCTCGGACACTGCTACTCGCCGTTTTTAAAATTTGAAGGCGGTAAGGGCATAGCCACGGGAGCTGGCGTTTTGGCGGTTTTTTTGCCGCTTGAAATCGCTATCGCGCTTGGAGTTTGGTTTGTCGTGGGCAAGCTGCTTAAGATCTCCTCGCTAGCCTCGCTAGCCGCGCTTGTGGCGTTTATCGTAGCGACTTTTGCGCTTCAGCCGCAGATTCCCGACATCGACTCCTATGCGCCGATATTTTTGATCGCGTTTTTGGTCGTTTACAAGCACCTGCCAAACATAAAACGCCTGATAACAGGGCAAGAAAAGCGCGTAATTTGACGACGATTATCAAAGATTACGAGTTTAGTACCATCATCGGTCTGCTTGATTTTGAGCGCGTGACGCCGCAGAAGGTAAGAGTGAGCGCGGAGTTTGAAAGCGGCGAGTTTATAGACTACGTGAAAGTGATAAATTTGATCGAGGAAATTTACGCGCGGGAAAAATTTGGCACCGTGGAGAGCTCGCTTGAAATTTGCGCGAAAAAGTTGAAGGAAAAATTTAGCTCGCTCAGCTTTTTGAAAATGGAAATTTTAAAAATCGAGATCGTCAAAAATGCGATGGTTGGCGCAAGAGCCGAGTTTAAATATTAAATTTTTTTTAAAGTATCTTGAAATCTTGCTTAATTTATGATACAATCCCAACAAATTTCACTGAAGGGAAAAAATGAGAATTTTAATAGTTGAAGATGAGGTAACTCTAAACAAAACCATCGCCGAGGGCTTGCAAGAGTTCGGCTATCAGACCGACAGCTCGGAGAATTTCAAGGATGCCGAATACTACATCGGTATTAGAAATTACGATTTGGTTTTGACTGACTGGATGCTCCCGGACGGCGACGGCGTGGATCTAATCAACATCATCAAACACAAATCCCCGCGCACTGCAGTAGTCGTACTGTCTGCGAAAGACGATAAAGATAGCGAAGTTAAGGCATTTAGAGCTGGTGCGGACGACTATATCAAAAAGCCGTTTGATTTTGACGTTTTGGTAGCTAGAATCGAAGCAAGACTGCGCTTTGGCGGCACCAACGTTATCAAGATAGACGACCTTATCATCGATCCGGACGAGGAGAAAATCACCTACCTAGGCCAAGATATCGAGCTAAAAGGAAAGCCGTTTGAGGTGCTAACTCACCTTGCTCGCCACAGCGATCAAATCGTCAGCAAAGAGCAACTACTAGACGCGATCTGGGAGGAGCCTGAGCTCGTAACTCCAAACGTAATCGAAGTAGCAATCAATCAAATCCGCCAAAAAATGGATAAACCGTTAAATATCTCGACTATCGAGACGGTCAGAAGACGCGGGTATAGGTTTTGCTTTCCCAAAAAAGCCTAAGATTTAGGTTTATAGTGCAATTAGCATCGGCTTCTACGATGCTAATTCTCATCATCTCCGTTCTTTTATACCAGTATATCAAGGTCACGATATACGAGGGCATCTCACAATCGCTCGCATACGAAGCTAAAATTTTATCCACGAGCGCAAATTTATCTAAAGTAGAAAAACCGTTTGAGTACTTCACGCTAAACGATAGTCCCACTAGGGCAAAGCTCGTCGAGGGAAAGACCGTGTCGCCTTATTTCGCTACGGAAAGGGTGGGACAAAAGACTCATTTGACGTTATTTTATCCGTATATGGATGACACGAGCATCGCTCTAACTAAAGACACCACTCATCAAAGCAAACTCATAGATCAAATTTTAATCGATATCATCATGGTAAACGCCACGTCGATACTTCTGATTATTTTTTACGTGCTGTTTTTGTCGCGAATGCTGCTTGTGCCGATTAAAATTTTAAGCAGAAAAATGACGAATTTAAACGAGCGATTTTTGCAGACGGTGAGCCTTGAGGAGCTACCACCCGAGTTTAAGCCGCTGGGCAAAAGTCTAAACCGCTTAATCGAGCGCATTCAGACGTTTGTGCTTTACCAAAAAGAGCTTTTTGTCGGCGTCGCGCACGAACTAAAAACTCCGCTTGCGGTGATGAAAACCAAAAACGAAGTTACGCTAATAAAGCCGCGTGAGAGCGAAAAATACATCGAAGCGCTCAAAAACAACAACGAAGCCATCAATCAGATGAACAAAATGATAAGCTCGATCCTAGAGATCGGACGGCAGGAGGGCGCACAGTTTGAGGAGGCCGTGCGTATCGACATCATCGAGTTTTTAAATCAATCGGCGAATAATTTTAAAATTTTAGCTCGCGGCGAGGGCAAGGATATAGCGACTGATTTTGCGCCTAGCAGACTTGAAATGACGCTACAAACGACGCTTTTAACGCATGTTATCCAAAATTTCGTCCAAAATGCGATCAAATTTTCTCCTCGCGGCGCCGTGATCACGCTTCGCTCTCGTCTTAGCGAAAACGAATTTATCATCGAGGTCATAGACGAGGGCTGCGGCATCGATGAGAGCAAGGACCTTTTTGCGCCGTTTAAGCGTTTCGGCGATAAGGGCGGAGCTGGGCTTGGGCTATTTTTGGCTAAGGGCGCGGCTCAGGCTCTGGGCGGCTCCGTGTCTATCAAAAACCGCACCGACGGGCACAACGGCGCGATCTCGACACTCACTCTAGCGATAAATAAAAATAATAAAGGCAAATAAATGGCAAAACGAACCGCCGTCATAGATCTAGGCTCAAATTCGATGCGAATGGCGATTTTTGAGAAGACTTCGCGTTACGCGTTTCACATCATCGGCGAATTTAAGATGAAGGTGCGCCTGGGCGAGGGCGCGTACGAGCACAGCGGCGAGATCGCTCAAAGGTCGATGCAAAAGGCTTGTGAGGCGCTTAGCGAGTTTAAAAATATCGCACAAAACTACAAATGCTCGAAAATTTTCGCCATGGGCACCTCGGCTCTGCGCGACGCTCCGAATGCCGGCCTGCTCATAAGCATGGCGCGCAAAGAGCTTGGGATAAATTTAAAAGTCGTTAGCGGCAAGGACGAGGCGACGTTTGGCGGCGTGGCGGCGTTAAATTTGCTCGAGCCGCTAGAGGAGTTCGTCACGCTTGATATCGGCGGGGGCTCTGCGGAGTTAGCGCTTGTTAGCGGCGGCAAGATAATAGACGCCGTGTCATTAAATTTGGGCACGGTGCGGCTAAAGGAGCTATTTTTCGATAAGAAAAATTTAAACGCCGCAGCGCCTTTTATCAAAGAGGCGTTTAAAAGCTTGCCTAAAAATTTTAAAAGCAAAAACCTAGTCGCCATCGGAGGCAGCCTGCGCGCGATATCTTCTGCTATTATGTCGGCGCAAGACTATCCGCTAAAAACTGTGCACAACTTCGCCTACAAATTTCAAAACCATAAAAATTTTATCGAAAATTTAGCCCGAGCGAGCGTGTTAGAGCTTGGGAAATTTGGCATAAAAAAAGATCGCTTCGATACGATTAGAGAAGGCGCGCTCATATTTTTGGGCGCAGTGGATGCAGTGGGCGTGCAAAACATCTATACTAGCGGCGCGGGCTTTAGAGAGGGCGTGTTTTTGAGCGATATATTGCGTCCGACGCGTAAATTTCCGCCAAATTTTAACCCGAGCGTGAGGAGCTTGCAGGATAGATTTTTGCTAGACGATAACAAAACTATCGTAAAATACGCAAAAGACCTCTTTGCCGCGCTAGAGCCGCTGCACGGGCTTGATGGGCGCTACGAGAGCGAGCTAGCCGTGGCTGCGAGGCTACACAGCGTGGCGCAGTGTTTGGGATTTTACGGCGAGCATGCTAGCTCGGCGTTTTTTGTATTAAATGCCCTAAACTACGGCTTTTCGCATGTGCAAAAATGCTTAGTCGCCGCGATCATCGCGCAAAACGGCAAAAAAACCTCGAGCGAATTTGAGCGATTTAAAAACCTGCTACCGAGCGAGGATGTCGTGCGCTGGCTGAGTTTTATCCTCGCGCTTGCTAAAAACCTCGATGCAAACTGCGCTCATAAGAAGCTGGAGTTTGAGTTTATCAACCATACTTTGCAAATTTACGGCGCTAAGGAGCTGTTTATGGCGAAGGAAAATATCAAAAAGATGACCAAGCCCGATACGTTTGCGATCTGTTTTGCGTGAAATTTGTTGGAGGAATTTGATGAAATTTGCGGTAAATTTCATCAAATTTTAAAAAGGCAAATTTAGTCTATACTCGCCTTGTCTTTATATGCGTCCAATGTTTGACGGTTTTCGATGTAGGCGTTTAGCTTTTTTTGATTTTCTTCAAAAAAACTCTGAAAATCTTGCTCGCTCGCCATCTGTTCTTCGCCGAATTTATCCAAAAGCACGTTTGACGTACCAGTTAGCACGAGGTAGCGTCTGTCAAGGTGCTGAAAAAGAATGACTTTGTTCGTATCATCAAGCGGTTTTTCGTAGATTATCTCCACGCCTCCCTCGCTTTTTACCTTTTCAAACCAGCCGTTTTCGCGTTTTGTTTTTATCGTTTTTTGCTTGTTTTTTAGCTTTGCCTTGATGAACAAAAGCACGACTAAAAGTAGCGCCAAAACGCCTAAAACCGAGTAATATCTATAATCAATCATATCGCTCATGCCCTGCGTCATGAAATTTACGTCGCCGTTTTGTATGCCTAAATTTAAGCCGGCACCTTGAGTAGACGGGGTCAAATTTGATGCGTTTTGATCACTGGATAGATTCGTCGCTTCGGTTATATTTTCTCTAGTTTCTTGCGGCGAGAGCGCAGTTGCGGCGGCTGAGTTCGCTGCATTTTCAGGCGTCACACGTATGCGCAGGCCAAAGCCGTCGGTGGTTTTTGACGCGCTAACGGCCACCTGAGTGTCGCTTTTTATCACGAGGGCTAAATTTTGCCCTCTGGGCTCAAACAAAAGCTCTTGCAGTATGCTTGAGTTTACGCTTTTTTCGATATTTTGATCATTTTGTAGGTCTTTAAAAAGCAGGGTTATCACGCCGTCTTTACGCTCTTGCAAGATCGCGCCGCTATAAGGAGCGTCAAAGCTAAGCATGATATCGACACGGTCGCTGCGCTCGTAGATGTTATATGTGGATAAATTTGAACCCCAAAGCGCTACGAAAAACAACAAAAGCGCGGCGAAAATCCTCATAGTTGCTCTCGTTTAAAGTACTGGATGACGGACTTTGAGTCTAGGATTTCATTTATCCTGATGGCGAGGTTTTTTTCGTAGACCATTACTTCGCCCTTGCCGAAAATTCGGTTGTTTATAAAAAGCTCTACGCTCTCGCCGGCAGGCTTTTCTAGGTCGATAACCGAACCAACTTCGAGCTTTAAGAGCTGCTTTACGCTAATCGTCGTAGTGCCGAGCTCCGAGATAAAATCCACGCCGATATCCATCAGCTCGTCGTAGCTTTTAAAAAGCCCGCCGCGCTCTTGCAACATCTCCTGAATCCCTTGCGGCGCCGTTTCTACGGCGGTTACTTCTTGTAGTTCTTCGCTCATATTTTTTTGTATCCTACTTGAAATGTTCTATTTTTGATCTTATAGACGCGTTTGTCGTCTAGTTTGACGTGAAAGCTCGTCCTGCCTAGATACTCCGGAGTGCCTAGTTTATAGGCGTTTGCTTCGCGTTCGTTGAGTAGATTTTTGGCGTAGCCGATTGCGAGATTTGCCACCTCTTTGCAGATGTCGCTTAGCTCGTCCTCGGCCAGTTTATCGACGCCAAGGAGCACGCTAGCAAAGCGATTTAGCGTATCTTTTTTAAAATAAAGATAAAAATGAAACTCCTCTTTGCCCTTAAAAATCGGCAAGCTCGAGCCGTAAAATTCGCCTTCCGCGCTCTTTGCGCTCTCTACTTTGTAGCCTAGGGTATCCTCGCACAGATGTTTGATCCCAAGCTCCGCAACGTCCATCATCGCGCCGTCCTTTAAACGAAATTTTTTGATTATACTTAAATTTAACGCAAACGCGGCTAAATTTAAAAAAGTTTATTGATTTGCTTTATCAGCTCTTCGCCCTCAAATTTGGCCGTGAGCTTTACTATCTCGGTGCCGATTATCGCGCCGTCGGCGTAGGTTTTTACCTCGTCCGCGTCGTTTTTATTTTTCACGCCAAAGCCCACCGCTACGGGCAAATCGCTTCTTTGTTTTAGACCCTCTACGAGCGCTTTTAGCCTCTCCTCGCTAGCTCGCTGCGATCCGCTCACGCCGATAGCGCCGAGCGCATAGATAAAGCCTGAGCCGAATTTTAAAATTTTATCCGCTCGGTTTTGCGACGTGACGCTGATTAACGGGATGAGGTCAAGGTCAAATTTAGCGCACAGTCCCGCTACCTCCTCGCTCTCCTCAAACGGCAGATCGGGGATGATGAAACCCGCGATACCGACCTCTTTTGAGCGGGCGATAAACCTCTCTACGCCGTAAGTAAACACGATGTTAAAATACACGAGAAAAACGATCGGTTTATTTATCTTGCCTTTGCACTCTTCAAGCATGGCAAATACCGTGCCCGTGTTTACGCCCTTTGCGGCGGTTTCAAAGCTAGCTTGCGCGATGAGTTTGCCGTCTGCGAGCGGATCGGAGTATGGGATGCCAAGCTCTAGTAGATCCAGGCAGCTGCCGTCTAAATTTAGTAAAAATTCTTTCGTCGCTTCGACGCTAGGATACCCCGCCACGACGTAGCCGATGTTTGCTTTTTTGCCTGCGAACGCGTCTTTTACCTTAGCCATAAATTTTTCCTTTCTCGTAGCTCATCACGGTGTTTATGTCTTTGTCGCCGCGTCCCGAGACGTTTACGACGATGACGCTTTTTTTTGTCAAATTCGGGCAGAGCTTTTCTAGATACGCTAGCGCGTGCGAGCTCTCGATCGCCGGGATGATGCCCTCTAGGCGGCTGGTTAGATATAGCGCGTTTATGCACTCGTCGTCGGTGACGCCGTAGTAGGCGGCTCGCTTGCTCTCGTGCAGGTGCGCGTGCTCGGGGCCCACTCCTGGATAGTCGAGTCCCGCCGAGATACTATGTACGGGCTCGATCATGCCGTATTCGTCCTGTAAAACGATCGTTTTCATGCCGTGGATGATGCCTGTGCGGCCCTTCGTTAGAGTTGCAGCGTGATACGGAGTATCAGCGCCTAGGCCTGCAGCCTCGACTCCGATCAAATTTACGTCCGCATCGCCCAAAAACGCACTAAAGATACCGATCGCGTTGCTGCCGCCGCCGACGCAGGCGATGACGTAGTCCGGATGTACGCCGTATTCTTTTAGCTGCTCTTTGGTCTCGCGGCCGATGATGCTCTGAAAGTCGCGCACGATCCTAGGATACGGGTGCGGGCCGACTGCCGAGCCGATGACGTAAAATGCGCTTTCTATCTCGTTTACCCACGCTTGGATCGCTGCGGTAGTGGCCTCTTTTAGCGTTTTTAGCCCATCTTCTACGCTAACGACTCTGGCGCCTAAAAGCTGCATGCGAAACGCGTTTAGCTGCTGACGCTCGACGTCTGTCGCGCCCATATATACGTCGCACTCAAGACCAAGCAATGCCGCCGCCGTCGCAGTCGCTACGCCGTGCTGACCCGCACCCGTCTCTGCTAAAACCTTCTTTTTGCCCATTTTTTTGGCGAGCAAGGCCTGAGCCAGGGCGTTATTTATCTTATGCGCGCCCGTGTGGTTTAAATCCTCGCGCTTTAGATAAATTTCATGCCCGTAGTGCTCGCTTAGGCGTTTTGCGTGATATAGCGGACTAGGGCGTCCGACGTAGTTTTTTAGTAGATCGTCTAGTTCGGCTTTAAATTCAGCCGTTTTTGCGATGCGTTCGTAAGCGGCCTCTAGCTCATCTAGCGCGAACATAACGGTTTCCGGCACGAACTGCCCGCCGAATTTGCCGAAATATGCTTTGGTGTTCATCGGTATCCTTTAAATTTTTGTTTATTTTAGCATTTTAAGTTTTTATTAGGCTTATTTTACGGTATTTTTTGCACGCGCAAATTTGAATTTAGGGTAAAAAACGATATGATTCCAAATATGTTACGGCGATATAAAAAAGCGGCTTTTGGCCAAATTTGGTAAGCGAGTCAGGAGGTATTTAAAAGACGAAATAAAAACCAAAGGATAAGAATATGGGCGCCATAAAAGAAGCATTAAATAAAAATAAAATTTGGGCTGGAGGTTTGGCTGCCGTTTTCGGCGGTATTTCCGACATTTGTCAGCCGATAGCTCCTTTTGCGAAATATCTATTTTATGCTAGCATAATTATCACTTGCGTCCTATTTTTGGCTTATATCGGGCTATCTAGATTAAGGCAAAGGGTTTTGCCGATCATGGTGTTTACGAGTCTAAGCATAATCGCCACCGGCTCCATGTACGGACTGCAAAGCGCGGAAGAAAAAGGTAGCGAAAACGGCTACTTGGCAAGCATCATGCCGCCGCTTGAAAAAATTCAAAATTTACTAGGCATGATTAAAAAAGACACCGGCGAGATCAAGCAGACGGTAATGGAAATAAAAGAAGATACCGGAAATATAAAATCCGCTATACAAAACGTTGATACAAAAATAGACAAACTAAGCGAAAATATCGGCAAAGGCGGCGGCATCATCGCAAACCCGAAAACGCAAGAGGATTATTATCATAATGCGCGCATATACGAGCTTGGCGGAGATTACGGAAATGCGAGAAAATCGTACGTAAAATATTTTTCGTTTAGCGACCGCAAACTAGATCCGCATATAAGATTTTAGTCATTTTTAAAGATCCAAGAGGGCAAAGCCGGCGCAAAAGAAATTTACAACGAAATGTTTAAAAATGATGATATTTTGATCGATAGTTACGCCAAAATTTTACTCGAAGACGGAAAACAAAAAACAGAGAAATTAACCGATTTCGTTAAGCAAAATCCAGATTTCGCGCCGGCTTACTACGAACTGGCGCGCGCGTACTCAAAGGTAGTTTTGGGAGATCAGACGATGTCCGATAAAAAGCTAGAAAAAGAGTATGCGGATAAATTTTTAAAGCTGAACGAAGAAGGAAAATTGGCGCGCTAATTTACCGATAAAGACGAGCTAAACGCCCAGATAAAATATATCCGCGAGCGTAAAACGGAGCTGGATAAAATCAGTCAAAGTATCTTTGAAAATCCCGTAACGGTCGAAAGAATCCATACCAATCAGGGCTATCAAATAGTAGCGAACATTTCAGACAAACCGACTGAAATTTTTTACCGTATAGACGGGCAGGGGGAGTTTATCAGCACCGGATATTTTGATATAGTTTACCAAGATAGCGGCGAAAAGAAGCCCAAAAACTGGTTTGGATTGCCGGGCGACACGCAAGTCGTAAAAGAGTATATAGAGTTTAAATACAAAGACCGAAACGGCAATATAAACGGGCCGTTTAAGTACGAATGGTACAAAAAGCTACCAAGCGGAGAGATACTAGACCCAAAAGCCGAAAGTGATATAAAGATGCTCAAACAAACATCAAACCACTGGGTGTCAAATGCCGGCCGTAAAGATATAGTTTATTTCACCCACATCCTCTCGTACGGCGACGGCGTGGAAAAGATCGTTTACGGTATCAACAAAGACGTTCCCGATACCGAGCTGCCAAAGCCGTATAGCACAAAAACGGAGGCCGACAATACATACAAAGAAGCGCCAAATATCCAAAAAGTGTCGGTGCAGATTTATTTTAAGGACGAGACGAAAAGTGATGTGAAAATTTTTAATTTTAAAAGCGAGTAAGGCGGTAAAAGTCGGCTTTGCGTGGTTGATTTAAAGCCGACCTTTTATTATCTTATTTTTACTTTTGAAAATTTACGCCTTTATCAGCTCCAAAATTTTATTTATTTTTTCAACCGATTTCACGCCGTTTTCATCCTCGACTTTTGAGTTTAGATCGAGCACTCGCGGGTTAAATTTGATCGCTTCGCGCGCATTATGTTCGCCGATACCGCCCGCCATACCAAAGTCAAATTTAATCCCTCGCAAAATCTCCCAATCAAAGCTAATGCCGTTGCCGCCGGCATTTTCGCCCTTGCAATCAAAAAGCGGCATATCGCAAAGTGAGGTATCTACGGAGGGCAGCACGTCTAGCACGCTATGAACGCGCCAAACCTCTAGCCCCGCGGCCTTTAAATTTTCGTACAAATTTGAGCTAACCTCGCCGTGGATCTGCACCGCGTCAAGGGCGGCAAATTCGCAGATTTCCATTATCTCGCAGTCGCTTTGCCTGGCAAAAACGCCGACGCATTTTTTGCCTGCCTCGTGTGCGATATCTGTTATCTCACGCGCCGTTTGCGCACTCACTTGCCGTTTGCTTTTGGCAAATATCGCGCCCAAAAAATCGACGTCCAGGCTCGCCACGTCGCGCGCCTCCGCAGGTGTTTTGATACCGCAAATTTTAACCAGCGTCACGCTTCGCCTCGCACGTAGTCCTCAAAATAGCGATAAACTTTACCGCTTTTTATCGCGTCCAGGATGACCTCTTTTGCCTGCGCGGGACTATCAGCGACGCCAGCGGCATAGAGCGCAAACATCGCGTTTAGAACGACTACGTCAAATTTCGGCCCGCTAATCTCGCCTTTTAAAATTTGCTTTAAAATTTCGGCGTTTTGCTCAGGCGTGCCGCCCTCGATCTCGCTGTGAAACGCCCGTTTGAAGCTAAACTGCTCGGGCGTGATGCTGTACTCGCTGATCTGGCCGCCTCGTAGCTCCACGACGCGCGTCTCGTCGCATAGACTGATCTCGTCTAGTCCGTCCTCGCCGCGAACTACCAGCGCTCGCTCGCGCCCTAGTAGCTGCAGCGTCTCGGCGTAGAGGCGCAAAACGGGCTTATGATAGACGCCAACAAGCTGATTTTTGAGCGCCAAATTTGGATTTAGCAGCGGGCCTAGCACGTTAAAAACCGTGCGGATACCCAGGCGCTGACGTACTTCGCGCACCTCGCCCACTAGCGGGTGGAAAAACGGAGCGTGGAAAAAGGCTAAGTTTTTGTCGTTTAGCAGCTCGCGCTGTCGCAGGAGTGAATTTGAGCTCTGAACGCCTAAAATTTCCAGCACGTCCGAGCTGCCTGATTTGCTAGAAACGGCTTTGTTTCCGTGCTTTGCGACTTTGACGCCAAGGCTTGCGAGGATAAACGCGACGGTCGTTGATATATTTATCGTCTTAAAGCCGTCGCCGCCCGTGCCGCAAAGGTCGATCATCGGCGAAGGATCGCGGTAGGTCTGCGAGTATTTTAGGATGTTTCTGGCGAGGCCTGCTAGGCTTTGCGGATAGAGGCTTTTTTCGCTGATTAGCACCAAAAGCGCCGCTAGCTGCGTGATCTCGTACTCTTTGCTAGCGATGATTTCGCAAATTTGCTCAAAGTCGCGGTCGTCTAGCCGCTCGTTTTCTTGTAGTTTGATTAGAAACGGCTTGAGCGGGCGGATTTTGGGCTCTTTGGCTACTTCGGCCGCAGGCGTGGCTTCGTAGTTGATGAAATTTTCGATGATTTTTTTGCCGTACTGCGTGAAGTAGCTCTCAGGGTGAAACTGGATACCAAAAATCGGCCTGTCTTTCACGCTAAGCGCCATCACTACGCCGTCCTCGCTCACGGCTGTGGCCTCTAAATTTGACGGTAGCTCGTCCACGTAAAGCGAGTGGTAGCGCATGACCTCAAATTCGTCCGGCAACCCCGTAAATAGCGGCTCTTTATGGTTAACTTTTATGAGCGAAGTTTTGCCGTGATAGGGCTTTTCTAGGCGTTTGATTTTGGCATCGTAAACGAGCCCGATCGCCTGATGCCCGAGGCAGATACCAAGCACTGGCGCGGCGATATCGCTTTTTAAAATCTCTAGGCAAATGCCGCTATCTTGTGGGTGTTTTGGGCCCGGGCTTAATACGATTTTGCTCGGATTTAGCCTGCGGATTTCATCCAGCGTGATCTTGTCGTTACGCACGCAGCGCACTTCTTCGTCGGTTAGTTCGCGTAGGTACTGCTCTACGTTGAAGACGAAGCTGTCATAGTTGTCTATCAATAAAATCATTTTTTTCCTTTTAAACGGCTTGTCTCGCGAGTGCTTTTCCGAGATTTTGCAAAATTTTCGCTCCGCAGGCTATATGCCTAGCGCACGCTCAATTTTGCTTCTTCTGCTTGCAGCTGCGAGCCTACGAAGCAGAAAACTCGAAAAAAATCATCTCGCGATACTTCGCCTTATCGTTTTATATTCAAATTTAAAGCCAAATTTACCCGCCGAAACCCGCACTCTAAAAACTCAAATTTAAAATTTGCGACGCTTTGCGCGAGCAAAGCAGTGTCGCCACCTCTCACGTGCAGTGGGGTTGGTGGGGGTTTGGGGGCGGAAGGGGCGACGCTTCGTAAGTAGAAACCCCTTCCGCCTCCCAAGAAAAACAAAATTTAAAAAGTTTTTATATAGCAAACCCTAGTCTGCAACGACAATTTCTCAAATTTCCCTTGCGTTTTTCGCAAACACGTTTAGCACCGAGGCGCGTTTTTTGCAAATCTCTTTATATTCGTATTCTGGAACGCTATCTATCACGATGCCGGCTCCGGCCTGTACGAAAATTTCGGCGAAATTTCCACCGAGCTCGCCACCCTCTAAATTTGACTCGTTTGCGCCGTCAAGGTGCGGGTCATGCCCGCTAGCGTCAAATTTGCGCGCAAATATTGCGCTTCT
Organism: Campylobacter showae; assembly: GCF_900573985.1. NCBI lineage: Bacteria > Pseudomonadati > Campylobacterota > Epsilonproteobacteria > Campylobacterales > Campylobacteraceae > Campylobacter > Campylobacter showae. The sequence goes on along the minus strand of NZ_UWOK01000001.1, from coordinate 81,287 downwards.
AATCAAAATCGCCATTTGTGCGTCGCCGTTAAAGTGGAAAAATCCGATGCCGCCGCCGTATGCGTTGCGCCTATAGGGCTCAAGCTCGGCGATGATCTCCATGGCGCGGATTTTGGGCGTACCGCTGAGCGTACCTGCGGGAAAGATACTACCGACCGCGTCAAATGCGTCTAGATCGTCTGCCTTCGCGCCGTAGACGTCGCTTACGATATGCATCACGCTCTCGTAGCGCACGATACGCATGGCGTTTTTGACCGCGACGCTTTTTGGCTTGCTGACGCGGCCGATGTCGTTACGAGCGAGGTCGATGAGCATTTTGTGCTCGGCTAGCTCCTTTTCGTCGCTTAGCAGTTCGCGCTCGAGCGCGGCGTCTTCGATCGCGTCTTTGCCGCGTCCGCGCGTGCCGGCGATAGGCGCGACGTAGATCTTGCCCTCTTTGATCTCGCAGACCAGCTCGGGGCTAGAGCCCGCGACGTCGCCGTACGGGGTCGGAAAGTGAAACATATATGGGCTTGGATTTGCCTCGCTCAGCACTCGGTAGAAGTCTAGGCTGTCCATATCCGAGGCTAGTTTTAGCTGTTCGCTTAGCACGACCTGAAAGACGTCGCCGCTTTTTAGGTACTCTTTGGCGCGCTCGGCGATACTCAGAAAATGCGTTTTTTCGCCTTCTAAATCGGTTAAAATTTTATATTTGCTCTGTCTTTTTGCGCGCTGTTCCTGGGCGGCCGCTTCATCGTCTGCGCTAAATTTAACGAGAAAATCGTAATACCGCTCGCGGTCGCCGTAAAAAGTGTAAATTTTGCTATTTTTATCAAAGTGCAGGTAGGCTCGGGCGTTAGCGTAGAAAAAGTCAGGGAAATCGTACTGCGAGGTATTAAACTCGGGGATTTTTTCAAAACATTTTATCCCGCCGTAGCCTAGCACTCCAAACAGTCCCGCAAAAGGGGCGCCCGATTTTTGAGCTTTAAAATAGCTCTTAAGCCCTGCAAAATCGGTCTGCTCGCTGCTAATGTACTCGCAGTCGATGCCGACGATGGTCTGCGTCGTGTCCTCGGCGAGGTAGGAGTTGGCGAATTTTTCGCGGATCTTTTCGTAATAAAAAACGGGGCTCAAAAGTAACATAAAATATCCTTTAATGAGCGTAGATTATATAAAAATTAAGCTTAATTTTCATTTGACGGCGGCGTCAAAAAGCTCGCGCTCTAGCCTTTGCGCCGCGTCTAGGGCGTGGCAGTCAAAGACGCCGTATCTAGCCGCGATGCTTTTTATATCCTCAAAGCTCACGACCGTTTTGCCCTCTATTTTTTGAAATAAAAACTTAAACGGAAGCTCCAGCGCTAGGCGCGGTTCGCATTCTATTAAGGGCGCAAGTACGCCCGGCGTGCCGAAAATCACCGTAACCGACGGCGTCAAATTTGCGCCCATTTGCGCGGCGAAAACGTGATGAGGCACTACGGCAAATTCGCTAATATCCTTCATATCAAGCAGTCTTTGAAATCTCTTAACCGCGGTTTCTAGCTCTAGCTCGCTTTGGCCTGCCGTGACGCCAGCTAAGGCCAAATTTAACCCCGCAAAAATCATCAAAAACAATCTTTTCAATAATTTTCCTTTTTTAAATTTTAAAATTAATTTTACCCAAAAACGGCTAAAATCGGATTTTACTTTAAGGCGAGATTATGGAAATTTTATCGGTTGCATCAATCGGCTACGTGTGTTTGGGGCTATTTGTCGGCTTTTTGTCTGGATTTTTGGGCATCGGAGGCGGCGCGGCGGCCGTGCCGATACTCGTGTTTTTGGGCTTTGACGTCAAATACGCAATCGGCGTAAGCGTCCTTCAGATGATGTTTAGCTCGGTTTACGGCTCGCTTTTAAATCTCAAAAACAAGACCGTCGATCTAAAGCCCGCTTTGGTGCTCGGTATCGGCGGCTTTTGCGGGGCGAGCGCTAGCGGCTTTATCGTGGCGAGCGTACCGTCGAAGTTTTTGCTTCTCACGCTTATTTGTATTCAAAGTTTTAACGTTATTAAACTGTTTTTTAAAAATCCGGAGCCAAAAGGCGCGCAAAACCCCTCTCTCGTACCGCTTTTTTTCGTCGGCCTTTTCGTCGGCGCGGTGGCTATCAGCGTGGGTATCGGCGGCTCGGTCATCATCATGCCGGTTTTGATAAATTTTCTTAATTACGACATCAAAAAGGCCGTTAGCACGGGGCTATTTTTCGTGATATTTTCGTCGATTTCGGGCTTTATTAGCCTGTCCTCGCAGGGGCTCGTGCAGTACGAGGTCGGCGTTTTGGTCGGTATCGGCTCGCTTATAAGCGTGAGGTTTGGCGTAGCTTTGGCGCAAAAGATCGACCGCACCGTCCAAAAAAGATGCCTGCTTGCGCTTATCTCCACGACGCTAATTATAATGATAAATAAGCTTTTTGCTTAAATTTGAGTTTATGGATTTAAAACAATACGATTAAATTTGCGATAAATAAGGGAGTGGGGTAAATTTACCCCACTCCCTTCCAAGTAAAATCAGAAATATTCTAAAAATCCGCCGTCGCTTAGTTTTAGCTCGAGGTCTTTTACGTACTCTTCGGCTGCTTTTTGGTATTCGTTTTTGCTGACGGTTTTTATTGTTTCGCCGTTTTTGCCGGCAAACTCCAGATTCCTTTCGCGTGCAAATTTTACCGTTTGTTTTACGATATTTTCAAACGAGTTTTCGCCGTTAAATTTAAGCGCGATAAAGGCGTCAAACTGCGAAAAATTTGCCGGTACGTTTAGTTCGTCAGCGATTTTTATCACTGGTTCGCCCGCGGTGCTGAAATATTCAAAATATCCGCGTACTCGCTCTTTTAGGCGACTTTTGCCGGTTTCGTAGACGATTTTCGGACGCTCGTATGTCGTTAGCTTTGCGCAGTCTGCGGCCAAAATCTCCATAAAGCCGAAATATGCCGATTTTACCGCATTTTCGTCGTCTTTTAAAAGCGCTGCGACGTCGGCAAAATTTATGCTTGCCGGATATACGTCGGTAAAGACTTGATAAAGCCAGTCATAATCCGGCTTCATTAGAGCATTTTTGGCATCCACGTAACCGTCTTTCGTTTTATTGAAACCTGTAGATATATGTAGTTTGCAAAGCTCGTCTACGCCGATATTTACGCTAAAATCACTTGGGAAGATTTCTTTGTGTACTATCATGCTGCTTCTAAAAACTCTATTGGTTAAAAAGTCAAGTATCTGCTCTCTTTCGATACGCGAGTTAAAATTTGCATTGATATACGAGTCGAATTCTTCCAGTCCCAAATTTGACTGAAAAACGTCCTCGAGCCCCACTTCGGCTAGATAAGCAAGGTTGTTTTCTGTCAAGTGATCTATAAAATGTCTAAAATAAATCGGGTTATTAAAAGCTTCTAAGTATTCGTGCGCTATGTATGAGTCTGCGGTAGTTAGAATGTGATCGATATGAAATTTTAAGCTATCGAAATTTACCCAAACTTGACTTACGTTACCGTCTTTTTGGCAAAATTTGGCGTATTCTCCCAGCACCTTTAAAAGCTCCCTTGCTTTTGCTACCTTTTCCGTTTCGCTCTCTATGTCGCGCGTACCGAAAATCAAAAAATCTCTGATCGTGTCTTTTATTTTCCAGCCGGGATACGTATTGTAGCTCACGTAAGCGACGCCATTTGGGCTCAAAAATCGCTTGATGGTTTTTAGGATCGCGTCCTTTACGACGTCGGGTACCCAGCTATAAACGCCGTGGCAGATGATGTAGTCGAATTTACCGTAATCGCTCACGTCCGCATCCGTAAAATCGCAGATATCTTTTGCCCTAAATTTCGATATTATCCACGCGCATTTGTGCGGCTAGCTCTTTGGCTTTATTTATCTGCACTTCGCTTAGATCTATGCCTAGCACCTTTGCCTGCGGATTTGCGATAGCAAAAGGAAACAAATTTCCGCCGTAGCTGCAGCCGATTTCTAGCACTTTGGCTGTTTTGGACGGCGGCGGAGTTAGCGATAAAAACGAAGCCAAAGCCTCAAGCCGCGCAGGCGAAGTGCCAGGGAAGGCAGCCGAGATATATGGAAGCTCGTCGTAGGATTTTTGGATGTCGTTCATTTTGTAGCCTTAAGTTAAAATATTTTTTACGATGATACAGCAACGGCTATTAAATGTGGGTAAATTTAGGCGGTTAAGGCCGCCTAAATTTGATTAAAATTTAAGCCCGAAAACGGCCGAAGCGATAAAGACGACAGTTGCCGTGATAAGAAAAATGCCGATGATATTTAGCCAGATTCCGGCTTTTATCATTGAGCTGATTTTTACGTAGCCAGAGCCGTATGCGATAGCGTTTGGCGGCGTGGCGACGGGCAGCATAAATGCAAACGTAGCCGCCATAGCAACCGGGATCGTAAACAGCATAACGTTTGCGCCGGAGTATCCAAGACCTGCGCTAACGCCTGCGATGACAGGCAAAAAGGCCGCTGCGGTAGCGGTGTTTGACGTTATCTCAGTGAGGAAAATGACGAGCGTTACGACGGCCATGATGATCGCGGCGATAGGTAGCGCGCCGAGTGCCGAGACCTGATGTCCGATCCAAAGCGACAGCCCGCCGCCAAAGAGTATGAGGATATCCCACGGTAGCTTTTTGGCGCTGTCCCAGTCGATGAGGCGTTCGCCGCTTTTGTTTGCAGGCACGATAAAGAGCAAAATCGCCGTACTCATCGCGATTATGGCATCAAGGCTGGCGATTTTTACGTCAAATGATTTTAGGATAAAACCTAACGATATCCAGCACGCAGCCGCCGCTACAAATATGACTCCGACAAGCTTTTCTGGCGTGGTTATGGGCCCTAGTTTATCTAGCTCGTCTTGGATCACTTTTTTGCCGTTTGGTATCTCGCCGATTTCTGGCCTAAAGAGTACATAGGTGAGCAAAAACCAACACGCCGCGAGCATAACGACGCTAAGCGGTACGCCCACTAACATCCACTCAAAAAAGCCGATCTCGATGCTAAATTCGTTTTTCATATATGCGACCAGAAGGGCGTTTGGCGGAGTGCCGATAATGGTGCCAACAGAGCCTATCGAGGCGGCGTAGGCGATGCCTAGCATCAGCGAGATGCCGAAATTTGAGCTAAAGGAGCTCGTTTTTTCTTTTATCTCCTTTGCGATGTCGCGGCCTTTGTGAAATATCGTATTCATCACGCCGCCTTGCACGCCTTTTCGCGAAATTTCGTCCAAATTTGCCACGTCCTCGATCGCCGTAAACGTCCATTTCTGTGTCGTTAAGCGTCCGACCAAATGCAGTACGCTAAGGCCCACCGGAAGCATCATTATGGCGGTTGCGGTGTTGCTCACCCACATGGATAAAAATCCCGTTGCCACCATAAAACCCGCCACTAGCCGTCTCGGGCTCGTACCTACTAAAAGCACGATGCCAAGGGCGATTCTAGTGTGCAGATTCCACCTTTGCATCGCAAGGGCTAGCACGAAGCCGCCCATAAAAAGATAGATCGTGTCCGAAGCATACGGCGCCGCGACTACCTTAAACGCATCGACGCCAAGCACCGGAAACGCCACCATCGGCACCAGGGCGGTTGCGGGTAGGGCGATAGCCTCGGTCATCCACCACGCCGCCATCAGCGCGGCTACTGCGGCGACGACGGGCATGGCTTCTACATGCAGCTTTTTACCCTTTGCCGCCGCTAGAGCGATGTCTCCTGCGTTTGCGGGGAAGATTTTATAAACCCAAATCGCTAGCAAAACGCCTAGCACCAGCCCGATGAGCTCGACTCGGTTTGTTCTTCTGTCTATAGGAATGTTTGGATTTGCCATGATTACTCCTACGCTTGGGATAATTTATAATACATCCAAAAAGCTTATAGCTTAAAAAATTCTTTTGCTTTAAAATTGATTTTTTACTAAAGTGTTGATAAAAGTAACAGCGATTTTAGTTAAAGCGATTTTAGGTATAATGACGGGTTAAAAATTTAAAATCACGGAAGCGAAAATGAACGCAAACGACACCATCAAAATCACGGGCGCGCGCGAGCACAACCTAAAAAATTTAAACCTTGAAATTCCGAAAAACAAGCTCGTAGTTTTCACCGGACTTAGCGGCAGCGGCAAGAGCACGCTAGCCTTTGATACGCTTTATGCAGAGGGACAGCGCAGATATATGGAGAGCCTTAGTAGCTACGCTAGGCAGTTTTTAGACCGCGTGGGTAAGCCAGACGTCGATAAGATCGAGGGGCTCACGCCCGCTATCGCGATAGATCAAAAAACCACGTCCAAAAACCCGCGCTCGACCGTAGGCACGATAACGGAAATTTACGACTATCTGCGCCTCCTTTACGCTCGTATCGGCATCCAGCACTGCCACAAGTGCGGCAAACCGATCTCTAAAATGTCTGCTAGCGACATCATAAACGAGATCCAAAAGCTGCCCGAGGGCGCTAAAGTCGTCATCTACGCTCCGCTCGTGCGCGAGAAAAAGGGCACGTGGGCGGATCTGATCGAAAATTTACGCGGCAAAGGCTACGTGCGCGCCCAGATAGATGGCGTGCAGGTGAGATTAGACGAGGAGATCGAACTAGCTAAAACCAAAAAGCACACGATAAAGCTCATCGTAGACCGTATCGTGATAGACGCGGATAACGCACAGCGCCTAGCTCAGGACGTAGAAAAAGCGCTAAATGAAAGCTACGGCGAGGTCGAGATCGAGATCGCAAACGCCGAAGAACTCGGGCTAAAAGAGAGCTTCATCCACTACAGCGAGCACTCGGCGTGCTTTGATTGTAAAATTTCATTTACGCCGCTAGAACCGCTTAGCTTTAGCTTCAACTCCCCAAAGGGCGCGTGCGAGAGGTGCGACGGCCTTGGTATCAGATATAGCCTAGATCTCACCAAAGTGATCGACGAGGAAAAAAGTATCGAAGGCGGCGCGATAAAGCTGCTTTACGGCTACAACATGAGTTATTATTATAAATTTTTGCTGGCTTTTTGCGAGCAAAACGGCATCGACGTAAAGCGCCCCTACTGCGAGCTTAGCGAGGACGAGAAGCGCCTCGTACTCTATGGCAACGTAAAAGAGGTCGAGTTTTTCTGGAAGCGAAACAAGCTGCTGCGTAAATTTGAAGGCGCACTAAAAATCACGCACGGACTGCTAAAAGACTACAAGGACTTTGACGAATACATGAGCGAGAAGATCTGCGACGACTGCGGCGGACACAGGCTAAAGCCTCAAAGCCTAGCCGTCAAGGTCGCAGGGCGCGGTATCGGCGAAATTTTAGACATGAGTATCGAAAACTGCACCGCGTTTTTCTCAGACGAGTCAAATTTTAGCTACCTTAGCGAATACGATAAAACGATCGCAAAGCCGATATTTAAGGAGATAAACGAGAGGCTGTTTTTCCTCTACGACGTGGGGCTGGGATATCTATCGCTCGGACGCGATGCGCGCACGATTAGCGGCGGCGAAGCGCAGCGTATCAGGATCGCTAGCCAGATCGGATCGGGCCTTAGCGGCGTGATGTACGTGCTAGACGAGCCTAGCATTGGCCTGCACGAGCGCGATACGCTAAAGCTCATCAAAACGCTGCGAAATTTGCAAGCAAAAGGCAACTCGGTTATCGTCGTCGAACACGATAAAAAGACTATCGAGGAGGCCGACTACGTCGTGGATATCGGGCCTGGAGCGGGGAAATTCGGCGGGCAGATAGTTTTTGCCGGCGACGTGCAAAGCTTGCTAGGCTCAAGTACGCAAACCGCGCTTTACATAAACGGCGAAAAGGAAATCGACTACCGAAAAGACCGAAAAATCGACACGTGGCTTGAAATCTCAAACGTAAATATCAACAACATATCAAATTTAAGCGCGCGCTTTCCGCTGCGAAATTTAGTCGGTATCACGGGAGTTTCTGGCTCTGGCAAAAGCTCGCTCGTGCTGCAAACCCTGCTGCCTGAAGCCCAGGAGCAGCTAAACCGCGCCAAAAAGGTAAAAAAGGTCGCTGGGGTAAATTTGAGCGGCCTGGAAAATCTAGACAAGGTGATCTACCTCGATCAAAGCCCAATCGGCCGCACTCCGCGCAGTAACCCAGCCACCTACACGGGCGTGATGGATGAGATCAGAGGGCTTTTTGCGCAGACTAAGGAAGCCAAACTGCGAGGCTACAAGATCGGCAGGTTTAGCTTTAACGTCAAGGGCGGACGCTGCGAAAAGTGCCAAGGCGAGGGCGAGATCACGATCGAGATGCACTTTTTGCCCGACGTAAACGTCGTCTGCGACTCGTGCGGCGGTACCCGCTACAACGCGCAGACGCTAGAAATCCTCTACAAAGGCAAAAATATCGCCGATGTGCTAAATATGAGTATCGACGAGGCGGTAGAGTTTTTTAAATCCGTGCCTAAAATCGCCAGCAAACTAACGACGCTGCAAGACGTGGGCCTAGGCTACATCACGCTGGGGCAAAACGCCGTGACGCTAAGCGGCGGCGAGGCACAGCGCGTAAAGCTCGCAAAGGAGCTCAGCCGCTCGGATACGGGAAATACGCTCTATATCCTCGACGAGCCGACTACGGGGCTGCATTTTGCCGACGTCGATAGGCTCGTGCGCGTGCTGCACCATTTGGTCGATCTTGGCAACTCGGTCTTCGTCATCGAGCACAACATGGACGTCATCAAAAACTGCGACTACATCGTCGATATGGGGCCTGAAGGCGGCGCAAAGGGCGGTAAAATCATCGCTGAGGGCAGCGTAAAAGAGGTCGCTAAAAATCATAAAAAAACGGGTAGCTATACGGGTAAATTTTTGGCTGAGGAGCTGGAAAATATGAAAAACGCGGCAAAAAAGGCAAAGAAAAAATAAAAACTTTGAAAAGTTTGAAGCGGATCAAATTTTCGGTATAAATTTGATGATTTGCGGGCTTAACCGCGCCAAATTTAGCCCGCAAAAACGGCGTCAAATTTAACGAAAGGCAACAATGAGGCTTTGGACGATAAACTTTAAATATCTCGATGCAAAGGGGCTCGTGGCGCTTTGGCGAGAGGCGCTGCTGGCTAAAAACGTGCTGGCTGGACTAACTAAGGGCTACAAAAATCACCCGCAGCTTGACCGCTTTTACGCGCATGAAAACGCGCGTGAGGCGATAAATGCGTATCTGGCGGAGGTTTATGCGCAGGCCTGCGCTCGCGGCTATAAATTTGACGCGGCAAAAGTAGGCGAATTTGACGAGCGAAATTTGGCTAAAATCAGCGTCACTCGCGGACAGATAGAGTATGAATTCGCCTTTTTACAAGAGAAGCTAAAGTCGCGCGACATCAAGGCTTACGAGCGAAATTTGAGCGTAAAAAATATAGAAATCGCGAGCATTTTTAAAGAGGTCGAGGGCGAAATCGAGCCGTGGGAGAAGGTGAAAATTTAGCGCCGTCCTTTTGGCTTGCTTGCGCAAATTTGATTAAAAACGCCAAAATAAATTACGTCGATTTTGCCGTAAATTTGACGTAAAAAACGGTGAAGCTAAATTTGCGACGGACGGCGATTTTATCAAATTTCGAGTGTTAAATTTGGCTTTTAAAATTGCTATGTTGATAGAGTGCTACTTCTTGTACGGCGCTTGAATTACTCCGCGACTTTGAGCGGTAAACATGCACGGTTTTAAAGAGCGCTGAAGCCAACCGACTTAAATCTATTTTTACGATGTCGGCTGTTAAATTTAGTATTTTAAATTTGACGGCAAATTTAGAGTCAACCCGTCAAATTTAAAAAGGTGAACCTGACGTCAAATCCCCGTCAAATTCGCCTTTGTTTTTCAAAAAACTTCGCCGACCGATCAAATTTTACATTCAAATTTGACGAATCGGAGCTCGTTTTACTCCGCTTTCATCTGCTCGGCGGCAGGCACCTTAGGCAGTCCCGGCATCAGCATAGTTGATCCGCTGACCGCCACGATAAAGCCGGCTCCGCCGCGGATCTCAAGCGCGCTAACCTCGAAGCTAAAGCCCTTCGGTCGTCCTAGTAGTTTGGCGTCCGAGCTAAAGCTATACTGCGTCTTTGCGACGCAAACGGGCATACTTTCAAAGCCTAGACGTGAAATCTCGGCTAGATCAGCCTGCGCGCGCGGGCTAAATACGACATCTTTGGCGCCGTAAATTTTAGTCGCGATCTTTTCGATCTTGGTTTTTACGGAGTCGTTTGCATCGTAGGTGAAGTTTATCTCGCGAGCCGGCTTTTCGCAGATTTGTGCGACTTTTTTAGCTAGATCTTCCGTGCCGGCGCTTCCTTTTAAAAAGCCTTCGCACAGGCTAAACCCAGCCCCCGACTCCTCGCAAAGAGCGCGCACGTGGGCGATCTCCTCGTCCGAGTCCGCGGCAAATTTATTTAGCGCGACGATGACGTTTTGATTGAAATTTTTTAGATTTTCTATGTGGGCTTTTAGGTTTTCGCCGCCTAGTTTTAGCGCGTATAAATTTGGCTGCGAGATGCCGTCCTTATCGCATCCGCCGTTATATTTTAGCGAGCGGATGGTGCTTACTAGTACGACGCACTTTGGCGCAAGTCCTGCGGTGCGGCACTTGATATCGAGGAACTTTTGCGCTCCTAGCTCAGCGCCGAAACCCGCCTCGGTCACGACGTAGTCGGCTAAATTTAGCGCCGTTTTAGTCGCGATCACGCTGTTGCAGCCGTGCGCGATGTTTGCAAACGGTCCGCCGTGGATGAGTACTGGCGTGCCTTCTAGCGTTTGCACGAGGTTTGGTTTTATCGCCTCTTTTAGCAGGACGCAGACGGCGTCGGCGCAGTTTAGGGATTTTGCGCGCACGAGGCCGCAGTCTTTATCGTAGGCGACGACGATGTTCTCGACGCGCTCTTTTAGATTTTTTAGATCGGTTGCGAGGCATAGGATTGCCATTATTTCGCTAGCGGCGGTGATTACGAAGCCGTCCTTGCGGGTAAATTTATTGCTCTTTTCAAGGCCGATTTCGATCTCTCTTAGCGAGCGATCGTTCATATCCATGCAGCGTTTGAAAACGACGCGCGCAGGGTCGATATTTAGGGCGTTGCCGTGGTGGATGTGGTTATCTAGCATCGCCGCGATGAGGTTGTTTGCCGAGGTGATAGCGTGAAAGTCGCCGTTAAAGTGCAGGTTGATATCCTCGCTAGGCGTCACCTGCGAGTAGCCTCCGCCAGTCGCTCCGCCTTTTATACCAAAAACAGGCCCCAGGCTCGGCTCTCTAAGCGCAGCGCACACGCGTTTGCCGATACGCGCTAAGCCGTCAGATAGTCCCACGGTTACGGTCGTTTTGCCCTCTCCGTAGGGCGTCGGGTTAGTCGCGGTAACTAGGATGAGGTTTGCGCCCGTCGCACTGCCTAGTCGCGGTTCGATCTTGGCTTTTAGCTTGCCGAAGGTATCTAGCGCCTCCTCGCCTAGCCCCAGTTTTGCACCGATTTTTACGATATTTTGCGGCTTTGCGCTCGCTTCTATTTCTCTGTCGCTTAGCATCGTTTTTCCTTAAAAATTTGATTTAAAATGATTTTGTAATTTTACCTCGCAAATGCGAAAAGTCTCATTAAATTTTAGCCGCTCGTAATCAAATTTGGGCTAAATTTGAAACTAAAATTTGACAAAGGATCGTGATGAAGGCTGTGAATGTTTTGCTGTTTGAGAGATTTACTACTATGGACGCGCTGGGGCCGGCCGAGGCGCTATCTCGGGCGCTGGATGACGGGCGAAAGTGCTATGAGATAGAGTATTTCTCGGCTACTGGCGGGCTCGTGGGCAGCAGTACGAATGCTAAAATTTGGACGCGAAAGCTAAGCGAGATCGCCAAATTTGACGTTTTGCTCGTGCCGGGCGGTTTTGCGGCTAGAGAGCTTGCGCATGAGGGCGAGTTTATCGCGGCTCTGGGCGAGCTAGCGCGCAGACACGAGTACGTGATCACGGTATGCACGGGCTCGTGTCTGCTAGCTAAAACAGGGCTTTTGGACGACATAGAAGCTACGAGTAATAAACTATCATGGCAGTGGGCGATCTTGGAGGCTCCTAGCGTGCGCTGGGTGCGTGCAGCCAGGTGGTGCGTTAGCGGGAAATTTTACACTAGCTCGGGCGTGAGTGCGGGTATCGACGAGGCTCTGGGTTTTATCGCCGACATGCACGGACGGGACGAAGCACAGAGGATCGCTCGGACGATGGAGTATGTCTACAATAGCGACAAAAACGCGGAGTTGTTTTAAAATTTAGCTTGCGGCGGCCGCTAAAATTTGACGGCCAAATATAAGCCGAGTCAAATTTACCGCGCTGCGCGCCAAAATCGTAATTTTTAAAACAAACGGCTCGTTTTGCCCCGCGCTACCACAATTTTAGGCAGACTTGCCCTATTATGACGGCGATAGGAGCTCCGTTTATTTCGTAGGTGTTGCTCGAGTTTGAGCCAAAATCGGGCTTGACGACATTGCCTTGTATAACCCAAGTGTTGCTTGAGTTTGCGCCGTATTTGGGTTTTATTTTTCTCCCGTCAAACTCAAAGGTGTTAGAGGAGTTGGCTCCTGTTTTGGGCTTTAGCACCCCGCCGTCAAATTCAAAGGTATTGTGCGTGGTTGCGCCGTATTTTGGCTTTAGCTCGTTGCCTTCGTATACCCAAGCGCCGTTGCCCGCAGACCTTCCGTCCCAGTTGATTTTCGGCATTTCGTCCTCCTAAAATGAGTTATAATCAATCACTTTGCGCGGCTTGCTTCTTTTGCTTTTACGGCTTCGTAAATTTCATCCGCGTTCGTCAAATTTGCGTCAAAAAACTCCTGCGCCTTTTTTAGCGTGCGCGCGCCCATGATGCCGTCGGCTTTGACGCCGATAGCCTTTTGCACGTATAAAATTTTCTCTTTTTGCGTCATCTGCGGCGCGGTTTTAGCGGCGGCGGTGGAGTTTGCTTCGTGTGCGGTCTCGTTTGAGCCGTCAAATTTAGCCGTCATCTCGCGAAATTTAGCCTCCAGGCTGCGCGATGCCTCAAAACGCTCGTCAAGCTGCATAAGAGTCGGAGCGTAACCAAAACTAGATATCGCGCCATAGATCGCGCCGACTGCTCCAAAGCCCGCTAAAATTTTAAAAAACAGCGAAAAAGCCTCTTTGTTTCGCATGCTTTGGCGGTACTCTTTGGGCACGGAGCTGCGGCGAATCAGCGTAACCAGCGCGCTAAGAGGCGCCAAGACGCACAAGGCAACGCCCGCGCAAAGGGCTAAAAATACAATCGTATAAATAGGCGACATAATGTAGCGCTCGGCTAAATTTTCGCCCAAAAATCCCGCCGTAAAAACTAGCGCAATCAGCCAAAACACAGAGCCTAGCCCGAACCAAACCGCAGGCGAGTAAACGGGAGAGATTTTATCCAGGCATTTTTTCATCGTATCGCCTAGCTTGCTCGCCGCGCTCCTTGAGACGTAGCCTTCGCAGGCCTCTATCACGGCGTTTGCGGCCTCGGTTTGCGCGCCGCCTGTTTTAGCTATACGCTTTAGCGCGGAGTCTAGAGCTGGCTGCGAGCAGTAGCGCGTGAAAAATTTAAACGCCTCGCGCCTAGTTATCTTGCCGTCGGCGTCGATCTTTTCTAGCATAGAAATCTCGTCTGCGAAAAGATCGTCGAAAAAGGGCGGCCTGATAAAGGCGTAGGGTGGGTTGCTAAAGCCCACCGCCTCGTACTCCTTGCCTAGCAGTATAAAATTTAGCCTCGTTATCGCGCTAGAACCTACGTAAGAAAACAGGTGCGAGCTCTCGTCGCCGCTCTCTTCGTCTTGATAAAACGGTATCGTTTGCGAGAGAAATTTACAGCTGCGAGCGCATAAAAAGTCCAAAAGCTCGTCGGCGTAGGCGCGCGATTTTATGCGTAAATTTACGCTGGGTTTCGCGTAGGTGCCGATGTTTGCTATCGTAGTAAAGTATCCGTGACCGCTACACTCGGCGCACTGCACGTAGCCTAATCCCCCGCATCCGCCGCACCTAACCGTGCCCGATCCCGAGCAGCCGTAGCAGGTGTTTGAGCCGCTGCTGCCGCATGACGAACAGCTCTCGTAGCGATACGTCACGTAGGTGCTGCCGTCCGAGTTATACTGCGTGTGAGGGCGATTTACGCCGCCGCTGCCTCCGCACGTGGAGCAGCTTTGTCGTCCGCGTCCGCCGCAGCTAGAGCAGGTTTTTTTACCTCGTCCGCCGCACTCGCCGCAGCGAGTCTGCCCGTCGCCGCCGCAGTTGTCGCAGCGCTCGCTCATGCTAAAGGGCTTAAAGTCGTAATACCTAACCGCGCCGCCTGATTTTGCGACGGCCTCGTTTGCGTTTTGGCGTAGTTCGGCGAGTAAAATTTCGTGCAAATCGGCGCTATCTCTAGCCTGCAGCAAGCACTCTCTGGCGTGATTTTCGTAGCCACGCACGTCGTCGCCGAAGTGTATCTGCTCTTTTGCGCCGCCTGCGATTTTGCTCTCTTCGCGCTTGCCGTAAAACTCCCACGTCACGGTCGCCATCGCTTCAAAATCAAAAATTTCGTGCGAAATTTCTACCAAATCCTCAGGCTTAGCTTGGTTGCCGTTTATTAGATTGCGCAGCCCTTTTAAAAACGGCTCGTGTAAACTTAGCTCGTCAAATTCGCTCATTTTAAATCCTAAATTTGATTTTACGCGTCTAGTCCCGCGCGCTTTTTTATCTCGCTTAAAAACTCCGCTCCGTCGTCTGCGAAAGCCTCTCGCGGCACGGCGCAAAACATGGAGTTTGCGATGATAACGACGACGAAACTACCGACATAGCGGGCGTCGCTGATGACGTTATAAAAATATCTGCCCTCGCCGAATTTGCTTTTTTGCACGAAAAACCCATCCTCTAAGATCACGCTTTTTGGTCCGAATTCGCCGTAGTTTGCTTTATTTATCAGCGCGCGAGTAAGCAGCCAAGGCCGCAGCCCAGTAGCGTAAAGCAGAGTAAAAAACGCGGCCATCCACGATAGGTAGGCTAGATTTTCCACGCCGCTAAAACCGTAATCCCTAAGCAAGTCGCTAAGCTCCCTGAAGTAAAATTTGACGCACAAAAGCGTGATAAAAAACATGCCAAGAGCCGACGCCGTAAAGTCGCATATATGTATGTTTCGCATAAATTTATCGCCTTTATAAACGATCTTTCCCACCTCGCGCGTCATAGCTTTATACTCGGCGCTAGGCTTTAGCTCAAATTCGGCTTTCAAATTTGACATTTGCTTCCTTTAAATTTTGATGAAATATTATCAAATTTGGCCTAAATTTACGCTATTTTTAAAACGGCTTTTAAAACGAGAATTAAGCCTAAATTTCGTAAAATCACCGCCAAGACGCGAGGTCGCGTAATACGTTAAAAGGCAAACGATGCAAAACTTAACCACATAAATTCCGCTAAATTTAAACCAAATCAACCACCAAATTTAAATTTAAGGCAGAATCATGAAAAGACGAGATTTTCTAAAACTAGGCGCGCTAGCTGCGGCTTCAGCGCAGGCAAAGCAATTTAACGCGGCGGCGCAGGCGATATTTGACGAGCAGATGGGGCTTTGCGCGAATAAATTCGGCGCGTTTTACGTCCAAACCATCGGCGGCAGGGTCGTTGGTACTGAGCCATTCGAGGGCGATGCGATGCCTACGGTGCTAAACAACGCCCTAAGCGATCACATCCAAAACGAAACGCGCGTGAAATACCCCTACGTGCGCAAAAGCTTCCTGGCTAGTCCTGCAGATCCAAAGCCGCAGCTTCGCGGTAAAGAGCCCTTCGTGCGCGTTAGCTGGGACAAGGCGATAAAGCTAAGCGCTAAAATTTTAAAAGAAAACTTCGACAAATACGGCTCGGAGGCCATTTACGGGCAGCTTTATCAGTGGGGTAGCCTCGGCAAGGTCGGTCACTCGCAGCGCACCGCAAAGCGCATGCTAAACGCGCTAGGAGGCTACGTGAGCGAGCTTGGCGGCTACTCATACGGCGCGGCGACGGCTTTTTTGCCTCATGTGACGGGCTCGATCGATCCGACGCATAATCCTACGCGCTGGGAGGGCGTGGTAAAGGAGGCCAAAACGATCGTATTTTGGGGCACGAATCCCGTCGTCTCAAACAAGATCGCTATAGGCGTGCCGATGCACAACTCCTACGCCTACTACGATATTATGAAGGATAAATTTAAAAAAGGCGAGATGAAAATTTACAGCGTGGACGTCTACCGCAACGAAACGGCGGAATATTTCGGCGCGGATTATCTTGCCGTGCGCCCTTGCACCGATACGGCGATGCTGATCGGGCTTTGCGAATATCTTTACGAAAACGGGCTTTACGACAAGGAATTTATCGAGCGCTACACGGTCGGGTTCGATAAATTTAAAGAGTATTTCACCGGCGCGAAAGACGGCGTGAAAAAGGATCTAAAATGGGCGAGCAAAATTTGCGGCGTGAGCGAAAAGGAGCTAAAAGAGCTAGCGGGTACGCTAGCTAAAAAAGACACGCTCATAGTTACAGGCTACGCGATACAGCGTCAGCACCACGGCGAGATGGCGTACTGGGCGCTCATCGCGCTAGCAGCGATGCTAGGCGATATCGGCAAGACGGGGCGCGGATACGTGATGAACGATCAGATGCATAAAAACGCCGACATTAGCTTCATCGCGCCAAAGCTTCAGGCATTTAATCCCGCGGTAAACGAAAAATACATCGCCCCGCAGGGTAAGCTAGCTAAGGCTAAATACCACGAGATACCAAACAGCAGGCTCATAGACGCGATCATGGAGCCGGGCAAAGAAATCGAGCGCAACGGCAAAAAGTACGTCATGCCGCACATCCGCGTGATGTTTAACGCCAACGGCTCGACCTTCACTCGCCACCCCGACACCAACCGCGCGGTCGAGGCGATGCGCAAGATCGAAGCGATCATCACCACAGAGCCGTTTTGGACGAGTACGGCAAGACTTAGCGACATCGTACTGCCGTCGGCTCTTGAGTGCGAGCGCACGGACATAGAGTTTGCAAACTCCACTAGCGAGTACCTTTTTGCGATTAAGCCGCTAGTAAAGCCCGCAGGCGAGAGTAAGAGCGACTTTGAGATAGCGCGGCTCATCTGCGCGCAGTGGGGCGAGGAGTACGAACAGGCCTTTAGCGAGGGCAAAACGGAGCTTGAGTGGGTGAAGGAAATCTACGCCGATGCAGTTCAAAAGGCTGAAGGCATGGGCGTAGCGATGCCTAAATTTGAGGAGTTTTGGCAAAAGGGCTACGTCAAATTTGATCAAGTAGACGAGAAAAAACGGTATTTCACAAACTACGCGGACTTCCGCGCTGATCCAGAGAAAAACGCGCTAAAAACTCCATCGGGCAAGATCGAGCTCTACTCTGAGGCGGTCGAAAAGCTAGGCTATCCCGACTGCCCGCCGCACGCGACGTGGATGGAACCGTTTGAGTGGCTGGGCGGCGACGTGAGCAAGTACCCTATCGCCATCAGCGGCGCGCACTCTAAATTTAGGCTCCACTCGCAGCTAAACAGCTCGCTCATCCGCAACTACGCCGAGATCGCAAACCGCGAACCTGCGCTAATTAGCCCCGCCACGGCAAAGGCGCGCGGCATAAAAACTGGCGACGTGGTGAGGATATACAACGACCGAGGCGAGATCCTCTGCGGCGCGCTGGTAAGCGATACCGCGCAAGATAACGTCGTGATCGTGAGCGAGGGCGCATGGTACGATCCGGCCGTCTGGGGCGAGCGCAGCCTATGCAAACACGGCAACATAAACGTGCTAACCAAGGACGTGCCTAGCTCCCAGCTATCGCAAAGCAACACCGCGCACACGAGCATGGTGCAGATCGAGAAATTTAAAGGCGAACTGCCGAGCGTAACGGCGTTTGATAGGCCTGCGACGATAGAGGCTTAGGCTTTTGTGATTTAAATTTGAGCGGTAAGCTAGCCGCTCAAATTTGATGACTTTTTAAATTTACCCGCTTAAATTTAGCGTCAAATTTAACTCAAATTTGACTGCTCCAGCGCTTGCTCCGCGCCGCTAAATTTAAATTTGCCTCAAATCAGCCGTTTTTTTGCCTAAAATTTGTAAAATTAGCCCAAAAAAAGGATAAAAAATGAGCCAAAAAACGCTAACGATCATCGACACTTTCGGATTTTTTTTCAGACTTTACTACGCGATGAGCGGACTAAAAAACCGCGAGGGCAAGCCAAGCGGCATGGTGAGCGGCTTTGCTAGCTTTATCATGAGTCTGCGCCAGGAGTTTGCCAGCGACTATATCATCTTCGCGCTAGATAGCAAGGGCAAAACGCTGCGCCACGAGATCCTGGGGGACTACAAAGCCAACCGCTCCGAGCCGCCCGCCGCGCTAAAAGAGCAGCTGCCCGTGTGTATCGAGATGATAGAAAAAATGGGTCTAGCCGCCGTGAGCCGCGAAGGCTACGAGGCCGACGACATAATCGCTAGCGTCGTAAAGGAGTGCAAGCAGCGGGATATATTCGTACGTATCGTGACGCATGATAAGGACCTCTACCAGCTCATCGAGGACGGCAAAGTAAGCATCTATAGTCCCCAAAGCAAGATCGACCACGATAGCGCGAGCTGCGTCGAAAAATACGGCGTTCCGCCAAGCTGCATACGCGATTTTCTTGCGATCGCGGGCGATAGCTCGGATAATATCCCGGGCGTCAAAGGTATCGGCGCGGTGGGTGCCAAAAAGCTTTTAAATGAATTTGGCAATCTAGAAAACATCTACGAAAACCTGCCGCTAGTGCGAAACGAACGTATCCGCGGTATGCTGGCAGAAGGTCGAGAGAGCGCGTTTTTGAGCAAGCGCCTAACCTCGCTCTTTGACGACGTGCCTGACGTGCTCGATCTAAAAAGAGCGGAATTCCCCGAGCAAAATCCGCTCGTAAAGGTCGCCGACACTCTGCGAGAATACGATCTAAACCGTCTTTTAAAAGCGCTGCAAAACAGCCAAGACGCGGGCGAAAACGCGGAATTTAAGCTCGGCTTTAACGCGCGGCTTCTAACGGACGAGAGCGAAATCGAGCGACTGCTGGCAAATATAGACGCGGACACGCTAGTGGCCTTTGACACCGAGACCACGGACGTCGATACGCAAAACGCCCGCCTGGTCGGCTTTAGCTTTTGTTTTAACGACGAGGAGGCCTACTACGTGCCCGTGTCGCACGAGTATCTGGGCGTGCCAAAGCAGGTGAGTGAGAAATTTGCCGCCTGGGCGATAGGGCAAATTTACAAAGGCTGCGTGATAGGGCAAAATTTAAAGTATGATTTTAAGGTCGTAAAGCGAAATCTAGGACTCGAGCCGCCCGTAAATTTTAAGGACACGATGATACTGGCGTGGCTCATGGATCCGGGTTCAAGCGTCGGTATGGACGCGCTAGCTAAGCGCCTCTACGACTACGACACGATCAAATTTGAAGATGTGGTAAAGCGTGGCGAGACCTTTGCGTCCGTGGCGCTGGAAAACGCGGCAAAATACGCTGCCGAGGACGCGTGGATAACGCTGAAATTTTACAAAAGCTTTTTAAATTTGCTTGATCCGGAGCTGCTCGCGCTCGCCGATACGCACGAGTTTGCGTTCATCCTCACGCTATTTGATATGGAGCGCGAGGGCATCGCGATAAATCAGGGGAAAATGCAAAATTTGATCCTGCGAAACGACGCTAAAATCAAGGCCTTAACAGCTGAAATTTACGAGCTAACGGGCGAAAATTTTAATATAAACTCCGTTAAGCAGCTAGGCTCGGTGCTGTTTGAACACCTAAAACTACCCGTAAAGAAAAAGACCAAAACGGGCTACAGCACCGACGAGGCCGTACTAGCCGAGCTGATCGACGAGCATCCCGTCATCGAAAAACTACTCGAGTACCGCGAGCTATATAAGCTGCAAAGCACCTACTGCGAACCGCTGCTAAATTTGGCTAAAAAAGACGCCGACAGCAGGATATACACGAACTTTATCCAGACGGGAACTAGCACCGGCAGGCTCTCGTCTAAAAACCCGAACCTGCAAAATATCCCGGCTCGCGGTGCGCTGGCAAAGGACGTGCGAGGCTGCTTTGAGGCCAAAAGCGGCTTTAGTTTCGTAGGCCTTGACTACTCGCAGATCGAGCTGCGACTGCTCGCGCACTTTAGCCGCGACGAGGCGCTTTTGCGGGCGTTTGCGAACGACGAGGACATCCACGCGCGCACGGCGATTAATATATTCGGCAGTGCCGAGGGGCAAAACCGCGCGGTAGCCAAGAGCATAAATTTCGGCCTCATCTACGGCATGGGCTCGAGCAAGCTGGCAAATCAAGTAAGCATAACGCGCGCCGAGGCAAAGGAGTATATCGAGCGCTATTTTAAGGCGTTTCCGACAATAAAGGGCTTTTTGGAGGGGATAAAAACGGCCGCGAAAAACGAGGGCTTCGTGCGCACGCTGCTGGGTAGAAAGCGGTTGTTTGACTTTACTACAGCGACGCCGATGCAAACGGCGATGTACGAGCGCGAGGCGGTAAATACGATATTTCAGGGCTCGGCTGCCGATATCATCAAGATGGCGATGGTAAAAATCCGTCCGCTTTTAAGCTCGCGCGCGAAAATGCTTTTGCAGATACACGACGAGCTGATTTTCGAGGTCGAGGACGGCTACGCTGAGGAGTTTGGCGCAGCGGCGCAAAAGATAATGCAAGAAATTTATAAACTAAACGTGCCGCTAAAAACGAGCCTAAACGTGGCGAAGGATTGGGGTGAGTTGAAGTAAAATAGGCAAATTTGAGCGTTTAGTCTGCGTCAAATTTGCCGGCTAAGCTTATGGGTGCAACGACGATAAATTTAGATAAATTTGCTAATCGGTAAAGGCGGTTGCAAGCGGCAAGATGTGCGACTACGGCGTTTTTGGCGCACTAGGTTTAAATTTGCCCCACTTTTATTTTTGGCGTCTGGTTTTTTAGTTTAGCTAGCTACTACTGGCTAGCAAAAGCGTGCACGGCAAAATAAATTTTGCATTTTTAATTAGCCTTGTTGTTTGCGGCTTGGTAAAATTCAGCGTAAAAATCCCTGCTTGCGTAGAAATTTTTCTAGACTCGCGGTAAATTCGGCGTAGCCCGTAGCGTTTGGGTGGATCTGATCGGACATCAGGCGGCTTTGTTTCATCACGTCGCCCCAAGCGTCAGATAGCAAAGGTACGCCGTGCTCCTTGGCTAGCTCCTCATATAGCTCGTGATCGCTAAATATCCCCAGAGCCGCACCCGAAGTTAGCTTGGGAACGCCGATGAGCACCACGCGGCTGCCGCTTTCTTTTGCCGTGCGCAAGATGGCGGCGATATTGGCTCTCGTCGCGCTAGCGGGTTGCCTGCGCAAAAAGTCGTTGCCACCTATGCTAACTATCACGAGTGCTGGCTTATGTTCTTGCAAAAGCACTGGCAAGCGCGCCAAAGCCTGCGCGCTAGTATCGCTCGAAACTCCCGCATTTAGCACTTGCCAGCCGCTCAAGCGCGCCAAAAGCGCCGGCCACGCGCTCTGCTCGCTAGCGCCCACTCCCTGCGTGATCGAGTCGCCCAGGGCCACCACGACGCTACCAGCCGGTAGCGGGCGTTCTTTACCCTTGCCACCACAAGCCGCGATAGATAGCGCAATGAGAGCGATAAGCAGTATCGCGAAAAATTTTCTCATAAAAGCTCCGTTGAGTACCTATTTTGATTTATAAATAAAAACCGTGCCGCGATAAATTTAATCGCCGCACGTAAGCAAACTCGCTCAAATTTATAAATTTGCATAAATTTAAGATACAAGCCGTCGCACGCGAAAATTTGCGCTAAATTTTAAAATTTAACGCAAATTCTAAAGCAAATTTCGTGCGCTTTGCCGCCCGCTCGCGTCCGCCGGTTTAAAGTTTTTAAAATTTAGCGACCCAGGGCAAAATTTAAAAACCCGAGCCGCCAAAATTTAACTACTTTATAAACCCCACCTGTGGTAAAATTTCAGCTAGCGCCGCGTCCTTTTTCTCGTTAAATTTGACCTTGTTCTGCTCAAAAAGATTGTTTCCGTGCGCGTCTATGGAGACGATGAGCGGACCAAACTCCTTGACGCGGCACTTCCACAGCGTCTCGGGCATCCCAAGCTCCGTCCAGTCCGCGCTCTCGATCTCCTCGACCTGCGTCGCGGCGACCACCGCGCAGCCCGCGGGAAATACGCAGTGTATCGCGCCAAACTCCTTGCAGCCGCTCATCGTGCCCTCGCCCATGCCGCCTTTGCCCACTATCAGGCGCACACCCGTTTTAGCGATAAACTCGCGCTCAAATTTCTCCATCCGCATGCTCGTAGTAGGCCCGACCGAGACCATCTCAAAGCTTTTTTCGCCCGTTTTTCTGATGATCGGCCCCGCGTGCAGGATCGCGCCGCCTCTGATATCTAGCGGCAGCTCGCGGCCCTCCTCTACGACGCGTCTGTGCGGCACGTCGCGACAGGTGACGATGTGCCCACTGAGGTATATGACGTCGCCGATCTTGATGTCTGCTAGATCCTCGGCTTTGATCGGCGTGGTTAAAATTTTCTTACTCATAGCGCGAACTCCTTGTGCGATTTTACGTCGAAATTTATCTGCTCGTCCCAGACGATATGGCCTTTGCGGTGCGACCAGCAGCCTACGTTTACTGCAACGGCGATGACGCTTGGGTGGCGGGCGCAGTTTTCGATATGCACGCCCATGACCGAGCTTGCGCCGCTCATGCCTTGCGGGCCCAGGCCTATTTTATTGATGCCCTCTTCGAGCAGCTTTTCGGTTAGCGCGGCTCGGTCGTTTGGATTGCGCGAGCCTAGCGGCCTCATCAGCGCTTTTTTAGATAGTAGCGACGCCACGTCGATCGAGGTGCCCACGCCCACGCCGACTAACAGCGGCGGACAGGCGTTTATGCCGTAGCTGGTCATGATGTCCATGACGAATTTTACGACGCCCTCATAGCCCATGCCGGGCATCAGCACGGTCGCCTTGCCGGGCAGGCTACAGCCGCCGCCCGCCATGTAGGTGTAGATCTCGCACTCGCCGCTATCCGGCACTATCTCCCAAAATACGCTCGGCGTGCCCTTGCCGACGTTTTTGCCGGTGTTATACTCGTCGAAGGTCTCGACGCTGTTGTGACGCAGAGGAGCCTCGCGCGTCGCTCGCAGTACGGCTTCGCGCAGCAGCTCCTCAAGCTCGCCGATGAGCGGGAAGTTCGCTCCGCAGCGCACGAAAAACTGGATCACGCCCGTATCCTGACAGGACGGACGGTCTAGCTGCTTAGCTAGGCGCTGGTTTTCAAACATCGTTTTGTAGATCTCCTTCGCTAGCGGCTGCGTCTCGCGTTCGCTAAGCTCCAGCAGCTTCGCCGTCACGTCGTCGGGTAGCACCTTGCCCGTGTAGCCGACGAATTTCGCCATGACCTCGGTCATCTTTTGCACGGCTTTTTGTTTATCCATCGCTTCTCCTTTGCTGGTTTTTACTTTCAAATTTTTCGGCGGCGCCCGCCAGGACGCAGCCCGCAGCGTAGCAGAGCAGGTCGGCAAAATCAAACGTCCCGCCGATCATTACTTTTAAAATTTTATTTTCTATGCCTAAAATTTGCACTGCGCCAAAATACTGCGCTAGCTCCAAAGCCGCCGCAAATGCGAAAATTTTAAGCGGCAAATTTAAAGGCGGCACGCTAAAAATAGCCCGAGCCAACGCGTAAAGCAAGATAACGGCCAAAACGTCGCCCGCGTAGTGGCGCACGAAGCCGCCCTTTACGCAGATCGCGATATAAATTTCTACCGCTAAAATCAGAACCGCCGCGGCTAAAAACGCTAGCCTCGTCCGCGCGCTTTGCCTTGTTTGCGCCTTTTGCGTGAGCTTTTTCGCGCCCTTTGGTCCAGTCTTTTGCTCGTTTAAATTTTCCTCTCGCAACGCTTTCCTTTTAAATTTAGCCGTTAAATTTTACCCGCGCGGCGGGCGTAAATTTAGAGATGGTTTATCAGGCTCGCGTTATACGCGGCGCCAAATCCGTTGTCGATATTTACGACGCTAACGCCGTTTGCGCAGCTGTTTAGCATCGCTAGCAGCGCCGCCAGCCCGCCGAAACTCGCTCCATATCCCACGCTGGTGGGCACCGCGATCACCGGCACGCTCACAAGGCCCGCTAGCACGCTAGCTAGCGCGCCCTCCATACCCGCCACCGCGATCACGACTTTTGCGGCGCGTATCTGCTCTAAATTTGCGATCAGCCTATGCAGTCCCGCCACGCCCGCGTCGCTAAATTTACGCGCGTCGTTGCCTAAAAATCTCGCCGTCTCGTATGCCTCCTCCACGACCGCGCCGTCGGCGGTGCCGGCAGAGACTATCGCGATGTAGCTTTGCGTGAGCGCGGGCTCTTTGAATTTGACGCTGATCACGCGGCCGCGAGCGTTAAACTCCGCCTGCGGCAACGCCTCGCGCACCCGCTTAAAAACTCGTTCGTTCGTGCGCGTGATCAGGATATTTTGCCGCCTTGCGCCGATCGCACAAGCGATACGCAAAATTTCATCATCCGTCTTGCCCTCGCCGTAGATCACCTCGCCCGCGCCGTTTCGCAGGGCGCGCTGAGTGTCGATCTTGGCGCAGCCCACGTCCTCGTAGGGGTAGTTTTTTAGGTATTTTAGCGCCTCTTGCTCGCTCACGCGGCCGCTTTTTATCCCAGCGAAAAGCTCTAAAATTTCATCCTCTCTCATGCAAAACATCCTCTCTAAGCCCCTTTAGATCGAGCGTCACCTCCGCTGCGCCAAGCGTCACGAGCTGCCTAACGATGCTTTTAAATTTCGCGTCGTTTAGGAAGTCCCGCATGCTAGAAAAGGGCATTTGCAGCTTTATATTTTTGCGGTCGCACCTCGCGCGGACGTTTGCGTAGCCGCTTGCGATTAATAGATTTTCCGCCGCTTCGATCAAATTTAGCTCGCCCTGATCGATCTCGCGTCCGTGAGGCAGACGCGTTAGCAAGCACGCATAGCCAGGCTTTTCGGCGGTGGGCAAGCTTAGCTCGCGCGATAGCTCGCGGATTTCTGATTTGGTTAAATTTATCAGCGGCGAGAGCACGCCCAGCTCCTCTTTTGCTTTGAGCCCGGGGCGGTGTTCGCCCAGATCGTCTCGGTTCGTGCCGTCTGCGACGCGGCTAAATCCAAGCTCGCGGGCGCGCTCGATCAGTCGCGAAAAGACCGCCTTTTTGCACAGATAGCAGCGGTTTTCGGGGTTATTTTTGATCCCCTCCGCGACGCCTAGTTCTAAAATTTCGTGGCGGATGCCGTAAATGCTAGCAAATTCTACGGCTTCGGCGATCTCGCGCGAGGACATGTAGGGCGATCTTATCGTTATGCCGATCGCTCGCGCACCTAGCGCATCGTGCGCCGCTCGCAGTAGCAGAGAGCTGTCCGCGCCGCCGCTAAATGCGACCGCTAGCTCGCCCAGCCCGCGCAGATCAGCCTTTAGTTTTTCTAGTTTCGTCATAGATTTTCAGCGCCTCTTTTCGCACCCGCTCGATCGTCGTGCCGTGCGCGAGCGCCGCGGCCTTGCAGTCTTCAAATTCGGGCTTTGCTTTTTGCACTTGCCCGTTGCCCGAAATTTTGAGCCCTATCTCGCCGAATTTCGTCTGCACCCGCGCAAACTCGCGCTTTAGCTCGGTTTTAGCAACCTCTACCTCGCGGACGCCGATCGCCGTCGTGTGCGTAAATATCAGATCCTTTAAATTTTGCGCGTCCTGCTTGTGGCACAGCGCGTTTAGCTCAAAGCCCGCGCGCCCCTTTTTCATAAAGATCGAGCGGCTAAACACGTCCAGCGCGCCGTTTTCGCGCAAAATTTCGCACGCAAGCGCGAAGCTCTCGGCGTCTATATCGTCGATGTTGGTGGAGATTAAAATTTGCTTGCAAACTGCGCCGTAGCCAGCCTGCGCGCTTAAATTTGGCTCGCCGCTTTCGCCGCTTAAATTCGCCTCGCATATCATCGCGCGAAGCACGTTTGCAAAGCCCGCCGCGTCCTTACCGCCCGCGCCGTAGCCGATCTTTTCTATCCTAAAACTCGCGCTATCTGCAAACTCATCTGCGCAAGCCTTTAAAATCGCAGCTCCCGTGGGCGTAGTCATTTCGAAATTTGCGCGTCCGAGGCTTACGGGCACGCTTTTTAAAATTTCGCAAACGGCGGGTGCTGGCACGCTAAGCGTGCCGTGATCGCAGATCACTACGCCGCCGCCAAGCTCTATTTTAGAGCTTACGACGCGCGAGACGCCTAAATTTTCAAAAAGATATTCAAGACAGATCGCCGCGCCCACGACGTCCACGATGCTATCTATCGCGCCGAGCTCGTGGAAATGCACCAGATCTATCTGCGTGCCGTGGACTTTGGCCTCGGCCTGCGCAATCGTGCGAAATATCGCGTCCGCTCTTTGTTTGCAGCTATGGTTTAAATTTGAACTCTCTAAAATTTGCTTGATATCCGCGTAGCTTCTGGCGTGAGGCTGCGATTTTAGCGGCACGACGTCGATTTTGGTCGCGGCGATGCCGTTTTTTAGCACGCTTTTGCGCTCCAGCTTAAATTCGCCGGCTAAATTTAACTTCTCAAGCTCGGCGCAAAGATAGCCAAAATCCACGCCAAGCTCCACCAGCGCGCCTAAATTCATATCGCCGCTGATACCGCAGCTCGCATCGTAATATAAAATTTTAGCCAAACTTACGCCTTAGGCACCGTCATCGAGCCAAACGGCAGGATGATGATTTTAGCGTCCGCGCCCTTTTGCGCGAGCGCGTCGTCCACGGCCTTTTGGATGTCGTGGTAGGGCTTTAGATGCACGGCGCGCATCTCATCGTCGCTTAGATCACTTACCGCCCAGGTCTGCGCCCAGAGCGAGATTTCGGCCATCTTAGCGGCCTTGTGATAGCCGAGCTTAAAGCCCGCGCTGATCTTTTCTAGCACCTTTTTTGGCGTGTCGGCGGAAGCCATCAGATCAAAAAACGGCTTTGGTCCGATACCGGTGCGGCACTTTGCGACCATTATCAAAATCCCGTCCTTAGCAAGCGCTAGCTTGCCGTTGTCTAGGGCTTTTTGCGCTTGATAGAGATCGACGTCCATCGGATAGGGCGCGACCGAGATCACTATATCGGCTTTGCGCGGGATATTTACGCAAAAGACCTCGTCTGCCTTTTTCACGCAGTCGTAAAAGCTATCGTTTAAGTGTCCGGCGCTTGCGTAATACACGCCGTGTTCGCTATCAAGCACCGTCTGGATCGAAAAAACGTCGATGTGCGTGAGCACCTTCATCGCGTCGATCATATCCTCGTGCACGGGGTTGCCCTCTAGGCGCAGAGCTTGCGCATCGGAGCTTAGTGCGAGCTTGTGATTTTGCGTGATGCTCTCGTACGACGCCGTGCCCGGCAAAAAGGCCTTTCTGCCGCCCGTGTAGCCCGCGAAATAGTGCGGCTCGACCGAGCCGATGACGATCACTTTTTTAGCTTCGGCTACTATTTTGTTTAGATACATCTGCGTGCCGTTTTTGCTCTCGCCTAAAAATACCATCTCGTCGTGCTTGGAGTCGTGATCGTGAACTTCGTTTTTGGCACTGATTTCAGCATAAATTTCTTTGCCGAAGATCATCTCGTACTCATCGAGCGTACCCTCTCTGTGGCAGCCGGTGGCGATGATGAAAATTTTATTTTTCTCGCGGATTTTTGGGTAAATTTGCTTTAAAACTTTTGCCGTCGGCGTAGGTCTCGTGCCGTCGTTTACGATGACGACGATCTTTTCGTCGCCCGCGATAAACTCATCGAAGCTTTTTTGATTTATCGGATTTGCCAGAGCCTTTGCGATGAGCGCCGTTTCGTCAAATTTAGCCACGGGGTTTGGATCAAAAACGCCGAGCAAATTTTTCTCGTTTATCTCTAGATTTAGATGATCGTCTTTGCCGTATGCGATAGGGATTTGCATATTTACTCCTTAAGCAGATATATTAATTTTTAGTCTTGGGATTATATATCAAATTTTCTTTTAAATACATTTGGCGCGGTCAAATTTGACTAGCGACCGCATCAAATTTCGTAAATGTATGATTAATATTTACAAATGTATTTTTAATTTTTTTATTAGTATTTAATTTTAATATTTATATAATCGCGGCGTAATTTCCAAAAAGGAGAACAAATGGAATTCCTAACCAGTTTGAGTGAAAGCACTCAGTTCACTCTCCAACTAATCGTAGTGCTCGGATGTCTATTCTACGGCGCTAAAAAAGGCGGTATGGCGCTAGGCGTACTAGGCGGCATCGGTCTTGTTATCTTGGTATTTGCATTCAGTATGAAGCCTGGCAAACCAGCAGTAGACGTCATCCTAACGATCCTAGCCGTCGTCGTAGCAAGCTCAACGCTACAAGCCGCGGGCGGTCTTGACGTTATGCTTCAGATAGCGGAAAAAGCGCTAAGAAAAAATCCTAAATTCGTCTGTATCCTAGCTCCTCTTTGCGGCTGGACGCTAACCGTTCTATGCGGCACGGGACACACGGTTTATACGCTACTACCGATCATTTACGATGTATCTATCAAAAGCGGCATCCGTCCAGAAAGACCGCTGGCTGCTACTACGATCTCGTCTCAGCTAGCTATCATCGCTAGCCCGGTTTCGGTTGCGGGCGTATCTATGGTCGCCGTTTTGCTAGGTACCGGTACCGTTCATATCGACGGCTTTACTAGCTACGTGGATCTACTAAAAGTCACTATCCCGGCAACCTTTATCGGTATGCTTATCATCGGTACTTACTCGATCTTTAGAGGTAAAGACCTAGATAAAGACCCTGATTTCCAAGAGAGGATCAAAGACCCTGAGCAAAGAAAATATATCTACGGCTCAGACGAATCTCACTCTCTAATCGGCGTAAAACTTCCTGCTAAACAGTGGAACGTGATGTGGATATTCTTAGCTACTATCGCTATCGTGGCGGTTCTAGGCTACTATAAACAACTCCGCCCTAGCTGGACTAGCGACGTCCCTGGCAAATCTATCGAAATCGTAGTAGATAAAAAAGTAGTTAAAAACATCACCGTAAAAGACGGTCAAGTAGTCTCTACCGTAGATAGTAGCAAAGTCGTCTCAAACGTAAAAGACAGCAAAGTAAAAGACGCTACTAAATTTACTAACGTAGAAGTCCTAGATAAAGACAAAAAAGTAACTCAAACCATCGTGCTTCAAGACGGCAACGTAGTTATTACTAAAGGCGACAAGACCGAAACCGTCGCAAACGCTAGCATCGTAGTAAAAGATACTATGAAAAAGACCGCCCCTCTAGGCATGGTCGATACGATCCAAATTTTCATGCTATTAGCTGCGTCCATCATGATGATCTACTCAGGTATCAAGGCTGCTAAGATCGCTCAAAACGAGATTTTCCACAGCGGTATGGTTGCGCTCGTAGCGATCTACGGTATCAGCTGGATGGCAGATACGATGTTCCACTCGCACATCGAGATGCTAAAAGGCTCGCTAGGAGAGGTGATGAGGGCCTATCCGTGGATGTATATCGTCGTAGGTATGCTGATTTCTAAGTTCCTAAACTCTCAAGCAGCAGCCGCCGCGACTTTCGTACCGCTTGCCGTTCAGATCGGCGTGGATCCTGGTATCATTGTCGCGTTTGCTACGGCTTGCTACGGATACTTCATCCTTCCTACATATCCGAGCGACCTTGCGGCGATCCAGTTTGACCGCTCAGGTACGACTAAGATCGGTAAATACGTCATCAACCACAGCTTCATCATCCCGGGTCTTATCGGCGTGTTTAGTTCGTGTGCAGTGGGTTGGGTGTTGGCTAACCTGTACGGGTTTATTAAATAATCTTACTTTTAGACAAGCTGCCTTAACGGCTTGTCTTTTTCCTTTATACTTCGTTGCTTTTAAATTTGGCTCGGTCATTACCGACAAGGTAACTCCCGTCGCCAAATTTAAAAGCGCCTCGTCTAGAACAAAAATACTTCGCCTTATCGTTTTACGTTCAAATTTGCAAATTTTACTCGCCGAAACCCGTACCCTGAAAATGCTAAATTTAAACTCGCGACGCTTTGCGTCAGCAAAGCTATGTCGCCACCCTTAACTTCGCTTCGCTCGTTACGAGACGGCAACAAGTTGCCCCTACGAAGAAAAGCGTCGTAGGGGGAGGGGGATTAAAAAAAAAAGGGGGGGGGGGAGCGACTTCGCCATTCAAGCCCCCACCCCCTTTGCAACAAAGTAAAAAACAACCTTATACGGTTGTTTTTTATGCAAGGAAGCCAAACTCGCAATGCCAAATTTAACCAAATCAAATTTAGCATTTTAAAGTTGCGGGTCTCGGCAGGTAAAATTTGCAAATTTATCCAAATTTGAGCGGCGCAAATTTGATCTCAAATTTAACTTCAAATTTACAGCCAAAAAAGCAAATTTAAACCTCACTTCAGCCTATCGCCGAATTTTTGTTTGTCACTCATATAGACGAAGCTTAGCACCTCGGCGACGGCGCGAAAGAGCTCCGCAGGTATCATATCGTTCACCTCGCACATCTTGTATAGTTCGCGCGCTAGCGGCGGATTTTCGACGATTTTGACGTTATTTTGTACCCCGATTTGCTTGATGCGAAGCGCTAGAAAATCCACGCCCTTAGCGAGGATCACCGGCGCTTTTTCCTTTGTTTTATCGTAGCGAAGCGCGACGGCGTAGTGGGTCGGGTTTGTGATGATGACGTCTGCTTGCGGGATATTTTGCATCATTCTGTTGCGCGCGGCTCGCATTTGTAGCTGGCGGATGCGACCTTTGACCTGCGGGTCGCCCTCCATCTGTTTGTACTCGTCCTTGATCTCCTGCTTGCTCATGCGCAGGTCGCGAAAATACTGAAAACGCACGATCAGCACGTCAAGAAGCCCGATGATAAACATCACGATGAGCATCACGGCAGCCAAAATCAGCATTTTTTCCTTTAGCCACGCTAGCTGCGCCGCCATCGAGAAAAACAGTGTATGCGGCAGTTCTTTGATGAAGCTTAAAAACATCAAAAATCCGACCGTAAAAACCGCCGTGACTTTGAGCACCATTTTGATGCCGTCTATCAGTTTTTTAAGAGAAAAGAGATTTTTGAGCCCTTTTAGCGGGTTGATTTTGTTTAAATTTGGCTCCAAAGGCTTTGTGGTAAATATAAACCCAAACTGCATGAGGTTGGCGACGACACCCGCGATCGCGATGCAAATGGCGATAGGTAGGATGATGAGCAGCGTGCGAAATATCGTCGTGATCGCGACGCTAAAGAGCAGCTTGCGCGTAAATTCCTGGCCGATTAGGCTCTGATAGTAGTTATACAGCGTGAAAAACTGATCGCCAATGAAGCCAAGAAGTGCCACAACGACAAAGATCGCGACCGCGAGCGTGACGAAGCCGGCTAAATCTTGGCTTTTGGGGACGTTGCCGTCCTTGCGCGCGTCTTCGATTTTTTTGGAGGTGGGTTCTTCGGTTTTTTCTTGGTCTTCGCCTGCCATCTCTATCCTGAATTTGCTTAAATTTGGGCGATTATATCTAAAACGAGGTTAAATTTTACGCTACAATTGCCTAAATTTAAAGGATAAAAATGCAAAAGCTTGACGATCACGTAAGCGAGTGGTTTTGGCAGATGAGGGCGCGCAACGAGGCTGCCACGGATCACTTTAAAAGCCGTAAAATCCCCTACGACGAGTCAAATTTGATAGAGGTTTTGCAAAGCTCGCAGGATAAATTTGACCTTCTTTGGGCCGCCGTCGCCCTGCGCGAGCTAGGCACGGTGCGTGCGATACCTGCTCTAAAAGGCGCCGTCAAATTTAAAAGCCTAGACGTGCAAGGTAATGCGGCTCTAACGATCGCGTTTTTAGCAGGCGGCATCGAGAACGGCTTTTTGGCGAGTTTGCTTGTCAGTAAAGAGTACCGTGCTAAATTTTACGCGATGACGGGGATTTTGTATAAAGAGGACGCGGCGCACTCAGCTTTGCCTTTTGTTTTGGAGTATTCGGCCAAAGCGACCAAAGGCGGCAAGGCGATTGCTAAAACAGCGTGCGAAGGGCTAGACTGGCTATATCTGGCCAGATACGGCTCGCATCTGCCGCAGGCGCAAGAAATTTTTGATAAAATAAATAAAAACAGGAAATATATAGATGAAAGTATCTTCACGGCCCTTGCAGGAGAATTCCCGCAAATTTTCACAATCTGAAAAACCGCAAAAAAGCGAAACCGAGCTGCTTTTGGACGAGTGCGGCGAGGTTTTAGCCAAACTAAAAAAGAAAAATTTAAGCGAGCGAGAGTTTTTGTGTGAGCTAATAAAACTGATGGCTTTTTCGATTCCGCAAATTCCTTATGAAATTTGGCTCGAAAAATGTATAGAAAGCGGCGACGTAGAGGCTTTAAACGACCTTGTTTTTCAGTACGCTAGAAACGAGCTACTGCCCGGCTGCGCGGGCGGATACGATCAGTGCGAGAGACTGATACATACGTTTCTTGCGCTAGCGTGCGGCGACATGAGCGGCGCCAAAAACGTAATGACGCACTCTATGCCGCCTAGCACGAACGGATATAGATTTTTGTGCGTGATGAGCGATCTGGTTTCGGCGCTGCTATGGGACGATAAAAAA
Source organism: Campylobacter showae (assembly GCF_900573985.1). NCBI lineage: Bacteria > Pseudomonadati > Campylobacterota > Epsilonproteobacteria > Campylobacterales > Campylobacteraceae > Campylobacter > Campylobacter showae. Next base: position 48,680 of record NZ_UWOK01000001.1, on the reverse strand, counting down.
TCGCTTGAGCCCGCACTGAAAAAAGCGCGTAGATTTGCGGACTCCAAAAAGCCGATAAATGAAATAGAAGCGGTGAAATTTATCCTTGCGCTACACGAAAAAGACGCGGCCGCTATGAGCGAGAGTTTGAGTAATTTTTGCGTGAAAGTCGCCAGAACCGCCGCGCCGCAATTTGAAAAGCGGATTAGCTTTTTTGCGCACGGACTTTATGCGTTGGCGCACTATCTCTTGCCTTTTGAGATTTTTGAGCGCATTAGCTTGCCAAAAGCTAAAAATTTCAGCGAAATTTACGCAAAAAGGCTTTTGGGCGGCGAACCGGCGCAGCCCAAATTGTATTTTAGCTTTCCGCCCGAATTTGAAGTTTTTAATCAAATTTTAAACGCTTTACCGGCTAAAACCGTGCTTCATCAGTCTTTTGACGGGCCTTCGCCGAGCGATCAAATACGATTCCTAGATCATGACGCGATGGTCGAAAATTTAGCGGATGAAATTTTAAAAAATCAAAAATAACAAAATAGCGCAAGCCGGTTTTAAAAGTTTGCCGAAAATTTGCTTAATAAAGTGGGCTTTTAAAGGATTTTATACGCTTGCGCGATTACGGTTTTAGCGATTAAATTTGACTTTAGCAAGCGGTATGGACTAGTTTTGCGGGCTTTATTGGACGAGAATCGCTTTGCGATTGTCCCTAACGGACGCAGGCTATATACTGCATCTGCCGCGCGCATATTTTATTTTTAGTAATCTCTTCTTCATTTTTTTGATCTTTGCCTACTATTTTTCTAAATTTATCTTTCCGAACGTTTTGGCTCAAATTTGCTTAAATTTGAGCGATTATGCCTAAAAGTAGGTTAAATTGAAATGTTTGTAAAGTAAGAGCGCTACGGCAAATTTGGAAGTGATTTAATAATTTATACTATCTAATAAAGATAAATAAGATATATTTTATCTTAAATAATTATAAATACTTAAAAATAATTTCTAACAAACAATAAAATTTATTTGTATTTAACCAAAAAAACATTACAATTACATTCTAATTTTATTTTCAAAGGAGCATTTAATGAAAATTAAGTCAGTTTTGTTGGGTTCGGTTGCGTTAGCGACGGCGCTAAACGCTCAAAATTTGATCCAAGATGCGCTAGATGCGGGTCTAGTCGCTATCCCTAGCGACCCGAAGGCACTAACCAAAGCGATAAACGAAGCTTCTCCGGATGCTGAGAAATATCCAACCACTATGGCTGCATATGAGCTTGGCAAGAGGCTTTATTTTGATCCGAGATTATCAAAATCTGGCATCATTAGCTGTAACACCTGTCACAACTTAGGCCTAGGCGGAGCAGACGGCGTACCTGCATCTACCGGCCATAAATGGACACCAAACCCTCATCACGTAAATGCTCCGACTGTTTATAACTCGGTATTTAACTCAGTGCAGTTCTGGGACGGACGCGCAGCTCACTTAGCCGCTCAGGCTGCTGGCCCGATGACTGCGATGCCGGAGATGGCCTCTACTCCTGAGCTGGTTGAGCAAAGGCTAAAATCTATCCCTGCCTATGTGAGCGAGTTTAAGGCTGCGTTTAATAGTGATGTGAGCTTTGAGCTAGTAACGACTGCGATAGGTATCTTTGAAAGAACGCTCGTAACTCCGTCTAGATTTGATAAATTTTTAGAAGGCGACGAGGCTGCACTAAGCGGCGCTGAGAAAAAAGGCCTAAAAACCTTCATCGACAAAGGCTGCGCCACATGCCATAACGGTATAAATTTGGGCGGTACTTTACAGCCGTTTGAGGTTGCGGGCAAATACGAATTTGCAAATTTAGGCGACTTTAAAGGCGATGCAAACGGCCTAGTAAAAGCTCCTACGCTGCGCAATATCGAGCTAACGGCTCCATATTTCCACAATGGTGCAGTTTGGTCGCTAAAAGATGCCGTCAAGATGATGGGTAGCGTACAGCTAGGTATCGAGATAAACGATAAAGAAGCTGCCGATATAGTGACGTTTTTAAATTCATTAACAGGCAAAATGCCTAAAGTCGAATATCCGTCATTCCCTGCATCTACCGAAAAGACCCCAAAACCGGAACTCGACTACTAAGCTAAACAAAAAGGCGGATAAATTTCCTCCTCATTCAACTTAAATTTATAAATTTTTGGGTATTATCCGTCTCTTACAACCAACAAAGCTCCCCAAGTCTTTTGAAATCCAAAAGCGCTTTTTGGTCTTACCAAATTTAGAAAGGTAGAGTATGTCAAAATACGCTATATTTAAGCACGGCGGCAAGCAGTATCGCGTCAGCGAAGGCGAATATCTTAAGCTTGACCATTTCAGTGCTGAAGCAAAATCATCAGTCGAGATTACGGACGTTTTGTGCGTAAACGACGGTGAAGTAAAGGTAGGCGCGCCGTTCGTAAAGGGTGCGAAAGTCGTTCTTGAAGTCGTAAACGAGGGCAAGGATAAAAAAGTCGTTATTTACAAAAAACGCAGACGCAAAGACTCAAAACTAAAACGCGGTTTTAGAAGACAGTTTACACGCGTAAAAGTCGTAAGTATCGCAGCTTAAGGAGATAAGAAATGGCACACAAAAAAGGTCAAGGCTCAACCCAGAATAACCGAGATTCCATCGGACGACGCTTAGGCGTTAAAAAATTCGGCGGCGAATTCGTTCGCGCGGGCAACATCATCATCCGCCAGCGCGGTACCGCTACTCACGCGGGCAACAACGTCGGTCTAGGCAAAGATCACACGATTTTCGCTCTAATCGACGGTTTCGTTAAATTCGAAAGACTAGATAAAAACAGAAAAAAAGTTTCAGTTTATCCTGCTGCGTAATCTTTGGGGCGAAAGCCCCTTTTTCTTTTAAAATCATCCAAATTTTTAAAATCTAAAAAGCTTTTACCTAATAAATAATCGTTACGTTATTTGTCAATTTTTAAAATTTGACCCAAATTGCGCAAATTTATATCGTGCCAATAACAGTACTTGGCAAATCATTTGAACTTTTCGGCAAATCAAATTTTAATCAATAAACCGATATAATCCGAAAATTTCGCAAAATAACAAACTAAAAATAATAGAATAAAATTTAAAAACTAAGGCAAAAAATGTTTATAGATAGCGTAAATTTAACTCTAAGCTCGGGTCACGGCGGGGCCGGATCGGTGAGCTTTCGCCGCGAAAAACACGTGATTTTAGGCGGACCGGACGGCGGCGACGGCGGCGACGGCGGGGATGTATATTTCGTCGCCGATAACAACACGCACACGCTGGCGGCGTATAAAGGCAAAAAGGCCATGCGCGCGCAAAACGGCGAGGCGGGTACGGGGCGGAGAATGCACGGCAAAAGAGGCGAGCATCTCGAGCTCATCGTGCCTCCAGGTACCGCGGTGCTGGATGCCGAGACGGGCGAGCTACTCTGTGATCTAACCAGCGAGGGGCAGCGCGAGCTATTTTTAAAAGGCGGTAAAGGCGGGCTTGGCAACGTGCATTTTAAAAGCTCGATCAATCAAGCTCCCGAATACGCACAAAAAGGCCTTGATGGCGAAACACGCGAGGTGAGGCTGGAGCTTAAGCTCATTGCCGACGTGGGGCTCGTGGGCCTTCCAAACGTCGGTAAAAGCACGCTGATCTCGACCGTCTCAAACGCCAAACCGCAGATCGCAAACTACGAATTTACCACGCTCACGCCAAAGCTAGGCCTAGTCGAGGTCGATGAATACAGCGGCTTTGTCATGGCCGATATCCCGGGCATCATCGAGGGCGCAAGCGAGGGGCGAGGCCTTGGCGTGCAGTTTTTAAAGCATGTCGAACGCACGAAAATTTTGCTTTTTATGCTCGATCTTGCAAACTACCGCAGCCTTGAGGAGCAGTTTGACGCACTGCGAGCCGAGACGGCGAAATTTTCCGGCGAGCTAGCAAAAAGAGACTACGCGATCGCTCTAACCCGCGCGGACGCGGCCGAAAATTTGCAGGAAAAATTTGACGCGTTTTTGTCGCATTTGGGGCTTGTAGGCACGGCGGGCGAGATAAAATTTAAGCAAGATATTTATGAATTTGACGCCGCCAAGCCGTTTTTTGTGATGCCGATATCTTCGGCGACGGGACAAAATATAAACGAGCTAAAATTTAACCTGCTTGAACTACTTAAAAAGGAGCTGTAGATTGCGCTAAAGCCGCGCCGTAGAGGTCTTTGACGAACGCGGGCCCTAAGCGCGCCCGAATATGTGGGTAAATTTTATATTTATCGCTCGTAAGCGTCGCAAAAAGATAAAATTTAAGGAAGCGAAATGAATAAAATTTTTATTCTAGTATTTTTATGCTTCGGCGCATACGGTTGTGATACCGCCGATCCGGTGCCGAATTTTATGGACTTTAACGACAAGGATCGCGACGGCGCGCTAAGCCTGGATGAGTGGGCGGCTAGCGAGGTGCCGTCTGGGCTGAGAGTAGAGTTAAATCTGCGCTCGGGCTCGGAATTTAAGAGGCTCGATGCTAATCGTGACGGCAAGATTAGCCTAGATGAGCTGGGGGCGAAACCGTCCGCAAAGATTTATTGGTCCGAAGATCCGTGTGCTTTTTGGCCGTGGAAGGATCAAAGCGGAGATGAAAATCAATCCGCCGTCAAATAGCGCGCGGGCGAGTATGGACTCTGGTTTGCTTCGCGGTTGCGTAATATTTATTTTGCGCGCGGTCGGCGCTCGTGTGATCGCTCGCGCCGTGATTTGGCTAAATTTAAAGGAAAAGAATGAATATAGTTTTTATGGGAACGCCCGAGTATGCGGCTAAAATTTTACGCGCGCTTACCGAGGCGAAATTTGACATCGCGGCCGTCTTTACGCAGCCCGATAAGCCTGTGGGCAGGAAGCAAATTTTAACTCCGAGCGAGGTGAAAACTTACGCGCAGCAGCACCTGCCCGCCGTGCCGATCTTTCAGCCTGTGACTTTAAGAGACGAGGCGGTCACGGCGCAGATAAAAGAGCTAAAGCCTGATTTTATCGTGGTTGCGGCATACGGTAAAATTCTGCCGCAGGCTATCCTTGACATCGCGCCTTGCATAAATCTGCACGCCTCGATCCTGCCAAAATATCGCGGCGCGAGCCCGATCCAAAGCGCGCTACTAGCGGGCGAGAAGCAGACGGGCGTGACGGCGATGCTGATGGATGCGGGGCTTGATACGGGCGATATGCTTGATTTTGCCTACACGCCTTGCGAGGACAAAACGGCGGCGCAGCTGTTTGACGAGCTCGGGGATCTGGCGGGTGAGCTGATCGTAAAAACGCTGCGAAATTTTGCAAATTTGACACCGCTTAGGCAGGACGACGCGCAGGCCACGCACTGCAAAAAAATCGCAAAATCTGACGGACTTTTTGGCTTTGAACAAAGCGCACAGCAAATTTATAATAAATTTCGCGCGCTGACGCCATGGCCGGGGATTTATCTAGCTAGCGGGCTCAAAATTTTGGATTTAGAAATCTTACGCGAATCTCGCGGGCGTAAATTTGAACGCGTTGGCGAAATTTTAAGCGTCGATAAGCTCGGCTTTTGCGTTTCTTGCGGTGAGGGTGCGGTTAAGATCATAAAGGTGCAAGAGCCGGGCAAAAAGCCGGTGGACGCTAGCGCCTATCTAAACGGCAAGCGGCTCGGTGTCGGCGATATAGTATCATAAATTTGAGCCGAGCGAAGCTTGCCTTGTAAATTTATGATACTAATGCGCTCGCAATGTAAAATAAAACAGCAAATTTAAAAGGAATAAAATTTGAGAATAGAGTTCGCAGATAGCGTCCCATCTACGCAAAAAGTTCTGGTCGAAGGACTGCGAAACGGCGAAATACAGCCGCCTTTTGCGCTCGTGTCAAAAGAGCAGACGCAGGGTATCGGCAGCAGAAACAACACGTGGAGTGGACTGGAAGGCAATCTATTTTTTTCGTTTTGCATGAGCGAGACGGCGCTGCCCGCCGATCTAAAAGGCGAGTCGGCGTCGATTTACTTTTCGGTGATAATGCGCGAAGTGCTCGCGGCTCGCGGCTCGCAAATTTGGCTAAAATGGCCGAACGATTTTTACGTCGACGACAAAAAAATCGGCGGAACTTTGACGACGAGAGTCGGCGAAATTTACGTTTGCGGCATGGGTATAAATCTAAAAAACGCGCCCGAAAACGCCGGAATTTTAGATATAGACGTGAGTCCTAGCGCCGCGGTCGGAGAGTTTTGCAAGAGGCTGCAAACGGCTCCGTCTTGGGCGGAAATTTTTAAAAAATTTGAGAGCGAATTTGAAAAATCAAGAGAATTTATCACGCACTTTGAGGGCGAAGAAGTGGCGCTCAAAGACGCAAAACTCCTATCTGACGGATCTTTGGACATAGATGGGCGAAGGGTTTTTTCGCTCAGATAAATTTGCTTAAATTTGACGTAAAATTTAATATTTTTACAAAATATCGGCGGATACGCACCGCGAAATTCTTTCAGAAATTTTAAAGCCGAAACTAAACTTGGACAAAGTAAGTTTTTTGTAAAATTAATCAATTAAAAAACAAAAAAATTGGAAAATTCTCATGTGTGAAATTATAACTATCGCAAACCAGAAAGGCGGCGTCGGAAAGACGACTACGGCGGTAAATTTGGCTGCATCGCTAGCGGTAGCCGAAAAAAAAGTCCTACTCATCGACATCGATCCGCAAGCAAATGCGACGACAGGAATGGGCTTTAGCAGAAACGACTACGAGTACAACATCTATCACGTGCTCACCGGTCGTAAAAAACTCTCTCAAATAGTGCTAAAAACCGAGATACCGACGCTTTTTCTAGCGCCTTCAAACATCGGTCTCGTGGGTATAGAGCAAGAACTAAGCGAACAAAACAAAGACTATCAAAAGATACTAAAAAGCAAGATAGAGGAGGTTGAGGGGCAGTACGATTTTATCATCATCGACAGTCCTCCGGCGCTAGGCAGTATCACCGTAAACGCACTAAGTGCTAGCGATAGCGTGATAATCCCGATACAGTGCGAATTTTACGCATTAGAGGGGCTTGCACAAATTTTAAATACGGTAAAAATCATCAAAAAAACCATAAATCCGAAGCTAAATATAAAAGGCTTTTTGCCGACTATGTACAGTTCGCAAAATAACCTCGCCAAGGAAACGGTGGCAAATTTAAAGCAGCATTTTGAAAATAAACTGTTTAAAAACAAGGATATGGGTGATGAATTCGTAATAGTACCGCGAAACGTAAAGCTTGCCGAAAGCCCGAGCTTTGGTAAGCCAGTGATTTTATACGACATAAAATCACCCGGCTCGGTAGCGTATCAAAATTTAGCATGCTGTATTTTAGGATAACGAATGGCTAAAAAAGGCGGACTAGGGCGCGGACTAGAAGCGATTTTGGGTGATGTAGAGCTAGCGTATAAAGCCGAAATAAACGAAGGTAACAGCGAAATAATAAAAGAAATAGACCTTGAGTTGATTACCGAAAACCCGTATCAGCCGCGTAAAAATTTCGACGAAACGGCGCTAAGAGAGCTTAGCGAAAGTATCAAAAGACATGGTCTTATCCAGCCGATAATCGTTATAGAAAAAGACGGCGGATATATGCTGATCGCGGGCGAAAGGAGATTTCGTGCGACTAAGCTGCTAGGCGAAAGTAAGATAAAGGCTATAGTCGCCGACATCGAAAGCCAAAGCCTTCGCGAACTAGCACTCATAGAAAATATCCAAAGAGAAGACTTAAATCCGATCGAGCTTGCCAATTCCTACAAAGAGCTCATAGACGAATACAAAATTACGCAGGACGGGCTTGCAAACATCATTCACAAAAGCAGGGTTCAGATAACAAATACGATGCGGCTTTTGAGCCTTAGCGCCGTAACGCAGGAGTATATAAAAGAGGGCAAACTAACGCAGGGGCACGCCAAAGTCATCGTGGGGCTTGATCCAAACGATGAAAAAACGGCGGTTGATACTATCATCGGGCAGCGTCTTAGCGTGCGCGAGACGGAAAATTTGGTCAAAAATCTAAAAAATAAATTACCGCCTAAAGCCGCACTTAAGCTAGATGAGAGGTACCTTGAAAGACTAACGAATTTAAAAGAGATTTTTTCTAAATTTGACGTACCAATTAAGATAAAAGGCAAAAAAATCACTATCGAATTTGATGATATAGCTGATATCGATAGGCTAATAAACAAGATAAAATAAAAATATTTGTTTAAATTTAGCTTGTTTTATCCTTTTTTTTTGTAAAATAAGCACGGTTTTGTTATGCTTAAGAAAATATTAAACTTTAAGGAGATTTGATGTTGGAAATTAATTTGCCGCTAGTTGTCCTAACGGCAGTTATTTTTCTAGGGCTTATCGCCGTTTTAAATTTCATCCTTTACAAGCCTCTACTTAAATTTATAGACGCTAGAAACGATGCGATAAAAAATGACGAAGAGAGCGCTAGTAAAAATACGAGTGATCTTGGCGTGTATGAAGCGCAGATAGAACAGCTCATAGCTGCCGCAAGAAGCGAGGCCGGCAAGATCAAGCAGGAGGCTATTAATGCCGCAAAAGACGCGGCCGCTAAGATAGTCAGCGAAAAGCGCGGAGTTTTGGAGGCTGATTACGATGCTTTTATCCAAAATTTAAACTCTCAAAAGAGCGATTTTAGAGCTGATTTGCAGCAAAAACTGCCTGAACTTCAAGCTGCTTTAAAAGCAAAACTCGCAAGGATTTAATATGAAAAGCAAAATTTTACTTTTATTATGTCCTTTTGTTTTGATGGCTGACGGCGGATACGACATCGTACCTAGAACGATAAACTTTATCGTTTTTGCCGCAATTTTGTATTATTTCATAGCAAACCCTATTAAGAACGCATATAAGGGAAGAATCGCCGGTATCGCGGCAAGACTTGATAATATCGAGCAAAAACTAAAAGACTCAAAAGCCAAAAAAGACAATGCTCTAAGACGCGTAGAAGAGGCTAAAGCAAATGCCGCTAGCCTAGTAGAAACCGCTAGAAAAGAGGCCGTTTTGATCTCTGAACGCATCAAAGAAGAGACTAGACAAGAGGTCGCAAATTTGGAAAAAAGCTTCCAAGATCAAAAAGAATTTGAAAAAAGACGCATGGTTAAGTCCGTCGTAGGCGAAATTTTAAATGAAATCTTCGCAAGCGACAGCGTTAAAATGGATCAAAGTGAGCTTATAAATATCATGCTTAAAAGGGTCGGCTGATGAAAGAACTTATCGCAAAAAAATACGTAAAAGCCCTAGTTAGCGACCTTAGCAAAGATGAGTTTAATAGCTTTACCGCCAAGCTACAAGAGATCGCAAACGCATTTGCAAATGAGAAATTTCAAAACATCATCGTTTCGCCGAATTTAAAAAATAGCCAAAAAGCGGATTTCGTCCTATCTTTAGTCGATGAGGCGGATCAAAAATTTGTAAATTTCATAAAGCTACTCGGCGAAAATAAAAGACTTGATATTTTGCCTAATATCGTTTCGGAGCTTTTAGCGCAAAAATCAAAAATGGATAATGTTTTTTACGGTAAAATTTACGGAGGCTCTCAGATCAGCCAGGCTCAAATTTCAGAGCTTGAAAGCAGCTTTTCTAAGAGATTTAACGCAAAAATCATTTTAGAGCCGGTAAAAAGCGACTACAACGGTATCAAGATCGAACTAGATGATTTGGGCGTGGAGGCTAGCTTTTCAGTAGATAGGCTAAAAGCCCAAATGAGCGAATACATATTAAAAGCAATATAAAGGAGAAAAAGCGTGAGTGCAAAAATAAAAGCAGATGAAATCAGCGCCATCATCAAGGAAAGGATTGAAAATTTCAGCCTTAACGTCGATGTAAACGAGACGGGCAAGGTTATATCCGTAGCCGACGGCGTTGCTAACGTTTACGGCCTAAAAAACGTTATGGCCGGCGAGATGGTCGAGTTTGAGAACGGCGAAAAAGGCATGGCTCTAAACCTAGAGGAAAGCAGCGTCGGTATCGTTATCTTGGGTAAAACGGACGGTATCAAAGAGGGATCAAGCGTAAAACGCCTAGCTAAGCTTTTGCGCGTTCCTGTGGGCGATGCTTTGATAGGCCGCGTCGTAAATTCACTCGGCGAGCCGATAGACGCCAAGGGCCCGATCGAAGCTAGCGAGACTAGATTCGTCGAGGAAAAAGCAAAAGGTATCATGGCTAGAAAGAGCGTTCATGAGCCGCTTCAAACAGGGATCAAGGCTATCGACGCGCTAGTGCCGATCGGCCGAGGACAACGCGAGCTCATCATCGGCGACCGCCAAACAGGTAAAACTACCGTTGCGATAGACACAATTATCAACCAAAAAGGTCAAGACGTTATTTGTATCTACGTAGCGATCGGACAAAAACAATCAACAGTCGCGCAAGTCGTTAAAAAGCTTGAAGAGTACGGTGCTATGGAGTACACTATCGTGGTAAATGCAGGCGCTTCCGACGCTGCTGCGCTTCAGTACCTAGCTCCTTATGCGGGCGTAACAATGGGCGAATATTTCAGAGACAACTCTCGCCACGCCCTAATCATCTACGACGATCTTTCAAAACACGCCGTCGCATACCGCGAAATGAGCTTGATTCTTCGCAGACCGCCGGGTCGTGAAGCTTATCCTGGTGACGTTTTCTATCTACACTCTCGTTTGCTAGAGCGCGCATCTAAGCTAAATGATAAGCTTGGCGCAGGTTCTCTAACGGCGCTTCCTATTATCGAGACGCAAGCGGGCGACGTTTCAGCGTATATTCCAACAAACGTTATTTCTATCACCGACGGTCAAATTTTCCTTGAGTCCGATCTATTTAACTCAGGTATTCGCCCTGCGATCAACGTCGGCCTTTCGGTTTCTCGCGTCGGCGGCGCGGCCCAGATAAAGGCAACTAAACAAGTTTCTGGAACATTGAGACTTGACCTTGCGCAATACCGCGAGCTTCAAGCGTTTGCACAGTTTGCGAGCGACCTTGACGAAAGCTCTAGAAAACAGCTCGAGCGCGGTCAGAGGATGGTCGAGGTATTAAAACAGCCTCCTTACAGCCCGCTTGCCGTTGAAAAGCAAGTCGTTATCATCTTTGCCGGCACGAAAGGCTATCTAGACGATATTCCGACCGTAGCTGTTACAAAATTTGAAGCTGAGCTTTATCCTTATATTGAGGCGAAGTATCCTGAAATTTTCGAGCAAATTCGAACAAAAAAAGCACTTGACAAAGAGATCGAGGAGCTTTTGCATAAGGCGCTAAAAGACTTTAAAGCGACGTTTGCTGCTAACTAAGGCTAGAATATGTCAAATTTAAAAGATATAAAACGAAAGATCAAGAGCGTCCAAAACACCCAAAAGACGACGCGCGCGATGAAGCTGGTATCTACAGCCAAACTTCGCAAGGCTGAAGAAGCTGCTCGTCACTCTAGGGTTTATGCGCTCAAGATCAACGAAGTTTTATCTGAAATCGCCTACAAGATCAATCAATATCGCTCCGTAAACGCCGAGAGTAAATTTTTCGACGTTAAGGAGAATATTGAGAAGGTCGATATTATATTCGTTACCGCGGACAAGGGTCTTTGCGGCGGTTTTAATATTCAGACTATTAAAACCGTTAGAAATATGATTAACGAATTTAAGGCGAAAAAAGTAAAGATTAGACTTCGTGCGGTAGGTAAAAAAGGTATAGAATTTTTTAGCTTCCAGGGTATAAATTTGCTTGAAAAATACGTCGGCGTTAGTTCATCTCCGACTTATGAGAAAGCTCAAAATATCATAAAAGACGCGATAGACGACTTTATAAGCGGTGCGACAGATAAGGTTATTTTGGTACATAACGGCTACAATAACATGATCTCTCAACAAATTCGAATAAACGATATCGTGCCGGTCGAGCCGCCAAAACTAGTCGAAGTTGAGACGAATTCTTTGATGGAATTTGAGCCAAGCGATGACGGTAAAATTTTAAACGAACTACTTACGAAGTATTTCGAGTATAGTATGTATTACGCTTTAGTTGATAGCCTTGCGGCTGAGCATAGCGCTAGAATGCAAGCGATGGATAATGCGACTAATAACGCCAAAGAGCGCGTCGCACAGCTAAAACTATCGTATAATAAGGCTCGCCAAGAGTCTATCACCACTGAGCTTATCGAGATCATCAGTGGCGTCGAATCAATGAAATAATTAAGGAGTATGGATGAAAGGTATCATTTCTCAGGTAATGGGTCCGGTAGTCGACGTCGATTTCACGGATTATTTACCCAAGATCAACGAAGCCGTCGAAGTAAATTTCGAGGTTGAGGGCAAGCAAAATAGACTTGTGCTAGAGGTTGCCGCGCACCTTGGCGATAACCGCGTAAGAACGATCGCCATGGATATGAGCGAAGGTTTAACCAGAGGCCTTGAGGCTACGGCTCTTGGTGCGCCTATTAGCGTTCCGGTTGGCGAAAAAGTTTTAGGCAGAATTTTCAACGTCGTCGGCGATCTAATCGACGAAGGCGAAGGTGTAGAATTTGACAAAAAATGGTCTATCCACCGTGATCCTCCGCCGTTTGAAGAGCAAAGCACAAAAAGTGAAATTTTTGAAACGGGCATAAAAGTAGTTGACCTTTTGGCTCCTTATGCAAAGGGAGGTAAGGTTGGACTATTCGGCGGTGCCGGCGTTGGCAAAACGGTTATTATCATGGAGCTTATCCACAACGTTGCATTTAAACACAGCGGCTATTCTGTATTTGCTGGCGTTGGCGAAAGAACTCGCGAAGGAAACGACCTTTATCACGAGATGAAGGAAAGTAACGTTTTGGACAAAGTTGCCTTGTGCTACGGCCAAATGAACGAGCCACCAGGGGCAAGAAACCGTATCGCTCTAACAGGTCTTACAATGGCTGAGTATTTCCGCGACGAGATGGGACTTGACGTTTTGATGTTTATTGATAACATCTTCCGTTTCTCCCAGTCGGGTGCAGAGATGTCGGCACTTCTTGGACGTATCCCGTCTGCCGTTGGTTATCAGCCGACTTTGGCGAGCGAAATGGGTAAATTCCAAGAGAGAATTACATCAACTAAAAAAGGTTCAATTACTTCGGTCCAGGCTGTTTATGTCCCTGCAGACGACCTTACCGACCCGGCTCCTGCGACCGTTTTCGCACACCTTGATGCGACTACCGTTCTAAACAGAGCTATCGCGGAAAAGGGAATTTATCCTGCGGTCGATCCGCTTGATTCGACATCAAGAATGCTCGATCCTCAAATTTTGGGCGGTGAGCACTATAAAGTAGCTCGCGGCGTGCAGGCGGTTTTACAAAAATATAAAGACCTCCAAGACATCATCGCTATCCTTGGTATGGACGAGCTTAGCGAAGAAGATAAGGTCACAGTTGACCGCGCTAGAAAGATTGAGAGGTTTTTATCTCAGCCGTTCTTCGTTGCCGAGGTATTTACGGGAAGCCCTGGTAAATACGTAAGTCTTGAGGAGAATATTGCTGGCTTTAAGGGAATTTTGGAAGGTAAATATGATGATTTGCCGGAAAATGCATTTTATATGGTAGGAAACATCGACGAGGCGATAGCAAAAGCTGAAAAACTTAAAGCCTAAATTTAAAGGAAAAAGTAATGAATAAATTACATTTAGAAATCGTTACGCCTGAGGGTTTAGTGTTTTCAAACGATATCAAAAGCGTAGTTTTGCCTGGTAGTGAGGGTGAGTTCGGGGTTTTGCCCGGGCACGCTTCGCTTATTTCGCTTTTGAAAGCCGGCGTTATAGACATCGAGAGCGAAGATAAAAGCCATGATGCCGTCGCGATAAACTGGGGATATGCCGAGATAAACGAGGGTAAGGCGACCATCCTTGCCGACGGTGCCGTTCACGTGTCTGGAAATTCCGAGAGCGAGATAGCAAATTCATTGCAAAAGGCGAAGGATCTGATCGCTAGCATGAGCAGCGAGAACAACGCTATGGCCGCTGCCGTAGCAAAACTAGATAGTATGGCTCGGACAAGATAGTGGCTGGGCTTGATATTTTTTTGAACTACTTATCAAGAAGTAGTTTTATCACTATATTCGTACTTAGTTGGCTCTCTTTTTATTTCATAATAAGCCTTACCATACTTTTGTCTCGTATGGCAGGGCTTAGCTCTTGGCAAAAAAAAGAGCAAAATGCGCTTGAGTCGCTGTTAATGGGCGGCTCTAAACATACTCTAAACGGCTCTGTTTTAAAAAGATTCGTAAGTGGCTCCGTGTCCAAAGAAAAGCTTTCGGTTGCCGTTAGTATCTCGGAAAGAAATGCCACTAGCGGCATCACTTGGCTTAGCATCATCGCCTCTACATCGCCTTTTATCGGACTTTTCGGTACGGTTGTTTCTATCTTGGAGACATTTTCTCAGCTTGGTCAAGGCGGAGGAAATTCGTCGTTAGGAGTTATTGCTCCAGCTATTAGTGAGGCTCTCGTGGCTACCGGAGCAGGTATATTTGTAGCAATTCCCGCTTATACGTTTAGCTTGCTTATCAAACGAAAAGCTTACGAGCTCATGGGCGTCATCAGGCGCGAAGTCGATATCCTAGTAACGCTTAAAGAAGATCAATGATAAATCTCGACGAAACTCCGGAGCTAAACATAACTCCGCTCGTGGATATCATGCTTGTTTTGCTGGCGATCCTTATGGTTACGACGCCTACTATCGTTTATGAGGAGCAAATTTTGCTACCGGACGGCTCAAAAACTAAAACATCCTCGGCTCAAAAAAAAGATTTGACTGTTATCGTTGATGCCACAAAAAAGGTTAGAATAGATCAAAATACCATGAATTTGCGCGAACTTCCTGACAATATAGTGCTTATCGGGGCAAAATACGATAAAAACTCGCCTGTTTATATTAAGGCCGACAAAAGCCTCATATACGATGATGTGATGTTTGTTTTAAAGAGCGTAAAAAACGCAGGCTTTACAAAGGTAGCGCTCCAGACTAATGGATAAATTTGATCTCAAATTTAACACTTCCGGTTACTTCTTACTATCGGCTTTTCTTTACCTTTGTATCATAAGCGGTATTTTTATCAAGCTTACCTATTTTAAGGAAGAGCCTAAAAAATACACCGATACTAAAGATGCTTTTATGGATATTATGATAGTTGAGCGCGAGCCTGACATCACCGTAAAAGCACCCGAGCCCAAAAAAGAGATTGTAAAAGAGGAAAAACCTCAACCGGTAAAGGAAGAGGTTAAAAAAGAAGAGCCAAAGCCGGACACTACAAACAAGCCGCCTGAACCGGATCCTGCGCCGCCAAAACCTGAAGAAAAAAAGATCGAAGAGCCAAATTTAAAGGATTTATTCGGCAGTATCGACACCTCTAAACTAAAAGAAGATAAGGTTGCTAAGAAAAAAGAGCAACCAAAAGAGCAAAGTCGTAAAAAACCGGAAAAAGTCCAGATAACGAGCCAGCAAAAAAAAGCTAGCGACGTTATAAATGCGCTTACCTTAGATCAGGTTGCCAAGACTCCAAAGTCGCAAATGACAGGCGAATACAACGAATACTTCGGTATGATTAGTAGAATTTTGCAGAGTAAATGGAGTGCTTATAAGGCCGATTCTACCGATGAGGCGGAGGTTGAGATCGTCATTGGTATTGATGGATCGTTTAGTTACGATATAAAAAAGTTATCGTATAATAGCGAATTTAATAACAAAGTTAGGGATTTCTTGCAAAGTATGACTTTTGAGAAATTTCCGCCGCCTACACAGATAGGCAGAGCCGTTAGGCTCGGAACTAAACTAGAAGACAAACTAGAATAACGGAGGAGAAATGAAGAAAATTTTACTTTTTCTTGCTTTTGCCAGTTGGCTTTTTGCCGTTGACGCCACCATTTCGGTCGTTAACAAAGGCTTAGCCCTACCAAAAATCGTGCTTCAAGACGCTACAACGGCTGTCGGCGATCAGGCTTTTAAAAGCAAATTTCATAAAATTATGTTGGGCGACTTGAAGGTCAGCTCTGATTTTGAGGTTGTGGACGAATATATCGCCAGTAGCTATGAAGGCGACTCGAATACGAACGTGATGAGCGAAAAGGGTGCGCAGCTTATATTTAGATACGCGCTTGAGGGCTCTGCAAACTCGCCTCTAACCCTCAGGGTTAAGCTAATTAATGCAAAAACGGCAACCACTCAGTATGAGAAAATTTACAATATGAACGACGGGGCAAAGTATCCATTTATCGCACACAAAGCGATAGTTGAGCTCATTAACGAGCTAAAAATGCCACCTGTAAACTGGATGGAGAAATTTATCATCTTTGCCAAAGGAACCGGTTCAAAGCAAAGCGAGATCGTTATAGCCGACTACACTTTAACCTACCAAAAAGTACTTGTTCGCGGCGGTTTGAATATATTTCCTAAATGGGTAGGAGCTGATCAGAGCGCGTTTTACTACTCTGATTACAGCGGTAGAAACTTAGTTCTTTATAGATACGATGTTGCGAGCGGCCAAAAAACTAAAATTTTAGATAGTAAGGGCGGTATGCTTATAGCCTCCGACGTTAGCCAAAACGGAGATAAAATTTTGCTAACTATGGCTCCGCAAGATCAGCCTGATATCTATATATACGATCTAAATTCAAAAAGACTATCTCAGGTAACTAACTATAGCGGTATAGACGTCAACGGCAACTTCGTTGACGGCGACAGACGCGTAGTTTTCGTTTCCGATAGACTTGGCTATCCTAATGTTTTCGCGCAAAATGTAGATGGAAGCGGTTTTGAGCAGTTGGTCTATCACGGCAAAAACAACAACTCCGTCAGCACCTATCAGAACTATATAGTTTATTCTAGTAGAGAAGACGGTAAGAGTAGCTTTGGAACAAGAGATTTTAACATATATATGATCTCTACGCAGACTGATTACATTAGACAGCTCACTGCAAGCGGTAAAAATTTATACCCTAGATTTTCTAGCGACGGACAAAGCGTAGTGTTTATCAAAGAGCTTGGCGGCCAGAGTTCTCTTGGTATAATTCGCGTAAATGAGAACAAAAGTTTCCAATTTCCATTAAAAATCGGTAAAATTCAGTCTATTGATTGGTAATATTTAGTAAATTTTATGATATAATCACGTTAAATTTCTATAAAAGGATGAAAATGAAAAAAGTAGTTTTAACTTCTGCTGCTATTGCAGCTTTATTGTTGAGCGGTTGTAGCTCTAAAAACCCTGAAGTTGATATGAGCGCTGACGCTAATCAAAATATGGGCGGTATGAACTCAAGCGATAACATGATGAGCGATAGCGAGAGATTGCAACAATTAATTTCAAGCATCGAAGGTCAAGTTCAAACTGTATACTTTGACTTTGACAAATTTAACATCAAAGGCGACATGCAGTCTGCTATCAACACAAACGCAGGTCTATTTAATCAATCAGAAGCTCAAGCTCTTTCTGTAAAAGTAGAGGGCAACTGCGACGAGTGGGGTACAGATGAGTACAACTATGCACTTGGTCTAAAAAGAGCAAAAGCTGCTAAAGACGCGCTTGTAAAACAAGGCGTTGCAGCTGACAGAATCACGGTTGTAAGCTACGGCGAAAGCAATCCTGTTTGCACAGACAAAACAAAAGCTTGCGACGCTCAAAACAGACGTGCTGAATTTAAAGTTCTTCCATAATTAGATTTATGACGAATTTAAAAACTTTCGTGGCTCTTTTTATAGGAGCCACTCTCTCTTATTCCGCTTCCAATGAAATTTCGGTATTTGATGCTGGAAATTTGGACAGCTCTAGTCCCTACGGTTTGACTGATAATGAAAAAACTTTTCTAAAAAACAAGCAAAACGTAGAAAATCTAAGTAGAAATATGGGCGACGTCGAGTCAAATTTAAATGCCATACAAGAGCGCTTAGAAGGCTTGCAGAGCGTACTAGACGGACTAAACTCAAGAATGTCTAGAATAGAAAAAAGACTAAACGATCTTGAAGGAAACGACGGAAATTCTACCGCAAAAAGTGATTTTGACGAGCTTAAAAAATACGTAGAAGAAAGCCGAAAAATACAAGAGGCCAACAACGCTAAAATCACCAAAGCCCTTAAGGATATGGGTGCTTTGATAGATAAGAGCAACGCTGCGCCTGCTACCACAAAAAAAAACGATGAAGACAAGCCGGTAGCTAGCAATAGCCCAGCCGCTGCTGAGCCACAAGCTCCGAAAATTGATTTTACCAAACAAAAAAATCAAGATGTAGCAAGCGAAGCTAAAAAGCTATTTGACGCAGGCAAGCTCGATGATGCAAAGGCTAGATACGAATATCTTTTAAGTAAAGATCATAAGCCTGCGATGGCGAATTTTTATCTCGGCGAGATAGCGTATCAGCAGAAAGCTTACAACAACGCCATAAAGTACTACCAGCAAAGTATCCAGCTCTACGACAAGGCCGAGTATACGCCAAAGCTTCTTTATCACACTGCTATTAGCTTTGATAAGATAAAAGACACGGCGAGTGCGAATAAATTTTACAAAGCGCTAAAACTAGGCTATCCGGATAGCAAAGAAGCCAAAGCCGCACCTACTCGAAACTAAAACTTTATTTAATAAATTTAACGATATAATCACGTTATTTTCATAAATAGGAGAAAAACGTGAAAGAACAAGTTATAGCTATGTTTTATGAGCTAAAAGACGCAAAAACGGGCGAAATTTTAGAGTCCAATATGCAAGTAGGGCAGGAGATTTCCTTTTTAACGGGCCGCGGACATATCATCGAGAAACTAGAAGAAGAGGTCGCCAAACTAGAAAAGGGCGAAACAAAAGTTATCGTTATTCCGGCTGCGCAGGCTTGTGGCGAGTATGACTCTAGCGCCGTTCAGATGCTACCTAAAGAGCAATTTGCAGGCATCGAGCTAAAAGAGGGCATGGAGCTTTTTGGTCAAGGCGAGCACGGCGAGAGTGTACGCGTGATAGTAAAATCTATCGGCGAGGACGACGTGACGGTTGATTTTAACCACCCTTACGCAGGCAAAGATTTGGAGTTTAAGGTTCAAATTTTCGACAAACGTGACGCTACAGAGGACGAGATAGCTACGGGTATGGTAGCCGGTGCTCACACATGCGGATGCGGCGGGCACGACCACGACCATCATCACGGCGAGGGCGGTTGCTGCGGAGGCCACGGCCATCATGAGCACAAAGAAGGCGGTTGCTGCGGCGGGCACGGTCATCATCACGATGACGGCGGATGCGGTTGCCACTAAGAGGATCTAGATGAGAGCGGCGTTTATATTCCCGGGGCAAGGCTCGCAAAGCATCGGCATGGGTAAGGAAATTTACGAAAATTTCCGCCCAGCCGCCGAGCTTTTGCAAAATGCAAGCGATAGCCTAAAAATCGACTTTTCAAATCTACTTTTCAACGAAAACGACCTCATAAATAGGAGCGAATTTACCCAGCCGGCCATCGTTTTAAACTCGCTTATGTGCTATCTCGCGCTAAAGCAAAGCGTAAATTTAAAGCCTAAATTTGCACTTGGACACTCTTTGGGCGAGTTTAGCGCGCTTGCGGTTAGCGGCGCGTTTGATTTTGTTGATTCGCTTAGGATCGTAAATTTGCGCGGTAAATTTATGCAAGAGGACTGCACGGGCAAAGACGTGACGATGAGCGTTATTTTGGGTCTTAGTGACGAGACGGTAGAGCAAATTTGCAAAAACGCGCAAGCGGACGGCCATCAAATTTACGCCGCGAACTACAACTGCGACGGCCAGATCGTGATCGCGGGGCTAAAAGAAGATATCGCCAAATTTGAGTCTGCGTTTAAAGAAGCGGGCGCTAAACGCGTATTGCCTCTAAACATGTCCGTCGTCAGCCACTGCCCGCTTTTAAAGAGTGCTAGCGAGAAGCTAACGGCGCAGCTAGAGCCAGCGTTGGCCGCTAAATTTGACCCAGTCGTTTCAAACGCGTCGGCGAAGCCTTACGGCTCAAAAGACGAAGCGCTAAATTTGCTAAAAGCCCAGCTCGTTAGCCCCGTTTTATACAAACAAAGCATCAAAAGTATCGAAAACGAAGTCGATATATTCGTGGAGTTCGGCGGTAGCGTGCTAAAAGGCATCAACAAAAAAATCACCGAGAAGCCGACATTTAGCGTCACCGATCTTGGCAGTCTTGAAGAGCTTTTAAAGGAGCTTAAATGATAGCGATCTTAGGCGCGATGCGCGAGGAGGTCGCTCCTCTGCTTGAGCTCATCAAGGACTATAAAGAGGTTAAGCACGCAAATAACGTATTTTACCTCGCAAATTTCGGCGGCAAAGAGCTTGTGATCGCCTACTCTAAGATCGGCAAGGTAAATGCCGCTCTTACCGCAAGCGCGATGATCGAGAAATTTGGCGCCAGGAAGCTACTTTTTACCGGCGTCGCAGGCGCGCTAAATCCAAATTTGAAAATCGGCGATATGCTTTACGCAACTAGCCTCGTGCAGCACGACGTCGATATTACGGCGTTTGGACACCCGCACGGCTACGTGCCTGAGACCAGCATCTTTATCAAAAGCGACGACGCACTAAATGCGTTAGCTTCTAGAGTCGCGGCCGAAAAAGGCATCGAGCTAAAAGGCGGCGTCGTAGCTACAGGCGATCAGTTTATCTGCGATAATGCTAAAAAAGAGTGGCTAAAAGCGACCTTCAAAGCCGATGCGGCCGAGATGGAGGGCGCTAGCGTGGCGCTGGTTTGCGAGAGTCTAGGCGTGCCGTTTTTCGTGCTTCGCGCGATTAGCGACGAGGCAGGCGGCAGTGCGGAGTTTGACTTCGATAAATTTTTACAAGACTCGGCAAACGTGAGCGCGCAGTTCATACTCGCGATGATCGAGCGGCTATGATAGAGCTTAGCAAGCGTCTGCTGCGCCAAGTCGGGCAGACTAACGCCAGATACCGCATGGTACGCGGCGGGGATAAAATTTTGCTCGGTCTTAGCGGCGGCAAGGACAGCCTCGCGCTCGCGCATGTGCTAAAACACATGCAAAACGTCACGCCCGAAAAATTTGAGTTTAAGGCCGTGACGCTAAGCTACGGCATGGGCGAGGACTACGCCTATCTCACGCGCCACTGCGCCGAGCACGGCATCGAGCACGACGTGATCGATAGCTCGATCTTTGAGATATCAAAGGACAAGATCCGCAAAAACTCCAGCTTTTGCAGCTTTTTCTCGCGTATGAGGCGCGGCTATCTCTACACCTACGCGCTCGAACACGGCTTTAACAAGCTCGCCATCGCCCACCACCTCGACGACGCGGTCGAGAGCTTTTTTATGAATTTTACTTATAACGGCGCGCTTAGGACGCTTGCTCCAAAATACGTTGCGGCAAACGGGATCGAGGTTATCAGGCCGTTTATATTCGTGCGTGAGCGGCAGCTACGCGAAAACGCCGTACGAAACGGGCTTACGGTTATCGGCGACGAGGCGTGTCCCGCGATGCGATTTGATATCAAGATGCCTCACGCTAGAGCCGAAACCAAGGAGCTTTTGGCAAATTTAGAAAAGCAAAATCCAAAGCTTTTCGTCTCGCTAAAGGCCGCTTTTGAAAACATCCACAGTGATACGTTTTTCGCCGCTCAGGCTCAAAATTTGACCGACGAGGAGTGAGTACTCGTCAAATTTAGCTTAAATTTGACCGCTCTTTCGGTCAAATTTGACTTTTGCCGGTCGGCTATCTCCTTGCTCCTACCGCGCCATATAGCGATCTGCTATCGTCGCTCTGCGGCGTTTTTGCTCCTTCGTTTTTGGATTAGTTTATTTGATATTAGTTTTTCTTTATCTTGACCACTTATGTTGGCGTCGATATAGATTACTTTGGATGGATTATTTTTTAAGCCATCCCAAAAGTTTATCATATTTTTAAGTTTATTTTTTTCGTTTGCCCAGTACATAAATGTGCGAGTGTCGCCAAATGTCCCATCTTTATCTGGACAATACCGCTCTCCATTTTCTATAGACATACGTATCAATAAAGGTATGGTCTGATTTTTGTCTATTTCTTTTTTCCACGTATCAACGTGCCATCTATAACTTTTATAACACTTTTCATACGCCTCTTTTAGCTCCTCTTTAGTAGGTTGTCCAGAAACGTTGTTGTCTAGTAGCAAATTTAGCATAGGTTCGTAGTTTGGCATATATTCCATATCTTTAAAATAGTTGCCGTTCTCGTCAAAATACCCCATACTAAATAGTATTTGTAGCATCTCGGTAAAGTTGCCAAAGGTAATATAATCAAAAGGCAATATCCAGCCTTTTGAGCCTGCGTTTTTCTGACCGTATTTTACTTCGTACTCTACAAATATATTATCTCCGTCGATAGTCAAGCTTTTTATCCTATCGTTTTGGGGCGCTTTTAAGTACCTTTGAATTTTTTCTTTATTGCTAAATTTAACCCCGCTATCAAGCAAGAGCTTGGCGGTCTTTGTCGAGTTGTTTTCTATGGCGTAGGCCAGGGGCGAGAGTTTGTAATTATCTTTCGCATGAGCGTTTGCGCCCATATCTATCAACCTTTTTGCCGTGGCTTCGTCATCGTAAAAGCTAGCGTACATCAGCGGAGTCGTGTTTGCCTTCATCTTTACGTCGGCGCTAAGTCCGTTTCTCGTCATAAAATTTAAAATCTTATCCGTATCTTTTAGTTTCAGCAAATTTCTTAAAGCGTTAAGGGTGGCGTTGTGCTCCTCGTATTCGTCTATACCCCAGTATCTAAAAGCAAAATCGTCCACTTCCTCTTGCGTTACGTATTTGGCTAGCTCGGAGTTTGGGTCTATTTTGGTATCGGGAGTGACGGTAAAATGAGTAGGGCGAGACAGCTTTTTGTAAATAAAATTTACGAAAACGGCAAGGAAAAGAGCGGCAAAACCGAGTGCGAATTTCTTCAAATTTATCCCTTAAATCAAATTTGCGAAATATTAGCCAAAACCCGGTAAAGAGGCGGTAAATTTGATGAAATTTAAGCCGATAAATTTGGATATCTGGGGTAGGGCGCGGCGAGATCCGTTTGCATCAAATTTGAGCGGGTTAAATTTGAAAGCAAATTTGGGCGAGTCAAATTTGAAACGGTAAATTTGATCAAAGTCCCTGAAGTAAAACCGAGTAGAGCGCGTCTATCTCGTCATCATCAAGCAGCAGCGTAGAGTGCTCGCTAAAGAGCATTTTTATCTTTTCTATCTCAAAACCCTTTTGTGCGGCGCAGTGCTCGTGAGCGGGCAAGAAGCTCCTAGCTAGTGCCACGCTATCCTCCACGGGCTCGTCGCAGATAAAGCAAAAAAGCTCGTCGTGTAGCCTGCCCTCGGCCTCTAAAATGCGCACGTAGCTCTCGATGAGTAGGCGTTTGGGAGCGCCTCTGTCAAAGCGTGAGGCGCAAAGCTCAAGCTCGCGAAAATACACCTCGTCTATCTGCTCGACGTCTCGCAGGTGCGCGTAGAGTAGGCGCATAAACTGCTGCCACGCGAGTAGCCGCTCGCGCGAGAGTAGCCAGCGGTAGCCTAGGTGCAGGACGCTGCGCAGGTGCGGGAGGAAGTTTTCGCCGCCTTCGAGCTCGAAGTCGATCTTGTAGCCTTGCAGGACGTTTGAGTGGCGCGCGCCGTAGAAGCGGTAGGATTTGACTAGCAGCGAGGGCGTGAGGATGTAGACGAGCAGGTCCTCGTCGCGCACTTTTTGCGTGTGCAGGATGTAGCCTTGCATGGTTAGAAAAAGGCCTGGATTTTTTGGCGCAGGATGTCAGGCTCGGCGATATGGTTTATCTCGTCGCGAAAGGCGCTGGCGCCGTCTATGCCTTTGGAGTAGCGGTGTAGGTGCTTGCGAAAGATCGCCGCTCCGTGCTCGCCGTAGTGCTCGATCATCGCGTCAAAATGCGCCAAGATGATCGCCTTTTTCGTCGCCGCGTCGATGCTGCCGCCCGTCTTTATCTCGTGGAAAACCCACGGCTTGCCGATGCAGGCGCGTCCTATCATTAGCGCGTCGGCGCTGGTTAAATTTAGCGCGTCGGCCGCATTTTCTGGCGAGATGTCGCCGTTTGCGATGACGGGGATGCTTACTGCCTCTTTAGCTCGGCCGATCGCGGCGTAGTCTACCGCTGCCGTATAGCCGCCGGCTCTCGTGCGTCCGTGAAATGCGATGTAGTCAGCTCCGGCGTCCTGCGCGGCGAGGGCTAAAATTTCGGGTATTTTTTCATCAAAGCCTAGGCGTAGTTTGACGCTAGTCATTTGCTTATTTGAGGTTTTTTTGATGGTTTCTACGATGCGTTTTAGATTTGAGATATCTTTTAGCAGAGCAGAGCCTGCGGACTGTTTGACGACCTTTGGTACGGGGCAGCCACAGTTTAGATCGATACCGTCGATACCGTCGATACTGTTTAAAATTTCCACCGCTTTTTTGACGATGTCTGCGTCGCTGCCCGCGATCTGCACGATATAGGGCGTTTCAAGCGGAGATTTTTTGAGCATCTCAAGCGTTTTGCTACCCTCGTAGACTAGGGCGTTTGCGCTTATCATCTCGCTTACGGTCACGTCGCAACCAAACTGCTTGACCGCGCTTCTAAGCGGCAGATCCGAAAAGCCCGCGAGCGGAGCTAGAAAAAGCGGCTTTTTTGAAAAATCTATTAGCAATGCGCGTACTTAAAAAATAGATCTGTCGGGACGTTTTTGCCGTTTTGTCTGAGATATAGCAGGGTGCGGAAATTTTGATATTCGCTGGCTTCAAAACCCGCCAAAACCTCCTGCGCGCGCTCGAGCATCTCAAACTCAAACAGCAGATAGACGTATGCTTCCTGCGCCTCTTGGCGTTCGTTTTTGAGGCGCTCGAATATGCCGATGACGGCGTCCGGAGCGATTTTGCTTTTTAGCGTCGCGGCGCTGATACCAAAGCTGTCTTTTGAAATTTTATCCGAATTTAACAGCTCCAAAATCTCGTCGTTGCTCAAATTTATCTCGTCTTTGGCAAAGCGGGCGATAAGAGTCATGATCTCTTTTTCGTCCAGATCTGGAGCAAATTTTTTGATATCGGCGAGCGAGCCTAAATTTATTAGCTTTTTCCTTGCTTCGCGGACTATTTCGCCCTGATCGCCCATAGGTTTTTTAAGCGTTTCTAGATAGTATCCGTCCAAATTTGCTATTTTGTTTAGCTCGTTTTTGATAAAGAGCGGATTGTCCTTAGGTAGCTTAAATTTCTTTAGGTCGGCGACTTCGCCGTTTTTGACCGTGCGCATTACGCCTAGGACGTTTTGTAGCTCCTCGCCCTCGATATTTGCGTCTTTGTATCTATCCCAGGGCGAGAGGATTCTTGCTATCTGGGACGGGATTTTATAAAAGTTCGTTTTAAAGTCTTTGTTTGTATCAAGGCCGAGTAAAATTTCCTTGCTTAGGTCTCTATAGAATTTCTCGTCGTGCGAAATTTTGCGTTTAAAGGCATAAAATTTAAACCCGTGATAGGCCATATGAAGTACGCAAAATATCGTCAAAATCGCAGGCGGTAGTATCATCCAAACGGCGACGGGTAAATTTAACGTATACTCGGCGTCGCTGCCAAAGAGGGCAAATTTAAGATGAAGCTCGTAAGAGCCGCTCTCAAAAAGATAAACGATCGCGCCGACTACGACCAGGTAAAGCACGGCGCAAGCTATAAAACGTTTGATTTGCATAGCGTACCCCTATTTTGCGGTTTTTTCCACTATCTCGCGGCAGGTGATGCAGTATCTTGCGTGCGGCTTGACGCGCAGACGCGCTAGGCCGATCTCTTCCTCGCACATCTCGCAGATGCCGTAGGTTTTGTCGGCGATCTTTCGCAGCGAGACGTCGATCTCGGCTAGTTCTTGTCTTTGTTGAGCGCTGATTGATTGCTCGATGAGCTGATCGGCGTTTACGGAAGCGATATCAAACTCGTCGCTGACGCCGCTTTGGCGTAGTCCTGCCATCTCGTTTGAAGAGTCTAAAATATTTTTAGTTATCTGTGCTCTTCGCTCCAGTAAAAGTGCCTTAAACTGCTCCAGGTCGCTTTTGCGCATTTTGTTCCTTTATTTGTGATATGGGTGGTTAGCGTTTATGCAAAGAGCTCTAAAAATCTGCTCGTGAAGCATAAGCTTTGCTATCTTGTGCGCCATCGTCATGCGGCTCAGGCTAACGACTGCGTCCGTTTTTTGTTTAAAATTTTGGCTAAGTCCGTAAGCTCCGCCGATAAAAAACGAAATTTGAGCCTTGTCCGAGATGAGTTTGGCAAACTCCTCGCTGTTAAATTCCCGACCCGCTTCGTCAAGTGCGACGCAAAAGCCGTTTAAATTCGGCTCATAAACCTCGTCGTAGGCTTTTAGCGCCTCTTCTCGCCCCTTGCTCTGGGCTTTGGCGATCTTGTCGTTAAAGATAACGACGTCTGAAATTTTGGCGAATTTCGACGACATCTTCGCGTACTCTTTGATCTCGTTTTCAAAATTTTCACGTTTTGACTTTTGGATGCAAAACACGGAAATTTCCAAATTTATTCCTCGTCATCCAAATTTTGAGCGCTAGGCTGCTTGGCGGCGTAGGCCGGGTTTTTTGAGAGTAGTCTTATCATATCGCTCAAAAACTGCTTATGCTCTTTGCGCTCGACTATGGCGTCTATTAGGCCGTGCTCTAGCAAAAACTCCGATCTTTGAAAGCCCTCAGGCAGATCGGCTCCGATGGTTTGCTTGATAACGCGCTGTCCGGCAAATCCTATGAGAGCGCCGGGCTCTGCGATGATGACGTCGCCTAGCCACGCGAAAGACGCGCTCACGCCGCCCATCGTAGGATCGGTTAAGACCGATATATAGGGCACCTTGGCCTCATCAAGCAGCTTTAGCGCGGCGGAAGTTTTTGACATCTGCATCAGCGAAAACGTACT
The DNA here is from genome assembly GCF_900573985.1 of Campylobacter showae. Classification (NCBI taxonomy): domain Bacteria; kingdom Pseudomonadati; phylum Campylobacterota; class Epsilonproteobacteria; order Campylobacterales; family Campylobacteraceae; genus Campylobacter; species Campylobacter showae. The sequence continues at coordinate 21,853 of NZ_UWOK01000001.1, read as the reverse complement.
CTCCTGCATCCTCGCTCCGCCCGAAGCCGAAACAATGATGAGAGGCTGCTTTTTATCGAGCGATCTTTTTACGGCGCGCACGATCTTTTCGCCCTCGACCGAGCCTAAAGAGCCGCCCATAAAGCTAAAATCAAAAACCGCCAGCTGCACGCTCATGCCGTCGATCTTGGCCTCGCCGCAGATCACGGCCGAGCTTCTGCCCGTTTTTTCCTCGTTTTCGCTTATGCGTTTTTTATAGGATTTTTTATCAACGAATTTGATCGGATCGACGGGTTTTAGCTTAGTGTCAAGCTCGACGAAACTGCCTTCGTCGCAGATCATCGCTATCCTCTTGTCGGCGGCTAATCTCATGTGAAAACCGCACTTTGGACAGACGTTAAAATTTGCCTCGACCTCTTTGTAATACATCAGCGAGTGACAGCTGTCGCATTTGACCCAGTGCGCCGGAGCCTCGCTAGGAGCGGATTGTTGCTTTCTCGTTTTGGAAAAAATATCTAAAAAGCTCATGATTCCTACTTTTTAAAAAATTTAGGGATTATAGCCAAAATTAGCTTATGTTTTGCTAGTCGGGTATTAAATTTACGCTGTGCGCTTTCAGGAGTAGGCGGGTAGAATCGCGTAAATTTGCACTGTCATTTTTATGTTTTTCGTAGAAATTTTAAATTTACGCGGAGGCGGTTTTAAAATTTGAAAGGTTAAATTTGAGAGATTTGACTGCGGTGTGTTTTAACTTTGCGATATAAATTTAAAGAGCTCAAATTTGTAAAATTTGACTCAAATAAATTTGAGCCTTTAAATTTGCGGCTTACCACTCGATGTAAGTTTTCGCCTTTTTTATGTTTGCGATTTTTATTTTTAAAATTTGACCTTCGTTTTCAAACGAGATCTCATTGTCGTCGGCGGATAAAATTTTGCCTTTTAGTTTTTTGTTTTCACCGTCTACTTCGGCTGAAATTTTAGCCAGTTCACCAACGCTTGATATAAAATGGCTCGGTTTTTCCAGCTTTCGCTCAAGTCCAGGCGAGCTAACCTCTAGTACGTAGTCTCCGCTAAGCGGCGGCTCGACGTCAAATATCGGCGAAAGCAAACGCGAAACCTTTTCGCAGTCGTCTAAATTTACGCCGCCTGGTTTTGCGATGTAGATCCTATAGATCGCTCTGCCGTTTTCGTTTGCAACCTCGACGTCATAGAGCTGCACGCCGCACTGCGAGATCAAATTTTCAAGATTTTGCATTTTTATTTAGATCCTCTGAGATTTTTTCAAACAAATCGTCCATATGGTTTTGGTACTCGAGTCTGTCGTCGAATTTAAAGTGAAAATTCGGCGCTCTATACCAGCCCTCGGCAGCCATGCAGTGATTTTGCAGATGCTTTGATACGCGCTTTAGGCGGTCTAGTATGTAGGCCTGCTCGCGCTCGTCAAACATCATTTTATCTAGATAAACAAACGCGTCGTATCTGCCCTTTTTACACTCGACGTCGGTCACGCAAAGCCCGCGTAAAAGCTCGTCCTCAAGCGTAGATAGAGCTTCGGGCAATAGCTCTTTTAGTACGCTTTGCGTGCGCAGGCGCTTTATCTCCGAGGGGTTCATAGACTAGCTTGCTCCTCTACTTCTTTAAAGCTCTCTATGTAGTCGCCCTCTCTGATGTCGTTATAGCCGTCGATACCTACGCCGCACTCAAAACCGCGTGCTACCTCTTTCACATCGTCTTTGAAGCGTTTTAGCGAGCTTACCGTACCCTCGTGTACGACCACGCCGTTTCTGATCAGGCGGATTTTCGCGCCGCGGTTTATCGTGCCTTCGGTTACCATGCAGCCTGCGATCGCGCCTACTTTAGGGACGTTGATGACTTGGCGTACTTGTGCTTGGCCGAGCTGCTCCTCGTGAATAACAGGCGACATTAAGCCGCTTAGAATCGCCTTGACGTCGTCAAGTAGGTTATAGATGACGTTATAGGTTTTGATTTCGACGCCGCTTTCTTTGGCTTTTTCTTTCACTTCGCCCGTTGGTCTTATATTAAAGCCCAAAATCACGGAGTTTTCGCTCGCTCTGGCCAGCTCCACGTCGCTTTGAGTTATGCCGCCCACGCCTGAGTGGATGATATTTACTTTTATCTCGTCGTTGCGAAGCTTTTCTAGGCTTGCCTTGATGGCTTCTAGCGAGCCGCCCACGTCGGCTTTTACGATAACAGGGAGCGATTTTAGCTCGCCCTCGGCGATCTTTTCGCTAAGCTCTTCTAGGCTTACTTTAGTAGTTTTGCTGAGCTCTTTTTGGCGTAGGTATTCAGCCTTTTTCTGTGCGTATTCACGGGCTTCTTTGTCGGTTTTGACGCTTATTAGTGTTTCGCCGGCTTCCGGAATCTCGCTAAGGCCCATTATCACGCCGCATTCGCCAGGTTTTATCTCTTTTAAAATTTTACCTTGGTCGTCGGTTATCGTTCTTATCTTGCCGTATGCGACGCCCGCGACCACGATATCACCGACTCTTAGAGTACCGTTTTCTACGATAACTGTAGCTACCGGACCGCGGCCTTTTTGCTGAGAGCTTTCTATTATAGCGGCTTTTGCGTTTGCTTTTGCGTTTGCTTTTAGTTCTAAAATTTCAGCCTGCAAAAGTACGATCTCAAGTAGATCGTCTATGCCCGTGCCCATTTTTGCAGAGATAGGTACAAACTCGTACGTGCCGCCCCAGTCGGTAGATAGGATATCTAGCTCGGCTAGCTCACTTTTGACCTTGTCTGGGTTTGCAGCCTCTTTATCCATCTTGTTTATCGCGATGATGATAGGCACGCCCGCGGCTTTTGCGTGGCTCACAGCCTCTTTGGTTTGCGGTTTCACGCCGTCGTCGGCTGCGACCACGATGATGACGATATCGGTGATCTTGGCACCTCTTGCGCGCATAGCCGTGAAAGCTTCGTGGCCCGGAGTGTCGATAAAGGTAATATTTTTACCGTTTTTATTTACCATATAGGCGCCCACGTGTTGCGTGATGCCGCCCGCCTCGCCCGCTGCCACGCGCGAGCTTCTGATGTAGTCTAGTAGCGAGGTTTTACCGTGGTCGACGTGGCCCATGATGGTGATAACGGGAGCTCGGACGGTCAAATTTGCATCGTCTAGCTGCTCCTCTTCTTCGTCGTAGGCTTTAACGTAGTCAAATGCTTCTTGCGTATCGACGATATTTACCTCTATGCCAAACTCATCAGCTAAAATCTCTATCGCGTCTTCGTCCAGGAAGTCGTTTTTGGTCGTCATCATGCCTAGCATAAAGAGCTTGCCGATGATTTCGCTAGGTTGCTTGTTGATCTTGTCGGCAAATTCGTAAAGACGGATCTCTTTTGGTATCTCGACGTAGGTTACCGCCTCGCCGTTATGGTCGGCTCGTTGTGACTTTTTATGTTTTTTACGAGGCCTGCGCGCAGTACCTTGCTCTAGAAATGAACTTACCGATGTATTTAGTACCGGTTTGTAGCTAGTATTTGCAGGTTGTCTTATTTTTTGAGGCTCCGGAGTTTGCGTTCGTACGGAAAAATCAGGCAATATAACCACGTCCTCATCGTCTATCACGATGTCGGCCATGTCGCGGTCGCCGAGTAGATCCATCTTTGTAGCGCCGTCTTTTTTGGTTGCGATGACTGGTTTTTTCTCTTTTTTCTTTTTGCGCTCGATCTTTTCGTCGCTAAATTTAAACATACTTTCCAAATTTAGCGCCGGCGCAGACTCTTTTCTCTCGCTTGTTCTAGGTGCTGACTGCTCGTCTTTTTTCTTTTTTACGATGACTAGGCCGCGTCTTTTTTGCAGACTAACGTCGGCTAGGCTCTCTTTTGGCTGGATCGGCTCGGCGGCAGGCTGGGCCTTTGGTTCCTCTTTTGGCGCTACTTGCGTTTTTGGCTCCGATGCTTTTTCTGCCGGTTTTTGAGTGACTGTTTTTTGTTCTTTTTCAGATTTTTCGTCGTTTTTTGTTTCTACTTTTTCTTTCGGTAAAGGCTTTTCTTCTTTTGCGGCGCTTGGTTTTTTGGCCTCTTTAGGTTTGCTTTCTTTTTCCTCTTTGCTCTCTTTAGTTTCGGCCTTTTTGACGGTCGGTTTTTTCTTTTCCGGCTTTTTCTTGAGAGCTTCGGGGATCTCGCCGGTTTGAATGTAGGTGTATAGCGCCGCCGCTTCTTCAGGACTAACGCCGCTTGAGTGCGTTTTGACCTTTAGCCCAAGCTCAATAGCCTTTTCTAAAACCTCTTTGCTATTGTAGCCGAGCTCATTTGCTATCTCTGAAATTCGAACAGTCCCCATTTAAGAGTATCTCCTTTAAATTTTGCCCGTTTTGTAGCGTCGCTATAAAGCTGCCTGCGACTCTTCCGAGCGATTTTCTTAAAATTTTCTCGTCTTTTTTTAGACATTCTTCGCAAAGATAAAAGCTGCGTCCGTTTCCGTTTCCGAAAAATAGCGAAGAATTTATCAGTCTGTATCTACGCAAAATTTGCTGTTCAAAGCGCTTTTTGCAGACCACGCACGTCCTGATAGGGATAAATTTTTGAGCCATTATTATAACTTCTTTTAGCTTTTTTTTAGCTTTGTAGGATTTTTATCCCGTCGTTGTCGAAATTAAAAATTTCAACCCGAAAGCTCTTAAATTTATCTTGCAGTTTTTGTTTTAAATTTGCCGCATCGCCCGCGTAAACGATATTTAAAAAGCTCGATCCGCTGCCTGAAAGCGTGCTTAAAAGCGCGCCGTTTTCGTAGGCTATCTTGCGCGCTTCAAAGAGCTCTGGCAGGCTTTGCATGCGGATTTGTTCGTGCATGACGTCTTTTGCCGCCGTCCTTAAAAGTTCGTAATTTTCGCTAAAAAAGCAAGCCGTGAGAAATGCGGCGTGAGAGAGGTTGCTAACGCACTCGCCCATAGTGAAATTTTTAGGTAGCTTGGCGCGAGATTCGTTTGTGCTCATCGGCTTATCCGGGATCACGACGACGGCTTTGATATCGGCGCTTAAAGGTTTTTTTAGAGATTTTACCTTGCCGTTTTCAACGACCGAGCTAACAAAGCCGCCAAGCGTCGCAGGAGCGATATTATCCGGGTGATTTTCGTAAACTAGAGCTTGGTTTAAAATCGCGCTTTTATCAGCCTTAAATCCTGCCGCCGCATAAGCTGCCGCGATGGCTGAAGTGATTACCGCAGAGGAGCTTCCAAGGCCGCGAGAAAACGGGATCTTATTGGTAAAAATCATGCGAAAAGTATCTTTTTTGCCCGTTAGTTTGACGTAAATTTCGTTGAAAATAGATAAAAAAATGTTGTTTTTCTTAAGAAGCGCGTTGTCTTTGCCTTCGCCCAAAATGCTCACGGAGGCGAAATTTGCCCTCGTTATCTCGACTGTGTTGTGTAGCTCTAGGGCAAGACCCAAGGCGTCAAAGCCGGGACCTATGTTTGCGCTTGTGGCTGGAACTAAAATTTGCAAGAAATCTCCTAAACGGCTTGAATAACGTAATTTGGTAGGGTATCTAAATTTAGATTTAAAACGGCTAAATTTTGCGGCAAGCTAAATTCGCCGGCCTCTGCTTTTTGCAGTTTGACGCCATCGGGCGTATCTACGAAACTTAAATTTTTATTCGCCCGTATCGGCGCGCCGCCGTTGAGCTCAAAGCCGCTAACTGCGTAAAATTCGCACTCTTTTACTATACTAATCGTCTTTAAAACAACGTAAGCGACCTTTACGCCCATAAAGCTACCAGGGCCGTTTGCGTAGATGATTTTTTTTAGGTTAAATTTGCCGTCGTTTAAAACCTCGTCCATTATTTTTACGAGGGAGACGTCGGATTTTTCTTCGCTAGAAATTTGCTCTAAAAGCTCGCCGTTTTCGTCATAAATACCGACGATTAGCGGCGAGCTAAGAGCGATAACTAAAATTTGGATATTTTTTATGCAAATACCTTTTGATACTCGCGCGCGAAATCGCCTTTTAGCGTGATAATCTCGTAGTTTTTATCGTCGCTTAGGATAGCTAGCGTTAGCTCGTGATTTAGCTCGTGACTGCCCGCAAAGCTCGTATAATCAGCCATCAATGGCGCGCCCATCAGGCTTAGATCGCCGATTGCGTCTAAAATTTTATGACGAACGAATTCATTTTCAAAGCGCAGGCCTTCAGGATTTAAAATTTTATTATCATCGATGACTACGGCGTTATCTAGGCTACCGCCGAGGGCTAAATTTTGCGCCCTTAACATCTGCACGTCTTTTAAAAATCCAAACGTCCTTGCACGCGCGATCTCTTCGATGTAGGCTTGTTTGCTAAACTCGAATACGTAATTTTGCTCGCCGATTATCGGGTGGGCAAATTTGATAGTAAAGTCAAATTTCGGGTTATTCGACGGCGTTACTCTGGCGAATTTTCCGTTTTTGTTTACTTCTACTGGGCGCTTGATTACGATTACTTTTTTATCCGCGTCTAGCTCAGCCGTGCCCGCTTCATCCAGCATCATGCAGTAGCTTATCGCCGAGCCGTCCATTACCGGCACTTCGTTGGCATCTAGGACTATGCGGATATTGTCAATGCCGTAGCCGTTTATCGCGCTAAGGAGATGCTCGATCGTCGAGATGTAGCCCTCTTTGCCGCCGATTACGGTTGCCATTTGAGTATTTATCACGTTTTTTGGCTCCGCTTTAAAGCTCACTCCGAGGTCTTTTCTGTAAAATATTATTCCCGAATTTGCCCCGAGCGGCTCAAGCGTGATTTTTATCGGTTCGCCCTTGTGAAGCCCGATACCTACGCCTTCTATGGCTGATTTTATAGTTGTTTGTTTCAAATTTTCGCCCCTATTTTTCCTATTCTTGCCATTATACAACAAATTTACAACAAAACGGCAAATTTATTCGACCATTTTTTTAGCTGCGCTTAAAACGCCTGTTACGTTATCCTTCATCCAGCCGTTATCCATCCACTCCTCCGGACGCACTTCTATGCCTTGAACTAGCATGCCAAAGTGTAAGTGATCACCCATCGCTAGGCCGGTAACTCCGGTGTTTGCGATGACGTCGCCCGCCTTGACCGAGTCGCCGGCCTTGACGTTTAGCGAGCTGCAGTGTCCGTAGAGCGAAAATAGTCCGAATCCATGATTTATCAGGATATTGCGCCCATAGATGCCGTTATCCGCGGCAAATTCGACTATGCCGTCATTGCTAGCCACGATGTCGGCTTTTTGGGTCGAGGCTAGGTCGATACCCATGTGCCAGCTTTCGCTGACGTCTTTATCCTCAAATGTATAATATCTGTGGTCGCCAAAGCTCGCCACGGCTTTACCGTTTTTTAGCGGATAAAATTTATTTACGCTAAAGTTTTCAGCCGTGTCTATCTCAACTTTTGCGGCGATTTGCGAGATTATTTTTTCGTTTGCCTCGCGGAGATTTTCATTGACGAATTTCATCTTTTCCAGATTGCTCATTGCGTCATAATTTTTTGCGTATTGCTGCGCTAGTTCCGGGATTTTTTCGTTTAAAAATCTACTTTGACCGTCTAGTTTTATCTTTGAGGTGCGGTATTTTTTGTCTTGGTAGAAAAATCTTATCTTGCTTTTGGTTATATTTCCCGCTGCGTCAAGCGCCACGACGTCGGCGCCAAACGAGCCTTGCTGCGCCGGCCAAGCTACTAGCGAGGCGTAATAGCCGTCTTTTACGAATTTGCTCGGGATAAATTTTTTACCATAGTTTGTCTCGATATAGACCTCTTTTAGCATTTCATCAGTCGCCTTAAACACGACCGTCGCGCTACCGCCTTTGGTGATGGCGTATGAGTGGTTTAGGATGTTTACGTCGGGTTTTTTGTTATCGACGGTGATTTTGACCTCTTTTTTTTGCGTGTTGCCGAGGAAAAATCCCCATTTGCTAGTATCCGTGGCCTCGATCACGATGTTGTAGATATCTTTTTGTGCGCCAAATCCCGTTTTCGGAAAGGTTAAATTTAAATCGACGATCTCAGACGGCGCTTCAAATTTTTGAGTCAATAAATTTACGCTGCCTTTTTCGTCTATAAGCGAAATTTTAACCGATTTCACGCCGCCTTCGTCGGTTATTTTGATCGGTAGAGGCGAGGTTAGATTCCAGTAAATTTGATCTGAGATAGCTATGCTCGGTGCTTCGCGTTCAAATGTTTTTGAGGTAAATAAAAAAGCTATCGCCGCAACTAAAAGTAAAATAATAATGCCGAAAAATATCAAATTCGGATTGCCGCGTCTTCTCATAAAAATCTCCTAAATCTTAAAGAGACCGATTTTACTAAAAAGCGATAAATTTAAGGTAAATTTGCGCCCGAATTTATAAAATTTCGCGTATTTTTCTAGCTTCGCCCATCCATTCTCGCAGCTCGTCCCACTTCTCGTTTTTGATTAAATTTTCGCATTCGTCCAGCTCTTTTTTGAAAAGGTCTATCGAATTTATCAAATTTTGCTTGTTTTGTTTAAAGATATCCGTCCACATCACTGGCGAGCTTTTGGCGATCCTGATCATGCCGTTAAATCCCGTGCCGCTTAGCGCGATGATATTTTTTTTGTTTTCCTTTTTTAGTACGCTGCTAGCTAGCGAAAAGCTGATGGCGTGGGGCAGGTGAGAGATGACGCTGGCGTGATGGTCGTGCTCCGCCGCGCTCATAAAAATGATCTTCATGCCTAGGTGTGAAAATAGCTCGACCGAGCGCTTGACGTGCATCTCGCCGCTTTCTTTAAAGTCGCAGATAGCTACGACGGCGTCTTTAAAAAGCCCAGAAAACGCGGCAGTCGGACCGGAGTATTCCGTGCCCGCCATCGGGTGCGCGGGGATGAAATTTTGCCTGATGCTCTCGGGCACCGCTTCGATTATTTTTTGCTTGGTGCTACCAAGATCGACGATAGTCGTGTTTTCGCCGATACCTTCAAATTCTTTAACGATTTTGATGATGCCTTCGACGGGGATGGCTAGAAATATCATATCGCATTTTTGCTTCATCTGCTCAAGAGTTAAAATTTCATGCACGAGACCGAGCTCAATGGCTTGTTTTTCGTGCTCTTTGTTTAGATCCATGCCGCTAACGCAGCTGATTAGTTTTTCGTTTTTTAGGCTAAGACCTAGCGAGCCGCCGATGAGTCCTAGGCCTACGATACCGATTTTCATAAATTCACCTTTTAAATTTATATTGTTTAAAAATAAAATGTGCTATTATACAGCCTTATCATCACTTTTAGGTTAAATAAATGAAAAAAAGCGTTTTTCTACTACTTCTGGGTGCTGTTTTGGCAAATGCCCAGCAGATAACTTCCATAAATTTTAAAGGTCTTGTGCATCTGTCTCCAGAAACTGCAAAGGAGATAATGGGGCTAAAAGTCGGCGACGATCTAAACGGCGATAGTACGGATAGGGCGATCGCAAAGCTGTTTAGGCAGGGCTATTTCGACGATATATATATCGAAAACGAGGGCGGCGACGTAACCGTAACGGTAAAAGAAAAGCCTAGCATCGCTCGTATCGATATCAAGGGCGTAGTGACTAACGATAAAACCGCTATCGACGGGCTAATCAATATCAAACAAGGCAATATGTACGACGAGCTAGCTATCGAGCGCGCAAAAGAGCGCATCAGGCAGTATTACGAGTCAAAAGGATACTTTGACACTATCGTGGACGTAACAAAAGAGCCGGTAGCGGGCAATGAAAGCAGCCTTTTTGTCACGATGAACATAAATCGCGGCGAAAATATCATAATAGAAAACGTAAATTTAGTTGGCGCAAAGCTTTTTGATTATGACGACGTGGAGCCTGTGGTAGCGAATAAAGAGCGCGAATTTATGGGCTGGATGTGGGGTAGAAACGACGGTAAGGTTAAGCTTTTCGAGCTACCAAACGATCCTGCGAGAATCCAAGACAAATACTACCAAAAAGGCTACCTAGACGCCACCGTCTCAAACCCGTATCTAAACGCCTATATGGATAACTACACCGCAGACCTCACCTACTACGTGACCGAGGGCGAGCAGTATAGGGTATCTAGCGTAGATATCGAAGCGCCTGAGTTTTTAGAGCTTGATAAAGAGAAAATTTTAAAAGACTTTAGGCTAGAGAGCGGCGACGTGATGAACTCCGCTCGCCTAAGGCAAGACATGAAAAAGCTCGACGATATGGTAGCGGATAAGGGCTACGCGTTTGTAAGGATAAATCCAAAAACCGAGAAAAATGTCGAGGACAAGACTGTTAGTATCGTCTATGAGGTTTTACCGGACGAAAAAGTATATATAAGAAACGTGCAAATTTCAGGTAACGACAGAACCGTGGATAGGGTCGTTAGACGCGAGCTATACCTCACGGAGGGAAATTTATACAGTAGAACAGACCTGCAAGACAGCAAGGACGCTCTAAGGCGAACGAGTTATTTTGACGAGGTTGAGATCGAGGAGCAGCGCGTCGGAGCAAACCAAGTTGACTTACTCGTAAAAGTAAAAGAGGCCTCCACGGGCTCGATCAGCGGCGGTATCGGCTACGGTAGCTCGGACGGTTTGCTACTTAACGCGAGCGTGTCTGATACGAACGTATTTGGTAGCGGCTTGAAAGGCGTCATAAGCGTAGATAGGAGCGATAACGAGCTCTCCGGGCAGATAGGTCTAACCAACCCGCGCCTTTTTGATAGCGAATATAGCCTTGGCGGCACTCTTTATGCTAACGACTATAGCTGGAATAACTACGATGAGAAATCATACGGTCTAAACGTCGTCGTAGGCAGAAAACTAACTAGAAATCTAAGCGCGTCTCTGGGTTACATCATAGAGCAAAGCCGTATCAGCGGGCTTAGCGACGTGCTAAAAACCGTCGGGTACAAAGACGGCAAGAGCCTAAAAAGCTCGCTCATACCGTCTATCACGTATAATAGCACGGATGACTACTACCTACCTCGCACCGGTATCATCGCAAGCACCAGCCTAGAGTTTGCGGGCGTGGGCGGCGACGAGAAATTTTTAAAGAGCAGAACGAATTTCAACTGGTATCAAGGTATCAGAGAGTGGGTGGACTACGACCTTATTTTTAGATTCAAATCAAGCTTTGGCAAAATTTGGGATCGCGGCTGGGTGCCTATCAACGAGAGACTATATCTAGGCGGCATCAGAAATCTACGCGGATTTGAGAGTAGAACCGTCTCGCCTAAAGTCAAAGTCGCCAGCGGTAGCTGGTACGAGACGGGCGGCGATACGTCGTTTAACAGCTCGGCAGAACTTAGCTTCCCGCTAATAGAGCGCGTAAAGATGCGCGGATTGCTGTTTGTTGACTACGGCGTTATTCGCGGCAGGATCGCAAACGTAACGGCGCCAGGCATCGTGGATTATATCGACGGACGTATCAGTAGATATAGTGCGGGCGCAGGTATCGAGTGGGTAACGCCTATGGGGCCGCTACAGCTAATCTTTGCCAAACCGCTCAAAAAGCAAGACGGCGACGATACGAGTACGTTTGAATTTACTATCGGACAACGTTTCTAATATTACAATAAAACGGCGTTTTGTGTGGCAAGACGCCGTTTTTAACTTTCTATCCCATAAATACTGCTTTTATCTCGATACAAATTTGTACTAAATTTTGCCTTATTTACGTTGCGATTTAATTTTATCTACAAAATCCCCAATCATCTAAACCGTCAAATTTGCCTCTTGCTTAAAAATATCAAGGTTTAAATTTAATTCGTCTATGATAGATAAAAGTTCTGAAATTTCCTTTTTTATCCGCGCGGCGTCCTCAAGGCTAGGCGGTAGCGAAAATGGCGTAGTTTCAAATCTATTTTTCGCTCCGTTTAAAAATAGATAAAATTTATCGTCCATAAACGCAGCGCTCACGCCCATCTCTCCCGCAAATTTTATCTTTAATTCGCGCAAGCGCTTCATGAATGCGGGCGTCAAAAGATACCTCGCTTCGACCTTGTCGTCCGTAAAAACCCTAAATTCATCGTTAAAAAGAGCATCGTCCATCTGCTCTTTTTCGCCTAAAAATTTAGTGTTTAGAGTGCGGCTTGCCACTATCGTTTGCCCGCTAAATTTCTTATCAAACTCGCAGACCAAGACAGAGCCGCTAAAGGCCTGCATATCTTTCATCGTCTCTCACGCAAAAATTATCACTCGGAAACTAAAAGCTTCTCATGGTTTATGATACACATGACTTCGTGAGATTAATTTGATATTGTTTGGAGCGAAATTTACGCCGTAAGGGTGCGGGTTTGGCGGGCAAGCCAGTAAAATATGGGCGTCAAATTTAAAAATTAGCCGCGCAAATTTTAGTATAATACCCCAAAATTTAACTAGGCGGAAGCGATGATAAACGACGAATTTTATATGTCTTTAGCCATAAAAAAGGCTTGGGAGTTTCAAATTTTAACCTACCCAAATCCAGCTGTCGGTTGCGCGGTTTTAGACGCCGGCGGCAGGCTTCTCTCGGTCGCCGCGCATAAAAAGGCGGGCTTTCTACACGCCGAGCCAAGCGCGATTTTATTGGCGCTCTGCGAAAAAAGCGAGGCATTTTTGAGCGATTTTTTACGCGATTATCATGCGGCTTCGGGCGTCAAATTTGAAAGCGCTGCAGAGCTTGAAAATGCGGATTTGGAGCCAAATTTCACGTATGAATACATCCTGCAAAATCACGGCGATCTGCTAAAGGGCGCCAAGGCCTACGTGACGCTCGAGCCCTGTGCTCACCGTGGCAAAACCCCGCCATGCGCCGAGCTTTTGAGTCGGCTAAAATTTGCCGAAGTCGTCATCGCTAGAGGAGACGAAAACGCCGTAGCTAGCGGCGGCGCGCATATCTTGCAAAGCGGCAGCGTAGCGGTCAAATTTGACGTACTACGGCGCGAAGCGGACGATCTGGTTGAGCCGTTTCTAGCGTGGCAGGGCGGAAATTTTAGTTTTTTTAAGCTCGCCCTTAGCGCAAACGGCGTCGCAGTCGGCACCGCGCAGAGCAAAATCATCTCAAACCTAGCCAGCCGCACGCACTCTCACCGCCTTCGCAGCGCGGCCGAGCTGCTAGTTATCGGAGGCGCCACCGTCCGCGCCGACCGCCCGAGGCTAGACACCAGGCTGATAGAGGGCAGCAAAAACCCAAACGTGATGATCTACTCGCGCGAGCGCGAGTTTGACGCGTCTATACCGCTTTTTGGCATGGCGAGCAGGAGCGTGCACGTAACAAGCGACATAAATGAAGCTTTCATGCCGCGCTTAACGATGTTTGAGGGCGGCGAAAACGCGCTAAAGGCCCTAGACGAACGCGTAAAATGGCTGCTGCTTTACCGCTCGAGCGAGTTTTTAGACGCGCCCGCGGTTAGGCTAAATTTAAAACTCAAACCGCTATTTCACGGCGAGCTTGGCGGCGACGTTTACGAATGGTATAGGATCGAGCAGGATTTGGGCTAGAGCGCGTCAAATTTAGCCAAATGATTTTGTAAATTTAAGGAGAAAAATGAAAAAAATAACGCTAAACGGAGCGAAATTTAAAGTCGCGGCAAACACGATGGAGGAGCTAAAAAACGAGGCTCTGGGCGATAAAAACGGCGAGATGTATAAATTTCTAGCCAAATTTAACGCTAGCGAGCCGGATATCTTTATCCTGGACGGCTTTGCGACGAAGGAAAATTTGGAGATAAAAGATGGCGCAAATGTCGTATTTATAAGGCGCGGCGTGATGCCTGGACGAGAGGTGCTAAAGGCCATGATCGCCTCCAGAAACAGCCCCGAGCTAAACGCGGCTCTAGCTAGCGGCTGCGTGGGCGTGGCGGGACTTGGCGGTCTTGGCTCAAATATCGCGCTAAGCCTTGCCCGCACGGGAGTCGCTAAGCTCGTGCTGGCCGACTTTGACGTCGTGGAGCCTAGCAACCTAAACCGCCAGCAGTACTTCGTCCGCCACATCGGCATGAAAAAAACGGACGCGCTAAAAGAGCTCATCGCCGAGGTAAATCCATTTGTCGAGGTGGTGACGCACGACGTGACGCTAGACGCGAGCAACGTCGCCGAGATTTTCGCGCCGTGCAGCATTATCTGCGAGGCCTTTGACAATGTCGCGGGCAAGGCGATGATGGTAAACGAGGCGGGCGCGAGCCTGCGGGACAAAAAGATCGTCGGCGCGTCGGGCATGGCGGGGCACTTTAGCTCAAATCTCATAAAAACGGTCAAATTCGCGCGAAACGTCTATCTGTGCGGCGATCTGCAAAACGCTGCGGGCGTAGGACAGGGGCTCATGGCCGCGCGCGTGGCGATCTGCGCAAATCACGAGGCAAACCTTGCTATTAGGCTTTTGATGGGGCTTGAGGAGGTTTAAATTTGACGGCGGCGACCTTTTAGCTTGCGCTCAAATTTAGCTTTAGCGAGTTTTTGATTGCGATAAATTTGAGTAAATTTCGTTGCGATAAAGTTAATGGCTTGCGTTTTGCCGTGTCAAAATTTAGCTTGCAAATCGGTTATTTATCGCATGAAATTTTGTAAATTTGCGTCTAATTTATATAAAATTTGACCAAATTTACTCGTCTGATTGCTTGGTTAGTTGTTTGCGTTTGGCGGACTTTACCGAAGTTTGTTTTAAATTTTATCGTGAGATTCAATCCAAATGAGCGCGCGCCTAACAAGAAGTCAAATTTTACCTACGCTACTTCATCTTCGGACGAAACGAGCGTTTTACGTCAAAGCCCTTGCCTGCGATTTTTATATCGTTTGGGATCGCGCCTGTTGGGGCGGAGGCGTCCTTTTTGGCGGACAAAAACTCCACTAGGCTTTGCCAGACGAAATCAGCATCCAGATAAAGCCCCATCGCTCTAAGTTGCGGATTTATCGCTACAAAGTCGGTAGTTTTCGTTTTTTTAAAAAGCACGATCGGCGCATTTAAAATCTCGTCTGCGCTTATCGCTTTACCGTCGCGAACGATGTTTTTTAACGATTTTTCGCAGGTGGCGCCTAGGGGGTATTTTATGTCGAGCAAAATATCCTCTCTCGTGGCGCGATCGCCTATCTGCCGAAACTGCGAAACGATATAGGCGCGAAAACCGTCGTTAAACGTCAAGATCCCAGTTTTGTTATCGGTTTCTTTAAGATCAAGGCTCGTGTAAATCTTACCCTGCGCGGCAAAAATATGGACCAAATTTTGGCCGATAAAGATGATGGAGTGCAGCAGGCGCGGAACTTCATTGATGTCGGTTTTGTTTAAATTTATAAATTTACCGTCAGTAAATCGGTAGCCGCCCAGTTTTCGCTCAAAATCTATTTGATCTATTTGGTTTAGTTTCCATAGCTCATCGGCGGCGACGAGAGTCGAGTTTCTGCGGTCATAGATTAGCGTCTAGTCAAGGCCGTATTTTGAGACCATAAAGTCGTAGTTGTCTTTAAATTTCGAGATTATTTTCACGGCGCGCCTTTAAATTTACCTCGCCTTAGTTTCAAAAAATGCCGAGATTAGCGAGTTTGCGCCCTGATTTATAAATTTTTGCATCGCTTTTTCGTAGACGGACGGCTTTGCCCAGACGGGCTCGGCCACGCCGCTTAGCTTTTCTAGCTCGGCGCGCGCAGAATAATAATCGCTCACCTCGTCGATGAGTCCGAGTTTTGCCGCATCGCGAGCGAGAAATACCCGCGCGTTGGCCCACTCTTTGCTTTTGTTTGCGTCTAGATTTCTATCCGCCGCCACGTCGCTTACGAACATCTCGTAGCTGGCGTTTACGAGCTCTTGCAGTTGCTCGCGCTCGATCTTGCTCCACGGGCGCAGAAACGTCCCCGCCTCTTTATACTCGCCCGCTTTTACGACTTGCTGCGAGACGCCGATTTTAGCCGCTAGCTCGCTAGCATCCGCGCCTTGCATTATCACGCCGATCGATCCGATGAATGCGCCCGGATTTGCTAAAATCTTGTTCGCGCCAGCGCCCGCGTAGTAGCTACCGCTCGTCATCGACCCGCCCGCATACGCGACCACGGGCTTTGCGGCGCGTAGATTTTTGATCGCTAGGTGCAGCTCGACGCTAGGCGCCAGCGCGCCGCCGGGGCTATCGATGTAGAGCAGCACGCCTTTGATGTTGGCGTCCTTGCGCGCGGCCTCGATCTTTTCTAGCGCCTCGTTTGCGTCCATGATCGCGCCTGAGAGGTTGATCTGGGTTAGGTTGGGCGGATTTACGCTCTCGCCTTTGCCGCTAAAAAATATCAAAAAGACGATGAGCAAAAACAACATCGCCTTAAAATACGTGTTTATGAACCTAAAAATCGCCGCGATCGGCGAGAAAATAAACTTAAAAAATCCCATTTTTTTCCTTTAAATTTGTCGTTTTCGTGAAATTCGGGCGCATTTTACCATTTAAATTTATAAATTTAGCTAGCGGGCGGGATTTAAGAAACGAGCCACAAATTTGAGCTTAAATTTAGCATTTTTATTTTTTCGCGCCAGAGCCTAAACCGTAAAATTCGGCTTAATCGTTTAAATTTACCTCCGCGCCGCCAACAAATAGCCGCTCGCAGCCTCTGGCATGCAAGATGAGCATGAGCGGTAGCTGCGCCGCGTCGGCGTCTGCAAAACCGCCGTATAGCGCGAGGTCGGCCAGCTTGCCCTCTTTTATCTCGCCTGCGTCCAAATTTAGCGCCTTTGCCGCGTTTTTTGTCGATGCTAGAAGCAAAATTTTAGCAAGCTCAAGCGGATCAAATTCGGCGTGAATGAGTAAATTTGCCCGCAGCTCGTCCAAGAAATTTAGGCTCATATTTGAGCTAAGCCCGTCCGTGCCGATGTTTATGTTTGCTCCCACGTCCAGCGCGGCGCGTAAATTTAGCGTGCGTTTGCTAAGCAGCCTGTTTGAAACCGCGCAGTGCGTGAGACTGTGAAGCTCCGGGTCAAAACCCGAAAAATCATCCGTCCAAACGCAGTGCGTAAAGAGCGTGCGAACGCCCGCAAACATCGCTACAAACGAGCTTGGCGAGTAAAGCGGGTACGCGGCGGGGTTAAATTTGCCCAGCCACTCTTTAAAGCCGCCCGTGCCGCCCTCTAGCCAGCTTTTTTCATGCTCGCTCTCCATAAAATGCGTCGAGACGACCAGCTCCAGCTCGCGGGCTAAATTTAGCGCCGCAGCGGCTAAATCAGGGTGCGTAGAGTAGGGCGAGTGCACTGAAACCGCAGGCGTAAAAAGCGGGCTTTTGCGCTTTTGCGACGCTTCAAAGCGGGCGGTGAAATTTGCCAAATTTTGCTCGAGCGCTGCTTCATTCGTACCTAAAATTTCGTTAAAAAACACGACTCGCCCGCCGCAGTTCGCGCACGCGTCCAAATCCCGGCCAAAGCTCGACACCGCTCCGAAGCTCGCCACGCCGCTACGCTGCATGGTTTTTATCGCAGAGGCGATGAGGTCATCGTTTGCCGCCTGCGAGAGCGCGCCGCGAGAGGCGATAACGGAGCTTAGCCACTCTAAAAAATCGCCGTAAACGAGGCTGGTTTTGTTCGCGCTAAATTCCAGATGTACGTGCGGATTGATGAAAGCAGGCGCCAAAACGGCATCCGGATACTCGAAAAACCGCGCATTAGGGTATCTTTTGCGCAGCTGCTCGGCCTCGCCAACGGCCTCGATACGCTCATCAAAAGCGACCGCCGCATCCTCTAAAACGGTAAAATTTTCGTCGCATAGCATTGTAAATTTTGGTTTAACGATGATCATTTTTTAAGCTCCTATTTTTCGTGATTGTAGCGAAAATTTAGCTTAAAAAATGTATAATCAAGGCTAAATTTAAATCCTTTAAAAGGCTAAAAATGGAAACAAAATCTAAACTAATGGTCATCCAGGGCCCGAATATCAACATGCTGGGCACGCGCGAGACCGATATCTACGGCTCGATGAAGATGGAGGATATCCACGCGCAGATGAAGCTTTTTGCCGAGCAAAACGGCATCGAGATCGAGTTTTTTCAGAGCAATTTCGAGGGCGAGCTAGTGGATAAGATCCAAGAGTGCTTCGGCGAATTTGACGGCATCATCATAAACCCAGCCGCCTATACGCACACATCTATCGCGATCCGCGACGCTATCGCAGCCGTCGGGCTTCCGGTCATCGAGGTTCATATCAGCAACATCCACCGCCGCGAAGAATTCCGCCAAAAAAGCCTCATAGCGCCGGTGACTGCGGGACAGATCGTCGGCTTTGGACCTGTGGGCTACCACCTAGCCATGATCGCGATTTTACAAATTTTCGAGCAGATAAAAGCCATGAAAGCCGCAAGAGCGGGCGAAAAAGCGGAGTAAAACGAGGCAAAATTTGAAAAATTTTATCCTAAAGGACGAAAACGCCGTATTTTACGAGTGCGGATACAGCTGCGACAACGCGATATTTTTGAGTCTTGCGGGGCGCAAATTTTTCCTCACCGATGCGCGTTATAGTATCGAGGCGCGCGAGCTTTGCAAAGATACCGAAGTGATCGAGGTCGAGCGAAATTTGATAAAAGACGCGCGACTATTTTTGCGAAAGGCAGGCGTAAAGGAGCTTGCGTATAACCCGTACGATTTTAGCGCGGGTGAGTGGGAAGCTCTGAGTAAGGGGCTTGGGATAAGATTTAAGGCGCGTGCGAATTTTTCGCAAATTTCGCGCATAGTAAAAAGCGAAGATGAGATAAAAATTTTAAAACGCGCGGCGCAGCTGGGCGCGGAAAGATTTGACGAATTTGCCGCGTTCGTGCGCTCTAGCGGCGAAGGCATGAGTGAGGAGGAGCTGTTTTTTAACGCCGAGCTCATCTTTAAGAAAAAGGGCGAGCTCGCGCTTAGCTTTTCGCCTATCGTCGCGATCAACGAAAACGCCGCCAAAGCGCACGCTCTGCCGAGCAAAAAGCGTTTGCGACAGGGCGATTTGCTCCTGCTTGATGCGGGGGTTAAATTTAACCGCTACTGCTCGGATAGGACGCGCACGGCGTGCTTTGACGAAAATTTTAACTTCGGCAAAGAGCAAAATTTTAAAAATGCCAAACGCCAAGAAATTTACGAAATCGTAAAAGAGGCTCAGGCTCTAGCGATCGCGGCGGTTATGCCCGGCAAAAAGGCGTGCGAGATCGACGCGGCGGCTAGGGATTTTATCGCCGCTCAGGGTTATGGCGAGGCGTTTTTCCACAGCACCGGACACGGCGTCGGAGTCGATATCCACGAGCTTCCGTTCATCTCAAAGCGCGGAGATACCGTGCTAAAAGAGGGAATGGTCTTTAGCGTGGAGCCGGGGATCTATCTGCCTGGCGAGTTTGGCGTGCGCATCGAGGACGTCGTGGTTGTGCGCGAAAACGGAGCTGAAATTTTATGAGGGTAGCGGGAGCGAGACGGTTTGATAAATGCCTCTTTTTCCCGAAGGTTTTTGATTTTAAACCGAGCTTTAAAAATAGCGTTATTTTGGGGCTCGGAGGCAATATCGGCGACGTGAAAAAGCGCTTTAATCGGTTGCATTTTAAACTCAGCCGTGACAGCAGGTTTCACGTCGTGGAAAACTCGGCGCTCCTTATCAACGAGGCGTTTGGGTTTAAGGAGCAGGCTGATTTCACAAATGCCGTAATGCTCGCGCAAACGAGCCTTGCCGCGAGGCAAATTTTAAAAATAACGGCAAATTTAGAAAAGCGTTTCGGACGCGTGCGAAGTTTTAAAAACGCGCCTAGAACGCTTGATATAGACATTTTGTATTTTAGCGGACGAAACAGGAATGATGCGCGGTTAACGCTACCCCATCCGGGCGCGCAAAGCAGGGCTAGCGTGATTTTGCCGCTTGGGACGATGAGGCGCGTTAGCAAAAGCGGAGTGAGATTTTAAAATTTAGCGGCCACAAAGCCTAGATTTGAAGCGGGAACGGAAAATGCATAGCCTTTGCCGCGACGATTTTGGCTAGAGGCGGCGAAATTTAGCGAGAAACGAAGGAGAAGATTTGGCGACGAAGTTTTATACGTTTACCGGCGAGAGCAGTATGGAGGCGCTAAAAAAGGCGCAGGCTCAGTGCGGTGAGAGGGCGATCTTGGTAACGACGAAGCAAATTCAGCCAAAGACGATAAACAAAAAGCCGCTTTATGAAATTTTAGTTAGCGTCGAAGAGGACGCGAGCGAGCAGAAAAAAACCAGCCTCAAAAGCAAAATTTAAAGGGCTACGAGGAGTTTTTGCGCGCTCAGGCAGCAAAAGAGGAAAGGCCGCAAAAGATCATTTTAGACGAGCGCGAGCTTTTTGAAGTCGAAGCTCAAAGCGCTTTAGCTGCGGCAATTTTAGCCAAAACTCCACGAGCTCAGCCTCGCAAAATCAAAACTACAAAACAGCCCAAAATAGCGGCGAGGACATACTTCTAAACATCTCAAAAGCCGCAAAGGAGATAAGCCAAATAGCAAATATAGAAACTATGCCAAGCCGCCAAGATCAAAACTACGATAAAAAGATAGACGACGTCGCAAGGCAGGTGAGCGCACTAAGCGAAAAAGTAAATATGATAGCCGATATGTTCTGGGAGGAGCGAGCGGGTGCTAGAAACAACCTAAGCATACCGCCCGAGTTTGCCGGTATCTACAAAGACGCCAAAAATAGCGGCATGAAAGAGGAACACCTAGAGCAGATAATGAAAATAACCGTGGAAAATATGTCGCCTCAGATGAAGGCTAATCCGACCGCGGTTAGGAGATATTTTAGCTCGCTACTTAGGAAGATGCTACCGTGCAGAAGCGAAGAGGACGATAGAAAACAAAAGATAATGATGCTGGTGGGGCCGACCGGAGTTGGTAAAACTACGACTCTAGCTAAACTTGCTGCAAGATTTGCGTATGGAGACGGTAAGCGCGTGAAAAACGGGCATCATCACGCTTGATACCTACCGTATTGGGGCGGTCGAGCAGCTGTTTCAATACGCCAAGATGATGAAGCTTCCGATCCTTGACGTTATCGAAGTTGATGATTTTAAAAAACGCTCTAAGCAGCTAAATCACTGTTGAGTTATCCTCATAGACACCACGGTAGCTCGCAGTACGATAAAGAAAAGCTATCAAGGCTAGAAAAATTTTTAAAAAGCTCGGATACGCATATAGACGTGCATTTGGTGCTCTCGGCAGGAGCAAAGATCGAAGATATGCTTGAAATTACAACGGATTTAGCTTTCTTGGACATCGCGATACCACTAGATTTATCACCAAATTTGACGAGACGAAGAGTTTTGGCAACGTTTTTCCCTAGTTTACGAGGACCGAATAAGCCTGTTAGTTTTTTCTCCGTCGGCCAGGGAGTACCGGGACCGAGTATCTTGGTGGCAAAGAAGCGAATTTTAGTAAGGCTGCGTATTAGGAGGGATTTAGCCAAGGGACATAATGAGAATCAGGGCCCGAGAAACTAAAGGCCATAGTGGCCGCCCAAGCCAAAGCAACAAGAACTACGCTATTATATTTTAGCGTAACTAGCGGCAAGGCGGAATAAAAGCACCATAAGCGCAAATTTGGCTAATTTGGCCAAAACGGGTAAGAGTCGCTCACGCGGACATAGGGCTAGCGAATTTAGACGTCATCTTAAACGTGCGCGTTAATAAAAATTTGCTCCACGTACTAAAAGGCGAATGTTCCTTAAAAGATATTTTGATCGAGATAAAGCCGAATTTGACGCTGATTCCCGGTGAAAGCGGCGAGGAGATATTAAAATTTAACAACCAATTTTTGTGCGAGCAGTTTTTTGCCGAGTCGGCGAACCTTGACGGGCTTGATTTTATCATCATCGACACGGGCGCGGGTATAGGCGGAAACACGCGGCTATTTTTAGAGGCCGCAGACGAGGTCGTGGTGGTTACTATGCCCGATCCTGCAGCGATAACGGACGCCTATGCCGTTATAAAAATCACTTCAAAAGATAAAGACAATCTTTTGATGGTTTTTAACATGGTGAAAAACGA